>JANPJY010000026.1:0-16027 GCA_031425735.1 Akkermansiaceae bacterium | reverse complement strand
GAACTACGGCGTCATGCTCTTCGGGACGCCCGACCAGCCGCGCCTCGCGCGCCTGGTGCAGCTGACGAGCGAAGGGATTCCGCGCGATGTCTTCCACCTGTATCGCGACGAGACCGTGATCGGTCGGGAGTCCGGCGACGTCGTGTTCACCGATGATGTCTTCTTGTCCCGGCGCCACGTGGCCTTCAAGGTCGACCGCGCGCTGCGCAGGGTCCAGGTGCGCGACCTGGGAAGCTCCAACGGCTCGCTGGTGCTCTCGCGGTTGTGCCCGGTCGATTACCATCGCTTCCATTTCCCCGCCGCAGGAATCCCATCGGAAACCCGCACGATCCCGGGTCCCTTGTTTTCCGTCTCACCCATCGCGCTCGCCAAGAAACTCTCCTATCTCTGGACCAACAAGCGCACCATCACCCAACTCCAAACCGAACATTTCGGAACCATTCTGCTCCTCGAAATTGGCGCCACCTGCGTTGGGTCCATCCATCAGACTTACACCCCCAACCAGTTGGTTGAAAAAGGTGAAGAGAAAGGCTACTTCGCGTTCGGTGGTTCATCCACCATCACGATTTTCGAACCGGGAAAAGTCACCCTAGCGAAAGACTTGCTAGAAAACTCCAGCAAGCAAATCGAGCTCTACGCGCGTATTGGGAGTCCGATGGCTGAGAAATACTAAAACGGAATATCGTCATCGAAATCATCCGTCTTGCGGAGATCTTCTGGCGAAGGCTCGGCAGGCGATTCTTGGGAGTATTCGCTATTACGACCACCGCCGCCACCACCCGTGCCACCCGACAATTTCCAGCAGGATAAGTTCACGTAGTATTTGCCGTTGTATTCGTTTCCACGGACATCGAAGTTCACTACGACATCACTGCCCTCTTTGTAGTTGTCCAAAATCGAGCACTTGTCTTTCACGACCTCGAACTTCAAATCCTGCGGATACTTGCTGTCCGCTGTCGTCACCACAAATTCCCGTTTGGAAAATCCACTCGGAAAAGACTGCGTATCATAGATCACCTTAATTTTACCTGTCGCCTCGTACATGAGTTGATCTTTCGCAAACCCTTCCAGATGTCATGACAAAAAATTCTACAAACGCAGAAAAATAGTTTGCATGTAAATTATATGAGAGATAAATAGCTAAGCATATGTCTCTCTCGCAACGCCACCTGACAAAAAAGCTGCATCGTCAAGCCACCGGATACGCCGCATGTTTATTACCCTTCAACTCCGATGGCACGATAGCTGAGGATGCGTTCCAAGCCGCCGTTGCCCGTACCACTGATGCGGGACTTGGTTGCGCGGTGAACATGGATACGGGCTACGCAAATTATCTCACCTCCGCAGAGCGCACTCGCATGTTGGAGCTCACGACTCAAACGATCGCCGGACGCCGCGACTTCATCGCAGGTGCCTTTGTCGAAGGACTCGAGGGCGATCTGGTGCAGCTTTATAAAACCCAAATGGATGAGATCGTCTCTCACGGCGGCACCCCCATACTTTTCCAAACCACCCGATTTCACCAATGGTCACCCGCGCAAATCGTCGATCTCTACGCTGAAGTTTGCGCTGGCTATAAGTCAGTAGTCGCATTCGAACTCGGTGCCATGTTCGCTCCAAACGGAATGATCTTTAACGAAGAAACATTTAAAGGCCTGATTCAAATTCCCTCGCTCAAAGGCATCAAACATTCTTCCTTGGAACGCGACATTGAGTTGCGCCGCCTCGAAATCCGCAATCAGGTGCGACCCGATTTTAAAATTTTCACTGGCAACGACCTCGCGATAGACATGACTGAATACGGTTCCGACTACTTGCTCGGACTCGCAGCTTTCTGTCCTGAACTGTTTGCCCTGCGCGACAAATATTGGTTAGAAGGCGATGACCGTTACGCGAAACTCACCGACGACATCCAATACCTCGGTAACATCGCGTTCCGTGCTCCGGTGCCAGCTTACAAACATTCCTGCGCCATTTTTCAAAACCTCATTGGTCGCTGCCCTTCCCCACTCACTCATCCCAAGTCTGCCAAACGTCCAGCTTGGGAAAGCGAAATCCTTGCCGATTGCGTAGCTCGTCTGGGATACTAATGTCGAACCTTCCAACCATGACGACCATCACCGACATCGCTCAGAAAATGCGGATCTCCACCGCTACCGTCTCTCGTGCGCTGAACCAATCACGCTTGGTGGATCCCGCTCTGGTTACGAAAATTCAGCATCAGGCTGATTTGATGGGTTACAAAAAACGCAACATTAGTAAGCACCGCGGGCGTTCGATTTTAAATATCAAACTCATCCTTCCCCGCCACATCGAGCCGGAGCGTTCCTTGTTCTACGACTTCGCCTCACTCATTGAAGGCATCCAATCCGGCTTCCACCACTGTGGAATCAATCTGGTCTGCGAAACCAGTAGCAAAGATTTCAAACCCTATCCCCATAAAAAAGGTGGCGACATCAACGGGTTCATCTTCGCATTCCATCGTCCTTCCGAAGACACGCTGAAACAGCTCAAGAAAAACAAAACTCCTTTCGTCGTCGTCAACCGCGACATTCCCGGCATCCCTTGCTTGGCATCTGAAAACAGCGCTGGCATGAACGAGATCGTCTCTCACCTTTTCAACCGACGCGGAAAAAATCTCAAACCCGCTTTCGTCACACTCGATGAACTCGGACAAATTCACGATGAACGCCTGAGTGGAGTCGATGCCGCATGCAAACAACTGGGTATTGAATTCGATCCCGTAAAAGACACCCATGCCTTTCCAAATATCAACGGCGTCACCAACGCAAAAATTCTCAGCCTTTCAAAAAAATACAACGCGCTCATCTGTGTTAACGACATCATGGGCACAGTAGTTCTCAGCGAGTTAGACCGAATCGGCGTCGCTGTCCCCAAGTCCATCTCCGTCACCGGCTTCGACGACTCACCCGTCCGGCAATTATCTCGTCCGCTTCTAACCACCGTCAGCATGCCCGTTCTCGAACTTGCCAAAGCCGCCGCATCGGGTCTGGAACAAGAAATCATCAATCACATTCCTCAAAAACTGATCCACCGAGTCGTAGGAAAATTCATCGTCGGCGAATCTGCTTAATCCTATTCAACTAAAGCTGTGTCTCCCCAACAAATCGCCATCCACACATTCACCAACCAGCCATGGTCGATTGGTGAATGCATCGAGAATTACTCCCGTGCAGGCATCGGCGGAATTTCGATCTGGCGTGAAACCATCGCCGGACAGGATTTAAAGAAAGTGAGAACCCATCTCGCCGATAGTGGACTCACTCCCATTTCCCTCGTTCGTGGCGGATTTTTCACCGCGCTCTCCGCACCCGATCGCGAGGCTGCGATCACCCAAAACCTGCAAGCGATGGAAGAAGCCGAGCTAGTTGGCTTGCCGATGATCGTCTTGGTTTGCGGCGCAACGATTGGCCAATCCCCTGAGCAAAACCTCGAACAAATCGAAGCCGGCATCCGTGCACTCCTTCCACGCGCCGAGGCCACTGGAATCAAACTCGCCATCGAGCCGCTCCACCCCATGTATGCGGGAGATCGCTCAGCCGTCGCTTCTCTGCGTGACGCCAATATCCTCGCGCAACGCATCAATCACCCGCTCGTCGGAATCGCGGTCGATACGTTTCATGTCTGGTGGGAAACCAATCTGGAACAAGAAATCCAAACCTGCGCCAACAACGGCCACCTCTTTGCGTTCCACATCTGCGAGTTCAAACCCGATTTTGATCATCCCTTGTTAGATCGCGGCCTCCCCGGCGAAGGCGTCAACGCCACCCCGCGCATCCTCAAGATGATCCGCTCCACCAACTTCACCGGCCACTCAGAAGTCGAAATCTTCTCCCGCAAATACTGGGCGATGAACCAACACGACTTCCTTAAAAAAATCCTAGAAAGCACACAACCACTCTAAAAAAAGAGAAACACGAATGAACGCCAATGAACGCGAATCCAATCCTACCTTCCTCTTTATTAGCGTCCATTCGCGTTCACTTGTCCGTCGTAGCCTTGGCGAAGTCGGATTCGCGGTTAAAAGCATAACTCCAGCCTCTTCCTTGAGATTTAAAGTTTAGAATTTAAAATTTATGAAAAAAATCGGCATCATCCTTAACGGCGTCACCGGACGCATGGGCACCAACCAGCACCTCGTGCGCTCCATCCTCGCGATCCGCGACCAAGGCGGCGTTCTCCTCCCAGACGGCTCGCGCCTCATCCCAGATCCCATCCTCACCGGACGGAACTCTAACAAACTTTCCGATCTTGCGAAAAAGCATGGAGTCGAACGTTTCTCCACCGATCTCGATGCAGCCCTCGCCGATCCCTACAACGAAATCTTTTTCGATGCCTCCGGCACCCCGCACCGCATACCGTTTCTTGAGCGCGCCATCGCTGCTGGAAAACACGTTTACTGCGAAAAACCCACCGCCGTCGTTTACTCCGAAGCGATACGTATTGCTGAAATCGCTGAGAAAGCCGGAGTCAAAAACGGAACGGTTCAGGACAAACTCTGGCTTCCAGGGATTCGTAAATTCCAG
Organism: Akkermansiaceae bacterium; assembly: GCA_031425735.1. Classification (GTDB taxonomy): domain Bacteria; phylum Verrucomicrobiota; class Verrucomicrobiia; order Verrucomicrobiales; family Akkermansiaceae; genus Luteolibacter. The sequence continues at coordinate 11,480 of JANPJY010000026.1, read as the reverse complement.
CTTTTGAAGGAACAAGGTTTCTTCGGAAAAATCCTCTCCGTGCGCGGCGAGTTTGGTTACTGGGTTTTCACCGGCGAACACGAAGGACAACCCATCCAACGCCCCTCATGGAACTACCGCGCCGAAGACGGCGGCGGCATGATCGTCGATATGCACTGCCACTGGCGCTACGTGATTGATAACCTTTTCGGCAACGTCACTCGCGTGTTCTGCAAAGCTGCGACCCATATCCCCCAGCGCTTTGATGAAGCTGGAAAACCTTTCACCTGCACCACCGACGACTCCGCCTACGCCCTTTTCGAAACCGATACTGGCGTCACCTGCCAGTTCAACTCCTCATGGAATGTTCGCGTCCGCCGCGACGATTTGCTCACCATGCAAGTCGATGGCACCGAAGGCTCCGCCATCGTCGGCCTCCGTAAATGCTGGGCACAACATCAGTCCGTCACCCCTCGCCCGATCTGGAATCCAGACATCGACTCACCGATCAATTACTACGACAACTGGACCGAAGTCCCCGATCAACTCAACTTCGACAACGCATTCAAAATCCAGTGGGAAATGTTCCTCAAACACGTTGCCATCGATACTCCCTTTAAATGGACCCTCCGCGAAGGCGCCAAAGGCGTTCAACTTGCTGAGCTCTCCATCCAATCCCATGAAAAAGGATGTTGGATAGATGTGCCAGCGACTTGATTTTGAGATAGCCTAGGCAACTCGGGGTAATCTGATGTCCGACCGCCTGTTACGCGGTGGGGTGAATGTTATTAGCATTAGCTATCCTAGCAGATTTTCCAAAACTTTCTACTTCCCAGCTAGAAAACCTCGCTTAGTAGTAAGCCAGATGAAAAACATCCATCTAACAGACATCGAAGCGATGGATAAGTTCGTACGCGTGCAATTCGCCAACACTCTACCGGGTCCGAAACCGATTTCCCTGATCGGATCGGCCAATCGTGCTGGCCAAACCAACCTCGCCCCGTTCTCCACGGTCACCCACCTCGGCTCGAATCCAGCTTTGATTGGCCTGGTCTCCCGACCTGATCTGGTTGATCGACACACCCTCGCCAACATCCTCGAAACCCGTTCCTACACCATCAATCACGTCCACTCCGGCATTCTCGAACAAGCGCATCACTGCTCTGCCCGCTACCCTCGCGACGTCTCAGAATTCACCGCCACCGGACTGACGCCTCACTTCGAACCCGGAATCGCCGCGCCATTTGTCGCTGAATCGCGCTTCCGTTTTGCCCTCGATCTAGTCGAAACCATCCCTATCACCGCTAACGACACGATCCTCATCGTCGGTAAAGTCCGCTTGGTGCAGCTCCATGAAGAACATCTCGCAGCCGATGGCTCGATTGATCTTACCGCCATCGGTTCGCTTGCCTCCACGGCTCTCGATACCTATTTCCAACTCAGCCAGCCAACCCGCTTGCCTTACGCAAAAGCCAAAACATCCATCTAACCGCCTACCCGATGTCATCCGCCACGCTCGTTTTTCCTCATCAACTTTTTGAAAACCATCCCGCCCTCGCGAAAGGCAGACCCATCTATCTCGCTGAAGACCCATTGATGTTCGGAAATGATCCCAATTATCCGGTCGCGTTTCACAAACAAAAACTCGTCCTGCACCGTGCTTCGATGCAGGCATACGCGGAAGAACTTAAGGCGCTTGGGTATGAAGTAATCGTCATTCTTCACACTCAGGATTACCGAGACAAGCTTCCCAAAAAACTAACTGAAATTCACCTCGCTAATCCACACGATTTCATTCTCGAAAAGCGTTTGGACGCCTTTGCGAAAGCGCGTGGCGTTTCACTCCACATCCATCCATCTCCCGCGTTTCTCTCACCACCGGAGTTTCTCGAAGAACACATCGCCCGTCGCAAAAAACCTTTCATGGCGACGTTTTATCAAGCCCAGCGGAAACGCATGCGCATCCTCGTCGATGCCGATGGCAACCCGACCGGTGGGCAATGGTCGTTTGATGAAGACAATCGCAAAAAACTCCCCAAATCATTCACTCCGCCCTTCGCGCCGAAAACCCAACAGAACCCCCACGTTAAAGCCGCGATCGCACACATCGAAACCCATTTTCCTAACAACCCGGGAAACGCCAAAACCTTTCGCTACCCCGTCACCCGCGCCGATGCCAAAGCTTGGTTGAAAACGTTTATCAGCGAACGCTTCCAAGACTTCGGTATCTACGAAGACGCGATCTCCACCGAACACGCTTTCATCAATCACTCCGTCCTAACACCGATGCTGAACATCGGCTTGCTGACGCCTCAGGAAATCGTCGATGCCGCGCTCGCCCATCAAGCTCGCGTTCCGCTGAATTCACTTGAGGGATTCATCCGCCAAATCATCGGTTGGCGGGAGTTCATGCATGGCGTCTACCGCCACCGCGGCACAGAAATCCGCAACCTCAATTTCTTCCAACACACACGTCCTATTCCAAAATCCTTTTACGACGCTACTACCGGCATCCCTCCCATCGATCGCATCATCCGCCAACTTCACGACGAAGCCTACTGCCATCACATCGAGCGACTCATGGTGCTCGGCAATTTCATGCTGCTCTGCCGCTTCGATCCCCACGAAGTTTACAAATGGTTCATGGAACTTTTCATCGACGCCTATGATTGGGTCATGGTTCCAAATGTTTACGGCATGTCGCAGTTCGCCGATGGAGGAACGTTCACCACCAAGCCCTACATCTCCGGATCTAACTACGTCCTAAAAATGTCCGACGAAATCAAAGGCCCTTGGACCGAAATCTGGGACGCCCTGTTCTGGACCTTCGTCGGCGACCACCAAGAGCTCTTCCTAAAAAATCCCCGCTCATCCATGATGGCGAGAAATTGGCAAAAGTTTTCCGATCAGAAGAGGCAAGCGCTTTATGAAACTGCTCAGGAGTTTCTGGGGAAGATGTGAAGTATTTTTACCACAAATTTAGTAATCAGATACTGCCCCTTAGAACGTTGGAAGTGAGGAACTCCAGGCATCTTAAATTAGATTTTATTATTCCGTTGGTTTTCTTCCACGCCGTTCAAGAGCGATCCTACAACGTCCATAGGCGACAAGAACCAGGATAAAGATGAAAAATCCAATAATCAGGCCGGGAATCAATCCCTTGCTTGCAGCTACGAAATACCCGGGCACAAATCCGCTGGAGAACCAAGCACACAGCATAATTAACTCGAATATGTTGATCACTCGTGGTTGCATTTTTTCTTGGCGAACGTTTGAGCCCATCCGCGGCGGGATGGAAGCTTGAATTTAAGTTGGTGGTTTATCGGCGTCGGATACGGCGGCTTGTTCTGCTGTTGTATATTCGGGTGGCGTATGGCCGCTCAACTGCTCCAAAAAACTAATCCCACGGTTCCGCAAGATCTCAGGTATGTCTGTCTCGGTTATTTTATTCCAAGTAGAAATGCCGGTATCATTGCTCCAAGTAAGCTGGTCACCTCGAATCTCATATGACCACGGCGCCAGGCTTTGGCAGTCCTCAGCGCCGTATAAACCACCGAATCAGCTTCCTCACGGATCCAGCAACCCCAGACAATTCGCTTTTCTGTTTCATCCTGCATCGAAGTGAAGCTGACAATAACGTCCTGTTCAGGAAGAATGAGGAGGTCGTTGAGGAAGGTCACACGTCCGTTAAATGAATCCCGCGTTGATATTTTTGATTTGGGTCGGCGACGGCGGCACATGTCCTGAGCTTGTCGAAGGAGTCGACCCTACCTTTTGAAATAATTCTCAATCGCTTTCACTAGCCCCGGGATATCATGCTGGGCAGCTTCGACCGCTGGCTTGTGATCTAACGATTTCAGAGTCTCGGTGGTCACGGGGCCAATACTTGCAGCAACGCATTTCTCCGGCCATGGCAAACCTAGTGCGAAGAAATGTTCGGCGGTTGAGGACGAAGTGAAGGTCACCATGTCCGCGCCTTCTTCGATGAATTTCGCTTGAGCACCAGTCGGATCATCGGACTCTGGGACGGTGCGATACGCGATGCATTCATCAACAATCGCGCCGAGTTTCATCAGGCCATCGTAAATCACATCGCGAGATTCTGCTGCTTTAATCCAGAGCACAGTTTGGTTCTCGATGTTGATTTCTTTGAAAGCATCTAACAAACTTTCGGCAACAAATTTCTTCGGGAGCAAATCGACACCGATCCGGTATTCGCGAATCTTCGCGGCGGTGCCCGGCCCGATGGCGGCAATCCTTGGATTTCCCAAACTCCGTGCGTCATCAAAGGTCGCGAAGAACGCATCGAAGAATTTCTCAACTCCGTTCGGGCTGGTGAAAATCAACCAATCGTATTCGTGCGCATGAGTGACACCTTCCGCAAATCCCTCGCGGTCTTCGGGGAGCTCGATCCGAATCGTCGGCAGCTCGATCACATCCGCGCCGAGGTTTTGGAGGCGTTTGCTGAGATCACCCGCTTGCTCGCGGGTGCGAGTCACAACGATTTTCTTTCCGAATAACGGACGCTTCTCGAACCAATTGATCTTTGCGCGTTCTTTCACCACGCTTCCGATCACAGCCACCGCAGGCGATGAAAATCCAGCCTTCTCAGCGATGTCGGCAATCGTTTCCAAGGTTCCTTCGATCGTCCATTGCGATCCAGTGGTCGCCCAACGCACCAGCGCGATCGGCGTATCCGCAGCGGCTCCGTGCTCGATGAATGAGCTTGTGATTTCACGCAAACGCGCGACACCCATCAGGAAAACTTTCGTGCCCGGAGCTTTCGCGAGCTGAGCGTAATCGATGGATGTGAAACCTTTGGTCGGATCCTCATGCCCCGTGAAAATCGTGAGCTGAGTGTTGTGATCGCGATGCGTGACCGGAATCCCCGCATACGTCGGCCCACCGATCGCAGAACTGATTCCCGGAACGATTTCAAACGCCACGCCCGCATCCGCCAACTCCGCCGCTTCTTCGCCACCGCGTGCGAAAATCATCGGGTCGCCGCCTTTCAAACGAGTGACGATTTTTCCCGCTTTAGTGAAATCGACGATCATCTGATTGATCTGATCCTGCGGGACTGCGTGATCTTTCGCGCGTTTTCCGACATAGATTTTTTCGCAGCCAGGCTTGGTCCAACGCAGCAATTCCGGACTACTGAGCGCATCGTAAACAAGCACATCGGCTGTTTCGATGCACTCCTTCGCGCGTAGAGTTACAAGACCGAGGTCGCCGGGGCCGGCGCCGACTAGATAGCAGATTCCTTTGGATGTCATTTGAGGGATTGAAAAAGTTTGAGTGCCGCTTGGATGGGATCGGTGTCCGTGGCGGAACCGATTTTTGGTTGTCCGCCAGTTTCTGGAAAAACGCGGGCGTGAAGATGTATTTCTGAACCTGTTAGATGAGAATAGACGCCGACCGGTGTGTGGCAGCCACCATCGAGCAACCGCAGAAACTCGCGTTCCGCAGTGACCTTGATCCACGTTTCCGCATGACCAATCGAGCTCGCGATTACGAGCGACCGAGCATCCCCTTTTCGGATTTCCAAACCAATCGCCCCCTGCCCTGCGGCTGGGAAAAAGATATCCTCCGCAAGCCGCGTGCAAAACACCGGCGCCGATGCCGCGACCAATTCGTCATCGCTTTCAGGAAATTCTGGGATGAAACCCAACCTCACCAAACCCGCCTCGGCGAGCAGGATCGCGTCGTAATCGTCGCCTTGCGCGAGCTTTTCGATTCGGGTCGGGACATTTCCGCGAAGATCAACCAACACTAAATCTGGCCGAAGAAACTCAATCTGCTTCGCGCGCCGCACACTGCTGGTGCCGACTTTTGCCCCTGCTTTCAAAGCCGATAACCCACCTGCCTGTTTCGTCAGCAACACATCGCGAACCGGAGCGCGCTCAAGCGTCGCCGCGAGCTCGAATCTTGGATCGATCACAGTCGGCATGTCTTTCAAACTGTGCACCGCGATATCCACCGAACCATCAGCCAGCGCCTCTTCGAGCTCTTTGATGAACACGCCTTTGTCAAACGTGCCCTCAGCCTTCGCCACATTGGCGAGCGAGACATCCGTCCGACGGTCGCCCGTGGTTTTGATGATCTGGCGGCTGATTTCCATTTCCGGAAATTTCTCCGACAACAAGCCCTGGGTCGCCGTGGCCTGCACCAAAGCCAGCTCGCTGCCCCGGGTGCCGATGATGATCTCTTTGCTGGTTCTGCTCATGAATTCGCTCTGCGCCCCCCTCCATGCAGTCGGGAAGGCTCAGTTGCAAGGTTAAGTAATCCTAAAAGCCGCAGATGTGATTGCGGTTTTTAGGACGTTATGGGTGATTGGTTATAAGATATTAGGAAACTCCACCGCCCTGAAAGGGCAATACACGAAAGCCTAGGGCAACGCCCTAGGTCACAGATTCAGAGATATTTCGGGTAAGCAAACACACCCGATTCATCTATCTGCACGTGGATTTGGAACACGGGGAACTGCTTGCCAGCCCTGCATGAACGGTGTTGATAGTTGATAGATTCGCGACCGAACCTGATATACTCTCTGCTCCACTTGTGCAGGATACGCGTAGCTTCCTCCCTTCGCATTCCATCCTGCGACGACTCCATCTGCTGCGAAAAACTCCAGCCAAGCTTTCTGTGAAGCTTCGAGCGCCTTGCGATGATCTTCGTCCTCGGCGGACTTGAGAGCAGCCTTATACACCGCGTCGAGCTTCTCCAGATTGTAATCGATAAGATTCTTAAGATGCAGTTTTGGGGCTCGTTTGACCAAGCGTTCGAGCTCTGCCTCACGAGCATCTACGGGAGCTTCATCAGCGAAAACTGAGCCAGTAACGACGAACGCCAGAATGAGTATGGTAACGATTTGCTTCATGATTATTAGGCTATTCCACGCCTACCCGCGACCCAAAGCGACCAGTCGTCTTTGATGAGGGAAAAAGTGCGTCATCTGTGATTTTTAAGAAGCATAACGCAGACTTCAACCTCAAAGCCGTGACAACTCGCCGGAGGCTCTGGACTGCCGTGATTCTTCACAGCTCTTGGGTTTAGTGTTGATGATCGGAATGGTGGGGTATCACCGAGAATCTCCGTTTGAAATCATCCACCTTGAAAGCTGCGGATGAAGAACCGCAGCAGTCCAGAGCCTGCGGCGGCGGGCTCCACCCAAAGCTTGTACTCTTTTGGAAATATTCCGATTTAGAAAACTTCTTGCAAACCCACTGCTTGAGCGATAATTCCGCCTTCCAGCCGCCGACAGCGTTACTGGTTTTAAAACGGGATATTTATGAAGTTAGGCAAACTGCTCGATACAGATCGCATCCTTTTGGATATGAAAGCGACCGAGCATTTACCTGCGATCGTTGAACTCGTCGACTTACTGACCGAGCGCGGAGACATCCCGAAAAGCAACTACGACGAAATCCTCAAAGCTCTCGAAGAACGCGAAGCACTCATCAGCACAGGAATCGGCTCTGGTGTGGCGATCCCCCATACATTCTCCGATACCCTGGAAAACGTCGTCGCCATCTTTGGTCGCTCAAAACCAGGGATCAACTTCGCGGCGCACGACAACGCCCCGGTGCATTTCATCATTTTGTTCATCGTTCCCCGGACAGACTACCACCTCCATCTCCGCACCCTAGCGGCGATCGCAAAAATGTTCACCAATTGCGAAGTCCGCCGCCAACTAGCCGCCGCCAACACCCGCGAAGAAATTTTGGAAATCCTAGATCCAAAACCCGTCCGCATCGGCACCGACAAAGAGCCTTGCTGAAATAGATCTAACGATCTTACCTATTTCCAGCCGCTCTCTTCATTAGCTTAGATTTTTAAATCGAACCGCGGATGGACGCAGATGGACACAGATAAATATAGATTTTTAAAATTCTCTTTAATCTGCGTTCATCTGCGTCCATCTCTGGTTCAAATTTCTATTTAGTATTACCCATGACCCTCCTTCAAAATCTCGAATCCCGCCTCTCCATAGCCCTTGAAACGGTTTTAGGCGAGCCGACTGCACCCAATCTCATGGCCGCAGCCGATCTCCGTTTCGGCGATTACCAAAGCAACTCCGCGATGGTTTTAGCAAAACGGATGAAATCCAATCCCCGCGCGCTTGCTGAACAAATCCTCAACGCGGTCGATATCGATGGGCTCGCAACGGCGAAAATCGATGGCCCGGGTTTCATCAATTTCACCATCCTCCCAGAAGCCTACGCCGCCTACGCGGAAGGCTTGCTGAAAGATCCACGTCTCGGCACGCCGGAGCTAGGAAAAGGCAAACGCATCGTGGTCGATTTCTCCGCGCCCAATGTTGCCAAGCCCATGCACGTCGGCCATATCCGCTCGACGATCATCGGTGACTCCCTCTGCCGCATCGCGCGTTTCCTTGGCTTCGAAGTCATTGCTGACAACCACATCGGCGATTGGGGCACACAGTTTGGCATGATCTTGCATGGTTGGAAAACTCGCTTGAATCACGAAGCACTCGAACAAGATCCGATCAAAGAACTGGTACGCGTATATCGCGAGGTCAACGCCTCGACCAAAGACGATCCGGCGGTGCTAGAAACCTGCAAAACCGAGCTTGTAAAACTCCAAGCTGGAGATTCCGAGAACCTCGCGATCTGGCAGCAATGCATCGATGTTTCGAAATTCGGTCTACAGAAAATCTACGATCGCTTGGATGTGAAATTCGATCACTGGCTTGGTGAGAGTTACTACAACGACATGCTTTCCGGCTTGGTCGATGAGTTTCTCGAAAAAGGCCTCGCCCGTGAAAGCAACGGCGCGGTGTGCATTTTTTCAGACGACTCGAAAGACCCCAGCCAAGATCCGTTCAAAGTCCACCGCGAAGACGGTTGGACCGATAATCCAGCGATCATTCGCAAGGCCGATGGCGGTTTCCTCTACGCCACCACCGACCTCGCGACCATCCAATATCGCATCGATACCTGGAACGCAGATCAGGTTTGGTATGTCGTCGGCGTCCCGCAACAACTCCATTTCCGCCAGATTTTTGAGGCCGCACAACGTTGGGGAAAAACCGGCGACTTCCGCCATATCTCCTTCGGTTCCATCCTCGGTGAGGATAGAAAACTCATGAAAACCCGCTCCGGCGACAACGTCGGCCTGACCGATGTGCTCGAAGAAGCCGTCGAGCGCGCCGCCGCGGCCATCGCCGAAAAAAACCCAGAGCTCCAAGGCAAAGACGCCGAAGAGATCGCGGAAATCGTTGGGATTGGCGCAGTGAAATTCGCCGAGCTTTCCCAGAATCGACTCACGGATTACGTGTTTGCATGGGATCGCATGCTCGCTCTCCATGGCGATACTGCACCTTACCTGCAAAACAGTTACGTCCGAATCCGCGCTATCTTCCGGAAACTCGACAGTGAGTTCGATGCCACTGTCGTTTCGATCCAGTTAGGGAAATCCGAGGAAATCCACCTCGCCCGTCTCCTTGCCCGCTTCGGTGAGGTTTTGCCGATGGTCATCGAGGATCACCGTCCCAACCTCCTCGCGAACTACTTGTTAGAACTCGCCCGCGCCTTCCACTCTTTCTACGAGGCCTGCCCCGTCCTGAAATCCGAAGAACCCCTCAAATCCAGCCGACTCGCCCTCTGTAAGCTCACCTCCACCATCCTCGAACAAGGCCTAGGCCTCCTAGGCATCCGCTGCCCGGAAAGGATGTGAAACTTTAAATTTTAAATCTCAATTTAGAATGGGCGTTAGAGGAGATCCCCATTCATCTAATGGCGCGGAGGCCATGAGATTGCTCTTTATTGATGTTTAGAGTTTAAAGTTTAAGATTTTAGATTGCACTTTTTGGCATATAAACAAAAGATGTGGAGATGTTCCCCTTTTACGTCATCGGACACAAAAATCCCGATACTGATGCGGTTTGCTCTGCCATCGGTCATGCCGCCTTGCTTCGTGCCTGCGGTGATGAACCCAATGCCATAGCAGCACGTTGCGGCGATGTTTCACAACGCACCAGATGGGTGCTCGATAGAGCCGGTTTCGAAGCTCCGGAGCTTTTAACCGATGCCCGCACCAATGCTGGAATGATATGCAAACGCGAGGTCATTTCCGTAAAACCGTCCGATACTTTCCTCACCGCCTACAACCGGATGCTCGGTGCATCGGTCCGCTGCGTCCCTGTCCTGAATGAAAACGGCACAGTTGCCGGAATGCTTCAATACTTTAACCTGCTCAAACTTCTCCTCCCCGCAAACACCGAGGGCATCAGCGTCCGGACCGTGCACGCCTCGCTCAACAATCTCGCTAAAACACTCGATGCAGAAAGTTTAGGCGCAACAATTTGTGATCAAGACGAAGAAGAAGACCTCATTCTCCTGGTCGGTGCCTCCTCGCAAGACACGGTGAAAGCCCGTCTCAAGCAGGCAGCAGATGAAGGTAACCTCAGAAATTTCCTCGTGATCTGTGGAGACCGACCCATCGTCCAACGCCACGCCATCGAGTCTGGCGCACGAGCTTTGTTAGTCACGGGACAAAATGTCGTCTCTCAAGAAATCCAAGACTTCGCCATTTCCAAAGGCACCGTCCTCCTGCGTTGCCGCCAAGACACGGCCAGCGCCAGCACACTCATCCGTTGCTCACGCACAGTGCGCCACGTGATGGAAACCAATTTTATCTCGGTGAACTCCAAAGAAGCCGTTTCCAAAATCCGCAAAGAACTCGTCGCCGTCGATCAAGACCTGTTTCCCGTCATGGAAACCGGCTCGGATAAGATGGTCGGGGTGCTCGCAAAATCGGATTTAGTCGATCCACCGAAACTTCGCTTCGCACTCGTCGATCACAACGAATACGCCCAAGCCATCACCGGGATCGAAGAAGCCACGATCACGGAAGTCATCGATCACCACCGCCTCTCCGGCGACCTCGTTTCGCGCGAACCCATCCGTTACCTCAATGAACCGGTCGGCTCAACGTGCACGCTCGTCGCTCGTAAATTTTACCATAGGGATCTCAAACCTGAGCCAAGCGTCGCGCTTTGCCTCTGCGGCGGTATCGTTTCCGATACCTTGTGCCTAACATCCCCAACTACCACTGCGCTCGATAAAAAAATGCTGATCTGGCTCAGCGGTATCGCACAAGTCGATGCCAAAGAGTTTGCCGCAGAATTTTTCGCCGTTGGATCGCTCATGGCAAACGGCACCGCCGAGGAAATCATCCACACCGACCGCAAAGAATTTAACGAACAAGGCATGTTCATCAGCGTCTCCCAAGTCGAGGAACGTGACCTCCACGGCTTCAAAGCCCGTCGCGATGAGTTAGAAAAAGCCCTACGCGATCTCCAATTTGAAAAAGGCTACAACATCGCAGTCCTAGTGATCACCGATGTCGCCCTACTCAAAAGCATGGTCCTCGCAGTCGGCCCAGAAAAAATTATCGCAGCCCTGCCCTTCAGTCGCATCGATGACACCCTTTACGCCGCCCCCGGAGTCGTTTCAAGAAAACGCCAAATCTTCCCC
>JANPJY010000025.1:0-27950 GCA_031425735.1 Akkermansiaceae bacterium | reverse complement strand
CCTCCACGGTTGATGAACAATGTTTGGGCGATTGATCTGAACTTAACACCCAACCGCCCACACCAAGCGCGGCAACAATCAGTTGCTTGTTTAAATTTTTATATGAAATCATCACACTGAAAATTAGCGACCCTTAGGCGCGGCGAATGGATCCGAATCAAGTGCGGATGCAGATCCAAAAAACTTATCCGCATCCAATCCAGGAATCAGAGTGATTGCGATGGGAGCGCTTCGATTGCCGAGTGCATCATACGAATAAATGAACCGCCGCACGGGCATTTCATTGCCTGTTTTTGGATCGATTCTTTTGACCCGAGAATCAAACATTCGCTCCTCAGCTAGTCTGCCAGTTTTCACGTCATAGCCGTAACTAAACTTGTATAACTCATTACCGTTACCATCAAAAATTTTACACCCCGTTGGGTTTTCATGCTTATCCATTCGATAAATGGTCACCATGTTTACGGTGCCTTTGGCGCTAAAAGTCCGTTTAGTCAGTGTACGGTTATCAGGGCTTCGGACAAAAATGGTGCGGGAGCCATCATCGTGCCGCATCACACGAACGTTCGGTCCATCGACCGCATCGAATCCGACTTCCTCGGCATTTCCTGAAAGCACCCCTAGGGCACAGATCACCAAGATTCGTATCAATTTCATGAGCATAGTAAAACCCGAGAAACTCATCACATCAAGAAACGTTTCACCGCCTCGCGCTTGAGACGCAACTCACGCCATTCATTGACTAAACGGCTCGCTTCGATGATCCCACAACCGGCAGGCAATGATATTTTATTTCCCTGCCACCATAAGCCACGGATTGCCACCACCGCCTCAAATGCACCGTTGTCCCAGACACCGAACGGCGCACCGAACTCAACCGGACAACCCAAACGCTGACGCCATTCACCCAACATTGCCATGGTTTGATCGGTCCGTGGCAACGGCCCTAATGCGGGTGTGGGATGCAATCTGCGCAGCAATCGACGCGGCTCTTGTGGCGATTCTAAATCCACTGATATACCTGTTAGAAAATGCACGATTGAACCCAGACGCATCACCTCACGTTCTTTCCGGCTCAACTGCCCTAGATCCAGCAACTTGGCCACCAAGGTCTGTGCGACATATTCATGTTCGCGGATTTCTTTTTCATCTACTCCGAATACAGCTTCATCTTCCTGCCTCGCGGTTCCCGCAAGAGCCATGGTTTCCAAACGCAGGCCACGCATCGAGAGCAGCAGTTCTGGTGTTGCACCTGCGAAACCTGAATCGGCACCGACCCAACCATACGCATGCAGTGGTGCGCGTTGTGCAGACATCGCCGCCATGATTTTCGCACCTGGCGGCATTCCGCCACGAACCGTTCCACGCTCGGTGACAACTGGAACGGTTTTTTCAATCAAGCCCTGCCCGATGCAGCTCATGATTTCCTGAAACACTAACGAAAACGGCATCGCATCTGGAGTTTCCCAATCGATCTCTAATTTCCCTGAATCGTCGGAAAATTTTTCCTGAAACTGTTGTAAGGTGAGATGCTCCACACGATGCGGGATCTGCCATGGGAGTTCATCCAATTCACAGAAACTGCGTTTGAAAAATGCCACGCCGGATTCAGGTGTAGCCTCGGCGGCGCAAAACGGGCCATACCCTACTACCACACTGCCATCTCTGCGGGCAAGCCATGCAATTCCTTCGTTCATCCAATTGATTCAAGCGCTGCTTCCATCGATAGCAGATTTTAATACTTTTGGAGGCTCCGGCTTTTTATCCGGCACTATCTTCTTAACGAATTCAATCGGCACCCATCCGCGTGTCTGACTCGCAAAACTCACATAAGCCCAATTGCCACTTTCATAAATAATCTCTGCCAATGAGCCAGGAGGCGCATCGATCACTTCAGGCGAAGTTCGCGACGCATCCGTATGCAGCACAACTTTATCTCCGACGATCACAGCCTGCTTCGTTAGCGGCGCAAACTGCGCATCATTTGGATAATAAAAACAACCCAGCGAGGCAAACGACATCAGCAGCGGCGCGATGATCAAGCCAGTAACGCCACACACCCTCAGGCGATTGTTTGGACGCGTTGCGAAAAACACTAGAATACTGAGCAAGAAAATCCATGCGCCAATCCACAAAATGCCAAGCCATACATCGAGCGAAACACTAGCCAGCGCGTATTGATAAGCAGGCCGTGTCACGGTGATAGAACCATATTTCCGCTCAATGAACCGCAAGTTCTGACGTGCCTCCGCATGACTGAGATCTCGCGCCAAGGCACGCCGGTAATAAAGCGCAGCATCACCTGGCGAACCCATTCGATACGCGGAGTTGCCAATGTTATAAAGCGTATCTGCAGAGAGTTTTTCATATGGCCCAGCATCTAACCACAGCTTGGCTGCTTCTTCATACTTGGCGGCCTCATAAGCATCGGAAGCTTTCTCCATCACATCCTCACCCCGCGCTTGTGGCAAAACAAATGCCAATAGCAACATACCGAACGCTGAACGCCGCAGCGCACGCAACATCTGCTGCCGACGCTTTGCAGGCAACTCTGCTTGTTCTTTATCTTTTTTGAAACATAAACGATCGCGCTCTTGAATGATCTCACTGATTTCAGCATCTGTATTAGTAGCAAGCCACCTTTCAATAAATCCACCCGCGCTTCTTAGAAAATCCAAACCTCCACGTCCCTCCGCGTTCAACACGTTTTGGAAATCTTTTTTCATTAACAGTTTGGTTTCATCTTTCTCCAACAAATGCCCATAGCGCATCCACACAGCTTTTACGATGAGTAGAAATGCGAGCAGAGAGAATATGATTTGTATGATATCTAACGGAAATATTTTTTCTCTTTCCATTAATAAACTTCCGGAATTTATGACCCCAAGAATATCTGTCATACGCTCAACCGGGAGAGGCAATGACTGGGGTGCACCCGATGTTTCTAAACGGCCACTCATCACCGCAGGTGTCATCTTAACCGGAATGGATTCAGTCATTACGGTTTTGTATTTCCCTTCTTCTGGATCGAAGTAAACCATCCGAAACGGAGGAATCGAAGTCTTCAACTCCAAGGGGCGGATCAGTTGACTAAAAATTACCACCCCGTTTATTTCACGCCGCTCTTCACCCCGTTGGGAGGCTGTTGCATCATAGACTTTCCAACCGCTTGAATCTAACATTTTTGGCGAGCGTAGATTATCGAGATTTCCACTTCCCGTGACGATGACATCCAGAGCCAATGGTTCACCCTCGGTGATATCGGTTTGTTTGATCGCCGTGCCAAGAGTGAATTTCCCCACCGCTTGATCAAATCCCTCTGGCGCACCATCGGGCAATGCCTCGACCTTGAAATCATATTTTGGAACAGTGAGCTCCGCCTCCAATTGCATCCGCTGTGTGAAGCGATCAAATATCATTTTAAAATAAGTCAGTCGAACACTCGCAGGTCCGAGCGTGACCGTTCCAGGACGCAGCGCACTCATCGTCGACCAATAAGACATCGCCACGTAAGATTGCCCCAAAAGATTCACCTCACCTCGCGCCTGACTCGCTTCAAAACGCCATACAGCAAGTCCATCTCGCTCAAATTCTGGCACCCCCCAATCCACAATTGAATCCACTAATTTACGCGGAACATAAATTTTGATTTCAGTCTGAACCGTCTGATTTTGATAAATTTTCTTATTTGGTAACTTGATGATACTCGCATAACGCACCTTCTCAGCCGCCGCCTCAGGTTTAGATGTTACTTCTCTCCATATAAGGTCGTCTGGATTGAAAACTTCGATCGGAATCGGTGCGGTTTTGTGAGTGACACCGCCGACGACAACCTCAGCTTCAGGGATGATGTGCTGACCGACCGCATAGCTGGAAACCACATACTGGAAGCGATATTCAACTCGCCTACCCGGAACCAGATCGGACGGACCGTAGCCAAGAGACTCGATAACTACGTCTTTCATTTTTGGAAACACAGGCATCGCATCTGGTTCCACACCGTCAAATTTCACTTCTAACAATACCTTTTCGCCCCGCGCTAAAAACGACGAGTAAATCTTCGCTTCAACTGTGGCGCCCGCAACTGGAGTCAACGACAGTAGCAGTAAGGCAAATATTTTTTTGATCCATGCATTCATAGTTACCAATCTTTTCTTGGAATTCTAATTCCTCTCCGCCCGGGCGTAAGCGGCCCTTTTTCTATATCAGAATTTTCCTTCAATAATCTACGCGCCTTATCTTCAGGTGTCTCGTTTGGATTTGCATTTTTATCGTCCGAATCATCTCCATCTTTCTGATCTTTCGGCTGATCCCCATTTTTCCCATCGCTTTCACCATTTTCTTGATCCCCTTCTTTTTTGGAATCGGGTGATTTTTCATTATCTCCTTTTTCACCAGGCTCATCTTCCCCGGTGTCCTTACCATCTTTGGGTTTATCTTTCGGGTTCCCTTCCCCGTCCCCTTCTGCTTCTTGTGGCTCACCACCTTGCTGCTGCTGTTGCTGCATCATTTCTTGTTCAGTTTGCTTTTTCTCTTCTTCCAGCAACTCTGCCAAACGCTTCAAATAAGCCATGGTCATCTCTTCATTTTGTCGCGGTTTGTTGTCCTTTGGATTTTTTATTAAAGCAGAACGGTAATGCCGAACCGCGTCAGACCAATTGACCATGACCGCTTCCATGCGAATGAATCCATTGGTATTGCCAGCCTCAGGCACATTTTCCTGACCCATTTTTTGCAACTGTTCGCGAACTAACTCATCGAATTTCTCCATGTCAGGAGCTGCCTTTCCTGACGGATAACGACTTCCAGAAATCCCGATCCATCCTAACTGGAACAGAGTGTTTCCCATACCCTCGTGCGCCTCGCTCACCACACGATCATCACTTGAAAGCAATGCGCCACTATAGGCAGAGCGAGCACCGCGCATATCATTCGCTTCGTAAGCTGAAAGCCCCTCAGCCAGACGCATCATTGCTGCATCGTTTCCGAATTTTTCATTTGCCAAAGAATGGTAAGCATCTCGCGCCTCATCATAACGACCCTGATAGAACGCAGCCTTTGCATCATGTAAATCTTTTGCCTCAGCGTCACTTGCAAACAAGATCATCAATCCGCCAAAAGCCGCCAAAGAAACTCTGCGCCAGCGAGTTCCCGCAATGATGGCGGCCATCAGGAAGAAGATTCCCGGTAGCACCGCCCATTGAAAAAATTCTATGACGACCCGAGTTTCGCCGGCTTCCATTTCAAACACATCCATTCCTTGAACAGCGGTCTGGATCATTGCCGGAATATCTCCCCCGCTTCCTGCAACGATGTATTGCCCACCTGTCGAATTAGCGAGTTTTCGCAACACATCTGCCTGCAATCGGCTTATTACCTTTTTTCCCGATTCATCTTCTATAAATCCACCCGTGTAATCCTCATGTGGAACAAAACCTCCATCTTCCGTCCCAACTCCGATTGCAAAAATTCTCACTCCGGCGCTCTCAGCTTCCGAAATAATTGTATTCAAGTCCCCTTCGTGTTCCTCTCCATCGCTTATTAAAATCAGCAGATTATTTTTCTGTGCAGTCTCTTTGAGCGTTTGGGTGGCTAGCTTGATAGCCGCTGATATATCAGATCCTCCCATTGGCACCCATTGCTCGTCAATTTGCTCAACGGTTTCTCGTAGCGCACCATGATCAATAGTCAGAGGAGCAAATAAATATGGTGTGCCCGCAAAACCCACTAGGCCAACACGATCATTTTCTAAAGCCTCCAAGATTTCATACGTCAAAATTTTTCCCTGACCCAAGCGATCCGGATTCACATCGGTTACCCGCATGCTGCGAGAAAGGTCCAAGGCAATCATCACATTGCGACCCTTTGCTTTTTCTGTTTTCACGCCAGCATCGCCCTGCGGTCTCGCGAGAGCAAAGGCAAATGCAGCCATGGCGCCTAACAACAAGCCCATTGCCAACCATCTGGGCAGCGGATGATCCGTCCGAATCAGCCTTCCACGCAAACGCTCGGCGGTCAGCTTCTCCCAAGGCTGTCCTTTAAAACGTGCCAGCAATACCGCGCCCACTGCCAAGAGTGGCAGCGAGATCCAAACGATAAGCCATGCTGGATTTGCTAAATTCATATTCAAACAGTCGTCCGATACACAGACATGTAAACCACTACGCCTGCTGCAGCCAGCAGCGATAGCCCTATAAACCACATAAATAACTCACGATCTTCCGTCACTTTAAGGCTTCGGGACTCGGTCTTTTCTAAATTGTCGATCGTTTGAAAATTTCTCTCCAAGTCTTCTAGGTTCTGCGCCCAGAAATGTTCCCCTCCAGTATCGCTGGCAATTTTTTTAAGAGTTGGCAGATCGAATTCCTGACGCGGAAATGCCTGAATACTTCCAGAAACGCGACCCTCCTTGGTGCCGATCGCCACCGTGTAAGTTTTGATACCCAGCGTTTTAATATGCTTAGCCGCATCTAACGGAGAAATTTTTCCAGAGTTACTCGCGCCATCCGTGATCAACACAATGATCTTACTCTTCGTGTCACGATGATCGAGTCGAGTCGCAGCCGTTGCCAGCGCAGAACCAATCGCCGTACCCTGCTCTTTTACCGTCCCCATTCCGTTGCGGAATAGCTGAAGCCGATTCAATCCACTCCTCAACCAATCATGATCCAAGGTGATCGGGCTGATGGAGACAGGACGCCCCGCAAACGCCACTAGGCCGATCCTATCATCTGATCTTCTGGAAATGAACGCATCTACCACCTTCTTGGCAGCATCGATACGTTTCATTGGCCTGCCATCGAAACTGAAATCATCGATATCCATCGATAGCGAAACATCAAACGCGATCAGGATATCAATACCACTTGCGATACGGCTTTGGTATTCATTACGCCAAACTGGCCTCGCCATTCCAAAGATGGCTAAAAGCAGAGAGATAAACACCAAAGGAAAACCGATATTCCATGCAGTGCGATTGACGCGTTTTCCTAAACTATAAAGCACACCCAAGTTTGGAAAAATCACCGCGCCGGTGGCACCGCGTCCTCTGCGCAAAACCAGCAAAATCATACTAGGCACCAAGAGCAATAACCATCCTGGCTGCGCAAAGCGAAAATGCGTGATGAAAGATTCGATCATGCTCCATGGATCCTTTCCAAAAGTTTCACGGAGCGATGTTTGAGATCGTCCACATCATAAACCTGATTTTCGACGGGGCCGTATTTGATTAATGCTAATTCTGAAAAATAATTTGAGATGTCTGACTTTAGTTCAGCATCCAAATCCTTGATCGCGTCGTGTCTACCTATGAACTCCTCGTGGGTTTCATACAATGCTGGCTCGTGCATGCTTTTCGCGAGGTATTTCCTCATCACCAAGGAAACCAAGATGACATTTTCTTTTCCTAACGAGACATTCAATTCCGTAAGCTCAGATAACGCCTGTTGGAACGCCTCACGTTTGGCTCTCTTCGGATCATAGACCTTGGATTTCTTCAGAAGAAGATAGCCAAGTAAAATCAGTAAAATGAGAAAAGCTGCAGGCAAAGCAATCCACCACCATTCCAGTTCCCAAGTCGGAACTAGGTCCATAGCCTCCTGGCTCTCCACCAGTTCTAATGTAGTTTTGCTATCGGCCATGCTGACTATTTCCGCCGTTTTCCTCTTCGTTTTAAAAGCTGATGCAACGCCGGCAATGTATCACTGTCAGTCGATAAATTAGCCGCGTCGATTCCGTGTTTCTTAAATACCGATGCCACACCCTCGGCTTGTCTTTGCATGAGTTGCTTATACGCCATCCCAAGATTGCGGTTGTTCGTATTGACCATGGTTTCAATTCCACTTTCGGGATCCACCAAGACCACTTTTCCCACCCTTGGTAAATTCTGCTCAACTGGATCGATCACACGCAACGCAACGGTTTCATGTTTCCTCGCTAGTTTACCCAGAGGTTTATCGAGCACTTCGGCATGAAAGTCCGAAATCATAAACACCAAAGATTTGCGCTTCAGAGATTTGATCAAAACATTGCAGGCCTCCTCGATCGAAGTCCCGCGTTTCACCGGACGGGCCATGAGGATTTCACGAATCATCCGTAATAAATGCCGTGTCCCTTTCGCAGGTGGAATGAACATCAGTGGCTCAGCCGCAAAAATCAAAAGTCCGACCTTATCTCCATTCTGCAGTGCGCTGAAACCGAGAACCGCTGCGATCTCCGCAGACAACTCACGCTTGCTCAAATGATGACTTCCGAAATCCGCAGACCCCGAAACATCCACCGCCATAATTACACTTAACTCACGCTCCTCTCGGAATTTTCTGACAAAAGGCTCATTCATCCGCGCCGTCACATTCCAATCAATAAACCTCACTTCATCTCCGTGCTGATACTCGCGGAAATCATCGAAATCCAATCCCTGCCCGCGAAATGATGAAAGATACTCACCTGAAAATGATTCACGCACCAACCGACGCGCTTTCAGCTCGAGCTTCCGCACCCGAGCCATCATTTCTTCAATGTGTTGTTCTTCGGTCATCTATCAACTATCAACTCAACAACTATCAACTTCTTCAAGGCACCACGACTTTTGAAAGAATCCGGGTGATGATTACATCTGTCGTGATGCCCTCAGCTTCCGCTTCATAGGTGAGCAAAATCCGATGACGCAGCACATCCATTGCCATGTCTTTCACGTCCTGTGGCGTCACAAACGCACGACCACTCATGAACGCACGAGCACGCGCCGCTAATGCCAAATTGATCGTGCCACGCGGCGATGCACCGGCGCGAATCCAGTTTTTCAATGGCGCATCGACACGGAGCGGATTGCGTGTCGCATCAATCAATTCAACGATGTATTTGCGAATCGAATCGTCGATGTAGATATGGTTCACCAAATCGCGCGACGCACTAACTTGCTCAGGAGTCGCAACATTGCGGGTTTCATAAACCGGTGCTGATGTCGCCATCCGATTCAAAATTTCCAACTCTTCATCCTTACTCGGATAATCCACGTTCACTTTTAACAAGAACCGATCCAACTGCGCCTCGGGTAATTGATACGTTCCCTCTTGGTCGATCGGGTTTTGCGTTGCCAATACCAAAAACGGCTTGGGCAGAGGATAGGATCGGTCGCCCAAAGTGACCTGCTTTTCCTGCATCGCCTCCAGCAAGGCCGATTGCACTTTGGCTGGGGCACGGTTGATCTCGTCCGCCAAAATGAGGTTGTTAAAAATCGGCCCGAGCTTGGGTTCGAATTTCATCTCCTGAGGATGGTAAATCATCGTTCCCACCAAATCTGCAGGCAGCAAATCCGGGGTGAACTGGAACCTCGCGAACGAGGCCGAAAGCGAACCCGAAAGGGCTTTCACTGCCAGGGTCTTAGCCAAACCTGGCACGCCTTCCAGCAGGATATGTCCGTTACATAAAAGCCCAATAAGCAGTCTATCCACCAATTCATCTTGGCCGACGAGCACTTTGCCCATCTCATCCTTGACCGCATTGATCCATGCGCTGCTCTCGAAAATTTGCTCCTGAAGTTGTTCTGTAGTCATAGCTAACAGGGTCTAGCTTGCCATTCCCGCCGCACAGTGCAACCGACAATCCTACGGAAATCACATTTTAAGGTTTTTCTCCTACCTTGCCGACCTTCAGCGGCTTTTTACTCTCGCTTCCATCACGGTCATTTCACCGCAATAAGGACAAGAAAAACGCCCTTTAAAGAGTATCGAGGTCGCTACTTTTAGTCGGTGGCTGCCCAAAATCCTCTGAACGTTTCGATGTTTGGAACATCTACGGTTCTGCAGAGGCTGCACCATACACAACGGACAACGCAGCTTTGAGGTAATTAGAAAATTAAAAATCTGAAGTAAGAGGATAAGTCCAAAAAAACCTCCGCCGACAGCTATCCATTTAACATCACGCTTCAAAATTCCATAAACCAAATAGCCAAACGCCGGCAGCAAGTTGAGAGCACTAATGATCACCACGCATGAAGCGATACGGAAGCGCCACAGTATCGATTTGGACGGAAGGCGATGCATGTAGGTATCTGATAGGGAATTAACCTTCGAAGATCAAATACATCTTACGCTATTTACCGACAATTTTTTCTAATTTCGTGAAACGTTTTGCTAAAATCTCAGTGCGGTAACCAAAAATTTTCTTGAGCTTGGGTCTAACAAAAATTGCATGGCCGATCTCTCCAAATGGCCAGTAGGGTAACGCATAATGCACCAAATCTTTCATCAGAACACCCCCTTCAACTTCTTCAAAATGGTGTAAATGATGCCAGAACTTATATGGCCCGAACCGCTGCTCATCGATGAAACTTCGTTTGTCCTTCACGCACTTGATCTCCGTCACCCATGGCACCCACACTCCCAGCGCAATCATCACTTTGTATTCAATAATCTGCCCCTCATACATTTTCTCACCTGGCTGATACACAATCTTAAACCCCAACTCTCGGGGCGTAATCTCATCCAAATTTGCTGGGCTTGAGAAAAAATTCCAAGCGTCTTCCAGACTGATTGGCAGAAACTGTTCTTGAGAAAGGGTGTGAATCATTTCTCCAGATATCACGGAACTCTCAAGTTGCAACGAGCAGGCAAAAGTTTTTCAATCTTCAGACTTCACATTTTTCACTTGGAAGATCAGGAAAATTGGATTCGTATTCTGCCACCTATGAAATCGAAATTTTTTATCGCTGCATGCGCAGCCACCATGTTGTTCGTCATTCCCGCTTCGGCCGATGACACCCCACTTGCAAAGCAAATGGAAATCATGAACGACGCTTACAAAGCAATGCGTAAAGAAGAAGACCCAGCCAAAGGTGCTGCACTTGCGAAAGAAGCCCAAGACGCCATGGTCAAAGCCATCGTAGAAGTTCCAGAATTAGTCAAAGCCATGCCAGATGGTCCTGACAAAGCCAAAGCTTCCGCTGAATACCGCAAAATGATGGGAACTCTCATTTCATCGCTCGCTGAGATGGAACTCGCCTTCCTCAATAAAGATATGGAAAAAGTGAAAGCCATCGTCGAGCAAATGCGCGAGAGCAAAAAACAAGGCCACGATAAATTCATGAAGGAAGAAGAGTAATCCTTTCCCTCACAAAAAAGCCCGCAGGAACAAACCTGCGGGCTTTTTCATTTGGAAATTTATCAGTCAGAAATCACTCAACAACCACTTTCGATCCCACCTTTAATTTTGAATAGATGATAGGCATCATCTTCTGAGGTCCGCGAATACATGCATGAGAAACCGGATGACGCTTCACTGGGCCAATATGGTGACCAATACCATCGTTGGTCAAACGCATCCAATAAAGCATTGGCGCACCGACAAATTTTCCACCTTCGGGAATCGGATCTTTCGTCACATCTGCATCACTATGGGTCACTTTTCCCTCAGCATCATAAATGCGGCCATATTTGTTCGAACTCTTATCTACAATCTTCTCCAGAATCTTGTAGTTCCCCGGAGGCGTCGGGTGACTCTTTCTTCCAGAACAAATCGGATAATCGATTACGACTTGATCGCCGTTCATCAAAATCCCTCGTTGAGTTGCTAGTTCGATTTTCAACCAAGAATTCGATGAATTGGTCTCAGCTAACAACGGAGAATTGGTCCAACTATCATAAGTTTTCGGATAACTGGTCTCAGCTACGAAGAACTCATAAGTTCCCGGCTGAAACGGATTTTTATAATCAGGATGCGTTTTTGCCAGTTGTAGATCATTCGGATTCTTAATTGGGGCACAACTCGCCAACAAAAGGGCGATTCCAGCAAGGCTAAGAAGGAGTGAGTTTCTTTGGGTCATAATTGGCGGCGCAGGAATTAAAGTAATTTTTAAACTTTTGCAATCATTGAAAATCCCAACCTCCAACTGCGATTATCCAAGTAAATGATCTCTCCTTGATTCTCATTTGACTAACCCAGAATCCGTCCTAGCGGTTAGGCTTAACACTCAGCTATGCCCAAAAATATCCTACTCATCGGTGGCAACTCAGGAATCGGACTCTCGACTGCTAAGCTGCTCCAAACTCAAGGTCACCAACTCACCGTCGCCTCGCGTTCTGACTCTGCACTCTCCGAGCTAGGAATTTCCACTCAACCATTTGACGCAGAAAATCCTGCTCCTCTAGATCTACCAGAAACCCTCGACGGCCTGATCTACTTTCCCGGCACGATTACTCTCAAGCCATTCCATCGCCTCACTTGTGAGGATTTCCTAAAAGATTTTCAAATCAACTGCCTCGGTGCTGCCCAAGCCATTCAGTTTGCTTTACCCGCTTTAAAAAAATCCGACAGCGCATCAATCGTTCTATTTTCAACCGTCGCCGTCGCGCAGGGCATGGGTTTTCATGCTTCCATTGCCTCCGCCAAAGCCGCTGTTGAAGGCTTGACCAAATCCCTCGCCGCCGAACTCGCCCCGAAAATCCGCGTCAACGCGATCGCGCCCTCTCTCACCGACACTCCCCTCGCCTCGCCACTTCTCGGAAACGAAGCCAAACGCGAGGCCGCAGAAAAACGCCATCCGCTCCTAACCATCGGAAACCCGGACCATATCGCCCAACTCGCCGCTTTCCTACTTTCCGACGCCTCATCCTTTATCACCGGTCAAATCCTCCACCCCGACGGCGGCCTGTCATCGATTAGGACGTTCTGAGGTAGGGGTTCACCCCATTGGAGAGGCGACAACCTGCACTATGGTGAGATTGCAACGAACGGAAAAAGTTTCCCGCTGCGCATATACACAACAACAAACAACTATGAAATCCTACCTGATCGCCACAATCCTGACTCCACTCTTTTTCGCTTCCTGCGAGCAGAAAAGTGTCACTGTCAATCCGCCTGGCGAGAATACCGAGACAACCATCATCAAGGAAGCGCCAGCGACCAAGGAGAAAACGACCGAGACCGAGACAACCGTCAGTCCTGGTGGCAGCGTCATCGAGAAGAAAGAGACGACCACCGAGGTGAAGTAAGTATCCCCACCCAATCCGCAAGGAGTTTCCTCAGCCGGCCGCGCCCCCATGCGCGTCCGGCATTTTTATTGCCGTGGCGGCGGATTGTATCCGCCCAGCCGATAAACCTAAGATATCAACTCTTTGAGCGGACAGCTTTGCGTTGAAAATTTGAATCTAATGGCCACTTCCACGGCTTGACCAAAAGCCTCGGCTGTGCAACCTCCCCGCGTCCATGATTTCTGTCCAAGCACTTCGCGTCGAGTTCGGCCCGCGCATTCTATTCAATAACCTTTCCTTCTCCGTCCAGCCGCGCGAACGCATTGCCTTCGCCGGACACAACGGAGCTGGGAAATCCACGTTGATGAAATGTATCGCTGGAATCATCCCTCCATCTGGCGGAATCATCAGCGCGCCCCGAGGCACTAAAATCGGTTATCTCCCGCAAGAAGGCATCCACGTCAAAGGCCGCACTTTATGGCAAGAAACCGAATCTGCTTTCGGCGAAATCATGGCTCTTAAGGAAAAGGTCGATCGCTTATCCGATGAGTTGGTGAAAATGGATCCGCGTTCCTCACCATACGGCGATCTGTTGGAAGAAATCGGCGAGCTCGAGCTGCAACTCTACGCGAACGATCCCTCGTTGATGAAACCGAGAATTGAATCAGTTCTCAAAGGACTCGGATTCCAGGAAAAAGATTTCACGCGGGATTGCTCGGAATTCTCCGGTGGCTGGCAAATGCGGATCGCGATGGCGAAGCTTTTCCTCCAACAACCCGAAATCCTCCTCCTCGACGAGCCTACCAACCACTTGGACATCGAAACGCAAATCTGGGTCGAGCAATACCTCATCAACTACCCAGGCGCGATTCTACTCATTTCCCACGACCGCGCACTGTTAGATACGCTGTGCACTCGCACCATCGCCTTCGCCCACGGCCGTGCCGAGGAATACGCAGGTAACTTTTCCTACTTCGAGAGAGAATCGGTTTTACGGAAAGAAATCCAACTCAAGCAATTCACCTCGCAACAACGCGAAATCGCCGAGACCCAACGTTTCATCGATCGCTTCCGCGCCTCTGCTAACAAGGCGACGCTGGTCCAATCGCGGATCAAGCTCCTCGCAAAAGTCGTCCGCATCCCAGAGCCCGAGCGCGCAGATGCAGTGATGAATTTCAAATTCCCGCCGCCACCGAACTCCGGCCACACCGTTGCCAAAGTCGAAAGCGTCGCGAAAGCCTACGGCCCGCTGCAGATTTTCAACGGCTTCGATTTCGAAATCAACAAAGGCGAGAAATTCGCCATCGTCGGCCCGAACGGTGCGGGTAAATCCACTTTCTGCCGACTCGTCACCGCTCAGGAAAAACCTGATGCTGGCAAGGTCACACTTGGCCACAACGTCTCGCCATCGTTCTTCTCCCAGAACCACGCCGACGAACTTGATCCCGATCTTACGATTCTTGAAACGGTGCAAGCCGTCGCTTCCCGAGATGCCATGCCGCTGGTTCGAAATATTCTCGGTTGCTTCCTTTTCACCGGAGATGACGTGTTCAAAAAAGTCGGTGTCCTCTCCGGCGGTGAACGCTCACGCGTCGCGCTGACGTGCATGTTGCTCAAACCTGCCAACTTCCTCATCCTCGACGAACCGACCAACCACCTCGACATGCAATCACAAGGCGTTCTGCAACGCGCGTTGTTAGATTATCCGGGCAGCGTCATGATCGTTTCCCACAACCGGGATTTCCTCGATACCCTCGTCACCAAAACCCTCGAATTCCGTCCCGGCGAAGAACCACGCCTGTTCCACGGAAACATCGCTTACTACCTCGATAAGAAAGCCGAAGAGAAATCCTCCGGTACCACGCCCACCCGCAAACCACCTGCGACCACAGCGGATGCGGAAGTAAAAAAGGAAACTCCGAAAGTCGAATCCATTCCCGGCGTAAACCGCAAGGATCAACGCCGCCTCGAAGCCCTGGCTCGCGAAGCTCGGACTAAAATCCTCACCCCTCTCGAAAAGGAACTGGAAACCCTCGAAGATAAAATCTCCGAGCAAGAAACCGCCCAAGCCACCCTCACCGCAGCACTCTCCAACGACAACATTTCAGGCGACGCCGAAAAACTCCGCTCCACCACCAACGCCGTCGAAAAAGTCACCAAAACCCTCGACTTAGCTTACACCCGCTGGTCCGCGCTCACCGAAGAAATCGAGCAGATTAAGGCGAAGCACGGGCTGTAAAGTGGCGGCGGATTGCATCCGCCATGCCAATACAGGTAACTTCTCGATAGCATATCTCGCTCTGGCTCTCAGTGATTGACGACCGCAAAAAGGAACGAGAAACTTCCGGCATCATGACTTATTACCATCTCCCCCTTGCCTTAGCGTTACTCGCAATCCTTTCTGCAACCCCAGCATCCGCAAACGACAGTTCCTATTACGCCAGCGGTAACCAAATCATTCCACTTCAAGAAACGGATATTTCCGTCAAAAAGGAAGTCCTGACCATCAAGCGGATCAATGATGACGACGTCCGCGTCACGGTGGATTACACGTTTCATAATCCCGGAAAGGAAAAGACGATACTGATGGGATTTGAGGCTGGATCTCCATCGGGTGATGCAAATACGAATCCGCTGGATGGTAAACACCCTTATATAAAAAATTTCAGCATTGAAATCAACAAGGTTAAAATTCCACACAAAGTCTCATTTTTCCTACAGGACAATCAAAAGTTAGATAACAACCAATCTCTCTATACAGTGGAAGATCTCAAAAAAGATATGCCTCCCCGTGCAAAGGAAATTCAAGAAACCCCATATGATATCAATGTGGTAAACGAATTTTTCTACGTCTATCACTTCCCTGCCACTTTCCCAATGGGCGATACCAGTGTGATCCACACTTACGACTATGCGATTTCTAGCTCCGTATTCATATCCACCTCAATTGACTACCTACTCACTCCAGCTTTGCGTTGGGCAAACAAGCAGATCGACGATTTCACTCTCATCATCGATCTAGGCGCCCTTCAGCAATATCATATCAGTCCGGATTTTTTTGAAACCACCGATTCATGGACAACCCAAGGTCGAGTCAAGATTGGTATGGAAGAAGTGATGCACGAACAGACTACAGAAACATCGCGAGCCATGACGGTTTGGCAGCATCAGGGCAGCGTCACTTTTCACGCGAAAAATTTTAAGCCGAAGGGAGAACTCTCACTTTTTGCAAACTACACACTAAACCGCGAGGAGATCTTGGATTCTAAAACTATCAAAATCTCTCTTCAGGATTTACCAATGATTGGAGAGATGAATCTCAAAGACGAATTCACCCGAAAAGTCCTCGAAAACATCCCCTATGCCCGTCGCGGCTACGTTTTCAAAAACGCCGAACTCAAAGCGTTTTTTGAAGGCCAGCCATGGTATATGCCTGACCCAGATTACAAAGAAGTTGCACTCACCGAGGAAGAGAAAACATGGCTGAAAGAAGTCCGGGAACTAAAGATAGGCAAATGACCCGAAGATTCACAAAAAATTCATTCCTTTCAGCCCTGAAAACACGTTAAGACCTCTCAACGACTCATCAAAACCATGCTCCAAAAAGGAATCCTCAATCCCGACGTTCTTCACCTCCTCGCTCGCATCCGCCATACCAACACCATCGTCATCGCTGACTGGGCGTTTCCTTACTGGGACGAAATCGAAACCGTGGACCTCACCCTCTGCCGTGGCATCCCCATGATTACCGATCTCCTCGATCTTCTACATGATAACTTCAAAGTCGGCCAGATCTGGCAAGCCGAGGAATTCCTCACCACCAACCCAACCGAAGTCGTTCAAAAATACGAAACCTCATTCAACGGTTTCAAAGGCCTCTACCCCAAGGTCGAAGTCACCCGACTCCCGCACAACGATTTCAAAAAACTCGTCCCCAACGCCATCGGCCTCATCCGCACCGGCGACACCACCGCTTACGGAAACATCATTCTGGAGTCGGTTTAAAAATAATTTTCACCGCGGAGACGCAGAGGTCGCAAAGGGACGCAGAGCCAGCAAATCTATCTCTTTTATATAATTTTCTAATAATCTTCTCCGCGCCCCTCTCCGACCTCTGCGCCTCTGCGGTGAAAAAAAGCTTATCATTATGCGAACTGCCATCACTCTATGCCAAGTCCCTGAAGCCGCCGCTGGCCCTTTCGTTTTTCATCAACCTCTAACCGAAAGTTTCGCCCTCGCGAAAGAAACCGGCTTCGATGATGTCGAACTTTTCCTTCCCGGCCCAAATCATGTGTCGGTTGATGAAATCAAAACCCTCGCTCAAACCCACGGACTCGGCATCGCCGCAGTCGGCACCGGAGCAGGCATGGTGAAACACGGGCTATCACTCACCGATCCATCACTCGACAAACGCATCGCCGCTCTCGACTTTATCGAACAAATGATCGCCTTTGGTGGCCAGCTCGGAGCACCCGCCATTCTTGGATCGATGCAAGGCAAGCACGGTGGCGAAGTTTCCAAAGATCAAGCACTCGAATGGTTAGCCGACGCACTTCGCATCGCCGGAAAAACCGCAGCGAAATACAAGGTCCCATTCATTTACGAGCCACTCAACCGCTACGAAACCAACCTCATCAACCGCCTCACGGATGGTGCTGATTTCATCGAAGCTAACTCGTTAGAAAACATCGTCCTCCTCGCCGACCTTTTCCACATGAACATCGAGGAAGCCGATCTCGCCGCCTCACTCCGTACTGCCGGAAAACACGTCGGCCACGTCCATTACGCCGATTCTAACCGCCACGCCATGGGCCTCGGTCACACCGATCCAAAACCCATCATCGCCGCCCTAAAAGAAATCGGATACAGCGGCCACATCTCCGCAGAAATCTTCCCTCTCCCAGATCCCAAAACCGCTGCCATCCAAACCATGAAATCTATCCGTAGCGTTATGTGATTTTTTCACCGCCAAGTTCGCAAAAATCGCCAAGTTTTTTAGATGAACCCAATGTAATTTCTTTCTTTGCGAACTTATCTTACTTGGCGGTTCAATGAATCACAACCCATGTCTTCCTCAAAAAATATGATCCCAACTCGCAAACTCGGTAAATCTAACATCGATCTTCCCATTCTCTCCTTCGGAGCCTCCTCGCTGGGCGCGGAGTTCCGGACGATCACGCTCGATGAAGCCATGCGCTCCACCAAGACCGCCATTGATTTAGGAATGAACTTCATCGACACCTCACCGTTTTACGGTCGTGGCATGTCGGAAATCATGTTAGGCCTCGGCCTCAAAGACATCCCGCGCGATTCCTATCTCCTTGGCTCCAAGCTGGGTCGCTACTCTGATGTCCATTTCGATTTCTCCGCCAAACGCGTAGAGGAATCCGCACACATTTCTTTGCAGCGACTTAAAACCGATTACCTCGACATCATGTTGTTGCACGATGTTGAGTTCGTTCCGCTTGAACAAATCTGGACAGAAACCCTGCCCGCTTTGTTGAAACTGAAAGAGCAAGGCAAAGTCCGCGCGATTGGCTTCTCCTGCTATCCACTGAAAACTTTTAACACCGTTCTCGACCACATCGAAGATGAGATCGACTGCGTGCTCAGCTACAATCGCTACACCCTCCAGAACACCTCGTTCGCTACGGAAATTCTGCCTCGGCTTCAGGCAAAAAACATCGGTGCGATGAACGCGGGTCCGTTCTCCGCTCGCTTGCTCACCAACGCCGAACTTCCCGCTTGGTTGAAAGAACCCGAGAACGTCAAACAAGCCGCACGCAACGCCGCAAAACTCTGCGCCGACAACGGAGTCGATATCGCCCAACTCGCCATCCAATTTTCCTGTGAGCATCCCGACATCGCCACCACCATCGCCGGTTCAGCCAACCCCGCCAACATCGCCAAATGGGCTGAATGGCTAGCCAAACCTATCGACCGCGATTTCCTCAAACAAGTCCTGGCCATCTTCGAACCTGTGAAAGACATCGGCCACAAAGAAGGACTTTTGGAAAATAACTAAATCGTATTCTCTTCAGTTCAAAAATCCAAAATCAATAACCTGTCCGTCGTAGCCTTGGCGAAGTCGGATCATCAATCGTCAATAATCCCCCCATGCCCCCCACGAAGAAATCCGCCAAAAAGAAATCCGCTTCAAAAATGAAACCCTCCGCCCTCATCCCCGAGCAACTCGCCCCTCTCGTTATTCGGCTCCGCCACGAAAACGTGATTCTGGACTCTGATATTGCCGAGCTTTATGGCATTTCTGTTGGCCAATTAAATCAAGCGGTCAAAAGAAATATCGAGAGATTTCCCTCTGATTTCATGTTCCAGATCAGCGACGATGAACTCGAAAACTTGAAATCACAATTTGTGATTTCAAGTTCCACAGGATCTAACTTGAAGTGCCAAATTGACACCTCAAGTTTCAGATCACAATCTGTGATCTTAAAGAACCACGGCGGTCGCCGCACTCTCCCCTACGCCTTCACCGAACAAGGCGTCGCCATGTTATCCTCGGTCCTTCGCTCTCCCCGAGCCGTCGAGGTCAACATCGCCATCATGCGCACCTTCGTCCAGCTCCGCTCTTTGATGCAGTCCAACAAGCTCCTCGCCGAAAAAATCGAAAAACTTGAGGAAAAATACGATCAAAACTTCCAAATTGTATTCGACGCCATTAAGCAACTCATCGCCGCCGACGAAAACCCAAGCAAAGAACTCGGCTTCCACACTATTAACCCATCATAATCCTTCATCTTCCTCCGCGTCCCTCAGCGACCTCTGCGTCTCGGCGGTGAAAAATTTCCTCAAATCATGAACGCCATCGAATTTACCGAACCGCAAAAAATCACCGTCATCGATCGTCCCAACGAAGAAAACCCAGCGCCCGGTGAAGCTGTCGTCCGCACCCACCGCATGGGAATTTGTGGCACTGATCTCTCCTGCTACCTCGGAAAATTTCCTTTTTTCGCCTACCCCCGCACTCCCGGCCATGAACTCGGACTCGAAGTCGTCGCGGTCGGAGAAGGAGTCACAAACGTCAAGCCCGGCGATAAATGCTCGCTCGAACCCTATTTCAATAACCCAGAATCTCCGACCTCGAAAAAGGGTTCCTCAAACTGCTGCCCAGGCGTCCAAGTCATCGGCGTCCACAACAACGGCGGACTTCGCAAAGGCACCTTCATCGTGCCCGCCCATAAGCTCCATCCCGGAAACGACCTTTCCTACGATCAGCTCGCCCTCGTTGAAACCCTCGCGATCGGTTACCACGCCGTGCAACGCGGCAATCCAAAACCCGGCGAAACCGTTCTCGTCATCGGCGCAGGCCCCATCGGCCTCGCTTGCCTTGAATTTTTAAAACTCATGGAAGGCGTCAATGTGATCGTCATGGACATGGTTCAAGGACGTCTCGATTTCTGCGCCAAACACCTCGGCATCAAAACCGGCGTCCTCGCCAAAGCCGACGGATCACATCTCGCCGATCTCAAAAAAATCACCAATGGCAACCTTGCCGATGTGATCATCGATGCCACCGGTTCGCCACGCTCGATGTCCACCTGTTTCGAATACGCCGCTTTCACCGGACGTGTCGTCTATGTCGGCATCACCACCTCGGATCTCACCTTCCCACATGCCCCCGTCTTCCACCGCCGCGAGCTCACCCTGCTCGCATCCCGCAACGCCCTTCCATCGGATTTCCCCGCCATCATCAACCTGATCCGCGAAGGCAAAATCAACACCGATGTCTGGATCACCCACCGCATCACCTTCGACGAAGTCCCAGAAAAATTCGCCCAATTCACCGATCCTAATCTCGGGGCCATCAAAGCCATCATCGAAGTGCATTAACTCTCAACCTTCAAAATCCAACTTTCAAAAAGAACAGAGAATCCGATCCGTGTTCATCCGCGTCCATCCGTGGTTCCTCTTCAAATTCCAAATTATATGAAATCCTGCCCTAAATACACTTTCGGCGTCGGCGATCGTTTCGCCAACGGCGCACACGCTCAACTCAACGCCTTCATCGCCGCCAAAGAACTCGGCATCGACATCACTCCAGTTTGGAACAAATCCAACCGCGAGCACGACATCATCGGCTCCCAACCCCAATCTACCCGCGACGCCGCCGACAAAGCAGTTGCTGACCTCGGTTGGACTGGCGAATATCTGTTAGACGCCGATCACATCAATCTCAAAACCGTGGATCGTTTTATCGCTCCTTGCAATTTTTTCACCCTCGATGTTGCAGATGACATTGGCGAAGCCGCCGATCCTGCGGACGTTGCGGCGTTCATCGGTAGACATCCCGAACTCATCGGCACGGTTTCCATCGCGGGCATAGCCCAGCCATTCGAAATCACCCGCGCGGATGTCGAAAAAACCGCAAACCAATTCCTCAAAGCCACCCAGAAAGCGAAAGCGATTTACGATCACATAGTCGCCGCGAAAGGCACGGATTTCGTGACCGAAGTATCCATGGACGAAACCGATAGCCCTCAAACTCCGCCGGAGTTGTTAGTCATTCTTGCAGCCATCGCCGATCAAGGAATTCCTATCCAAACCATCGCCCCAAAATTCACCGGACGTTTCAACAAAGGCGTCGATTACGTCGGCGATGTCACCCAGTTCGAAAAAGAATTCAACGACGACCTCGCAGTCATTGCTCATGCGGCCGCCGCCTACGGTCTACCGAAAACCTTGAAACTCTCGGTGCATTCTGGCTCCGATAAATTCTCCATCTACCCTGCGATCAAACGCGCCATCGCTCGCACCGGTGCTGGACTCCATATCAAAACCGCTGGCACCAACTGGCTAGAAGAAGTCATCGGCTTAGCTGAATCCGGCGGTTCAGGACTAACACTTGCGAAAGAAATTTATGCACAAGCCCTCGCGAAAAAAGAAGCTCTCTGCCAGCCATACGCGACCGTCATCGATATCGATTTCACAAAACTTCCTTCGGCAGAAACCGTGAACGCATGGACAAGCGAACAATTCACCGGCGCACTCCGCCACGATCAAAGCAATCCACTCTATGATGCAAACGTCCGCCAGTTGTTACATGTCGGTTTCAAGATCGCCGCGATGATGGGAGAAACCTACATCAAAGCCCTCCACGACAACCGCACCATCGTTTCCCGCTGCGTCTCCGAAAACCTCTTCGACCGCCACATGAAGCCGCTGTTCTTGTAGAATCACAATAACAACTTACGTAAGTTCGCGGTGATCTCATCGCGATCCAAAACACCCGCGGCTACCGCAAGTGTAAGCGTTTCCCATTCATCAACCGGCAGTTCCTCGTCTCTTAGTAAGCCATTCTCACTGAGAAAAACCAGACAGGTCGCGAGTGCCATCCGCTTGTTGCCATCAACAAACGGGTGATTGCTACAAAGATAGTATAGATAAGCTGCCGCAATCTCGATGGGATCGGAAATCATCGACTGTCTCATCATAGTCGCTTGAGGTGCGGCAACTGCGGACTCCAACAACTCACGCGAACGCAGCCCAGTAGAACCACCATGAAAAGCTAAGACCTGTTCATGGATCGCCAATACAACCTCCACCGTCGGGTGTTTCAAAGTATCACTCATGACAACCTACGGAATAGTTCATCGTTCTTACCAATCAGACGTTTTGCTGCATCAGTCGCATTCTCTACGGAGATTTTCGTCGGACTAAGCGGAGCAATCGTGATCATACCTCCCGCATGCACCTCCACATTCACCTCATCCCCCGGCTTCAAATGCGCCAGTTGCAGCAAGGTCGAATCAAAGATAATCCCGTGAGAATTCCCTATTTTTGTAATGGTCTTAATCATGGTTAAACATTGTTTTACAGCCCTCCGATTGTCAAGCCAACACAAAATGAAATGCTAAGTGCGACACCAGTTGTTTGCGAAGAGACTGTCGGTGAAGCTATGAGTTGGTTTGGCAGTAGTGCCGTGACAGCTCCGCTAACCTGTCGGTGCCACGATCACCGGGAACTGTCCGCAACCTCACCGCCTACGGCGCGTTCGTTGGAGCTGGAGGAAAAGCATCGACAGTATGATACACGTCTCCGACATTCGTGGACCCGCAAGATCAACCACCCCTCCGAGGTTCTCAAGAAAAACGACGAGATCGAAGCCATCGTCCTCGCGATCGACAAGGGCACGGTCGCAAAGATCGCATCCTTCGGGTGACAGGAGCATTTCACCTCAGCTCATTCCGCGAGCAATCTTGCAGCTTCACTACTTCCCTGCTTTGCGGCTCGGCCAAGCAAGATTCGGGCTATGGCTTTTGATGGTTCCAATCCCACGCCATGGAGCAGGCACCGGCCGTAGGCGACCTGTCCATCCAGCCAGTCCGCGCGTGCTGACTTCCGATACCAGAATACCGCTTCAGCGGGATCCTTGCCTACGCCGATGCCGTTCTCATAGCAGAATCCCAGTTCATACTGGCCTTCCGCGTTATCCTTGGTCGCCGCCTTTTCAAAGCACTTGAAAGCCTCCACCGCCTTGGAGGGCTCCTGAGCAAGAAGGAGTCGCCCCATCCGGACTTGTGCCGGTGCATGATTCTGGGCCACGGCCATCCTCAACCATTTGCGGGACTCTTCCTCGTTTCGGTTCACACCAATGCCATCCCTCAGGCAGTTGGCATAAGACAACTGACCCTGCGGGTTTTTCTTTTCGGCCGCCCTGAGATACCAGACGGCGGATTCGGCAGGATCCTTCGCCACGCCTGCGCCCTTGGAGTAACAATCACCCAGACTCACCATCGCCGCGGCGTCACCCAGCTCCGCAGACTTGCGCAACAAGTCCACGGCCTGCGCAGGATCCTCCACGAAACGCAGCGCCTTCTCGCGGATCGCGGCGGCGTTGTTCTTCTTTACCAGCGTTTCAAGGAATTCCGCCGCCTGCTTGCGAGATTCCGCGTCATCGATCATCGAGAGCGTGATGGCTTGCTGAAGCAGCGCCTCGGGGTGTCCTTGGCGCGCGGCCTTTCCATACCACTCCGCCGAATCCTTGAGGTTTTTTTCCACGCCGAATCCTTCGGCCAGGCATTTGGCATAGGCTATCTGGGACTCCCAGAAACCCATCTCAGCCGCCGCGCGGTAACTCTCGGCCGCTTGTTTCTCGTCTTTTGGAATCGCCTCCCCGAAGGCCAGCAAGTCGGCCATGTTATGATAGGCGTAAAAATTTTTATCCTGTTCGAGCGATTTGCGGTACCATTTGAGCGCCTCTTCCCCATCGCGAGCTACGCCCCAGCCTTTCTGATAGCAGTCCCCGAGGTTGATCATTCCATGGGAGTTCCAATCATCCGCCGACTTGCGGAAAAGTTCCACTGCCTTGTTCATGTCTTTGGGAAACCCCTGTCCACGCATATGAAGCTGGCCGAGATTGGACATTGCGAGGGAGTTGTTTTGAGCCACCGCTTTTTCATACCAATGGATGGCTTCGGAATAGTTCCGCTCCACTCCTTCGCCATTCACGTAAGCGAGTCCTAAGTTGTTCTGCGCATTGGAATGCCCTTGTTCAGCAGCCTTGCGATACCACACGGCGGCCTGCTTCTTGTCCTTGGATACGCCGCTGCCGGTTGCCAGCAAAAGTCCTATCTCATTCTGGCATGGTGCATCCCCCAGCTCCGCGCCTTTCTTAAACCACTTCGCGGATGTAAGAGTGTCGCCACTTTTCAAATGGAGAAACCCCAGATTTTGATGGGCTGTTAAGTCCCCCAAGCCCGCGGCGCGCTCATAGAGTTGCAAACTTTTGTCCAAGTCCTTCGGGCGACCCTTGCCCTCGCGATAACAGACACCCAGCAGGTTCATCGCCGGCGCATTCCCTGCTTGCATCAGTTCCTCGCAGATGTCCGCAGCAGTCTCATGATTCTGAGGAGTTCCGAAACCGTGGAAATGACACCAGGCGACTCCGAACTTTGCTGCTTCGAGGCCATGCTCGGCCGCTTTTGAGTGCCACCGAAATGCGGTCTCGGGGTTCTTTACGACACCCATTCCATGCTCATAATAGTAACCCAAAGCTCTCTCAGCATTCGCACAGCCGGCATCTGCCGCAGTTTGAACCATTTGGATGGCTTTCGCGGGATCTTTCTCCACGCCTTTGCCCTCCATGTGGCAAATTCCCATATTGGTCAGCGCTTCCATATCGCCCTGCGAAGCAGCGCGCTGAAACCAGACCATCATCTCTTTTAGGTTCTTTTCAACGCCCCCGCCCTTCTCAAGGCAGAGTCCGTAGTGACGCTGCGCCAGGCTGTCACCTTTTTCAGCAGCCAGCTTCAGCCACTTGGCGGCCTCCGAGTAATCCACAAGAGTTCCCTTACCCAGTAACAGGCAAGTGCCGAGTTTGGCCTGTGCCCGTGTATGCCCCTGCTCCGCCGCCTTGCGATACGAGGCCAACGCTTCCACCGGCGATTTCTCCGATTCCCTGCCTTCGGCAAACATGTCGCCAATCACCAGTTGAGCCCCTGCATCACCGGCCTCCGCCGCCTCCCGGTAAAGCCGCGCCGCCTCAACAGCATCCTTGTCGCAACCCCTGCCATGAGCCACGCATTCAGCCAAGTGCGTCTTCGCCGGTGCATCACCTGCAGCGACCGCTTTGCGGTACCAGTTTACGGCTTCTTCGGGACGAGCTGCAACGCCCAGTCCCTTTTCCAGACACTCCCCCCAAAACCGCTGGGATGGAATGTCACCTTCGAGCGCGGCTTTTTCACACCAGTGCGCGGCTTGCGCCCAATCACCTTTCCCGAAAAACTCATGGGCGTTGCGGACGGTTTGCAGCGCTGCCATCCGGCGAGCCTCCGCCGCGGCCACCTCCTGCCGCCGCGCTTCATCTGTCATCTTTTCCCGATACGCCCGGATGCCAATCGCAGAGATGACCACCAGCGATACCGCGACCAGAAAAACCGTCAGAGCGCGATGTTTTCCCAGCGTTTTCGCCGCAATACTAGGAATTTGCTTTTTCACCTAGAGCGGAAAATACACTGGAGAGCAGGTCTGGAAAGGGGAAAAGGAACCCCAGCCGTGATTAAGAAGCTACCAGAGAGGTGAGGCGCGGGGGCGACGGGGCAGATAGATGGATGGAGAGTCGGTGTGAATCCCGGAGGTTGCGATTTGACGAAATTTTTTCAGTTTTCTATCACGTCCATCTCAGCTTCGATAACAGTGCAACCGCGAACATGATCGATTCCCACCACCATCTCTGGCGCTACTCGAAAGAGGATTATCCCTGGATTCCCGCAGGCTCACCGCTCGCGCAAGACCAGCTCATCCCTGAACTCGAAACTGTGACCTCCGCTGCCGGAGTAACAGGAACCGTGGTCGTTCAAGCGCGGCAAGTCATCGAGGAATCCGATTTCTTACTCTCACTCGCCGATCAAACGGATCGCATCAAAGCCGTTGTTGGCTGGGTGCCGTTGATCGATGAAAATGTTTCCGATCACCTAGAACGACTTTCCCTAAATCCAAAATTCAAAGCTGTTAGACACGTGCTTCAGGAAGAACCCGATGAATACTTTCTACGCGACGATTTCCACCGCGGCCTGTACATGCTTCCAGCCTTCGGCCTTTCCTACGATCTTCTTATCTTCCAACGCCAGCTCCCTGTCGCGATCCAACTCGTCGATCGGCAACCAGAACTTGCCATCGTTCTCAATCACATCGCCAAGCCCGAAGCTCGCAACGGTCGCATCGAATCTTCATGGCGCAACGGTATGAAAGAACTCGCCAAACGCGACAATGTCATCGGCGTGAAGTTTTCTGGCTTGCTCACCGAGTTTCCACAAGGTGAAGGCGACTTCGAAACCATCTCCGCTTACTTCCATGAAACCTTGGAAATCTTTGGACCCGGTAACGTCATGTTCGGTACCGACTGGCCCGTCTGCCTACTCCGTACTCAGTATTCGGAATGGGCGGAAACTTTCCGTTCACTGACCAACGACCTTTCAGAAGAGGAACGCGCCGGATTGCACGGAGTCAACGCCGAGATCTGTTATCGACTCTGATTGTTAGAATGCGAGCAGCCACCTATTGATCGTTTCTCAAAAAAAATTCATCTATCTTAACCTCAACGGGGCTCACGGTGAAAGCGAAGGGTGCCAATCGGCACCCTGGTATATGCGTAAAATGATCCGCGCCCCAACGGGGCGCACGGAGGCCGATAAAACATGAGAGTTGATGAAGACGAAGTTCCGTGCACCCCGTTGGGGCGCGGGAATGTGGAATTGTCTTACCTTTCACCGTTGTCCCCTTTGGGGACGAAGAATGATCTTACCTCAGATGAAGCCCTACCCAAATAACTCATCCACATTCAATCCCGCATACCTTGATAGGTCCAAGCCGCGTATCCTTCCCTCACGAGTTTATCCTGCGATATTTCCGCAGCTTTCACCTGCCATACGGGATAGGGTCCTGCCTCGTAAACTAACATAGAATTTCCCGAATTACTCCATGCTTTGAAGAGGAGCACATGCCGGTCGTTTAGTAAAATGTCTCCGGGTTTCAGTTGAATCCAGCTCTTCAACTTCCTGCAAATCGAAGGTAGCTCTTTGGTAGAATATGAACGCTCGAGCCTCCAACATCTGGAAATAAATCCCGAGCAATCAATCCCGCAAGCGCGCTTGCTGGTGCCACCGTCCCCTAATGCTCTCTTGCTCTTCGTTGAAATATCACCGGCGAACTCTCCTTTCTCTAACGAACGTAAGAAATCCCGTGGCGTATCGAAACCTCCCCATTGATAAGGCATGCCCTTCATCGGCTTTCCAGCCTCCCACCAACCGTTCGCGAATCCACGGCTGTTCAATGATAAATCCGGCGTATGCACCGTGATCCCATCAGCATCGTCACCGTGCATCACGTGACGATGCTCCGGATGCCACTCCACTTGCGTGTAGACATACGCGGTCGAAATTGCTTCCTCCCGTGTGACGCTTTCTGCCGGACTCGGGATCTTCGGAGCATCCGGCGGCACGCAGGAGACGACGGCCATGCAGG
>JANPJY010000024.1:0-28270 GCA_031425735.1 Akkermansiaceae bacterium | reverse complement strand
CCAAGAGTTCATATCGACGATGAAGTTTGGCACCTCGATGTCGGCTCGTCGCATCCTGGGGCTGGAGAAGGTCCCAAGGGTCCGGCTGTTCGCCGGTTAAAGCGGCACGCGAGCTGGGTTCAGAACGTCGCGAGACAGTTCGGTCCTCTATCCTCTGTGGGCGTAGGAAAATTGAGGGGTTCGGTTCCTAGTACGAGAGGACCGGAATCGACGCACCTCTGGTGTACCAGTTGTCCTGTCAAGGGCACGGCTGGGTAGCTACGTGCGGAATAGATAAGCGCTGAAAGCATCTAAGCGCCAAGCTACTCCCAAGATGAATTTTCCCTTAAGGATCGTCGAAGACTACGACGTCGATAGGCTGGAAGTGTAAGTGCAGTAATGTATTCAGCTTACCAGTACTAATCATCCGTTTGGCTTGAATCCTATTTTTGAATTCGGATATCAAGGTATCGTGTAAGGCTCATCTTATGAGGCTTGCATCTTACGAATCGTAAAAGAAAATTACTATCTCCATGTGGATGTCAGAGAGCGGGCGGCGGGCGAAAGCCCGCAAGAAGTTGATAGTTTATGGTTGAAAGTTGATAGCAAGAGAGGAGACAAAGTCTTCGCCATCAACCATCAACAAAAGACCATCAACTTTAACATAAACTCCGATCCCCAGAGCCACGGCCCTTTTCGATAAGGGCCGCCCTCTGGTGACCAGAGCGCGTTGGAACCACCCGGTCCCATTCCGAACCCGGAAGTGAAACGACGCAGCGCCGATGGTAGTGGGACGATAGGTCCTGTGAGAGTAGGTCGTCGCCAGGTATTTGCCCCGTTGTAGTTAATCCTACAACGGGGCTCTTTTTTGTACTTTTTTAAGGTCAATATCCTCGAGCATGTGCCAAGCATAGACCCGAGCGCCGCAGGATTCAGACAGTTGGGATTTATTTCCAGTTGAGGCCTTTTTGTGAACGCCAATCGCGGTAAGCAGCAAATTGCTCTTTTTTACTCAGTGAGCGGCGGGTTGGATCTTCGTTGAGAAATTCTTCAAATGGAGTTCCGGGCGCGACTTCGGTGTTATATTCGGTTTCTTCCGAATCGCTAGAGCTGGAACTAGAGCTGCTGGGGTTACGGACTTTGTTAGAGACTCCAGAAAGTTTGGAGTTAATTCTGAGGACTAGGAAAAATATCGCGAGTAGGAGCGCGAGGCAAACATAGTTCAAGATATCAATGGGCGAAGAAATGGAAGCGGAGACGGAGAGATGCATGATTTTTTATGGGATGGTGGAGGAAATTTCGCCGTCGATGAATTTGGTACGCAAGCGCATATTGGGTTTCGCATCCTTGCTGGAGCGGATGATATTTCCATCTTCGGTCATGGTGATGGAAAATCCGCGTTTGAAAGCGGAGTCTGGACCAAGGGTTCGTATCAAGCTTTGCAAGTTTTCTAGTTTGAGAGATCGAACCAATAATTGCCTCTGAGTCAATTGAGTAAGAGCGCGCTGCAATTCGAGGGTCTTCTCCATTCTGCGCTCCAGAATTCTGCGGGGGTGGAGGTTGTCGTGTTTGAAGAGTAGTTCACGATAATGTTGCTTTCGAGCGAGGAGAGATGATTCAGCGATGATGAAGAGAGATTCCCGCAATTGATCGATACGCTGGGTTGGCTCACGCAAGGCGTGGGTGAGGGAACGGGTGATTCGTTTTTTCGCGTTATTCAATAGCGACTTTATCTCGGCGGCATCGGGAACAGCGAGCTCGGCAGCGGCGCTAGGAGTGGGTGCCCGCATGTCAGCAACAAAGTCCGCAATCGTGAAATCGATCTCATGTCCGACGGCTGAAATGATGGGTATGGTGGAAGCTGCGATCGCGCGTGCGACGACTTCTTCGTTGAATGCCCAGAGATCCTCAAGCGATCCGCCACCGCGCCCGACGATGAGTAGGTCGCAACGTGGATAGTCGTAGGATTCTGGTCGGTTGAGTTTTTGGATGGCATTGGCGATTTCATGTTCTACGCCTTTGCCTTGAACTCTAACAGGGAAAAGAACGGGCTGCACCCATGGGGCGCGGCGTTTGAGGATGTTGAGAATATCTTGGATCGCAGCTCCAGTTGGGGAAGTCACAATCCCAATGATACGCGGAAACACTGGCAGTGTAGCTTTTCGGCTTTGGTCAAAAAGTCCTTCAGCGAGGAGTTTGCGTTTAAGCGCCTCGAATTTTGCCTGTAGGTCTCCAAGGCCGGACGTTTCGACTTTTTCAACGATCAGTTGAAGCTGGCCACGGGGTTCGTAAATGGTGGCATCGGCGAAAATCTTGACTTTTAGACCATCTTCGAGGGCTTCGGAACCCTCTTTCCTGCGAGCATTGAAGAAGGCGCATTGGATTTGTGAGCCTTCGTCTTTGAGGGAAAAATACCAGTGACCGCTGGCTTGTTGTTTGAGATTGGAAACTTCGCCCTCGATCCAGAGTTTGCCGACTCCAGATTCGATGGCTCGTTTCATTTTACGAACCAGTTGAGTCACAGAAAGCGCTTTGCTTTCCTTTGGCGGGATATCGGAGAATAGATCCACGGGCGCAGCATTTAGCAGCAAGGCGGATTTGGCGAGTATTCAGTTGGGCAATCATAAAAAATGCGTGACGTTGACATTATCCCTCGCTGTGGACATTTTCCCGCCATGAACACGATGTCCATTTTACTTGGAGCGACATTTGCCCTGCTACTTGCAGCGGTAGTTTTGTCGTTTCAAAACATGAATCAGGGCGTAAAGAACGCGCCTCCCAGTGAGTTAGCTCGCCTGCAAGGACAGATCGATCAATTGAAGCTTGAGCAAGAGCGCTGGAAACTTGAGAGAGAAGTTCAAGCATTTCGGAATTCACAGAATGGTTCCAGCCCGTCTGGTTCAGATGTTAATATAATGAAAGCAGAACTGGCGGCTAAAGAAGCTGAAATTGCTGCTCTTGCTCAAGGAAAGCAGGATGCGGAAAAAAAAGCATCAACCTTTCGTGATGAAGCCGGATTGATTGGTCAGATAGAATTAGAAAAAAGTGATAATGAATTACGCCGAGCTCGTCTCATTCGCGATGCGCTTCTCATCGGACGTATTACGGAATACGTGGACAATACCGAAGTGGGTAAATTCGCCGCGATCGAAGTGATTATGCCAGAACATGTCAGAGTCGGTGATGTCCTAGCGATCCGCCGGAACACAGGAATTCTAGGCAGAGTAAAAATCACGGATCTATCGGCTGAAGGAGCGATCGGTAGCCCGATGCCTGGGTTTGGTCCAGTAGTACCGCAGCCTGGCGATGAACTGATCATGCCGCCTCAAATCTAAATTTCACTTTTCGCTCTTATGGAAAAAATAACTGTAGGCTTGGTTTCTCTAGGCTGCGCCAAAAACCTGATCGATTCCGAAGTCATGATCGGTCATCTCGCGGAAGCGGGTATGATGCTTACTCCGGATCCGGAGCTAGCAGATGTGCTGATTGTGAACACATGTTCGTTCATCGATATGGCGAAGCAAGAATCGATCGACGCCATTTTCGGTGCGGTCAATGAGCGCAGTGAAAATCCTGAGAGAGCGAAGCAGAAAATCATCGTAGCGGGTTGTCTTTCACAGCGTTTCGCAAAAGATCTGCCCGGCATTATGCCTGAGGTGGATGCGTTTATCGGGCTGGATCAAATCACCAAAGTCGCGCCGATTATTGAAAATTTACTTGGGAAGAAAAACGCGCCGATCTTAACCAAAGACGAAGGTCCGTCCGCAACGAATGATCCGCGGGATTACGTGACGTTGAAGCCCAAATACGTTCCGGATTATACAACTCCTCGTTTCCGTCTAACGCCCGATCACCATGCATATGTGAAAATAGCGGAGGGTTGCAATCA
This sequence comes from Akkermansiaceae bacterium, assembly GCA_031425735.1. Taxonomy (GTDB): domain Bacteria; phylum Verrucomicrobiota; class Verrucomicrobiia; order Verrucomicrobiales; family Akkermansiaceae; genus Luteolibacter. The sequence continues at coordinate 24,402 of JANPJY010000024.1, read as the reverse complement.
CACTTGCACGTTTTGCATCATTCCGAAAATTCGCGGCACGCATCGTTCTAGAACTCAAGAGTCGGTGGTGCGTGAAGTAGAGGCTTTGGTGAAAAGTGGAGTGAAGGAGATCAATTTAATTTCACAAGACACGACCTATTTCGGAATGGATCAATGGGAGGGAAAGCGTCCGAACCCAAGTTCGCCGGTCGATTCCACACGCGGAAATTCGCTTTGCACGTTGTTGCGTGAAATTAATAAAATCGAAGGAGATTTCTGGGTGCGTTTGCTTTATACCCATCCGGCGCATTGGTCTGACGAACTGATCCAGACGATCGCTGAATGCGACAAGGTTGCGAAGTATGTCGATATTCCGCTCCAGCATATTTCTGATAGAATGCTCACGGCGATGAAACGAGTGACGAGTGGCGATTACATTCGTGATCTACTCCGCCGTATGCGCGCGGGAATTCCGGGACTTGGGATTCGCACGACGTTTATCGTCGGTTTCCCTGGCGAGACGGAAGAGGATTTCGAAGAGCTGCTAGAGTTTATCGAAGAGTTTCGATTTGAGCGTGCAGGTGTTTTTCAATACTCGAAAGAAGAAGGCACTCGTGCTGTGAAGCTGGATGGTCACCTTCATCACATGACTCGGAAGAGCCGTTGGTCACGCTCGATGAGTGCGCTACAGAAAATCGCCTCTGAAACGAACCAAGCACAAGTAGGTAAGAAGGTGCGTGTCTTGGTCGAGCAGAAAGGTGTGGGTCGCACGCAGTGGGACGCTCCGGAAATCGATGGCTCTGTGATGGTAGATGAAAAACTTCCGGTCGGTAGTTTTGCTGAGGTAAAAATCGGCGACTGGCGTGGTTACGATCTTGTTGCTGCGCGCTAATCTTTCATCCCCGCGGGTGAAATTTTCGGTGCGTGTCTTTGAGTCCCTTGGTGCTTACATGAGTGTAGATTTGCGTTGTCGCGATGTCGGCATGACCGAGAAGTTCTTGGATCACGCGTAAGTCCGCGCCTCCTTCTAACAGATGGGTGGCAAACGAATGCCGGAGAAGATGCGGGTAAACTTGACTATCGATTCCAGCAAGCTTCGCGCGCTTTTTGACAATTTGGCGAATTCGCTCAGGCGTGAGCGGGCCGCCACGCACACTGAGAAATATTTGCGATGAGCTGTGAGGTTTAATTAACTCGCGACGTTCGTTGGAGAGATAATTGTTAATCGCAAGAAGCGCATCTCGCCCGACCCGAACCAAGCGAGTTTTTTTTCCTTTTCCAGAAACGCGTAGAAAGCCTTCTTCAGTATCCAGCCATTCTAGACGCGCTGCGCAAAGTTCCGCCAATCGCAAGCCAGATGAATAGAAGAGTTCCAAAATCGCTTTGTCACGCCGACCTAACGGATGTTCCGTCGGAATGCCTTCTAGCCAATTTCGGATTTCGCGCGCGGACAAGGTAGAGGGCAATTTGCGCTCAGGCTTGGCGGCTTGCAGAGGTTCAGCGGGATCCATTCCGATGTCGCCTTTCGCGGCGATCCATCGGAAGAAAATTTTCAAATGCACCGTGGCGAGGCGACGAGATGAAGTTCCCAAGCCTTTGGCTTTACGATGATTTAAAAATTCAGAGAGTTCATCGGTTCCGATTTCGTTGATCGCCAGTTTTCGATGTTCCATCCAATCGGCGAGGCTTTGCAGAGTCTGGTCAACGGAGAGTTGATATGCCTCCGAGAGCCCGCGCTCAATCGCAAGAAATTTGATAAAATCATCGATCCGATGTTGCATATTGACTGAGTTTTTTAAAACCAACCGCCACTAAAAATAGGTTGCCACGGTAGTTAGGAAAGCTAAATTAAAAATTACCTCAATCTCATGAATAATTCATCCGAGGTCGAAATTCTATCTCATGCCATGTCTGATTTAACACCATCCATTCGTTTTGATTCAGGTCTTGCGATTGGCTATAAGAATCCGCTAGCGGTTTTTACCGATACGGTTTCATTGCAAGGCGGTACCCATTTTTTATTAGCGAGAAACGGTCGCGGTAAAACAACGCTGTTGCGTACGATAGCGGGTAGCTTAAAAAGATTATTCGGAAATTTTACATCGGAGGGTTACATGCAGTATCTGCCTGAAGACATGAGATTTGATCCCGAGTTATCACCGCGTGCCGTTTTCAAATCGCTTATTTCTAAAGTTTCGCTCGATGCTGCATTCGCTTTGGCGGATCGCATCGAACTGGATGTGGATAAACTTTATGGCCAACTCTCTACCGGAAACCGCAGAAAGACAGCTTTGATTATGGCGGAGTATTCGATCCGTCACGATCGGGGAAATATACTTTTGTTAGATGAGCCGTTTAGCGGTTTGGATGCCTTTGCTCGTGAAACTTTTGAAGAAATATGGAGCCAGTCATCGGAGAGCGTCCTCAGGTTGGTATCATGTCATCCTGATTATGATTCGATGTGCATGCCAAGCGTCTTGCTCATTGAAGGTAAAAACATCAGTCATCATTGTGGGGATGATCAAAAATGGTCGGCACTTAAAAAGCTCTTGAACTGAATATTGTCTGAAATTTCTAGATCCTATGCGTCTTTTTAAACTCACCTTCGCAACAATTTTCCGGCGGAAAGCTTGGGCGATTTGCCTCTTCGTGATTTTGGCACTGCCTTTCGTTTTACCGGAAGTTTCTAGCGCCTCTGAACGGCCTGTATTAATTCAGCCTGCCAGGATTCAGATCACGTGGGCGGCGCTAATGATCTGCACCTTGGTTTGGGGGTTTTACGCCGCGGCTCGGCTTGGCGAGTCGAACGTAAAATCTGGCACCGGGGAGTATTTTCGGACCACGGGACTGGGTCCGGGACGGCAGCTTTTTCAAATCTGGTTAGCTTTGTTTTGTTACATTTTACCCATGGCATTGATGGCTACAGGTATTTGTCTTTTTGCAGCGATGCCCGCAAATCCGGCAGAGAAAAGTATGTGGTGGGTGCTGAATTTCCAATACCTTACACTGTACTTGTTGGTCGTCGCTCCGCTGCTGGCACTGGCTTGTTCGGTAGCAACAAGATTTGGGGGAATCAGCGGATATGGGATTGCCGCTCTCATCTCTCTCTACGGACTGTATGGTGTGGGTTACCTGGACAACATGCTAAAACTTGAGGCTAACTCAGCTCTGCGCGTCATGTGGCTCTATTCTCCACATTATCGATTCGCGGATCTCACCCAGCGCTTATATTTCAAAACGGGTTCTCTATCCGGTGAAATATTTGGCCAATTAATCCTATATTTTACGGCTATTCTTCTCATTCACATCGGCATCTCACGCCTTTGTTTTCGTTCCAGTCATTGAACGATTTTTTCATGAAACTGCATCCATCCATCATCTCGTTCATACTCATTGGGTTAGGTGCGACGGGTTTTGTAATCGTCACTCCATCTCTACAAGATAAGCTGGAGATCGACGTTCCGCTTAATGTGCTGGGCATCAAGCGCAGCCCTTATGGCGAAGTAATTGCGATGGCTATGCAGGGTCCCATTGATAGTTATTGGGGTGTGGCGGAAGGTAAAAAAGGGGTGATTCCAGACGGCCAAGGATATACACAGCTTCATCATTTGAAGCACACGCAACTGCGAACTACGCATGGTTACAAAGGTTGGAATCAAAGGCTTGAGTTTTTTATAGAGCAATCTTCTGAGGCGCTTGATGCGAGAACGAATACGTTTGCGGCATCGGCCGCTCACAAGTTTTATTTACGCAGTAAGATAGAAGGGAAACTACGTTTCGCATATGAGCTAGATCCCGCCCACTATGGAAATTACAACGCGTATCATTTCTTTTTGACTGAACCTCAGCTGGGCACTCACCCAGCCCTAAATCCACAGGCAGCCACGTTGGCTTATGAGACGATCAACTATTGCATGAATCGTAGGGTAGACCCGCGGGAGGCTCTCACTGCAGCAGCAGCAGCGGGTAACGTTTTAGAGCTAATGCTTAATGATCGCATGACCCAAGAAAATAAGATTTCACGTTATAAACCAGATCAAATGCGGGCTGTTCTTCGTATGATGGACGATGCAATTTTACTCTATTTACAACTCTCAGAAGAATGGCTAAAAAAGGGGTTATGGCTTAATCTATCTGAACACCGGATTACGGAAGTGAATGACCGCTTCTATTTCGTCAAAAAAATTCGTGATAGTCATGTGACATCGATTCAAGTTTTAGAAACCCCTTCCTCAAAAGAGAATTAAACAAAATCTAACGAAATTTCCTTAACAACATGCAAACCTTTCAACCACCGCCACCACCAATCCGCGCACCAGGCATGGAACATTCTCGCTTCATGCCAGGCATGAGTGGCCGTGAGTTGCTTGGTATTATCTTCCGCGTCTGCCGTGAGCTTCGCGTTTCCGATATTCAAATGCGCTCCGAGCGTCCGGTGTATATTCACACCAACAAAGGAATGGAGAAACTCGACTTCCTTGGCCCTCTTAGTGCAACGCACATGGATGAAATTCTTAAAGAGTTGATTCGAAATAGGGAGTCTGCATCTCACGGATTTGGAACCAATGACGCAGTTGAGTTACGCGTAGACGATAAAATTCGCATAGCCATCGAAGAGTTTAAACATAAAATGGTCGCGGATTTCTCCTGCGATGGCGTCCCAATGGGCGATAGCGGAGAGCGCTCAGGGCGACTGCGCATCCAAGCACATTTGTCGTCATCAGGCCTCGGGGTCACTTGTCGTATTCTCAACGACTTTATCCCTACTCTCGATTCATTGGGTATAGACCCAGATACTACGGCGACTCTCCGCCATGGTGTTTTGAAACGTGCGGGGCTTTGTTTGGTGACAGGTCCTACCGGTTCGGGAAAATCTACTACTTTAGCATCGCTGATTGATTGGGTGCGCCAACATCATCCAAAGCATATCGTGACGGTTGAGGATCCGATTGAGTATCAATATCCGGATGATATGGATGATCCAGTTTACCCAGGTCACCGTACGCCATCTCCTTCCATTGTGACCCAACAGGAAGTGGGGCGGGATGTTTTAAATTACAAACAGGGTCTGAAAGACGTTCTTCGGAAAGCTCCGCATATCATCTTGCTAGGTGAGATCCGAGATCGAGAGGCAATGGAAACCTGCATGGAAGCAGCTCAAACGGGCCACTTGGTGCTCTCCACTCTCCACACTACAGGTGCGGTCAAAACCATCGGTCGTATTCTTGAACTTTACCCACGTGAAAGCCATTCGTCTGTCCTTTCTCGATTATCCGAGATCTTAATTTTTGTTCATTCTCAGGGTTTGTTGAACGGGATAGAAAAGAGAGTCCTAACGTATGAATTCTTGCAGAACAACGATGATGCGGTCGCTTCTGCAATCGCAAACTATGACGGCGGAGCCCGCTCGCTCGAGGACGTCATCCGGCGCGCAGGAAATGTTCAGTGGGACGCAAACCTTGAGAGACTGTTTAGGAATGGTCTTATTTCCGCTGAAACCGTCGAATCTGCTAAGATGAACAAGAGTAGCGATTGAAACCCTGCAAAAATAAAATTGTCGAAGGGTAGATTTTCCTAGCTTTCGAAAATTAAAAAGAGTAATAAACGAAAACCGTAGAGGAAAATTTTCTGAAAGCTGGATTCAGCCAGCTCTCTGAATAAACAAAAATAGAAAACAAAAACTATGAAACTAACATTGAAAACCCCAGTGAAGTCCAAATCAGGCATGACTCTTCTCGAGCTCACCGTCGTGATTCTGGTGCTTCTTTCACTGATCTCCATCCTTTTCATTGGCGCTCGCGCTTGGAAACGGGGATCTGATCGTGCCGCAGCCATCCTTACTATCCGTAATACCCAGCAGGCCATTAGGTCACATGCAAACATGAGTGCACTTAATCCAGGTGACGCATTCGTCTCGACTGACGTCTTCGGTCCTGGCAAATTTATAGAAGAAAATCCAATTGGTTCAAACCACCCAGCAGGCACTGACTATGATTTTGCAATAAATCCAGGTACTACCACTACCTCCACTGTTGGTGGTGTTACAACAACAACAACATCAGGAGCTGCTACTGTAGATACAGTGCCAGACGTAGGAGTCGCTTATATTGCTACTACAGGCGGCAGTGATGCGAGTTATTTTAACCCTGCCAGCACTGAGGGTTGGTAATATCTAACGGCACTTCTTGAGGTGCTTTAAATCCAATTCACCGGCCCTTCCTCTCAGGGGAGGGTCGGTTTATCCTTTTAAAATGGACTGAATCAGTCAAATTTCTGAAACCTTGACTACACTAGAACATCCGGCATCCTTAGATGCACTCAAAAAATACCGCCAAGCCTCTGCTCTACTACAGAATACTAGCCGGGCGACTCACTCAGCTTGGTATAAAGAAGCGTTGGCTCTCGATTTTCAGTATCACGTCATTGTAGACGGCGTATCTGTTCAGGCATTTCTCTACAACCGCGCCAATCAATCTTGGAGTGCGGGACTACCAGTTTCTGAAGATGTATTTCTCGATTCAGAAAAGACCCTTGAACTAGGGCATAGCTTGATCAAACAAGTCCGGGATCTCAAAGGACGTGAGCTCGGTGTTGTGATTCATGTGGCAGATGAGTTTGCGACAGCAGAGATCAAACCCAAGCTCAACAATGCCGACGCAATCAATGATTTGCGCGAAAAAATCTATGATGATCCGCGCGAGGTGCTCGAGGACAGTTCCTCTTCACCCGATCAAGCCTCATGGCGTGTCATGCCTTACCTGGCATCTGGAAGCCCAATGGTCGCCACGACGATTCGTGTTTCCCGGCGTTTGGAGTCTTTTGTTACCACACTCAGAAATCTGGGGAATGAGGAAAACTTTCCTGTCGTCACGCATGCGGTTAGCGCACCGCTAGTTGCCATCATGGGGCTTCCTTTGGTCATCAATACTTCGACAAACAAGCCATTTGTCGCCGTTCTTCAATACCCATGGTTCACTGCCATGGCCTTCTTCAATGAGCACTCGGATTTGCGATTGATCCGCTCTCTCCAGCACCGTGGCCAACGTTGCCCGGCAAACTTCTGGTCGTCACTTGCTACGACGATCGCGTCTCTCGAATTTGTTAATCCCAATATCTATTTGCTACCGCTTGGTGACCAAGTGGATACGAAAGTTTCAGAGGATTTGAGAAGAAATCTCCCGCATTCCCACATCGAAACAGCCCGTTTCCCAGAAGTTCCTACGCTTCCAGTGTGGGCTCCTGAGCCTGCTTTGAGTGTGGCTGATACCGCACAGCAGAGTGACGAGACGGTGAGTCAGACCTTTGGAGCCATGCGCGCGGAGCGTTGGCTTCTTCAGGATTTTCTCGCCCAATCCGCTTACGACCAGGCGTTATTTCCCTCTTATAACGAAATTCGTTTACTCAGATTTTTCAAAATTATCAAAAGAGTCGCATATTCAGCCGTGTTGTTGCTGATCTTATGGATGGTTCTGGACGTATACGGTCACACGCGTAAACCGGAATGGGAATTCCAGGAGAATGACGCAGTGGTGGTTCAACAGAAAATGCTGAAGCTGGGAGCGGAGAAAGCGCAGTTGAATCATTGGAACATTCTGCTGGATGATCGCGCCAAGGCTTGGTCCTCCATGGAAATGATAGCCCGCCTTTTTCCTGAAAAGTCTGGGTTCATGCTGAGAAATTTCAATCTCGTTGTCCGTCCGGAAATCGCTCCCAAGCAACTAAAGGCAGGTTTCATCAAGGAGTGGAAAATCACAGGACTCGTCAGAGCTGAATCGATGGACAAGATCAATCAGATCAACACACGCGAGGGTATTACGGCAAAATTCGCAGAGATTTCCAAACTTACCGGAGATGCCAGTTTCGATCCGACGCCCGCAACGCGGAGTCTTGTGGTCAATTTGAAAATAGTTGAAAATCCGAAGTTTGTAGCCATGGCCATCGAAAATGTTCAGGATTCGGATCCCTCAAGTTATGCTTATAACTTTGATCTAACAATTATACAACGCTTCGAGGCGACCGATAAATTAGCTATACCCAAAGTCAAAGCCCCTTAATTGTCTCATGTACAAACAACCCATCATTCTTTTTGGCATTGTGATTCCGCTGTTGCTGGTTGCCGGCATTGTCGGGGGCAGCTTTGTGCTCAGGGGTAAAGTCATGACCTCATATGATTCGAAAGCGAAGAGTTACAAAGACTTTCAAACCAACAAAATAGTCGCATTGGAAACCGAGGTGCAAATCGTCAGGCAAAGAGACGCTTTCCAGAAGTGGTCGGAAATTCTGGAGCAAGATTCATTCTCACTCCTTGGCACAAACTTGAGGATGTTAGAGAAAAAACTTCCTAGCAAAGAGTTTCAGCAACCTCTCCCCGAGCGGATGAATAACAAGCTCGGATTCGGAAATGCCTCAGATCAGAAATCGGCTGCCGTGAAATTCAACGTCAGAGGGACCTACCGAACGGTTCAAAAAGGGTTGATTGAACTCGAAACCCTTATGCCTAACCTGCAGTTGCAGGATTTGCGTATGGCTCCCAGTTCCGCCTCGGATGCGTCTTTACTCAGCGTCCAAGTTACCTATACCGCGTGGGAGAAATAATATCGACACCTTGAAAATGAAAACCAAAGCCGACATCACAAAAGTCAATGCAGCAAAAGCTGTAAAGCTGGTTGTATGCTGTGGATTTTTCGCCAACTCATACCTTTCGGCACAGAGTGTTGATATTTTCCAATCTCTTCACGGCGCATCGCAGAACTCCTCAGGTGGTGCCACAAAATCATCTCCGGATGCCGAGGTTCTGAAATCAAAACCTTCCCGGTTTTCAGTGGGTAATGTCGAGTTATACGCCTCCGCACGCATGGCGGATTTTTTCATGAACGATAAGACGATGGATGCATTCGGGCTTTACCAAGACCCGAATATCAAACCCGTTATCAAAAATTCCCCAACCGCACCGAGGAATCTAGGTCATATACCGGGCGTGCCGTTGGCCGATATCATCAAGAGAATCAAGGTTTCTACGGTCATGGTGAGGGAAAAGAGCTTTTTGGTTGGAGTTCGGGTATTCAAAGAATCCGAAGAATTCGACATCACCTTTCAGGAGGGGCGCACAAAACGTCTGAAAGTCCTGAAAGTTGAAGCAAAAGAAATCACTTTTAAAGACATCAATGGAGGGGAGGAGGCGACTCTCACCATAGACGTTTTGCCTTTAGGAATGGCTCCAGGGGATGAAAGACTCAGGCCTGCAGGAATGGTTGACACCAAGGAAAAGCAGGTGCTCAACTTAGAAATCAAGTAAATAGCTTGGCTAAATCCCATTTTTTGTTAAGAAAGCTTAAGTTCACATCATGAAAATCCAATCAACTATACTGTTGCTCGCTACGTGTTTCGTCAGTTTGGCAACATTATCCTATGCTCAGGATGCGGCTCCCGAGGCCAAAGGTCCAGTCGTGGCTGAGCCTTTAGCCCCTACCGAATCACCTGAGATAGGAGCCGATGCCGGAGGCGCAAATAAGCCGGAGGTGCCAGTTGATCCCAATGCGCCAGTTGATCCAAACGCGGTCAAAACTGAATTGGAAGAAACACCCGAAGGTTATGTTATTAAAGACGCAGCACTGAATGATATCTTCCAATTTTTAGCCAAATCTGCTGGGCGCCAATATTTTCATAACCTTCAAATCAATGGACCCGAATTCCAAGTCACGGGTCATCTGGGCGACGGAGAGCCGCTAGCTCAAATGGAGGAACTCGCCTTCATGTACGGTCTCTCGCTCCATACGAAAGGGAATACCGTATATGCGCTCACCCAAGCACAACTTAGTAAGCTCCCTAGCTCTGAATGGCATTATCAGCTGAAATATTTACGTCCTACAGACATTGAGCAGATCAAACAGCTGATCATGCCCATGTTGTCCCCTGGGACTGGGATTGTTAACTTCGAGCCAAAAACCAATACGATCATTATTATTGATACTTCGACCCGTATCGAATCTGCGCGTAATCTACTCAATGGCATCGATAAACCTAAGGGACAGATCATCGTTGAGACAAAAATTTTACGAATTAACTCCACTGCTGGTGAAAAACTTGGAGTCAACTGGGCGGATAGCCTTGGAAACCTAGGTGTCCCCCTGCAAGCTACGGGTCAGCTCGGAAATCTCTTTGGCCTGCCTTCGCGTTTCGATTCTGCATCGAGAACAAATGCGGCGTTAGGAAATTTCACTCCAGAACGAGGAGGCATTATTTTGACTCCTGTGCAGCTTAGCGGTGTTCTAAAAGCTCTGAACGAGGGAGGAATTTCCAACCAAGTCTCTAATCCGACTCTAATTACGGAGGATAACGAACAGGCGACCATTTCTATCATTGATCGCATACCAATTATCACATCTACCACGACTCCAGGTAGCGGAGGCGTTCAACCTACAGTAACTGAGGAAGTTCGTTATAAAATCGATGAGTCTGATAAAGCTATCACTGAGGATCCTCAGAACCATCGCGAAATCGGCATTTCGATTGCAGTTACACCGACTTTACTTCCAGACGGCACCATAAGAATGAAGATGCGGCCGCGGTCAGCGCAAATCACCGGCACAGTCGAGGGCGTCGGAGTTGCTGGTCTTGATGGAAATAGCTACCCGCGCGTGACGGAATCCATGGTTGAAACGCTTGCTAGAATTCCTGATGGAGATTCACTTATTGTCGGCGGCTTTTACGGGGAAATTCAAAGTAATGATAAAAATAAAGTGCCATTATTTGGGGATATTCCAGTGCTCAATTTCTTTTTCAAAAGCAAAGAGACTAGCAAAGAACAAACCTCTTTGGTATTCATCGTGACTCCAACTTCTTACAACCCTGCAAAAACAGGTGAGACGATTCGGGTTACCGAAAAGTTAAAAAGCAAAACGGAATTTCCTCACGATTATGATTCGGTCGATCCTCACAATCCGGGTCCTGGGCACGAACCCAATCTACGCAGGACTATTCGCGGCATGCAGCCTTCTCAAGCTCCATACTACCCACGTACGGATGAGTTAAGCCCAACGGATTCAGATTCAAGCACGCCTTCAAAAACAAAGTTCAGTAGAGCTAAGCGTTGATTGACGCGCCTCGGCTCGTAATGACAAACAGTATGTCGGCAGAATCCCAATCAACACTTGAGACTTCAGAAAAGTCAGCAAGTAGCGTTCTTGATGGGATTATCGAAAGATGTTTTGTAAAGACAGCAGAGGCTCTCAGTAAAGCTGGCGTCGCTTCTGATGAAGATATTTTCAGAGCTCTCACCATAACTCGCGAAGCTGAAAGTAATGGAAAGCCAGCAGATCTGTTAGAAACTTTAGCGCGGGTCTTAGGCCACGAGGAAGAACATATTAGTCGCGTAATATCGGACTTTAGCGCTGCTGCTGCATCGACCATGCAGCCCTCACCTCCACACATTCCCTTTGCCAGTAAACTCATCGCACCATCCGCTTTTTATGAGTCTTTCGATGTCATGCACAAACTTGGTAAATCGCTACTAGTGCCTGTACTTTATGCCGAAGACACAGACTCGATAGCGACTGGCTCCATTAATCCAGTTGCAGCCAGTATATTTGGCGAGGAAATTTATCAAGCGGTTGCCAAGCGATTTGGTATCCGACCTTTCATCACCGTTGTCAGAATGGATTACGAATCTTGGACGTTTCTTTGTCGTAAACATTTTGATCTTTAACCCAAATTCCGTAAGCAAGTGATCGACTTCGATGGCATATCATTCAATGATCTGATCAGTAATCAGATCATGGCTGAGCTTGCTAACCATGATCCTAGTTTCTCGGAGCTATCTCAGGATCAGGTTCCAAACCGTGTCACTCGCTACAGTTTTATGGCTGTGGTTGCGAAGCTTAACGGACTGGCATTTTTTCCAAAAGTAGCGGAGTTCTGCGATGCTACGTTGCATGTTTATTGTGATGCCACGGTAATGACCCGGGCCTATTTCGCGCCTCTCTGCATGTCCGGAACCAACAAGCTAATTGTTGCGACAGCAAATCCATGGAACCCGATCGCTGAAGAATATCTCGCTCCAAGATTTCCTGATTTAGAGATCGTTAAAGTTGTCACTTTAGCATCCGAAATTGCTCATGCTATTGAATCGGTCGCGACCAACAGCGGACCAAGTCGATCCGAGCTAGAGGCAATCGATGTTGAGGATCTTGATGATGGAATTTACGACTTTGATGTCACCACGGATTACGCCGAGCCAATGGCTCAGTTGATTGCCACGATCATGTCGGACGCGGTCAGAACCCAGGCATCGGATATTCACTTCAAGGTTGAAAAGGAGAGCTTCTACTATGCATTCCGCGTCGATGGAGACATCGGGCGAAAAGTTGAAATTCCGATGAAGCTTAAGGATAGGCTTGATGCATTCTTGCTAAACTTGATGCGGCTACCTACAGAAATTCGTAATACATCTCCGGGTATTTCCGGCCGTTTCACGATTTCATACTTTCACCGCCCGATCGATATTCGCTATGAGAGACACCGCACCTATCGCGGATATCACGTGACCATGCGTATTCTCGATAAGAGTAATATCAACGTCACTCTCGGCAAAGGGACTCTGGCCTTTGATGAGCAGACGATGTTCGCACTGGATAAAGTCATGAAGATTCCATCTGGAATCATTGTGATGTCTGGTCCAACCGGATCAGGGAAGTCGACAACGCTAAACGCTATCTTGCGTGAGCTAAACCGACCTGAGGTCAACATTCTAACCTTGGAAAACCCAGTAGAAGACGAGGTCCCCGGCATCACGCACTGCGACTTGAGAAGCGCCAAAGAATTTAAACCGATGATCGCTTCCTTCATGCGTTCTGACCCAGATATTATTTTGATGGGCGAGGTGCGTGACCTTGACTCTGCAGAACTCGCCATTGAGGCGGCGGTTACTGGACACAAAGTTCTGACCACCATTCACACGGCAAGGGCATCCCAGATCATTGAGCGATTCGAACAGCTCGGTATCGAGCGCTGGAAAATTGCACAAACTCTCAAAGCAGCTTGCGCTCAACGATTGGTGAAGATGCTTTGCCCCTATTGTAAAGAGCCAGCGGAGGGAATTTCTGAACTAGAGCGCAAGACATTTGCTCTAGATGAATCTTGGGCAAATGTGCCAATTAATAAAGCACATGATGGAGGTTGTTCTGAGTGTCGCTATTCGGGATATTCTGGACGGACTGCGGTGCTGGAAATTATCCCGATCACACCAAAAGTTTCAGATCAGCTTTCCAAAGGTGAAATGAGTCCTTATGAATTAGAAGTGAAAATTGCGAATGAAGGGATTCTTCCGAATTTGCGCCGGAGTGGTCTAAAGCTGCTACGGGAAGGTAAAACAGACCTTGCTGCCCTCAGTAAGGTTATCGACATGACCTACACCGATGACTAGTTCAACATTATCTAAAAAATCTGCTTCGGCATCCGATTCAACGAAAAAGGGCTTTCTAAGTAAGACCACCAAACCTAAGGAATTTACCAAAAAGGAATTGGTAGATATATTCCGTGGTCTGGGCTCGTTGTTGAGAGCTCAAATCAATACTGCAGATGCGCTTAAATATTACGCGCAAGGTCTACCAGACAAGAGTATGGTGGATACGCTTGATGCAGTTCGTGAAGACATCAATGCAGGTATAAACATCCACGAGGCGTTCCGCCGGACTCAGCGATTTAATGATACCACTATTGGTTTGATCCAAGCGGGTTCGGATGCTGGACAACTTCATGAAGCATTTCGATCTCTTGCGTTGCGAATTACCAGCGATCTCAAGTTTCAAAAAGCGATCAAAAAAGCGACCGTTATGCCGGGAGTTATCATTGGTGTTCTGGTAGCTGCGTTCATCATCTCACAAGTTAAAATTGTTCCACAGGTGGAGGAGATGTTGTCAGGAGTTGGACAAAAACCAGACGGCCTTACCGCGATCTCATTTAAAGTCAGTCATTTCACTCAATCGATCTGGCACGTATTCGTGCTCAGCGTCATTGCGACAGGCGTTACAATTGCCAGGTCTGAAAAAGTTCGTGGTGTGATCATGGGCGTCGCGATGTCGAAATGGAGATTATTCCGGTTATTGATCATGTCGCTTCGCCAAATGACTTTCATATCGACAATCAAGCTTCTGCATTCCAACGGAATCAACTTAGCGAAATCCATTCGAGTTTCGGCGAACAGTGTGAAGGGCACACCCTTTTACAATGAGCTCAGAGAGGCGGCGGATAAGTATGAGAACTCGGGAGTTCCGCTTTCAACCGCATTTGCGAAATACACATCTGTCGACTCACAAGTAACTCATATGTTATCGATTGGTGAAAAATCCGCTTCGCTCGATTCGCAGCTGGAGATGCTCTCGGAAATGTATGAAGAAGATGCAGAGAATCATATGGCGGCATTCGCAGCCACGATCAGTTTTATGGTTTTGCTGATAGCGGTTTTTTTGATCGCGGCTGTCTTCATCGGCACATTCCTACCAATTTTCCTCATGGGTCCGAAGATGATGCAAAGCGGCATTTAGATCCATATTTCACTTAACCTTAAAACCCATGCAACTCACCCGTATTGATCGTTGGCTGAAGGTAAAATTTGTTTACGAGACGCAGATACTCACACTTCGCCCTGTTGAGCATACACCCAAAGGAATGAGAAGAGTTGATCTTCCCGATACTCCTGGGAGGCGCTTCAAGCATCTTTACAAGACAAGCAAACCAAAGGTAGCTGACAAATTTCTCACTGCGCTAAAGGAAGATAACCAGATGTTCAGCACATCCGTGGTAGATAAAGATACTTGGCTGGCGCAGTTCGTGGCTCCAGAGGGAAAATCACCGACTTGGTACGTCGTTTCAGTGTTCCTTTTAATGAGCGCACTTGCGCCTATAGTGAGTTGGCTTCGAGACCTGATCAAGGATCCTGAATTTATTGAGAACATGAAAGGGGTCATGGATTTTTTAAAAGGATGAATCCTTTATCCTGTTCCGTCTTTGATTTGACGAAACAGGTCTAGGAACGCATCCTTCGCTCTGATGATCTCCGATAAGAGGGTTTTATTTGTATGCACGGGAAATACCTGTCGCAGCCCTATGGCTGAGGCTCTTTTCCGTAAGGCCGTATCAGCGCGTTCCGATTACTCGGTGAAATCTGCAGGAGTCGCGGCATCCAAAGGCTCTTCGTGTAGTCGGGAAACCGCGCAAATTTGTAAGGAATCAGATGCAGCGCTTGAAGGTTTCAAAAGCCAGCCAGTTTCTGCAAAATTACTCGAAGATGCGACTCACGTTTTCGCGATGACCCACGGCCATTTGGCAGCCTTGGAAGGACGTTTTCCTGAGTATGCAGATAAGTATTATCTCGTGTGCGAATTTGTGGAACTGCCTGGCATCGGTTACGGAGCAGATCTTCCTGATCCCATTGGGATGGGGCGTAAGGCGTACCAGGAAGTTGCCGATGTATTGCAGATGGCAATTCCCACCATCATTGCATACATCGATCAAACGACAGCCTAGATCATTCCCAATTTCATTTTTCCCTCTTCGGTAATCATGTCCTGATTCCAAGCAGGATCCCAGACGAGTTCGACGTGTGCTTCATCGATTCCGTCGATGGTCATGACTTTTGCTTGAGCGTCAGCCGCGATGACTGGCCCCATGCCACAACCCGGCGCGGTAAGAGTCATTTTCACTTGGACAACTTTTTTATCGCCCTGTTGCTCAATCGCGCAGTCATAAACGAGGCCGAGGTTCACTATATCGACGGGGATTTCTGGATCGTAAACGCCTTTAAGCTGCGCCCAGACCTGCTCTTCCAATGGCGCGTCTTTGAGACGGATGGCGTCTTCTTGCTTCTGCTTTTCCTCTTCTGGCTTGATGCCGAGCGCGTCTGCGTCTTGCGATGAAATGCGTGCCAAACCTTGGGAGGTCGCGACTGTGTAAGTTCCACCGAGTCGTTGGGTGATGAATACGGCGGTTCCTGTGGGTAGAACCATTGCATCGCCACTAGGGATCTGGACGGCGGAAACTTCGCGGGAAAGTTTGATTTCTTCGTGCATGTGCAAAATAAAGGCGAGTCACCCGCCAACAGCAAGACGCATTCATGGAATACTTGGAAACGAGCTTTGAAAGTGACAGAGCTTCGTTCATACGCTAAATTTTCCCGAGCATGTGGGATTTTATCGGAAAATATTGGCGTGATGGGATCGAAATCCTCGTTCTCGCGTTCTGTCTTTATCTCATTTACCGATCATTCCGCGCCACTCGTGGAGCTCAGATTCTCGTTGGCCTTGGGTTTATTCTCGTCGCTATAGCGCTTGTGACGCAGCTGTTTCAGTTTGAGGTAATCGGTTGGTTGATCACGCGTTCAGCTGCGGTGTTGGCGTTCGCGCTTCTGGTTATTTTCCAACCAGAGTTGCGCAATGCGTTGGCGCGTTTGGGCAGTAGCCAAATTTTTTCATTCTCCAGTAAAAGACGTTTGGCGTTCGTTGAGCGCTTGGCGGACGCGGTGGTGATTCTCTCGAAAAAACGCATTGGTGCATTGTTTGCGATCCAAAGAGATATCTCACTGAAAGAGCAACTCGAGACAGGTGTCTTACTTGATGCGCATTTCTCTTCTGAACTTGCGATGAGTGTCTTCTTTCCGAAATCCCCATTGCATGATGGCGGAATGATCATTGCGGACGATCGCGTGGCGGGTGCTGCTTGCGTGTTTCCTGTGACTGAAAAAGAAATGCAGGATCGCTCCACTGGCCTACGTCACCGCGCTGCGATTGGCTTGACTGAACGCACGGATGCAATTGCCATTGTTGTCAGTGAGGAAACTGGTAGCATCTCGATCTCAGAAAATGGTCTTCTACAGCGCAACTTAACCGAAAAACAATTCCGTGAACGAATCTCCGAAATCTTCTTCGCTGCCACATCCGCTGGTGAAACTGAAACCAACGAAAGACTGGATAGCGAAGATCCTATGTCTAATTCTAGCGACCGGAATATGGTTTCTGATTAAGAGTCATCTCGGGACTTTACCATTAAATGATGAAGGTAAACCGGTAACTCCACCGAAAGCGATTCCTGTCGATGAGTCGGCGATTTCTAACCGGAGATAAAGTTACCCAATGCTGCGGTGAATCTTGACCGCGACGTATTCAGCATTTGGTAAAATCCGTTTTTCAATCTCAACGCGGACATCTTTTAATGGATAAGAAGTCAGCAACATCTCGGCTAAATCTGTGGCGAGCGTTTCGATCAAATGCCGTGGTTTTTTAGCGGCGAGTTCGGTGATTTTCAGAGAAACCTCATAGTAGTCTACCGTGTTTTGGACCTTGTCCTGAAGTCCGAGAAATCCCTGTGATGGCTGCATGCGGATAGAGATCCACAGCTTTTGTGCAACCGCGCGCTCCTCATCTGGAACGCCGATATGGCATTCTACTTCCAAGCGACGGATTTTGATTTCATCAGGATTCATGGCAGCAGTTTCTCATCGATTACGCGTTGCAAAAGAACTTTCGTCGCGTGGTTGAGTTCTAATTTCCCAGCGTCCTCAATGCTCACCCAACGGAAGTCTTCGGCTTCGTCATTGAGCGTGACATCGTGAGACGATGCTTTTGCGAGATAATTGAGCAGGATGAAATGTTCAGGGCGTATGAACTCGGGAGAGTTGATGCAGTCCTGATTCATTACGAAACGAATATCGGAAACGTCCAAATCAGTCTCTTCGCGGATCTCGCGCTTCAAGGCGTCTTCGCTGGATTCACCGCGTTCGATTTTTCCGCCGGGGATACCCCAAAGATCGCTCCATTTGTGAGTGCGAATCATCAACACGTTTCCATCACCATCGTGGATAAGCGCGCCGACGGTTGCTATCGGTCGATCTGCTTTTCTTCGATCAAAAAGTTTCACCAATACTCCGAGATCAGGAACGGTGATGTCAGGGCGAACCGCTGCAAGCACCTCAGCATGA
Source organism: Akkermansiaceae bacterium (assembly GCA_031425735.1). Lineage (GTDB taxonomy): Bacteria > Verrucomicrobiota > Verrucomicrobiia > Verrucomicrobiales > Akkermansiaceae > Luteolibacter. The sequence continues at coordinate 6,455 of JANPJY010000024.1, read as the reverse complement.
TGATAACCCGTGAGCACCGCGATGGATGAAATGCCGCCGTGGCGGGCAGTTTCGATGTCGTGCGTCATGTCACCGATGAACGCGGTTTCATCTTTGTGCAGCCCATGGGTTTCAAGAATCTGCGCGATGAGTTCACGTTTATCTAACACTCCCGCGTAGGTTTCTTCGAAAAAATCTTGCATGTCGAATTCACTAAGTTGGCGCGCGAAAGCAGTCGGGTCCATCGAGGTTAGCACAAACATCCGCATCCCGCGTTGCTTGGCCCATTCCAGTTTCTCACGAGCATGTGGCAACACAGTCACCAAACTCGTGGCACCATCAAAGGCCGGACGGAAATGAGCTTCCAGTTCCGTGAGTGCAACGCCGGGAAGAAGCTCTTCATAAAACTCATGATAGGGGAGGCGGAAGTTTCTGCGGAAACCCTCGCGGTCGTAGGGCGCGATCCCGTATTTTTCTAATACCACATTCGTCGCTTCGATGACAGGTCCCATGTCGTCAACCAAAGTGCCGGACCAATCGAAGATGAGGTTTTTAAACATGGTTGCGTCGGTTTGTTAGAGTGTGAATCAACCCAAGGAAAATTTGATCGATTTGATTTTGTCTTTGCCGAATCGCTCTTTGATTTTGCGAAGCAGTTCCGGCTTCATTTGTTCGAGGTGGAAACGCATGGCCGGTTGAGTGACGCGCAATACCAAGTGACCGTCTTTAACGGAAACCGGCTCGGTGTTGCTACCGATGAAATCTCCGGCGACCTCTTTCCACGCGGCTTTCACTTCCTCTTCATTGAGGCTTTCGGCAAAAAATTGTTTTTTGAGAATGGAGTCGATCCAATCCGCCGCTGCCGAAACATTCTCGTTGAGCTTAAGCGGTTTCTCGCAGCCGAGCCATTCGCTCATCAGCTCCTCGTGGATGCCATCGCGCCGTATCTGCGGTTTTCGTTTCCTAGGCGCAGCCATAGCGGGAGTTACGCGTCGCCATCTTCGCCGATGGCCTCGACCGGGCAGCCTTCCATGGCTTCTTTGCACTGTGAGATTTCCTCGGCGTTTTCCGGTTGTTTGAACACAAAAGAGTAACCTTCGTCATCTGCACGGGTGAAATTGTTCGGCGCAGTTTCACGGCAAAGATCGCAATCAATGCACTGGCTATCGACGTAGAATTTTCCGCCGACGTTCTCTTCGTTTCTATCTTCTTTGTCTGCCATGTTGGTGAATGGGTTTCCCCGCCCCTTGGATGCCTCGGGAAAGGGCAGCTTGCAACTTTTAATTATCTGACACGTGCCAAAAGCCACGGCAGGAGGTCTTCGATCGCCAGGCGCTCTTGTTCCATGGAGTCCCGGTGGCGGAGGGTGACAGTGCCTTTCAGCTCGGGATTTTCCTCTCCGAGGGTCTCGAAATCGACCGTGATGCAGAACGGGGTGCCGACCTCGTCTTGGCGGCGATAGCGACGACCAACGGCTCCGCTGTCATCGTAAAACACATTCATCCATGGCTGGAGTTGCTTTTGGATCTCCTTGGAAAGGCGGACTTGTTCTTCGTTTTTCTTGAGGAGTGGGAAAATCGCAACCTTGATCGGCGCCATCGATGGCATGAAACGCATCACCGTGCGGATGTCGCTTTTGCCTTCGGTGCCGAGTTCTTCTTCGTCGAACGCTTCGCAAATCAGTGCCAGAATCGTGCGATCACATCCAGCGGATGGCTCGACAACGTGCGGAAGGAAACGCTCTTTGGTTTCTTCATCAAAATATTCCAGCGGCCTGCCGGAACCTTTCGCGTGAACGCCGAGGTCGTAATCTGTGCGATACGCCACGCCTTCGAGCTCCTGAATACCGAATGGGAATTCGTATTCGATGTCGTAAGTTTTCTTCGAGTAAAACGCGCGGTCGCCATCTGGCACATCGAGGATGTGGAGCTTGTTGCGAGGGATGCCGATTTCCGCGTAGAAGTTCAAACGCGTTTCCAACCATTCATCAGTGAGGCGCATACCGTCGTCTGGATGGCAGAAATACTCGATCTCCATTTGCTCAAACTCGCGGGAACGGAACGTGTAGTTGCGCGGGTTGATCTCGTTGCGGAAAGATTTTCCGACCTGAGCGATACCGAACGGCAACTTCACTCGATTTGAATCGAGGATGTTTTTGTATTGGCAGAAAATCGATTGCGCGGTCTCTGGGCGGAGATAAGCGATCTGCTCTCCGGTCGCGCCGAAGTTGGTTTGGAGCATGAGGTTGAACTCACGAGGTTCGGTGAGGTCGCACTTCGGTGATGCACCAGGGCAAACGCTGGGCTTTTCTTTACATTGAAAAGTATCGAGGTTGTCTGCGCGAAAGCGACCTTTGCAGGTTTTACAATCCACCATCGGATCACTGAATCCACCGATGTGACCAGAAGACTGAAGCACGGCCTCCATCGTCAAAATCGCGCCGTCCATGCCGAGGACGTCGTCGCGTTCTTGGACAGTTTTTCGCCACCAGTAATCTTTGAGGTTACGTTTGAGTTCGGCACCAAGCGGGCCGTAATCCCAGCAACCGTTAAGGCCTCCGTAAAGTTCACCCGCCTGAAAAATGAAGCCTCTGCGTTTGCAGAGAGAGACAATCTTCTCCATCCGCACTGGGTCTGTTACATCCTTGTTTGCCATAAAAAGTGGTGCCCGGATTTTTCGGGCGGGCGCGGATAAAAACACATGCAGCCCTTCGCGGCAAGGCATCTTAGACGATTTTCACTCCACACGGATCGCTGCGGCGAATCCAAATCTCGGGGGAGATCTAAGAATCCGCCGCAGCCCATCCGCTAACCACGGGAATGATCTATTTGGAGCGTTAATCATGCCAAGATTGCGGGTTCCATCGTTCTGAACTTGAGGAAATTCCGAGGGATTTGGCCGCGCGAGATGAGTTGCCCTCATGTCAAATCTGGCTGGATTGTCCGCTTTACTCCGAAAGCGACATTGTCCAACCTCCCGCCCCGCACCATGACCGCCTCTGAGATCCGCCAAAGCTTCCTCGATTTTTTTACTGAAAAGCAGCACACCATCGTGCCCTCCGCGTCGCTGCTTCCGCAGTCGCCGGGCTTGCTTTTCACCAATGCCGGGATGAATCCGTTTGTGCCGTATTTCCTCGGTGTCGAGAAAGCTCCCTACAATCCACCTCGCGCGGCCGACACCCAGAAATGCATCCGCGCTGGCGGAAAACACAACGATCTCGAAGACGTCGGCTACGACACCTATCACCACACGTTTTTTGAAATGCTCGGAAACTGGTCGTTCGGAAACTATTTCAAAAAAGAAGCCATCCAATGGGCATGGGAACTCGTCGTCGTGCGTTGGGGACTGCCTGCGCACCGGCTTTACGCATCGGTTTACGCACCGAAACCCGGCGATCCTGGAAATTTCGATCAAGAAGCTTACGACATCTGGGCAGAACTTTTCCGCGCCGCAGGTTGCGATCCGGAAATCCAAATCGTCCACGGCAACGTCAAAGACAACTTCTGGATGATGGGCGAAACCGGTCCCTGCGGCCCGTGCTCCGAACTCCACGTCGATCTAACACCTGAGGGCAATCCCGTCACCGGTCGCAATCTCGTCAACAATGACTCCGATCTCTGCATCGAAATCTGGAACCTCGTTTTCATCCAATACAACGCCGAGGCCGATGGCTCATTCCGCGAGCTTCCAGCCAAGCACGTCGATACCGGCATGGGTTTTGAGCGCGCTTGCTCGATCATTCAGAACACCAAAGGTTTCACCGACTTCTCGAAAAAACCTTCCAACTACGCCACCGACGTTTTCCAACCGATCTTCCGCAAGCTAGAAGAACTCAGCGGAAAAACCCACGTCGACATCTATCCAGAACTCGGCGCGGATCGCTCCGCGTTTTCTGAGGAAATGAAAACCGCCATCGCGTTCCGCGTCATCGCGGATCACTTGCGCACCCTTTCCTTCTCCATCGCCGATGGCATCATGCCGGGGAATAACGGTAGAAACTACGTTCTCCGTCGTATTCTTCGACGTGCGGTTCGTTATGGCCGCCAACTTGATTTCTCCGGAGACAAACCCTTCTTCGGCGCACTCGTCGAAACACTCGTAGCGGAAATGGGCGGCGTGTTCCCAGAATTGAAAAACCGCGAAGACGTTGTTAGACAGACGCTGGAACAAGAAGAATCCAGTTTTAACCAAACGCTGGATCGGGGGATGAAGCGCTTCGAAGAAGCGATTGGGGAGAACACGCGCCCTCGCGTGTCCCCTGAGACGCCCTCGTCTCAGGGTGTTACCGAACCTATCTACAAACGTCGTAAGCTTCCTCACTTCGAGAGACCTTGGGGTAAATACATGGTCACATTTACCACGCTCGACCGCGACGTTCTCGATGAATTTGAACGAGATATTGTTTTGGAATCCATTTTATATGCTAGCAAGTTGAATCAGATCCATCTCTACGCCGCATGCGTCATGCCTGATCACGTTCATTTGTTGATCGAACCACAGATCAAATCACGCGAGATTGAGGAAAGTCCTGAATTTTATAGCCTTACAGAAATTTTGCAGCCGATCAAATCTGCTACGTCCCATAAAATTCTAAAGATGCGCCGTGAAGTTCTTAATAATCAAAATATCATTCATCTTTGGGAAAAAGAATCGTTTGATCGTCTTATCAGAAGTGAGTCAGACCTTCAGGAAAAGTATGAGTATATATTGATGAATCCAATCAAGGATGGGTTAGTCAGTAGTGCGGAGGATTATCGATGGACGTGGTGTCATGATTTTGCGGCGCAGCCAGGAAGCGAGGGCGCTTCCTGCGACACGCGAGGGCGCGTGTGCTACCCCAAAACGCTCTCGGGCGACATCGCCTTCGAACTCTACGACACCTTCGGTTTCCCCATCGATCTTACCGAACTCCTTTGCTCGGAACGTGGTCTCAAAGTGGACATGCCACGTTTTGAAAAACTCATGGAGCAACAACAAGAACGCTCCCGCGCTGCGCAAAAATCCACCGTGGTTCGCGCCCTCGATATCTCCACCGAAGCCGTCACTGAATTCGTCGGTTTCGACTCAGACTCCGTCGAAGCCACCGTGTTAGAAATTCATCCGCAAGAAGACACCTTGTTTGTCATCACAGACAAGACCGTTTTCTACGCCGAAATGGGCGGACAAGCCGGCGATACCGGCACCGTGGCGGCGGTTTTCAACCGCCAAGCCGATCACTCAATCTCTGGCACTCAACAAATCGGTAAAGCCCGCGCACATATCGTCTCAACTTCTTGCGGCCTGTCTGTCGGCGATCAAGTTGTCCTCAAGATCGCCGAAGATCGCCGCCGCCCCATCGAAGCTCACCACACCGCCACGCACCTTCTCCATTGGGCGCTTCACGAAGTCGTTTCCAAAGACGCTGCTCAGCAAGGTTCATCGGTTGATGAAAACCGCCTGCGCTTCGATTTCAACAGCGGAGCCGTCACGCCCGAGCAGCTCGCGGCGATGGAAGAAAAAGTCAACGCCGCAATCAAATCCGACGACTCCGTTTCATGGACCGAAGTCAAACACTCCGACATCAAAGGCCGCGCCGATATCATGCAGTTCTTCGGTGATAAATACGGAGAAGTTGTCCGCGTCGTTCAGATCGGTGGCGAATCTAACAAGCTGAATGGTTACTCCCAAGAGCTTTGCGGAGGCACGCACGTTCGTCGCACGGGTGAGATCGGTCTTTTCAAAATCAAATCCGAAGGAGCGATCGCTTCCGGCGTCCGCCGTATTGAGGCGGTTTGTGGAGATGCGGCATGGGCTTATCTCAATGAATCCGTCGAGAAATGGGATGCGGAACTCAACGCTGCCCGCGAAAAACTGCAACTCGCCAACGCCAAACTCGTCGAACTGGGTGAAGCGCCCGTCAACGTGAACGATTTTCCGCACATCATGAGCGCGATGTTGGTCGAGCGTGCGGATATTTCCCAAATCAACGCCACCTTCGATCACGGAATGCGCACGCTTGAGGAAACCAAAGAAGCCGCGATCGAAGCTGAGAAACGGATCAAGAAAATCCAGTCCGCCAAAGCCGCGTCGCTCGCCGACGAAGCGCTGGCCGATCTCATTGCGAAAGGTGAGTCTATCATCACTTCGTTCGAGTCCGATGCCTCATTGCTCCAGGAATTGCAAAACGGCCTAAAGAAGAAAAACTTCAGCGGAGCCGCGTTGTTGATCGTCGATGACGGAGAAAAACTCCACCTCGCCACCCACTGCGGAGCCGATGCTCTAACAGCCGGCCTCAAAGCCGGCGATCTCCTCCGTGACCTCGCCGCCATTGCCGGCGGCAAAGGCGGCGGCAAGCCGGATCAGGCAAGAGGAGCTGCACCTGATAGAAGTAAGCTCGCTGAGATCAAGGCTGCGGCGAAGTCGATGTTTTGATTGGGGCGTGGCGGCGCTTTGTAAGCGCCATGCCATTCAAAAATATGGGTTGGCTTGGCGCTTAC
>JANPJY010000023.1:0-39007 GCA_031425735.1 Akkermansiaceae bacterium | reverse complement strand
AGGCACGCTTTGAGAGTTGGTATTTTGATGCTGGAACATCGTCGCCCAGTGCCTCGTGCGGACGCTTGTGATTGTAGATCTGCCTCCAATTATCAAAACTTTTTTGGCAACTCTTATGATCCAACCACTCGGTCTGTTGTGACAAGACTTCTGCCTTGAGGGTTCGATGAAATCGCTCTTCTTTTCCTTGGGTTTGTGGGTGGCGAACTCGACCATGAATCAATTCCACTCCCAGCCTAAGCAACCAAACTTCCAGCCTAGGCGTGCCTTGCTGACGCCCATCCGGCCCCATGCCCCGACCCCATGGATTGCCGTGATCACATAAAATTTGCCGTGGTAATCCATAGCGCTCGAAGGAGCGTTGTAAGATCGGTTGAACAATCTTTCCCGCCTCTGCCACACATGCTTCTAATATCAAATTATAGCGCGATGCATCATCGAGAACTGTCAGCGGATAGCACCGACCACTTCGACTCGTTTGAAAATGTCCTTTGAAATCCATTTGCCATAAGTCGTTGGGTGTCTCTCTTTCAAACCGTTGGACATTTACACTGCCCATACGAGTCCCTTCTCCTAGCATATCGTGCCGTCGCAGTATGTTAGTAATCGTGCTCGCCGCTGGAAGATCATCCCCTGGGATACCCTCGTTGTAGAGAACTCGGCGGATCTTGCGGCCACCCCAAACCGGGTGCTCTTTACGTATTTTTAAAACTGCCTCCTCTAGCTTAACGCACGTCTTCAATGGGCTGCTATGCGGCTTACGACTCTCATCCATCAGAGCAGAAGAACCGCCATTTCCATGCCTCTGATGCCATTTATACCCCGTTTTGCGACTGATCCCATGACGACGACAGACTTCACTCATCGTCAATACGCCACTTCGTAAGTCCTCAATAAACTCAATTCTTGCTTCCATAAGGTTCTTTGTGCGCCAGCTCATGAACAACACTTAATGTGTTACCCATGTCCGCGCACGTTTGTTACCTATGTACCAAGTCTGTACAGTTGCGTTTATCCGTGTCCGAAAGATCGGAAATCCAAAAGCCTTTCCTCCAAAAAATCCTAAAAGGGCGGGTAACCAAAAGGTAACCAATTTTTTTGATCTATTCGTGCATTTTGTCGCATTATGACGCACTTTGACAGATTCCAGCATTACTTACATTTTAGCTGAATTTAAGGGTAAAACCCTTTATTTATAAGGTTTAAAAGTGGCGGAGGGGGTGGGATTCGAACCCACGGAACCTTTCGGCTCTCCAGTTTTCAAGACTGGCGCAATCGACCACTCTACCACCCCTCCGTTAGGGAAAATTCAAGTAAGTCGTGGGGGGATATGCACTCGTTACCGGGCGAGATCAAGGAAATTTCTGAAATGGGGTAGGCTCGTAAGCTTGTCTGGCACACCACGAAAGCCATTAAATTAAGGGACTAGCACTAGAAAAGGGAATCTAACCCAAACGGCTCATGGTTCAACTTCGTCTTTAATCTTAAATGTCTTACGTAGCCATATTGCCTGAGTATTGACATTATCAGAAAATTTAGCCGCTGATTCATACGCTAAATTAAATTCAAATGGTGTAAATACGCCGTCTCTATTCCTATAAATTAATCCGACAATATTTGGGCCAATTCTTTTGATATTAACTAAATTTTTGCTTTCTAAAACTTCCCCATCTTTAAGCTCTTTAATTTTACAAATTATTTCTAACAGCTCATTATCTGCTCTCACAAATGTATAATTTAATCCTTCGAGATCTCCTTTTCTAACATCTCCTTCCAAGCAAAAACGATACCACACCTCAAACTTTAGTGGACTACCAAATTCTCTAATGTATGGATCAAATGTTATTTTCCCTTCAGAGTAATCGAGGCTTTCGAGAAATCTAAATCTTAAGACTGGTTCTGTCGCGGCTGAATAGTTTGAAAGTTGTAAGCACAAAACTGTGATGATTAGACGAAGAGCAGGTTTCATCATCAGATTCAGGTGGCTCATTTTTAAATTCTAGCAATTATTTGGCTATTTCCGAAATCACAATACTCTATTTCTTCACCACGCTCGTTTGCCAGATTTGCTCCATGAGCTCGTAGATTATTGGGTCGTGGACTTTGAGTTCGGCAGCGACGAAGGGATAGAAATCGTTGCGGTATAGAAATGCTTCGGTGGCCTCGGCGAAATATTCTTTGTGATTAGTGAGCGCGTAATGTTTCACTTCGCGTCCGTCGTAGAGCATGACTTTTTCATAGTTGCTGCGTTTCACCGCAGCATCGAACGCGGCGAGGATTTTTGGATTTTCGAAGCCCAACACTTGATCGTGATATCCGTGTGCGAGCTCGTGAAGAATCACTGCTGGCTGCTTGAGCATGTAACTCTTTGAATTAAGCGCGCTCGCGACAGGAATATGAACTTTCTTCACCAGATCTGGATGATAACCTTTTTTCACCAACCAATCTTTCCCCGGATGATACTGCATGGAACCCAACTCCGGATGCTTGTGCTCAATCCAAATGCCAATTTTTTGCATGTCCGCGAGTTGCTTCTCAGGCATCAGAATGATGATGCGCTGAAGGTGATTCGCTAACATTTTCAACGCCTGCTCGCCTTCCTTCGCGTGTTCTCCTTCGAGCAATACGGGATCAATGGAAACCGTCCAGCCTTCGATGTTTTTAACCACAGGCTCGAACCAACCGATTTTTTTTGTTTCCGCAGATGCAGTGAGGACGAGGGCGAAAAAGAGGAAGATGAATCTCATGATGGCAGGTCTAATTATTCACAGAAGGTAACGAAGTCAACGAAGGAGCTTCGCGATACGGTTTGGCTTTGATTTTTCGATTATTTGACAAGGAATTTGAGAATCGAGGGCTTCTTTCAATCACATTTTAAATTCATGTCCGAATCGTCGCTTTTGATATCGTGGAGTTCTTTATTGGCACCGGAAAGAATCAACCGATGGACCCCATCAATGACCCTGATTTCATTGAAGTTGATGAGGAGTCCAATCGGAATATCGAGTAGTTTCATGTAGCTCAAAAGCTGGGCTTTGTGAATGGGAAGAATCTTTACCACCGACTTGGCTTCGATGAGTATACAGTCTTCGACAAGGATATCCAACCGGAGGTCTTCTTGTTTGAGAAATCCCTTATAGGAAATTTCAACCGACTTTTGATTCACGTATGAATAATTCCGTAAATCTAATTCCTTGGTAAGGCACCATTCGTAGATTGACTCGATCAATCCTGGCCCTTTATCGCGGTGGACTTCAATTGCCGCGCCGATGATTACTTCTGATAGACGGTCAGCTTTGTTATAAAGAGGATGCATTAATTAAGATTTTTTTACAGAAGGTAACGAAGGGGCTTCGCGCTGCGGCTTGGCTTTGATTTTTTCCATTTTTTGGCAGGTGATTTGAGAATGAGGTGTTGGCACATCCTTCGTTCTCTTCGTTACCTTCTGTTCAAACTCTTTGATGACAAGGGTTGTTTGAGAAAGCTGTTCATAAAACTGTTAGATCAATCGAGAGTGAAGATGGAGTTGTGAATTTCGCGTTCGATGGATTCGCCGCCAGTGCCGCGGAGTTTCATCTTGATCGACATTCCCCAGGTCGGCGCGAGTTCGGGAATATCCAAAGTGATCGATTTTCCGTCTGGTGAAATATCGGCTTTGGAAATCTTCCACGCTCGTTCGTTCAAATGTTTGCCACCATAGTTTTTGGTGCGCTCCAAATCCCATGCGCGGACTTCCCATGCAGAAATTTCGGTGGCGGTTGTGGAATCCAGCGCATCGCTGAAACCGATGGTGACTTTGCCTTTCTTGGTGCTGAACGCGACTGGCTGATAGGCAGGTTTATCGATGTAGCGGATGCGATAAAAGCCGCCGGGTTGCTGACGATTGCCGGCCCATGCAAACATTCCGCAGCCGTAGAGCTGGCCATCCACCGGACTGAAGCGACCGCGCATGAGTCCGGTTGGTAGCGGTTTCATGCCGAGCGGGCTCATGCCGCCTTGCACTTCCTCGCCTTGGGTTTCGAATGGCACGGTGTAAATTTTACCTTCGCCGTAGGAAAGGTTGAGCAACGAACCGCGCAACGTTTTCCAAGCGGAATTTTCAGGCACCCAGAGCAGCTCAGCGGGGGAGCGATCGAAGCTGTTTGTGATCCAGCACAGCGGTTGCTTCATCGCAGCGTCGGATTCATCGGTGACATGGGTGTAGCTCCACATGTTTCCGTAGAAGACGTTGTCACCTTTTGGTTTCACCCAGTTGATGCGGTTTTTCGGCGTCCAGTTGCCTTCTTGATCGGTGACCATGAAACTTCCATCTGGATTCAAACACACGCCGTTGGCCGCGCGGAAACCATTCGCTAGGATTTCGGTTTTCAATCCGTCTTTACTGACTTTCAGCAAGGTGCCGTGGTGCGGGACGAGGCCGGGCTTTCCGTGACGCGCAGATTTTGCGTAGTAGAAATTCCCTTCAGCATCGGCCTGCAAGCCCATCGCGAACTCGTGGAAATGCTCGGTGACTTGGTGGTCGCTATTGAAATTCTCAATGGAATCCATCACGCGATCGCCGTCCGTATCATGCAGCAGTGCGATCATGTCTCGGCAGTTCACAAAAATTTTTCCATCACGGATTTTCAGACCGAGTGGTTGGAACAAGCCGGTGCAAATCAACTTCCATTTCAGTTCGCCTTGGCTTTGATCGATGCCATCGACAATCCAAACTTCGCCGTTCCATGTGCAGATGGCCGCGCTTTTTCCACCTTCGAAGAAATCAAAGCCGGTGGTCCGCATCCATGACTGCCTTGGATTGTCTTTGGATTCTGGTAATTCAAACGTATCAACCGCCCATGCACCTTCTACTGGGCTGGCTTTGATTTGGGTGGCTAGAGTTTTTTCTAAACGTCTTGGTAGAAGATAGATAGGTGGGCTTACTTTAAGCTCAAAGACTTCTACTTTGCCCGCTTGGTAGCGGACACCAAATTGGAACGGCGTCTTACTTGCGGGGAGGACGTGCACCTGTGTTGCATCGAGGCGAAGTTTCAACTCTTTGCTACTAGATCCGCAGTAGAACCAACGCTCGAAAACATTTTCGCCAGCGAGTTTTGGAATTTCGCGAATATCGCAATCACCCACTGAATATCGAATCACTGGATTTTCTCCGTTCATTTCCAATCCTTTGAAATGCACCCAACTGCGAGGCAGCGGGCCGTATGGAAGATTATCTCGACCGAGGATACGCAGATCTTTGAAATCGCCCGTCTCCGGATTCGCCCATGCTGGCTCGTTCGGGAAGGTGAAATGTTTCTCCCCGACGATGCTCGTGTGTGTGCCGTGTGAACCATCGAAGCCGATCCCTTTCCAGTTGATGAAATCTTTACCTGTCCAGATCGCCGCAACGCGCATGGTGTCGTGTTCGTAAAGCATCCATGCATTCCCTTTAGAGACGCCGCCGGGGCCTTCATCCAAACGAACGGTTAAACCTTTTTGAGCGATGTTTCCTGGATCGACTTGCAGCGTCCAGAAGAAGGTGTTGCCGTAATCTTGAAGAAGATATTGCGGATCTTTTTCCTCGGGTGCTTGCTCTTGAAGTTGGCTCATTCCGCGTGGCAACGAGGCCATGTATTCCGCATCGACCGCGAAGTAGGACTTTTCGTTTTTGCCCTTCATGAACTCCTCGCGGATGTAATGGATCACGTCATATTTCTGAGAGGTTGTGTATTGTGGCATCGCCATCATTTGGCCGTAACCTTTTTCCAAAGTCTGGAACATGCGGTATGGATCGGTGCCGTTTTTGAGTGCGCTAAGATGGAAACGCGGTGCGGTGGGGAGTGAGCCCGGTTGATCCAGCGTGCCGTGACAAGTGACGCACAACTGAGTGTAAATCGTTTTCCCTCTCTCCAAACTTTTCTTGTCCCATGCTTTAACCAGTGCTTCGTGATCGGACAAAGCGAGTGGCTGAACCACCGAACGGTGCATTTGAAACTCGCCCAAAATTTCAAGCGTGAGGCGGATTGGATGTCCGGCAATTTCGCCAGTTTTCGGCTCCGGTAATTTTGCATCGGGTGACCAATTCAAATCCGGCGTGTTGACTGCCTTAGCGTTTCCTTTTGATAGATTACCAATTTCCTCGCCATTCAAACCACGTCCCCAAAATCGCACTCCGGAAATTCTACCATCGAAATTATCTGTTAGATCTTTGGTTGCCAAACCGATCTGAAACAACGCGCCCTGCGGATCGGCGACGGTGAACTTTTCACGAGTTGCCTCAAGTTTTCCGTTGAGAAACAGATTCACGCGACCCGCCACCGAAGTAACCACGGCGGTTTGTTTTTCGCCGGGTTTCAATTCGGTTTTCCCTTCCAAACTTCCAAGCCCAGCGATTTCGTAAACCAATTTGTTGTTGCGCACGAAAAGCGCTTTCGAATCTGGAGCCCATTTTCCTTCCGGCATGTTTTTTGCAAACAACCCACCGCCTTTTTGATCCGGAGTGAACTCCACCATCATCGTGAAATCTCGATCCAGGCGCAGCAGCTCGGTGGAGGTGGTTGCATCCGCGACCATCGAGTCGTCGCCCACTTCGCTGTTAGGAATATCGCGACCTTTTTCCACCAAAAATCCATCGACCCATACGCGGAAGCGTGCGGGCTTGGCGCCGGAGTGTTCGTAAGCGACCTCGATTTTACGTTTGTTTCCCGCAGGAAGTTCGATCTCCACGCCTTTGCGCAAAATCAGATAGGCGGCTTGCTTTGCATCGTATTCAGCAAGGAAACGGAAGTTCGCGTATTCCGCTGAGGCCTCCATCGTCTTCTCAATTTTCCCTTCTTTGATAGGGGTGAACGTTTTTGAGAGTTCAACGGAGGTTGGAGCGGCGTCTTGGGCGTAGCTGTTTAAAATGCCAAGACCGAGAATCGCTGCGGTTCCGGCATGTGCGATGAACGATGATTTCATGAATGCAAAGGTAGCTTGTCGGCGGATGATTTACTTCGCGGTTGGAATGGCGTTCAAGGTGTAGTAGCCCTCAAGCGTTTTCCAGACATCTTGATTACCAAACAGTGGGGCTGCTTCTTTAAACTGAATATGATAGAGGCGGCCGACCCATTTATCACCGTTTCCGAAGCCGTCCAAATCGATCAGCAAGGATTTGCGATCAGCGGAGAGAGTGACTGCGGCGATCTTCTCATCGCGAATCTCGTGACGAGGTGAACCGTATTCAGCGAGGTTTGTGTAGAACCATGATTTCACAGCGAGTGCCAGTTTCAATTGATCGGGAGTGATTTTCGAATCAATCGGTTGGGTGAACTGGATGTCATAACCTGTGGATGTCGCGGTGATTTTTGAAATGTCTGCGGCAATCGTTTTTCCATCGTAGATCACACGTTGCAGCGCAGCTTGATTTCCACCTTTAGCGGTCCAGCCGCGACCGGTTTGACCCAAGAGCAAACTACCATCGGGAAGGAAAACCGGACGCATGATGCCGGATGCCAAACCTCTGCCGAAAGGAATCACACAACCTTGGTCTTGGCCGTTTACAACTTCGGTTATGACGCGCATCACCTGCGAGAGCGTTTGATCTCCGACAAACATTTGGTCTTTATACACACCGAATTTCCCACCTGTTAAATCCCAGGCGAGGTTGCCCGGAGAGTTTGCCATGATGGCGTGTGGCAACCAAACAGCGCCTTTGCGGAGTTTGTCTTTCCATAAATCGAAGTTCAGCTCTGGTGCGTCTGGAATCATGCCGGGTAAGGATTCCAAGCCCGACATGTGGCCGTAAAACTTGCCTTGTTCGAGCGGAACGATTTTTGAGGAACCGACATATTCGCCTTGGTTTTCTGCATACCAGATCCGGCCATCCGGTGCGATGCCGATACCTGCTGGACTGCGCAGACCCAACGCGAAGGTTTCGAATTTTCCTTCAGGAGTGACGCGGCATGCCCAGCCACGATAGCCACCCATGCTGCCCATGAAACGTCCGCCGGCACGCCATGAAGCGCGATCCAGCTTATCTTCATGCGAGAGGTTCAGTAGGAAATAATAATTTCCTGCAGCATCTCTAACAGGGCCGTGGGTGTATTCGTGATAGTTGCCGTGGAAACCATAATCATCGCAGACGGTTTGGAAAACATCCGCGCGGCCATCGGCGTTTTCATCGCTGATGCGGGTGAGCTCAGGTTTCTGCGCGATGACGATGACATCACCTTTGTCGTCCTCGATATGGACACCGAGTGCCTCGTAAATTCCTTCAGCAAACAACGACCATTCGCCGTTGCGGATACGCCAGACACCTGCTGCGCGAGTTGAGAAAACAATCGTCCCGTCTTTGGCGACCGCGATTCCTGTTGGTTCGAAAAGCTGCTCGCGGCCTAACAGATCGAGCGGTGAAACCCAATCCTCCAAGCTATATCCTGCTGGAAGTTCGGTAGCTGCTTTGCCTGGTTTTGCAGGTTGAGTCACAAGTTTCTGCGATGCCCAGTTTTCTTTACGGGTCACGACTTCGCGAGTCGCTGGCTCAACTTTAAGTTTTGCCTGAAGTTTGAACGGGCCTTTCTCTCCTGCAGAAATCGACCACTTGCCGTTTTCTAACTTACCGCCTTCGACTTTCAGATCGGTCAACTGACTCGAGGCGACCTGGAAACTCTGAGTTTCTTTTGTCTCACCACTGAGCATGATGCTGATATCGCCTTTTTCATTCAGCGTAATGGTTTCATCGAAGGTGTTTTTCCCAACGCGGAAGCGGAAACTTGGATCCGCACTTCCAGTGGGTGAGCGGTGACCGAGAAATTCTGCATCGAGCGTTGCAAGGCGCTCGGCAAAATCCACTTTGTCCCAGAGATGTTTTTCGACAGCTGCGTAGTCTTGCGCATCGGGTTCCTTGAACTCGAAATCAACACCTTCGCCCTTGCTGGTCAGAGGTTGCAGGAGTGCGAGGCCTTCAAAATGAACTTTCGCTCCCTTGCCCATGTTCGGCATATCGCGACCGCGTGAAGTGCGTTCTTGGGTGAGATTCAAAAATCCGCCCGACCACACTCGGCGCACCGACAACATGCGCGGATCAAAGGTGTAATTCATGCCGTTTGGCTGACCCACGTGCAGGGCGCGACCGCTGCTTCCTCTGAGCGACGCACGGAAAACACGTGTCCGATCGGTGACGATTTCCTCGTTGGGAATGTCGAGAATGTTTGTCGGCTGCACTGCAGCCTGACGTTTCACCATGACTTGCGCGGGGCCTTGATCGGCACCTTCGGCAAGAGTGCGCAAGTAATGATAGACCGATTCCATATCCGGATCGGAAACCAATTCCTTCACGTAGTTCGGCATGATAGCTGTATACGCCGTGTCTTTCATCGGGCCCGTCTCTCCAATGGCCAATTCATCCCATGATTTGCGTAGGGATCTTTCGAAGTACATACGATCTGCTTTCACTATCGTTTCCTTGCCAGCAATCATAACCTTACGATCGCGTGGTGTTGTTAGAAAAACGCCGAACAAATTCGGACCTGTCTTGTTAGAAGCATCGCCTTTGGTGACCGTATGGCACTCCGAGCAACCGACTGTTTCAAAAACTTTTTTCCCTGCGGCAACTGCATCGATTTCGACTTCTGCTGCTCCAACCCAACCCGCTCCAAGAACAGGGACTAACATCCATTTGGTAAAACTCATGATGATAAAATGCTAAATATTATTTCTTTGGTTGTTCGGCAGCTGCCGGCTTTCTCGGTTTCAGGCGTAAGATAACTTTGCTGTCGAGTGGGGGAAGATGGGTGGGATCGACAGCCCATGAGAGTGCATCGTTTGCGTGGCCGTGAACACCTGGCAGAGCGAGCAATTCATCGCCGAAGGTGGAAAGCGAAATCACATTACCGCCTTCGTCTGCTAGATAAATGGGATCTGCTTCGCCGTCTTTGTAAACATGTGAACCGGCAAATAGAAACGTGTGTGTCGGGAACACGCGCTCTTCTTTTTTTACTGGCTCGGTAGGAACGCCATCAAAATTTTCGTCCAAACCTTTGATGAGAAACTTACTGATCGGATGTTCTTCGGGCTGCGCATCTTTGTTGTTGAATACGAGATAAACATCAATTTCTTGGCCGCGAGGTTCGAGATCTACCCAACGTGGACCGTCCGCTGTTTGGACTTCTTTGCGTATTGCGGGGTTGCCGGGTTGTGCCCCGATCAGGAGTAAAGCTGCATGGATGTGCGCGGCCTTGGGCTCGACCATGATGAGAGATTCGTGCTCTTTGCTGTCTTTGGTGCAGGCGATTAATTCTAACAGACCTTCGTTGAGGCAGACTTTGGCGTCGACGTCGACATAGCCCTTTTTCACCATAATTTTCATGCCGGGCATGTTGAGCTCCTCGCGATTTTGGGTAAGCTCAACGAGCTTAGCTGCTTCCACCGTAGACGGTTCTGAGGGTTTCGGTTTTTCTTCAGCCTTTTCTTCAGCTTTCGCAGGTTCCTTTTTGGGAGCTTCCGCATGAATCGGCGAGTTCACCGTGAGCCAAGTCATCGCCATGAAGACGGTTTTAAAAATGAGAGCAGAATGTTTCATGTGTCGAGATAGGGCGAACTTAGATTCTTATGATCGGGCAGAAATGTCGCAGCTTGCAGGGATTATTCAACGCGAGAAACAGGTGGAACCTTACGCATTTATGGTGCCAGTTTTTCCCATTCGGCTTTTGGAACGGCCTTCATTTGATACTCCATCAGGATTTGCCATTGGCCGTTTTCTTTCACGAGCAAGGCCTCAAATGCGATGGCTTCTTCAATCGGCTCCGCGTCTTTTTTCTTTTGGGTATATAGGAAAACTCCCGCTTCGTGGGCAGTCTGGGTATCGCCGTAACGATGAGAAAAGCGGAACTCGACCGATGCCTCAATGTCGCCGCCACGGGTGTCATCGAACTCCGTCTTCCAACGATTCAGCGCCTGCGCCAAGGGGTAGCTGACCTGTTTGGTGCCAGAAACCAGCACCGCCCTGGGATGGCAGCCAGCTTTATAAGCCGCAAAATCACCCACTTTGACCGCGCGTGAAACCTCTTTCCAATAAGCATCAAGCTCCGCGAGGCGCGCGGGTTCTGGATCTTCGAGCGGGGTGACTTTATAGCTGCGAATCGCAACTGGGCCGTGATCGCCTTGGATCGCGATCGGGCCGACTTTTGCATCGCCTTGAAAGGGAGCGGATTGTGTGTGCCCGCTGGTAACGACGTTTTCCTGCACCAACTGGCCGTTCACGAGGACTTTTTCAAACGTGGCGTCTTTGAGTTTTTTCCCAGATTCATCGAAACGCGGCGCACGAAAAACGATTTCCATCGTCTGCCATTCACCGGGTGGCTTGGCTGCATTCACTTTCGGCGCGGTGCCTTCGTAGCCTTGTCGGGCCTTCGGACGATTTGGATCCCAGCGCTGATAAAGCCCGCCCAAGTCTCCGGAACCAAATTTTTCCCGACCAAAACTGTCCAGAACCTGAATCTCATAACGCCCCATCACATACACCCCGGCGTTCGATCCTTTTGGAACCATGAATTCCAACTCGATTTTGACGTCCCCGAATTCTTCTTTGGTAACCAAATACGGCAGCGTTTTGTCTTTGGTGGTCGAATTGACCAAAATCTTACCTTCGCCTTTCACCTCAAATTCACATTTTTCCGCCACCGCGCTGACTTCGGAAACCCCACGCCAATGCTGGACTTCACGAAATTCCGCGAGCGGACTGTCTTTCATCAAGTCCCGTGTTTCCGCAAAACCCACAACCGGCAACAAGCATGCCATCCAACCCGTGAAACGTGTAACCATTTTTTTCATGACGCCGATCACTAAAGCACAACCGTCCATACTCCCAGCACGAAAACACATCCGCAGTGGTCACGACGGGTTTTCCTGCCACGATCTCAGCGATGAAAGGACTGCTGGAAGAACTCGATTACTGCGATTGCCCGTTGGGAAAAATCATTTTGCGCCGCAGGAAAGTGCTGAGCCTAGATGGCGAAATCGTTTACGACGTGATCCTCAACGACGAATTTCTCATGAGCAGTCTGTTTCATGCCGCAGAAGACGCGCTCGCTGATCTTGGATTGGAAATTCTCAATGAGCCGCAGGCCGATGTCATCGTTGGTGGACTGGGTCTCGGTTACACGGCTGCCGCCGCACTGCGTCACGCGAAAGTGCGTTCGCTCTCCGTGGTCGAATTTCTTGAGCCGGTCATCCGCTGGCACCGCGAGGGACTGCTGCCTGTGGATCCCCAGCCAGACAAAGATCCGCGCACCACGCTTGTGCATGCGGATTTCTTCGCGCTCGCTGCTGCGGGAAAGGGTTTCAATCCCGCTAGCCCGGGTGCCAAGGTGCATGCGATTCTGTTAGACATCGATCATACCCACAGTCACTGGCTGCATCCGCGTCACGCGAGTTTCTATTCACATGAAGGAATGACTCTCGTGCGCGAGTCGCTTCATCCCGGCGGTGTTTTTGCAATGTGGGCAGATGGTTTTCCTGACCTCGAATTTGTAACATTACTAACAGAAGTTTTCGGTAACGCCGAAGGTCGCGAAGTGAGTTTTCCTAATCCACACACAGGTGAAAATTCCATCAGTACTGTCTATCTCGCTGGTGGCATGCTTGGTCGGTTGTACTAGAAGAGCCAAATAAATTTCGATTTCACAGTATTTTACTCTTGCAAACTGTTCGAACAGTTTGAACAGTTTCGGTGTTATGAAAACTATTGAAATTGATGACGATGTGTATGCGGTGTTACTGGCCAGAGTTGCCGACTTCGGCGAGACCCCAAATTCCGTGCTCCGTAGGGAATTGCGACTCGACGGCGCAGTGCCAACTCCGGCTCAAGGAAAAGCATCGCCGCTGCAGGATTTTCTCGATTCTACAGAGTTCCTTTTCTCTAAGGGAGCAGTTGGCCGCTTCCTCGCCATTCTTGGGTGGCTTTACCAGAAAAACCGAAGTTCGTTCTCGGTTGTTGAGAACATCAAGGGGCGTGGAAGGATTTATTTTTCAACCACCGAAGCCACCCTCCACGCATCAGGAAGAAGCGTCAATCCCAAGAAGATTCCAGGATCACCGTACTGGGTGATTACTACGACGCCAACAGACCTTAAACAGGAGATTATGTCACAGGTCATGAAGAGCCTCGGATATGATCTGTCGGCTCGACAACTTGCTATGAGGGCTATTGCCCGTTAATGCGTTTGGCTACCATTACACCAACGGCGGCAATCCCAACTCTTTGAGAAATGCGTTGTGCTTCTCCGTAGCGGATCGGATGGATTTCTCGATTTCTAACAACTCTTTGTTGGTTGCGGCGAGGTCGATTTCCTCTTCTGCGGTGGCTGTGCTGATGTAGCGGGAGATGTTGAGGTTGAAATCGTTCTTCTGGATCTCATCCATTTCCACGCGTCTGGAGTAGCGGGATGCTTCCGTCCGATTCTGATAGGTATCGATGATCTTTTGGATGTGAGCTTCGCTCAGTTGATTCTGGCGCTTGCCTTTCTCGAAATGCTCGGCGGCGTTGATGAATAGGACGTCATCCGGCTTCTTGCATTTTTTGAGCACGAGGATGCAGACGGGGATGCCGGTGGAGTAGAAGAGATTGGCAGGGAGGCCGATGACGGTATCGATGTGGCCGTCTTTGAGCAGCTTGGTGCGAATGCGTTCTTCGGCACCACCACGGAACAACACGCCGTGCGGGAGGATGATGGCCATCACACCTTCGTCTTTGAGGAAATGAAAACCGTGAAGGAGGAAGGCGAAGTCGGCGGCGGATTTGGGCGCGAGCCCATGGTTTTTGAAACGCACGTCATCGCCCATGGCTTCCGTCGGTTCCCAGCGGTAGCTGAAGGGAGGATTGGCGACGATGGCATCGAACTTGGGCATCTTCGCTGGGTTTTGCTCGCGGAGAATGTCCCAGTCATTGGTGAGGGTGTCGCCGTGGTAGATGTCGAACTCCGTGTCCTTCATCCCGTGCAACAGCATGTTCATGCGGGCAAGGTTGTAGGTGGTGATGTTCTTTTCCTGTCCGTAGATTTTGCCAATCGTGCCATCGGCTTCTTTGATGTGCCTGCGCACGTTCAATAGCAACGAGCCGGAACCGCAGGCAAAATCCAGCACGCTTTCCATGTGCTTCTTCGGGCCGGTTTTCGGTTCCTGACTGTCCAAGGTCACGATGGCGGAGAGGATGTTAGAAATCTGCTGCGGGGTGTAGAACTCGCCGGCTTTTTTCCCGGAGCCTGCGGCGAACTGGCCGATCAGATATTCATAGGCATCGCCCAGTGCATCGATGTCCTTGGAGAATTCGTTCAATCCCTCGGCGATCTTCTGAATGATGTTGCAGAGCTTGACGTTGCGTTCCTCATATTTCTTGCCCAGTTTTGGGGAACTGAGGTCGATTTCTGAGAACAGGCCTTGGAATGTGCTCTTGAAAGACTCCGTCTCGATGTATTTGAAACCTGCTTGCAGCGTGTTAAGCAACTCGCTGTTCTGAGTGCGAGCCATGTTAGCAATGCTATTCCAGAGGTGCGCGGGCTGAATGACATAATGCACTTTGCGGCGCATCTGTTTTTCGAACTCCGGGATGTCGTCCACGTTATTCGCATACCAAAGTGCCAGCGGCACCTTACGGTTATCTCCGCCCACATCGGGGTAATCTTTGCCCAGCTCCTTATTCGCAGCTGTCTCGTAGTTGTCGGAAAGGTAGCGCAGGAAGAGGAAGGACAACATGTAGTCGCGGAAGTCGTCCGCATCCATGGCCCCGCGCAATTGGTCGGCGATGGCCCACAAAGTTTTTCCGAGTCGTTGATGGTCTTGAACAGTCATAAATTATTTGGAGGTGGAATCGTCGCGAGGGCTGTGCTTGGTGCTGCTGGCGGAGGAACCCACGTGGGGTTGAAAGGGAGGCTACTCCGAAATTCTTCAAAGATGGTTTGAAAGACGGAACGCATCGAGTCATTAATTCTCGGGCTTTCTAAAATCACCCAGTCTCCGTGACTATTGAGGTCGAGAACTCGCTTCTGATAGGCCTGTTCAGATTCACCCTCCCGAGGTCTTAGGCACTCAACCCAAGATTCATAGCCCAAGAAAGCAGCCGTCTGCTCCAGCACACGACGCAGCATGGTGAAATGATGACTGCTAAGTTCACCACTGTCGCGAGTCTTGCACAAATCGCTGAGCGTGGAGAGGTGCAGAAAAGGAGGAACATTTTCCCACTTTTCGAGCCGGTAAGATTCGGTTTCACCTGTTTTAGTGAGATAAAACTTGGAAACTTTCTTGCGGAGTTGGTTGGCAACCACGTTGTAGAAAAGAACGTGGTGAGTAGAGATGATTACCTTTAGGTCGTCGGCAGAATCGAGAAGCATGTCCGTCAGGTCGTGAGCGACCCTGACTGCGTTTTGTTCATCGAGTGACGATATCGGGTCGTCGATATAAATATACTTAACCCAATCGTAGGGATTGTCCTCGTCGTCATCGACCACGATTTGGATGAGCGATAGGAAGAAGCACCAAATGAAAATGTTTTCCTCGCCCCTCGAAATCTTGATGTCTTTTTGAGTTAGTGTCCTATCGCCCGTGGGATTCTCGCCGCTCTCGTTTAAGGGAGCGCTTGGATCGTAGTTAGGATTTGGGGATTTCCGCGAAAAACTCACCTCCCACTCAGTTGTATCGATTGTGAATTCGAAATCAGCATAGCGGGATAAATGGGGACGGATTCGCGTATCCATTTCGAGCTCCCATAGAGCAGTAATGAAACGAGAGTCTTTATTGATTTTAAGTTTTCTCTCAAGGTCGCCTTCGAGATCGTTGTCCCAAGAGAACAGGTCCTCAGTGAATGCGTTGAAGTATAGAGTATCTGGGTCACCGCTCGACTTGGCAATGTCTTTGAATTTAGTGGAAAGACGCGTCTTACCTGTTCCATTGTGAGCGTAGAGAAGAATCAGCCTCTTTCTGGCCAGATCTCGGCGAAGAAAATCCGAAAGTTCGTCAAGATTATGAAAAGTCTGCAAGCTCATACGTGGACGTTTGAGAATGGAAATAGCTGCTGTAACAACCCTTTCTTGTGGAAATTGAGAGCTTCCAGCTTATCGCTTTCAGCTTTGATCAGGTCATTAATGGAGGAAAGACAGTCCGAAATTTTGCTCTGCTCGGCAGCAGAGGGGAGAAGTACACGCTGCGCCTTTAAGATGCCTCCTGTAATGAGTGGCTGACCAGAACCGAAGATCAGCTTGTTGATGTTTATGTTTCCCAGATAATGGAAGATGTAGTCGATTCTTGCCGCTGGCTTTAGCTTGATGATGAGGGTGTTATCGGTCACGCCAAACTGACCGCTCGCCTTCGTCAAATAGCCAGCATTGGCACCCACACGAGCAACGAGAATGTGGGGAGTGGCGTAACTGGCTTTGGCGGTCTTGCCGATGACGCCTGTTGAGCCATAGAGGTCAAATCCTCCATCAGAATCCCTCGCGTCTCTGCCAGATGAGACGTTGAAACATAGATCTCCGAGAGTCCTATCATTCCAGTCGCCTTTGAATTCGGGGAAGCGAAGCCTGGGTTGGGTTTCACCTTCTCTGGGTAAAAGCTGTTGCATCAGGCCTTTTTTATGGATCTTGAGCGTGTTGCGTTTTTTGGAATGCGCTGCGATGAGATCGTCCAAGGAACTCAGGCAGTCGGCGATTTTTCGTTGTTCTGCTTTCTTGAGAGGTAGTGGCAAGCGAAGGTTGCGCATCCGATTGGCAGAAATACCGAGGACCTTCGCACCTTGCGCCTCCTTTTTAATCTGGGTTCGTACCCAGACAGATTTGAAAAGATGTCCGCCAAAGCCCAGAGCGATTCGATCTCCTATCCGACGGGCGAGAATAGTGTGCAATCCTGAAACCACACGCTCTCCGTTCAGACTGGCAAGCTCGATGCTCTTGCCTATGTCTTCCATATCTTCGGAAGCATCTGCAAAAATCATGTCACCCTCAACGCACAGGTTATCATCACGTACGATGCCTTCCTCGGATTCATTGATAAATGGAACCAGCTCTTTAGTTATGTCGAAGTGTGTCGAGAACTTAGTGTGAATGTCGCCATAATGGATGTTCTTCACGGAACCAGCCACATAGTTTAGCTTGTCGCGAGATAGTGAGTTGTTGCCTTTGAACGTATAGACTTCGCCCAGAGGCTCTAGTATCCACCCATCCGCCCCGCGAAACTCCGGAAACCGCAGCTTGGGAATGGTGAATGTTGAAGAGTGAGTCGAGAAAGAAGAAGAATCCTCTTTCTCACTTTTCATGGTGGTGGGTTTGGTTTTCCGGCTCATGTACCTTCTAGGATGTCGGGGTTCTTCAATGCCTTCCTTTCGTCGGAGGTCAGGCGTCGTTCTACTTTTTTGACATCTTCGGCTGCGGGCAGACTCTCGGGACGGATTCCTCGGTTAAGCAAGGTTTCGCGGACGGCCTGATTATTTGCCACGTGTTCGCGGGAAATTTGTGGTTCGCTGGACATGCCGTGGGCACGGGCATTGTGAATAGTGATTTCGGCAGCGAAGTCTTTGGCTTTAAGGATGATCGTTGGCGCAAAATCGGCGAGCGGTCGATTGTCCGGCACATTCCACTGGGCTTTCATGGCTTGGGTGGAGCGCCCAAAAAGAGCCTGGTCGCCTTTGCTCCGAATGAGACCGAAGTCCTGATTGCCACCGGTTTGTTCAAAAATCACGGCAGAAAGTTCTTTTTCCGTATCGGTGAGTTTTCTACGGGCAAAAACGCGCTCGGCTTCGAGTAGGCGCTGCTCGATCAACTCCGCACGGCGGGTCTGGATGGCAAAGTAGGTTTGGGCAAAGGCGATCTGCTGTTTCCGAGGATCGCCGTTCTGGGCGATGAGGTAACAGGCGTATCGGGTAAGCATGATGTCTTCGATCTCCCGCTCCGCACCTTTGGCCAGTTGGATCATTTTGTTGACGACAACAAAATGATCGGAAACCCCGTGACCAGAGGCTTCACAGGCGATTTTCGCCTTAGAAATGGCGGTCTGATGGAAATTCCGCCACTCGGCGTAACCGAGAAGCTCTTGGAGGTCGCGTGCGAGCCAATATTCCACACCGTTTTCGGTTTGTTGGGCATGACCCTCGAAGGTCTCAGTGAGTTGATAAATTTGGTTGGATTCCATAAATGATTGGGGGGTTATGATTCGTATGCGTTGAGTCCTGAGATTTCACGACCTTGAGAGCGCTTGATGAAGACAGGATAGAGGTCGGCCATGAGAGCAAGCTCGGCTTGGGCGCGGGCTTTCCAAGGGAGTTCGAGCGGAGTGAAGAGCTCACTGAGTTTTTCGCCATCGAAGATCATGCGTTGCAGGACGGCATCGACAAAGCTTTGGAGAGTAGTGGCGGTGAGTCCGTTCTGCTCGGCGATGGTCGCAATTTCTTTGGCCTGTTTGTCCTTTTTGAAACGGGTGTAGCCCTCACGGATCGCGGTTTCACTGAGGCCTTGGCCGGCTTGTAGCGTATCGATGTAAGCGGCGATTTCCTCGCGCTCGTCCATGAACTTGGCATCGGAAACGATGAGGCCGATGAGCTGTTGTCGGCTGAGTTTCAATTTGCCCGGCTCCTGCTGGGAGTAACGGGTGATTAGGCTCATGATGTAGTCGTAATCAATAACGGCAGAAGCAAACAGCACGAACTCGAAATCTAACTCCTGCACGATGGGCGGTATGGTTTCTTCCGTGCCCTTGCCGCGTTGTTCTTTGAGGCGCTGTGCGGTTTCGAGATAGACACCGCGGAAGGCTTGCAAGTCATTTGGATCAAGAACTTCGCTGATCGCCTGTTTGTTTTCCTCTGTTAGATCGGTGTATTGGTCGAGCTGGGTTTTGAGTCGTTGGACTTCTTTGAAATGATTGATGAAGGCAGCGCGGGCGTCATCTCCTTTGAGATTGGGCACTTCTTCTGGTGCACAAGTGAGACCTTGTGATTTCATGAATTCGCCAAGTTTCTCGACGGCGGTTTGAAGTTTTTCGATGACCACCGGTGCTTTGTCCACCAGCCAGATTTCACGGCTGCGGTCGATCTGCTCGCCAGAGAATAGAGCAATTGCTTGATCGACGGCATCTTGCTGGCGACGGAAATCAAGAATGTGGCCGTAAGGCTTAGTGCCGTTTAGCACGCGATTGGTGCGTGAGAATGCCTGAATCAACCCGTGAAACTTGAGATTTTTATCAACATAAAGTGTGTTCAGGTATTTGGAATCAAAACCTGTTAGAAGCATGTCAATCACAATGGTGATATCTATTTTCTGTGCAGCAGGCAAATCGGAATTCGGCCACTGCTGATCCTTAATGCGCTTCTGCACGTCCTGATAGTAGAGATCGAATTCCCCGATACTATGATTGGTGCCGTAGCGAGTGTTGTAATCCGCAAGGATGGCTTTGAGGGCCTCCTTTTTCTTTTCGGGTTCTTTCTCGTTGTCCTCTTTTTCCTGCGGAAGATCTTCTTGGATCTGCAACACGTCCTTATCTCCCTCGGCAGGTGGAGAGAACACACAGGCGATATTGAGCGGACGAAAGTCTGGCTCGGCTGTTAGTTTCGTGGTCTGGATTTCTAAGAAAAGCTTTTGATATTCGATGGCGTCGTTGATGGATGAGGTTGCAAGAACCGCATTGAAGCGTCGTCCAGCGGTAGCAGCATCATGTTTAGCGAGGATGGCCTCGATGACCGCTTTCTTCGCAATTGTTTCACCGGGCTTAGTCGCGTCTTTGCCCTCGGGTTTGTAGTAATCCACATGGAAACGCAGGACGTTTTTGTCCTCGATCGCGTGAGTGATGGTGTAGTGGTGAAGTTGTTTCTGAAAAAGGTCTTCCGTGGTGCGGAGTGTGGCGATGTCACCCTCTATCTGACGAGAGCTGGCGTTTTCTTCAAATATCGGAGTTCCAGTGAAGCCGAAGAGTTGGGAGTTCGGGAAGAATTCTTTGATGGCCTTGTGGTTGTCTCCGAACTGTGAGCGATGACATTCATCGAAGATGAAGACGATGCGCTTCTTGCGAAGAGGTTCTAGGCGCTCTTTGTAGTTGCGCTTGTTCGTGCCATCAAGCGCGAGTCCGAGCTTCTGGATGGTGGTGACGATGACTTTGTCGGCGTAGTCATCGGACAGGAGTCGGCGGACGAGGGTTTCGGTGTTGGTGTTTTCCTCAACGCAACCTTCTTGAAACTTGTTGAACTCCTCGCGTGTCTGGCGATCGAGGTCTTTCCGGTCCACGACAAAGAGACACTTTTCGACAGCTGGATTATCTTTCAGCAAGGTAGAGGCTTTGAACGAAGTGAGGGTTTTACCGCTGCCTGTGGTGTGCCAGATGTAGCCGTTGCCGCAATTTTGATCGATGCAGTCGACGATGGCTTTCACCGCATAAATTTGATAAGGGCGCATCATCAACAGCTTCTGCTCGCTGGCGATAAGAACCATGTAGCGGCTGATCATACGACCAAGAGTGCATTTGGGCAAAAATGCATCTGCAAAGCTGTCGAGGTGGGTGATCTTTTTGTTTTTTTCGTCGGCGTATTGATAGACCGGAAGAAAGCGCTCATCGGCATTGAAGGTGAAGTGGCGAGCGTTGTTGTTCGCGAAATACCACGTATCGGTGCGGTTGCTGACAATGAAGAGTTGGATGAAGCAAAGCAGCGTGCGGGTGTAGCCGTTGCCGGGATCGTTTTTATATTCTACGATCTGCTCCATGGCGCGGCGGGGATTCACCCCGAGAGTTTTGAGTTCGATCTGGGTAACTGGCACACCGTTGATGAGGAGAAGCACGTCGTAACGGTGATGGCTGTAATCCGTGTTGATGCGGAGCTGATTGACGATCTCATAGTCGTTTTTGCACCAGTCACTCAGATTCACGAGGGTGTAGTTGAGCGGGGTTCCGTCGTCGCGGGTGAAGCTGTTGCGCTCGCGTAGCAGGCGGGCGGCTTTGAAAACATCCGGCGTGACGAGATCGTCGAGGAGACGGGAGAATTCCGTATCGGTGAGGTTGACGCGATTGAGAGCCTCAAATTTCTCCCTGAAGTTTTTTTCAAGAGAAGCTCGGTCGCGAATGTCAGGGCGATGGGTGTATTTGAGGTTAACCAGTTTGCGGATGAAATCGTTCTCAATATGCTCCTCTTTCAGGCTAGACCTGTTCGGCATAGGTGAAAGTTCATATTTTTTATTTCCTGATGTCATTCCGTCGAAAGGATTAAGCAGCGGTGTACTGAAAGAGAAGGTTAAGGCTGAGCTGATGCTGGGAGACAGCTCATTTTGATAACGTTGGAACACTAACTAAATTCCCAAGTGCGCAAAGCTAAAACACTGATGGGAGGATGAAATTATTATATGGATTATCACTTACCTAACAGATTGAGCGCCTCGTAAACTCCGACTACGACTTGGCCCATTCGATGATAATCTAGGCGATCTGCGGTATCTTCTTCAGTATGGTAATTTTTATTTCGATAGAAAGCGGTGTTGGTGACCATCGCCGCAGGGATGTCATGTGGCCAGTAGTTGCGGTGATCTGAGAAATCGACACCGGGAAGCGATGCAGGTCCACGGAAGGAATACACTGGCAGGTCAGTGGCGCCTTTCATGCCTGCTTTGAGATCGCTGATCCAATCGCTCTGATTCCAGCGACTGACGACCGTGATGAAATTTCCACGGCTTGGGTAATAGCCTTTCATGACTGGCACGGGATAATCTTGCGATCCGGGTTCATCGCTGAAATAGCCGATCATTTCCAAGACGATAACGCCGATGATCTTATCTTTTTCAGATGCCACACTGGCTGCATGGAAAACGCTGCCCATCTGCGGACCGCCGAAAAACGGTGGCTCCTCAAGGCTGTAGGCAACCAGTTCGATTTCGACATTTGGTTGATCTTTGCCGATCAAGCGTGCGAGTTCTAACAGACCCGCCACACCACTCGCATTGTCATCTGCTCCCGGCGTGTCAGTGCATGAATCATAATGCGCACCGACGATGATTTTCTTCGGCTTCCCAACATTGAAACGACCAATCACATTTCGGTAGGTTATTTTATCGACGATGAAATCCTGCATCTCAACTGTAGCGCCTGCGTTCTTGAGATGAGTGGAAATATAATCTGCGCAACGATTCAAATTTTTAGGGTTATCTGAATTTCGTGGATGGAAATTTTTACTCAACGCATTCACATGTTGCTGCAACTGAATCTCATCGACACTTTTGGTTGATGCCTCGTTTGAGCGCATGCTGGGTTGTGCGATCAAGTAGCATCCCGTCATGAATAATATCAAGAGAAGCGAGCAGATGCGTAGCGCACTACGAACCAAGCGATTACACAATGAGCGTTTAGGTGGGGTCTCTGCTTTCATGTTTTTTGAAAGAGTGGTGGCTGCAATCTATATCAAAAATCCAAATAGATCTCGGTGCGACGGTTCGCGCGGCGACCGTCGGGATTGTCATTGCCTGATTCGGTAACGTTAGGACGACGAGGTTGAGAAGCTCCTTTTGCGATCGTCACGATTTGCTCCGCAGATACTCCCGCAGCAGCAAGAAAATCGCGGACAACGACCGCACGGTTTGCGGAAAGTTGATCGTTGTATGATTTCGTACCTAGCGCATCTGTATGACCGCTGAGCGTAATTTTTTTCTTAGCATCGCTCTTCAAAATCGAAGCAACGATTTCAAGTTGCCGCTGCGTTCTCGGGCTCATCATGTCTTCGTTGAATTCAAAGTAGAGCGCGAGGGTTTCGCCACCTGATGGATTTTTCACGAGAGGCGAATAGTAAATGTCTCCATTCGCGACCCGAGTTGCGTAATCAGCGAGGAGTTGATCGAGGTTGATTTCGAACACTCGCCATTTTTTCGTTTCTGAATCTAAGCGTAGGTTGAGAGAAAACTGAGCGGTTTGAGTTCCATCTTTCGCTTCGATGTGAGCGAGGTACCCTGCTGTGTCATCGCGTTGGAACATAGCCCGCAACGGTTTATTTTCGCGCAGCTTGTATTCTCCCTCTTCAAATAAAATACACAGCGCAGCAATTTTGGTTTCAGATACAGATTTAAGATCAACCCATTGTAACGCGACTTCGAAGTTTTGTTTCAAGACAGCTTGAAGAAAATTATCTGCTAAGTTCAGGGGATCGATTACTGACTCCTTATCGAGCGGATCAGTTTTTGTTTCTGGCACGGAAATTTTTTCAATTCTCCATTTTCCGTTTTCTTGATGAAGATCGAAATAAATGTGTATTTTTTCTTTTTCTCCAAGTTCCAATGCCCAGCGAGTGCGCTTGTTCAGTTCGATTTCGCCGACCTCGCGAAAACTCTGAGGTTGCTTGGCAAGTGCGTTAAGCAGCGTAAAAGTATCCGCATCCATCGCGTCTTTACCGATGAGTTTCGCTACTTGGGCCATGTCGCCCTTCTTAAGTGCTTCACTGACTTGGTTAAGGAGCTCAGCGGGATTTTCAGTTGCTAAACCGAGACCGAGATTTTCTAAGATTTGCTCCGGAGTTTGCGCAGGAGTTGTTGGTTCAATACCATCCGTGACGGGTGACTTTATGGCAGGGGAATCGATTTTAGATTTTGGATGATTTGATGAAGCCGCTTCTATAGGTTTCTTGATCCACAACCACACCGCGGCGGCTGTGATCAACGCTGCAAGAGCGAGAAAAAAATAAGGCACTTTGTTTTTCATAAATCGGAGATTTTAAAGTTTAGGTAACACCACGCGGAGTGGTTGACCTTCGCGAATCAGATGGATGATGGTTTCTTGCATCGGAACTGAAGCAGCCAGCTGTAAGTAAAATTCATTACTGTTGGTAATTTGTGCATTGTTGAGCGCGATGATTAAATCTCCCGGCTGTATCAAACCGCTCGAAAGCGTATTTGGCGTGATTATCGTCGTGACGACACCGCCAAACCCGCGACGTGCTTCAATGCCCGACAAATTACGAACTTTTATCCCCACTGTATTGAGAATACCTAAATTGATTTCTCCATCCGCCGTCTGCGGCTTAATTTTGTTCGGTTGGATAGAAACGCTTTCACGGATAGTGGCGTTAAGATTTAAGATTTCGTTTTTCCTCCAAACTTGAAGTTTCACAACTTCGTCAATTTTGGATCGCTGAACGAGCGAGATGATCTGGCGAGTACTGGTGATTTCCTCGTCATTATATTTTAAAATAACATCACCGGGTTTTAGGCCAGCAAGTTCCGCTGGAGAACCTGGAGTGATCACATAAACCGCAGAACCTTTTTCTTCATTATAGCCTAGTTCATAGCGCGTAAGCGGATCTAGATCTTTCATTCGCACGCCCAAGAAACCACGAATCGGTCTTCCATTTTCGAGTATTTGTTTAAGTGCTTCTTTCACTTCATTGGACGGAATTGAAAAGCCCACGCCTTGGAAACTTGGATTCTCCTTATCGACGCTAAAAATCGCAACGTTGATGCCTATAATCTCGCCTGTTAGATTGACCAGAGGTCCACCGGAATTTCCTGGGTTAATTGCGGCATCCGTTTGAAAAAGATCCCGTTGGTTATCTGACAGTGAACGTTCTTTCGCCGAAATAATTCCTTGTGTAACTGTCTCGCCGAGTCCAAATGGATTTCCGATTGCGAAGACGAGTTGACCTACTTCGACTAAAGATGAATCACCCAGCTTGAGCGGTGTGAAGGTTTCAGTTGAATCGATTTTTATGACCGCAATATCTAACAAAGGATCTTCTCCGACCATCGTTGCGCTGTACGTTTTTCCGCCATGTAAGGTAATACGAATTTTTTCCTGACCCGCGATCACGTGATGATTCGTGATAATATGCCCTTCTTTACTGACAATGACACCAGAGCCTTGGCCTTGAGTCGGATATTCACGAACTCTCGCCCGGCCAAAAAAGTCTACGCGCTCTTCCGTACGTTTTCCTACTGTATCAATGCTGACAACCGATGGAACGACAGCTTCAGTGAGACGGGCGTATTCTTGGTTTAGGCGGGAGATCATTTCCACATCGCTTAAATTCAAAGCAGCCTTATTTGTCGGCGTGAATGCTTCGTTCGATTTAATTTCTTTAGATTTTAAAAATTCCGGAATGAGCGATTCAAAGTCGCCACCACTCTGCCAAGTCTTTAGTAGCGTTACCAAAACGAAAAAGATCACAAACACGCATAGAAGAGAAAGGATGCGTTTGATGGCTGGTAACATAGGTTCGGAAAAGTCGTTGCAAGATGGCAGGATGAGATCATTTTCCAAGCGCGAATGGATGAATTGATGGATGTTGTATGGCTAGTCTGAATCTCGGGTTGTGCCTCTTACATGATGAGTATTCTATTTTTTGAACTTATAAGATCATCATCTTAATAGTGTGTATAAGTCGAAAAAAGGACTGTTCCGCATGACAGCTACCAGTGTTCCACGCGAATGATAAGTTGTGATGAGACACTCATGGTCATGCGGTAAGTCCATATCCTTAGCAGACCTAAAACAGATACATTCATCTTATCACAAGTTTTTGGGGCTTTATTCACAGCTTATTCGTGCTGAGTATTTGGTCGTTGAAACGTGTCATTATTACTGGTGGAACAGGCGGATTGGGAAAATCCATTACTGAGCAATTTAAAACTGCGGGTTGGGAGGTTCTTGCTTTGGGTCGAAAGGATCTCGATCTCACCTGTGAATCTTCCATCGATACTTTTTTTTCCACGCACCATTGTGACCTGCTCATCTGCGCTGCTGGGTTGATCCGCGATCAACCTCTAGCAAAAATGGATGAATTCACATGGGATGAAATCATTGAAATCAATTTTACTGCAGCAAAGAAATGTGCGCTCGCTGTTATTCCGTCGATGATGGAAAAAGGTGCGGGTCATGTGGTTTTTATATCCAGCTATGCCGCGAATCATCCAACGATCGGTCAAGCTGCCTACGCGACAGCGAAAGCCGCAATGCTAGGACTGACAAAGGATTTAGCGCTTCGTCATGGTTCTAACAACATTCGTGTCAACGCAATTTTACCCGGCTTCATGGAAACTCCCATGACTGAAAATGTTTCAGCGAAACGCAAGCAAGAGGTTCGCGAGTTACATGCATTGAGTGAATTTAATACTCCCGAGATTGTGGCCGAATTTATTCGGTTTCTAGAAGAACGCATGCCGCATACTTCCGGCCAGGTTTTCCAACTCGATAGCCGATCACCCTTTTGAATAATCATCGTCGAATTTCTTGACAGAATAGGCAGCAAAATGCTTTCTTTCCCGCCCGCTGCTTGCGGTAAAGCACCCTTAGCTCAGCTGGATAGAGCGTCTGACTACGAATCAGAAGGCCGGGAGTTCGAATCTCTCAGGGTGCACTTTCTTTTTTCCACTCGCGTGGCTTTTTGTCACTCCCGGTGAGCCATTTTATCTCGTAACTCACTGACAATAAATGTGTTATGGAAGATCTGCTTGAGCGCGATTTGCGCGTGTAAGCTTATCCAACCAAATGACCAAGATCGCGATATCTGCTGGGGTGATTCCAGGAATGCGCGCTGCCTGTCCGATCGTATGTGGCCGGATCTCACAGAACCTGACTCGCGCTTCTTTCTTCAGAGCGGGAATCAAATCGAAATCGAGATCCACGGGAATCTGTCTTTCTTGCTGACGCGACATGCGGTCAATTTGCTGCTGCTGGCGTGCGAGGTGACCCGCATATTTGAAATCGGTTTCGATCTGTGGCCAGTCGGTTTCGGAAAACTCATTGCGTAAATGATCGGGTAAATTCTCCCATGAGCTATCCGCGCGACGCAGCCATTGATCCAATTTTACTCCTTCATATGAGGCGTTGCGTACCCATTTCTCTGCGCGCTCCATTTCTGCAACTTTCACCTGCAGCCTGTCCAAACGCTCTCCAGAAACCAAACCAAAGTCAGCTCCCTTGCGAGTCAAACGCAGATCGGCGTTGTCCTGACGCAGCAGCAAACGATACTCCGCTCGGCTGGTAAACATTCGATACGGCTCGGTGCAACCGCGCGTCACGAGGTCGTCCACCATTACTCCGAGATAGGCTTCTTCGCGACCCAGTACAAAAGCTGGCTTGCCCGCAGCTTTCAACGCGGCATTCGTTCCAGCGATCAAACCCTGCCCTGCGGCCTCTTCGTAACCTGACGTTCCGTTGATTTGCCCCGCGAAATACAAACCCTCGACGCGCTTGGTTTCAAGGGTCGGCTGGAGCTGGGTGGGCGGGCAATAATCATACTCCACGGCATATCCCGGCCGCAGAATTTCGCATTTTTCCAACCCCGGAATCGTCCGAAGAAACTGCAACTGCACCTCGTAGGGTAGTGAGGTCGAAACCCCGTTGACGTAAAATTCCGTGGTGTGTCGGCCTTCCGGCTCGAGGAAAACTTGATGCCTTTCTTTCTCGGCGAAGCGCACGACCTTGTCTTCGATCGATGGGCAATAGCGTGGCCCTGTGCCCTCGATTACTCCACAATACATCGGCGATTGATGGAGGTTGTTGGCGATGATTTCGTGGGTTTTGGCGTTGGTATAGGTCATCCAACACGGCATTTGTTCCACGTGGAACGCGGGGTCGCCCCAAGGGTTCAGAGTGAAAATGTCATCAGGTCGCCTGGTGATGGTATCCGCCAAGTAGCTGAATTTCGGCACTGGGGTGTCGCCTTCTTGGCGATCGCATTTCGAGAAATCGATGGATCTACCCAGTAGACGACACGGGGTTCCGGTCTTGAATCGGGCAACCTCGAAGCCAAGTGCTTTGAGCGAGTCGGAGACGGTAGAACTGGCGTCCCCCATCCTGCCGCCCTTTTCATTTTTCAGGCCGACATGCATCAGCCCCCGCATGAAAGTTCCCGCACTGAGAATGACGGTCTTGCCGCAAATCTCCATCCCGAGCGAAGTCAGGATTCCGGTGATAAGCTGCTCGCTGTCGACCAAAAGTTCGGCGACGTTGCCTTGGTGGATCTCGATCCCGTCGGTCGATTCCATCTGCGCCTTGGCGCGGAATTGGTAGGCTTTCTTATCGCACTGGGCGCGAGGGGCGCGGACCGACGGACCTTTCGAGGCGTTGAGCATGCGGAACTGGATTCCGGTGGCGTCGGTGTTGATTCCCATGAAACCACCCAATGCATCGATTTCCCGAACCATGTGGCCTTTGCCCAATCCACCGATCGCGGGGTTGCAGGACATCTGGCCAATGGTGTCCAGATTCTGGGTGAGGACGGCTACCTGAGCACCGATCCGAGCTGCGGCGAATGCGGCCTCGACCCCGGCATGGCCGGCGCCAATGACAATCACATCGTAGATTTTCGGGTAGCGGAACATTTTGAATGAGACATGGAAATCGTTCCACGTGGAACTTTTAGGCTCTGGCGAGGGCAACTAGGACGGCTTTTTGGGCGTGGAGGCGATTTTCGGCTTGTTGGAAAATGGTATCGGCGTGGGCTTCGAGGACTTCTTCGCTGATCTCTTTACCGCGGTAAGCGGGTAGGCAGTGGAGGACGATGTGGCCTTTGGCGGCGTGTTTAAGCAACTCCGCGTTCACCTCGAAACCGGCGAACTCGGCTTCTTTTTCCTTCTGTCCCTCCTGCCCCATCGAGAGCCAGACATCGGTGTTGATCACGTCGGCACCTTTCACTGCCTCGGCTGGATCGGAGGTAATTTTCAAACCGTCGTAGTCGAGAGCTTTGAGGAAATCGGCTGGCGGTTGGCAGGCCACCGGCGAGGCGATGGTCAGTTCGAATTTAAGAATCTTAGCTGCCCAGATCCATGAGCGGGTCATGTTGGAAAAGCCATCGCCGACGAAGGCGAATTTCTTCCCATCCCATCCACCGAGCTTTTCTTTAACCGTCAAAAGGTCGGCGAGGATTTGGCAGGGATGCTCGTCATCGGTCAGGGCGTTGATGACGGGAAGGTTCGAAAATTTCGCGAAATCGATGATGTCCTGTTGGGCGAAGGTGCGGATAACCATGCCGTGCACCATTCTGCCGAGCACGCGGGCGGTGTCTTTGATAGGTTCGCCGCGGCCGAGTTGAATGTCATTGGCGGAGAGAAACATCGGAAAGCCACCGAGTTCGCGGATGCCGACCTCGAAGGACACGCGGGTGCGGGTGGAGGATTTGCTAAAAATCATTGCCCATGTCTGTCCGGCGAGCGGTTGCGACGCGTGTTTTCCGCGCTCGGCTTTCAAGCTTTGGGCGTTGGCGATGAGGCTGGAAATTTCAACGGCGCTGAGTTCTTCAATGGAAAGGAGGTGTTTCATGGGGGTGGAAATTTTAGTTGCCGTATGCGGAAAGCACGCGGTGAATCGTGGCTAGAGCTTCGTCAATTTCGGCGTCTGTGACGTTGAGTGGAGGTAGCAAACGGAAGGTTTCTGGACCGGCTGGAGGCACGATGAGTCCTTCAGCCATCAAGGCGTTGACGACCGTGAGGGCGGGAGTTGAGCCTTCTGGAGTCGGGATCATATCGGCGCGCAGGCCGACGCCGAGCAACAACCCAAGCCCACGGACTGCCGTGATGACAGGTAGTTTCCATGAAGCGATTTCTGCCCGGATCCTTTGCTCTTGGTGGAGGGCGTTGGCAGAGAGATTTTTCTCACGGATCTCGCGCAGGACTTCGATGGCCGCAGCGCAAACCAGAGGATTGCCACCATAGGTCGACCCGTGAGAGCCAGGTCCCATGAGCGATGCGAGGGTTTTCCCAGTATCGTCGATGGCCCGATCGCTGAGCCAGAAAGCGCCAATCGGAACTCCCCCGCCCATGCCTTTAGCCCATGAAATACCATCGGGTTTGATATCCGGTGCTATTGCGCGCCAAGCCATCGCTTGGCCGCAACGCCCGAAACCGGCCTGCACTTCATCGAACATCAGCAATAAATCGTGTTTTTTGCACAGTGCATCCAGCGCTTCGAGAAACGCTTTGGAAGCGACATGCACCCCGCCTTCGCCTTGCACGGGTTCGAGCAAGAAACCCACGGTTTCGTCGCTGACCGAGTTTTCGAGCGCCGCTATATCGTTGTAAGGAAGGTAACGGAAGCCTGGCAACATCGGATCGAAACCCTGTTGGATCTTCGCTTGGCCTGTGGCGGCCATGCTGCCGAGGGTACGTCCGTGAAAGGATTGTTGAAATGTGATCACTTCAAAACGCGGCTTGCCGTTTGCTTGCGGCTTGTGATGACCGTAGCGGCGCGCCGATTTGATCAAGCCGTCATTTGCCTCGGCTCCTGAGTTGGAAAAGAAGATTTTTCCCGGTAATTTAACCTCGAACTCGTTCATCTCCTTCGCCATAAGTCCTTGAGGCTCATTAAGATACAGATTTGACACATGCATCAGCTTGGCTGCTTGCTGCTGAATGGCGTTAACCAAACGCGGATGACAATGCCCCAACGAACACACGGCGATTCCCATGCAGAAATCTAAATATTCCCGTCCTGCGTCATCGCGCACGCGTGCCCCCTTGCCTTCGACAAGCGTGAGCGGAAAGCGGCCATAGGTCGCCATAACGTGATCGGTGAAATGTTCAGTGGTGCTCATGTTAGAGTCCGGACTTTTTCCAGGAAGGGCGGAGGCTATACGCTTCCAACGAAATAGCAAATCACTTTCGATGAGCGATTTTGGCACTGTTCATTTGCGGAAGATTCCGCAACCGAATTAAGAAAGCCCGATCAAAACTTCATTCGCTCGTGCGGCGATAGTTGAAAACGACTCACTCACTCGAGCGTCACTCGCGACCCGTCGCCAAAACTCAGCCGCTAAAGGAGCCGCGTGAGACCAAGATGCGGCCATCGATGGCAACGGACGAGCAGGTGAAAACACCCTATCTGGCATCTCTCCTTGCGGGCCGGGAGCCCAAAGCATGGGCAACATGTCATAAGTCGGAGCAGGCTTCAGCGGTAAAACGTCTCCTAGTAAAAATGCAAAATTACCCGCATGCATATCGGTATTTCCAATCAATTCGCCGAAGGACTGCACGACGCAGATGGTTGAGAGCGCTTCATCGTCGATGAGACCGATATTTAGGAGTTCAATTGCCGCACTGCGCCAGTCATTACGAAGTCCGACGCTCGCAGCGGCGAGTGCCTCGAGTGAAACCACACCGCGCCGTCCACCAGCTCCGATCCGATCAAAGCGTGGGATTTCTAGGAATCGGCGGCCATCGGCATCTAACAGGCGCGCGCCGGGATTCGCAAATCCAGCCTCGGCCAAAACTTCATGTGCATGGAACTCGCAAACTAACAGATCTGCCCAACGCCTTCCGGTTTCTAGTTCCATGGGCGCGGTAAATTTGACGATGACTGAGCGCAATTCTCCATCTATCGAACGCAAATTAGCGGTGAATTTAGGTTGTTCGCCTCCAGCAGATGAACCCGGTGGTTGGCTAGCGAGGTTCCTCGCCATGTTTGAATAAACCTGCTCCGCCTCGTCGATGGAGATCCAGTTCGGATGCGCCTGGGCAGCGAGGGCTTGTTTGAGCGCGTTTTCACCAAGCACGACATCACCTGGCGTATCAACACCTGATGCATCGAGATAAACTACG
Source organism: Akkermansiaceae bacterium (assembly GCA_031425735.1). Classification (GTDB taxonomy): domain Bacteria; phylum Verrucomicrobiota; class Verrucomicrobiia; order Verrucomicrobiales; family Akkermansiaceae; genus Luteolibacter. The sequence goes on along the minus strand of JANPJY010000023.1, from coordinate 7,523 downwards.
ACATCATTATCGCTCCATCTGCGAATATCATCAGGCAAGTGCAGCATTGGCGCCAACTGAGCGGCCATCAATCGCCCGAGAAATCCTTGTGGCCGGACATCGGATAGAAAAAACGGAAAGCCACTCCAGAGACCGTTTTTTTCCGTGAAATGCACAGCCCATTCTGGCGCGGATCCTGCCCAATCGAGCCTCCATCCGCGCTCGTGGAACGCCTCCAAATAAGCCCATTCCTGCGCCCGTCCCGATGCGTCGATATGAAATAACGGCCACCGATTCCCGAGCTGGCGAATACTTCGTCGTATCACATAGCGCGTGCTACGAGTCGCGCCAAACGTAGCTAAATTCTCGCTAAAATCCGCCAAAGTCCGCACTACGGTGGTTCGATTAGTCCCCAATAGATTCGCCAGCTCGGTCGCCGAAACTGGGCCTCTTGCGCGGATTAAAGTATCCAGCATGTTGCGGTCAATTTTTGAGGGTCTAGCCATGGAATGAAGGAATTATGCATCGTAATTTTGGCATAATCAATTTAATATTTACCAAATAAAATATCATTTTTAGGAGACATTAATATTAATTATGCATCATAATTCTTAGCATAAATATACTTTAGGGATCATACAATTTCAGAGATAAATTCCATTTGACGTCATGACGTCAAAGCGTCATATTATAAGTGTCATGAGCAAAGCCACACTGTATCTAAAAGACCCCATTCATAAAGCTCTGCGCTTAAAGGCGGCGGAGACTCAGCAATCGATGTCAGATTTGGTGAATGACGCAATCGAAGCAGCTCTGTTGGAAGATATCGAGGACATCGACGCTTGGCGTGAGAGCAAGAAGGAAGAAAAGATTGGCTTCGAAGAATTTGTAAAATTACTCAAAAAAGATGGCGTCATATAAAATCGAGGTCGTTAAAAAGGTTCGGAAGAGTTTCCAAAGCATTCCTAAAAAAGACGCCCTTCGCATTCTAGAAGCGATTGAACATTTAGCCGAAGATCCGAGACCAACCGGTGCGAAGAAATTAAAAGGCGAAGAACTGTATCGCCTACGAATCGGTTTTTACCGCGTCATTTATGAAATCATCGATCTTACGTTGATCATCACCCTAGTAAAAGTTGGGCATCGGAAAGATATCTACAAAAAGTAGATCGCGCCCTCGATTGACACATCGTGCAAATGACTTCTATTCAATGAGTATGAGCACACAAAAAATGCGGTTACGGAAATGGGTCAGTTTTTTGGCGGTTTTTTTGGCGGGAGTTGTTTCGCTTTCCGCTGCGGAGCCCAAAACGATTTTGGTGTTGGTGACGGGTGCGGATAAAATGACCAACGGCAAACCCACAGGGCTGTGGCTGGAAGAGTTTGCGGTTCCTTACCAAGCGCTGACCGCTGCCGGTTATCAGATTGAAGTAGCCACGCCCAAAGGCGGAGCGGCACCCATCGACCCTCGTAGTAAGCCGACTCCCGAACAAGCAACCGCATGGAAAGAGGCAGAAAAACGTTTGGGCGATACCAAACCTTTGTCAGCGATGCGCGCAGAAAGCTTCGCGGGCATTTTCATTCCCGGCGGTCATGGCGTGATGTTCGATCTCGTAGATGATGCAACCGCTGCGAAACTCATTCAGGATTTCGACACTCAGGGAAAACCGATTGCAGCCGTTTGTCATGGACCTGCCGCATTGGTGAAAGTGGTGCGCAAAGATGGCACTCCATTGGTGAAAGGAAAAACCGTGGCAGCATTTACGGATGACGAAGAGCGCGCGGTGCAACTCGATAAAGACATGCCGTTTCTCCTCGAAACAAAATTGCGCGAGCTTGGTGCCAAGATCGATAAGAAAGAAAACTTCGCTTCGCATGCTGTTAGAGATGGAAATTTAATCACCGGCCAAAACCCCCCTTCCAGCGAAGCGACGGCGAAACTGCTTATAGAGGCTTTGAAATAGCCTGAAAAATTATCGACATGGTCACGATCGCGAAATTTTTTAAAAGTGAGGATGCGTATTTGTTTCGCTCATTTTTGGAGTCGCGGGGAGTAGGAGCCTATGTTCTAGATGAACATCTCTCGCAGTGGTTATGGCATTACACACAAGCCTTTGGAGGAATACGTGTTGACGTTGCAGATGATGATGCGGAGCAAGCGGAAGAGTTGTTTGTGGAATATAATGAATCCATGAAATCTGCGCCTTTTGTGGAGCCGCCAGTTCGGGCTTGGCCGCTCGTGGCTTTAGTTTCGCTTTTGTTCGGCTTCCCAGTGATGCTGCTCGGAAGAAAATCTAAAGCTAATGACAAACCTAACGCCGATGCGGAAATCTGAGATTGTTGCCCTTATCCTGCGCGTGGCGATGGGCGCATGGTTTGTGTATGCCGGTGGCCTGAAAATTTTCGGAAGCGGATTGGATCGGTTTGTGACGGATATTGAAAATTATCGGCTCGTAACTGGGCAGCTGGCGTTAGTGGCAGCATACATGATCCCATGGTTGGAAGTTGTTGCGGGCTTGTGTTTCATGCTGGGGGTTTTGCGGAAAGGTTCGTGGTGGATCATGTTGGGCCTGGTGATGGCGTTTGTGGTTTCCGTGGGTTCGGCATGGTGGCGTGGGCTCGACATCAGCTGCGGCTGTCTCGGTGGATCAGAGAAAATTTCTTATTGGAAAAAGGCGATAGAGTTCGCGGTTTATCTAGCTGCGCTGGGCTGGATCGCGTGGGTTGAATGGAAGTCGGCTGACGTTCCAAAAAATTCTCTGCCCGAAACGTAGTTGTTTGCTTTGCGAAACGGATTTTTTCAGCGAAACCTTGGCCATGCGTTATAACGAAAAGCTACAACAGCGAATCACTTCCACCGGATCGAGACTGTGTGTCGGGCTCGATCCAAGACCCGGCGACGGCGGCTCAGAAGCAGCTAAAGATTTTCTCTCCCGAGTGATTCAGGAAACCTGCGATTACGCCGCAGCTTTCAAGCCGAACATGGCTTACTTCGAAGCGATGGGAATTTCCGGGATCCGTGTGCTTGAAGAAATTCTCAAACAAATTCCCAGTCACATTCCCATCATCCTCGACGCAAAACGCAGCGACATCGGCGAGACGCAGAAATACTATGCGCAGGGATATTTCAACGGCTGGAATGTCGATGCTGTGACTCTCAATCCTTTCCTCGGTTATGATTCGATCGAGCCGTTTCTCGATTTCGACGGCAAAGCGGTTTATCTGCTCGCAGTGACCTCGAATGCCGGCACAGCGGATTTCCAACAACAAGAACTCAAAGACGGCCGCAAAGTGTTTGAGCTCGTCACCGCTCTCGGCGAACGCGCGAAGACCGAAGGCCGCGTGACGGATGTGGGTTACGTGGTCGGGTTGACGAACTCTGAAAGCGTTTTACCAAAAATGCCCGATGCGCCGCTGTTGGTTCCCGGCCTCGGCGCGCAGGGCGGCGATCTCGGTGCGCTTGCCGCAGCAGGCCGCAGCGCTCCGGATGTGATTAATGTTTCACGTGGCATCCTCTACGCCGAAGACAAAATGAGCTTCCGCGAACGGGCAAAATTCTGGATGGAGAAAATTGCGCTCGGCTATCGAGGCGCTTAGACTGCTTCCTGCCTCACTATGAAAAACCCGATCGGAAACCAATACTCCGGGCTCTCGCCTCAGAAAGGTTGGCCGAGCCGTAACGCGAAGTTTCTCAGACATCGCATTGTCCCGGGAATGTTCAAAAAAATGGGCGGCACCATTCTTGAGCCGGTTCTAACAGCTCCAGCCGATGATCGCGTGCGGATCACATGGATCGGCCACGCATCGTTTTTTCTCCAGTTCGCAGGGCACTCGGTTTTGGTCGATCCGAACTGGGCAAAATGGCACGGCCCAGTCAAACGCCAACGGCATCCGGGGTTTCATTTGAAAGACATTCCAGAAGTCGATCTCGTGCTCGTCACCCACGCGCATTTCGATCACTTGCACAAACCCAGCCTGAAAATTCTTCAAGCCAGCAACGGCATCGTCGTTCCAAAAGGTAGCGCATCATTGGTGAAAAAACTCGGTTTCCCTGCGATCCACGAAGTCAACACCTGGGATCAGTTAGATATCAAAGGCATGGAGATCATCCACACGCCTTGCCATCATTGGGGCGCACGATATGTGCACGATACCCATCGCGATTACGGCGGCTACATCGTGAAATCGAGCGGTAAAAGCGTCTTTCACTGCGGCGACAGCACCTACTTCGATGGTTTCACGGAAATCGGTAAACGTCATGACATCGATGTCGCGCTCATGCCGATCGGTGCCTACGAATCGCCGAGCGGACGCGACGTCCATATGAATCCCGAACAAGCCGTGCGCGCCTTTGCGGATCTCGGTGCGAAAGTTCTCATCCCCATGCATTACGGCACGTTCCCTCTTGGTAACGAAGCTTTGCATGAACCGGTCGAACGACTTCTAACAGAAGCGGATCGCCTCGGGATCAGCGATAAAATTCTGATTCCCGAAGAAGGTGTTGGAATCGAGTGGTAAGGAAAGGAACCGACACTTGATCAATTCAACCCTACCTGCATCAATTCACCCGTGAAATCCAAAATTCCCGTATCACTGATCGTTCTGATCTTGGTGAATCTCTTGCCCATCCTCGGCGTGATTTACGCGGACTGGAATGTTTTCGAAATCGTCGCATTATATTGGTTCGAAAACGTCGTCATTGGTGTCGTGAACGTGTTGAAAATTCTAACATGCTGTCCCGGCTCCGAACTATCTGATGAAGATAAAAAATTGCCAGAATACCTACGTCCATCCTCCTCGGGCGGGGTGCTTCATCACCTTTCTAAAATCTTCCTCGTGCCGTTCTTCAGCTTTCACTACGGCGGGTTTTGCTTAGTGCATGGATTATTTGTCTTCGTGCTACTGGGATCAGACTCAGGTGGCGACCCTTTCTCTAGCATGGGCAAATGGTTCGGCAGCTTTCTAAATTCCGACACCAAATGGTTCGTCCTCTCCATTTGCGCCAGCCACCTGTTTTCATATTTCTACAACTACATCGGCAAAGGAGAATTCCGCAGAACCACACCGGGCGAATTGATGCACGCACCCTATGGTCGCGTCGTCGTGTTGCACCTCGTCATCATTTTCGGCGCATTCGCCATCGCTGCAATCGGCAGCTCCGTTGGTATACTGATACTCCTCATCATCGGGAAAATCATGGTCGACGCGAAGCTTCATCTGCGTGCGCACCATAAAGACGTGGTCATTGAAATAGGGTAAGCGCGTGGAAGGAACCGCGATTTTCAATCGCGACTGCAACCGTTGCGATAGCCTATGATATTTCGCTCATGAGGTCGCGATTAAAAATCGCGGCTCCTTTCGTTTCAAAACTTGTCCGCCATAACGGCGATCTTCTGCCTGCCCCGATAAGTCGGGGGTCGCCTCGCCGCAGTCGACCCATTTCCAAAACCCCTGAGGCAAGATCACTCTAACAGTCGTGTGATCCCGAAATGAAATGCTTCCCCAAGGTGGGGCTGCCCTCTTCTCCAAAAAGAAATTTGAATGAGGAAGGCAGGAAACCAGGAAAATAGATCTGAGATCATTTCTCAGCCTCCATCCGCTTACCCATGATCTAACAAGATTTTTTAACAGAAGGAAACGAAGAGAACGAAGGAGCTGCGCGCTTAGCTTTCGATTTCAATCTTTTCCTGATTTCCTGCATTCCTTATCCTAACAAATTAGAGCCGCTGGTTGATTTGTTAAAAAATCCACATCCTCATCCAGCGGACTACTCACTCCCAACCCATGGCTCATCGACACATGCAGATAAATCTCGGTCGTCGTAATGTCTTCGTGACCCAATAGATCTTGGATGGTTCTCAGATCCGTTCCGTTTTCCAACAAATGCGTCGCAAACGAATGCCTCAACGCATGACTCGTTACCCGCTTCTCAATTCCCGTCTGCGCTGCGCCACGCTTGATCGCTTCACTGTATACTTTGTCATGCAAGTGGTGACGTCTTCTGATCCCACTCTCTGGATCTACCGAAAGCTGCTTCGCTGGAAACAACCAAAACCATTCAAAGGTTTCCGCTGCACTGCGAAATTTCCGCGCCAAAGCACCGGGAATGTAGACACCGGGTTGCCTTTCACTGCGATCTTGCTCCCACATGCATCTCACCCGCTCAATATGAATTGCGATATCTTCCAGCAAACTTCGTGGTAAAACTGTCATTCTATCTTCATTCCCTTTGCCTTGTCTTACCGTCAGCGTGCCGCGACCCAAATCCACGTCTTTGATCCGCAAGTTCACCAACTCGGATAAACGCAAACCCGCTCCGTATTGAATTCGCGCGGCAAGCGCGTAACGCACATCTTGAGACTCTAATTTCTCAAACAACCTCCTTGTCTCGGGCTTAGATAAAACCACCGGAATCCTCGTTCCTGTTTGCTTCAGTTTAACTCCAAAGACTGGATCTTCGATATCGAGAACATATTTAAAAAAGAACGCCACTGCATTGAGCGCCTGCTTTTGGGTAGAGTAAGAGCAGTCATCATCATTGACCACCGATGTTAAAAACCGCGTCGCCATCTCCACCTTCATCACCTCGCGCTCATCTTTGGCGAATATCGCATAACGTGCCGCCCACGCACCGTAACACTGCTTGGTTCTCAGTGACAAACCTCGGCGAGCACAGGCCGACCGCACCGCTGCGCGAACTCGCTCCGCTAAACTTCGATGATCGACACCGGCCTCCGCACACGAATCTAACCATCTCAAATACCACTGAATCGCATCAGCCCACTGCTCTAACTGCCATGTCTCGCGTTTACGATCCTCTCTGAGAACCTCATGGCGCCAAAACGCTTTAGCTGCATCGCGACCCGCCTCCAATTCGTTACGCAGACGGAAATTTTCAAACCATTCCAACACAAGGAGAAATCCAGCTCGCTCTCGATCATTCAAACCACGGAACTCCGAAAGATCTTTCCGCCAGCAGCAGCGTGTTTTGGTGGGGGTCATGAAATGAGAAAAGCTTCTCTCCATAGTGTCGTCAAACTAAAAGTGTTCACAAGAACACTTTTAGTGAATTCATCCTAAACCGCCCAGTAATCACAGATCGTATCAAAGAAAAACAGGGTACTATCAGCAAAGGAAGTTTTAGAAAAATCAGCAGCCTAAAATCTCCTGATAGTACCCACACCACCTAACAAATTCCTTGTCGTTATTGAGAAATTTCGATTGGATCTAGAAGTTAACCCCGCCTGATATACACACGCGGGACACTACTAATAAGCAACTATGTTTGCGAAGAAACTTTTAGGGATGTATTCAGCATGATTGCTAGCTTTCTGGCTATTGCGACTAGAGCTACCTTCGCAGGTTTTCCATTTTCGCGGATTTTTTTGTAATACTGACTCAAAGTTGGATGATGCCGACAGGCAGACAAGGCTGCCATATACAGTGCTCTACGAGGCCTAGAACGCCCATGTTTTATCATCCTCTTTCCTGTCACTCTACCGCTATCTCTATTCATAGGAGCAAGACCAAATAGAGCCGCTACT
>JANPJY010000022.1:0-15614 GCA_031425735.1 Akkermansiaceae bacterium | reverse complement strand
CAAATGATTTAGCCTATTAAACAGGCGTTCTACCCTAAAAATATACAAAATCAACTCTGCGTCCCTCTCCGACCTCTGCGCCTCTGCGGTGAAAATTATACTTATTCCTTCCAACGGTAGTGCCCTGTGATGGGGAAATCGTCGATTCTGTCTTCCTCTCGAGTGCCGGAGCCGATGTTGTGAATAACCAGCGGGCGACCTGAGGCGCTTTTCTTATCACTGATGATCATGATGTGGGGGAGATTTGGTGGAACGGTGCAGGTGACGATGTCTCCGGGCAGGAATTCCGATTTCTGGTCACCTTTGGGGAGAGGGATAGATATGTGGTGGCGTTTGAAAAACGTCATCAGATTGGGGACTCGGCGGTGATCGATGTTTTTATCGGTCGTTTTCAGTCCCCATATTTTTGGGTATTTCGAGAAATTCGTCTTCATATCGAGGTGGACGAGTTGTTGGAGATCCTTGTTGAGCGCATCGCGGAAAGCGCGGATCACCACATCGGTGCATACGCCGCGTTCGCGGGCGATATCGCCTTTCGGGTATTCAAGAGAAACGTAGGCCGGATCATACCGAACCGTGACGCCGATTTGTTTGCGGGCCTCGGTTCCGCAGGATTCGCGTGGGTGGCGGTGATGATCGCTAGAAAAAACAGGAAAGAACGCAACATAGGCTATCATTCAAGGTTCTGCGCGTGCCAAAGCAAGCTAGGAAGTAAGGAATGTTATCCTCCATTGACGATTGCTCCGCTCAGCACAAGTTTTACTCAAATGAAAACTCACTTTTTCTCATTCATCGTATCGCTGCTAACCGTATGTGTCGCGTTAGCGCAAACCAAAGAACCCGTTATTGATCCTGCTTTGCCCAACGTTCTTCTGATTGGGGATTCGATTTCTGAAGGTTATCAGAAACAGGTCAAAGAGGGACTCATCGGCAAAGCCAACGTTTACAAGAACCAGGGAAATGCTGAATGGAGTGGTACGGGAATTATAAAGATCGATTCGTATCTAGGAGAAACCAAGTGGGATGTGATTCATTTCAATTGGGGTCTGTGGGATATTTATGGTTGGGAATATGATCATGAAGATCGTTCACCAGAAGCTTATGCGAAGCGACTTGATCAGCTTGTGACTCGAATGGAAAAAACTGGGGCTAAATTGATTTGGGCAACGACCACTCCCGGATGCAAAGACCCCGAAAAGACCATGCAGAATCGTTTCAAAAAAGAAGTTGTGATCACCCCGGAACAGCAGGCGAAATACAGCGAGGCTGCACTCGAAGTGATGAAAAAGCACAAGGTTGAGATCAATGATCTTTACGCGGACATCTTGCCCGAACTTGATAAATACTCATTGGGTAAGAATGATGTTCACTTCAATCGTGAGGGAAGTGATTTTTTAGCCAAGAAAGTGATCGCTGCTATTGAAGCGCCGCTCAAAAACCTGAAGTGAGTAGGCTCTGCAATCCTAACGAAGCTCAACTGAGTTCGATCGCGTAAAGCAGAGGAATTTTTACTTCAAATTCTGGCATGAAAATCTGGGTGTCATGCGTCCGACGGCGGGCAATAATTTCCTTGGCACCGGGTTTGAATTCTAACAGGAATGACTGGCTGCTACTTGTATTATAGGCGTGGCTCAAGGAGGCAACGTTGATATAAGTTGTGTTATCGACTCTCGCAATGTGTTTTGGACTATAGAGACCGTGGTGTTCGTGGCCGCTCATCCAGAGTGCGATATTCGATTTTGCGATGATCCCCGCGATACGATCTGCGGGGTGGATGTAGCGCTGCGCATTATCGGTTTTAATGGTGGTGTCCTTCACTCCTTGGTGTGAGCAGACGATGATGTTTTTATCTTTGTGCTTCGCGAGTTCGGTTTCCAGCCAATCGCAACTTTCCGGTGAGAGATCTCCCTGAACACCCGCTTTTTCATCGGAAAGAAAAATCCAGGCGAGATTGCCATCGATGATGGAATACGGATCGGTGCTACGGATGAGTTGCTTGAAGGAATCTGCCTTGCCATCGTGATACTCGTGATTGCCTGCAATTTCATACCACGTTTTGATTCCGCTGGCATCGCGGGTGGTGATGTAGTTCTTGAGTTGTTGCTGGTTGCTGCCATGAGCGATATCGCCAAGCGTCATGGCGTAGGCAATGTCCGCGTGTTCTTGCTGCATGTCTTTGCAAGCCAGAGTAAACCATTCCACGCCATCTTTTCCGCCTTCGACGTAGCCGCAATGTAGGTCGGACATAACCCAGACTTTACGAAGTTTGGAATCGGTTGCTGCGGTTGAAGATTGAATTCCGATTACTCCAACTGCTACGGCACCTGTGGTGATCTTGATGAATTGGCGACGGTTTCTCATGGGTTTCAGTTTTTGGTTTTGAAAACGAAGCTGTATTCGTCGCGTCGCATTTCGGCTGAGAGCGGTTTCACGCTCTGAGTTGCCAGCGTTTCAAGTGTGCTTGGCCAAGAGACAGCGACAGGTGAGTTGCCTTTAGCTGCAAGTAGTTTTGGACCGTAGCCGATGACGAAAGTCTCATCTTTATTTGGGGCGTTGGTCAGGCGTTCGCATCGGCGGTTTTCGGCGTAAACGTTTCCCATGAAAATGAATTCCACTTCGGTGACGGGTGATGAGGTTGAATACCAGCCGTCCTTTTCCTGCAATGTTAGAGAAATGTCCAACGGGGAAACGGCGCGGACTTCATCAGCCCAGTGGGGTCGGCGCACGCGAACGACGGTCGCGGGTTGACCTGCTAGTGAGAGTCGCTGGCGCAGCACTTCATCGGGTTTTTGTCCGGGACGAAGAATTGAGGTTGTGGTGCCGATTTTGTCGACAGCTGTGAAGTCGAGAGCGAAGCGACATGTTAGATTTTCTTCGCTGCGGGACATGAGGTGGCTGCGGATTTGAATGAAACCGAGTTCGCCGTGAAAGGAGCAGCACCACGTCGACTCTTCGATCTCTTTTCCAAAGCCGCACGCACCATCGTCATCGCAGTGAATGTGGCGATGCCCGAAGCCACCTTTGGATGCTTGGTTTTGAAGCAGATGGTTTTGCATCGTGCGCTCTGCCATCGACCAGTAACGAGCTTTGCCAGTGGTTTGAGCTAGGGCGAGATTGAGTCGCAGCCAATCGTCGATGGCGCAGCCTTCGTCGCGCACGAAATTGACTCGGCATTTTTCCAGAATGCCACCTGCGGGATTGATGTAGCTGCCCGCGACCAATTCGTCCCAGCGTTTTTCGACGCGTTCTAAGTAAGCCGCGTTGTTAGTGGCTTGATGAACTAAAAGGAGGCCTACGTGGTTGCAAAGCATGCCGTGGGCGTGATCGACTGGGAGTTTATCGAATTGCTCATAAAAATCGGCTATCACTGTGGCAGCAGTTAGATATTTTTTCTCTCCGGTAAGAGTTGAGAGTTTGACCAAGCCTTCCATTGCTGGAAACCAGCAGGTGACGTAACCCGCTGCATAGGTGCCTCCCGCTGTGTATTCGGCGATTTTTTGAGGATCGTTGAAGCGAGGTAAGACAGAGATATAGAAATCACCAAGCGCGCACCCGGCGGTGGTGATCGCTTTGTCTTCTGGGAAAGAGCGCATGGCCTCGACTAAGCCGCAAAGCAACCGGGCATTTCCCCAAAGTGCGGGCAACATGCGACTGCTCAGCGAGTTGTCTCCTTTTTTCGGGTGGTCGATCGGTTGCTGCCAATCGATTTCACCCGTGGCGCAGAAGTAGCCACCGGGACGCTGCATGTTAGGAACTTCGGAAAGGAGCTTTCGAAATTCTGGGTGAACGGGAAGACCTTCGCGTGAGCGCATGGCCATGATTTCGATGAACCGCCCCGAAATATCACCTGAGTAGTTTTTGAAAGGACGTTTCATCACGTGACCCCAATCGGCTTGATCGAACTCAGTGACCGTTTCGTTCGTCAGGTCGGCGCGCAGCCACGGTAGGGAATCGAATGGCGCAAACTGAAAACGTGCAGCGCAGTCGGTGGCAGCTTGGCCTACCTCACCACCGAGTGAGACTTTTGCGGGTTCACTCGCGAGGACGACTGGTAGCATGGCAAAAATGGTTATGATACTGAATGTTTGTGAAATGGTCATTAGGTGTGAGGTGGGCTTCAGATTAGATGGAGATATTCTTTATGAAAAATCAAATTAAAGATCTTTGTGTTCACTATTAGCCCCTTTGGGGCAAAGAGAAAGGAACCGCGATTTTTAATCGCGACCTTGTGAGCGAAAGACCTTGGACGCCGCAGCCATTGCAGTCGCGATTAAAAATCGCGGTTCCTTTCTTTGGTTATTGATGAATTTTTTGGAGAGATAAGAATCGCGGGCGTGAAGCAAGCAGCATTGGGATTTTTTGATTCGGGCGTGGGTGGGTTGACGGTGGTTCGGGCGGTGCAGGATTTGTTGCCGCGGGAGGATGTGATTTATTTGGGCGACACAGCGCGGCTTCCGTATGGATCGAAGAGTCCGGAGACGATCCGGCAGTTTGCGGATGAAGATGTGAAGTTTTTGTTATCCAAAGGGGTGAAAGCGATTGTGGTGGCGTGCAATACGGCGACCGCGCATGCGTTGCCGTCTCTTCAGCAGCGGTATGAAATCCCTATCATGGGTGTGATTTTACCCGGTGTGGAAGCGGCGTTGGCCGATCCGAACGCGGAGCGGATCGGGATCATCGCGACGCGTGGCACGATCGGTTCTCACGTTTACCAACATGCGCTCGCTACGCGTCGGACTGGGCTGATGATCCACGGGATAGCGGCGCCGTTGTTGGTGCCGTTGATTGAGGAAAACTGGATTTCCGAGGATGTGACCAAACAGGTTTTGCGGAAATATTTGCAGCCCTTGATTGATAAAGGGATCGATACCTTGATGCTGGCCTGCACGCATTATCCGCTGCTGGTGCCGGTGCTGAAAGAGGTTTTGCCACCAGAGGTGCGCTTGGTCGATTCCGCAACCACCTGTGCGGAGCATTTGAAAATGATGTTAGAAAAAATCGATCTTCTCAGCGATGATGAGGATGATGGTCGGTTAGAAATTTACCTGACTGACCTTTCGGAGCAGTTTGAGGAATTGGCGACGCGGTTCTTGAAACGGCCGACGGGCAAGATTCGTAGAGCGGTGGTTGGGTGAAAAGTTTAGAGTTTAAAGTTTGCGGGGAGCCACGGATCAAAGTCTGGCGGCGGTGGGGCGGTGAAGGAGAGTTTTTTGCCGGTGACGGGATGATTGAAGGAAAGTTTCCAGGCGTGGAGCAGGAGTCTTGGGGTGGGGAGGGAATGTTTTTTGGAGTAGATGGGATCGCCTAGAATAGGGGTGCCGATGTGTTGGAGGTGGACGCGAATTTGATGGGTGCGGCCAGTGTGGAGGTGGCAAAGCACGAGGGCGGTTTTAGTGGCTTGGTCGGGGGCGATGACTTCGTAATCGGTGATCGCGGTTTTTCCGGCGGGAGGTGTGATCACGGCCATTTTCTGGCGATTCACCGGATGTCTACCGATGTGGGTAAAGATCGTGTCTTTGGTTTTCAGCGGGATGCCGTTGGTGACGGCGAGGTAGATTTTCTCCATCGTCGAGCGCTCGGAAAACTGGGTGGCGAGGCCTTGGTGGGCGGGGTCGGTTTTCGCGATGACGAGGCAGCCGGAGGTATCTTTATCGAGTCGGTGCACGATGCCGGGTCGCTCCACTCCGCCTATGCCGGAAAGTTTTCCTCTGCAATGATGGAGCAAGGCGTTGACGAGGGTGCCATCGGGATTTCCGGGAGCGGGATGGACGACCATGCCGTGCGCTTTGTGGAGGACGATGAGGTGTTCGTCTTCAAAAAGGATATCGAGTGGGATGTCCTGCGGGCTGGCGATGTCTGGAACTGCCTCTGGAATGACGATAGAAATTTCATCGCCCGGCGAGATGCTGTCGCGGGGTTTGGCAGGTTTGCCGTTGAGCAAGATGAATTGCTCGCGAATGAGATCCTGAATTCTGGAGCGGGAAAGATCAGAGATTTTTCCTGCTAGATATGCGTCCAAGCGATCGTGCTTTTCGGTGACGGAGAGATGCATTGAGGAAATGAGGTCCGTGAAATTTTCAAAACGGAGTGCACCGAGGACACTGAGAAAACGGAGGAGAAATATTCTAAGCGGAAAGGGATTTGCTTATGGCATCGCGGATGGGGGCGATGTGGTCGTTGGGTAGGGGGGTGGGAAAGAGGGCGCCGAGGATCACGAGGCCTTGTGGGTTTTCACAAGGGATGAGTTCGAGGTTGGCAGCGGGGCCGAATTTCACGCGAACGTTTTGCGTTTGACCGGCTTGGAGGATGAGATCACGGGCGATGAAATGGAGTCGGCCGTGATGGCTTTCATCGAAAATGACGGTTCCGGAATGATCCAAGATAAAGATTTCTTTCGCGCCGAAATGTTGGGTGAGCCAGTTGCGGAAATTTACGAAGCGACCATCCGAGATAGTGGTGGGCGCTGCGACCGGAGGCGCGACTTTAACCACTTGCTGCAGGATAGGACGAGCGACGGAAATGCTCGGAGCTGGAATAGATACTGGCGTGGAAATGACAGGTATCTTTTCCTCTGCTGGCTCATCGGAATCCACGAAGCCGACAAATGAAGTATCGAAACCTGGGTCGCGAGAAACGACTGGCGCTTGCTCAACCGGGCGGATGAGTTTTTCGGCGAGTTGTCGGACTTGAGATGGGTCCAACCATGGATTGATTGGGTCCATTAGATGGTTTGAGGAATGGGTTGGCGGTTAGATATTTTCAGCTTGGCCTGAATTTCTTCACGGATGGAGTCGAAAACATTTTCGGTGATTTCGCCACCTTCGAGAATGGCGACCGGTAGGCCTTTCGCGCTGGCGCGGATGAAGATGTCATCGCGAGGGACGGCAGTATTGAAGAGCATTTCTTCGGGAAGAAGTTCGCGTAAGGCAGCAGCAGCCTCGTGACTTTCTTGAAGGTTGTATTGCAACATGGTTAGACAAATTCCAAGGACGTGCAGGCGAGGGTTGACGATGCGAATGCGGTTGAGTCCTTCCAAGAGCTTTGGGACGGATCGGATTCCCAAGGGCTCAGCTTGCTGCGGGATCATCACGGCGTTTGATGAGGCGATGATGTCATTGCTCAGGCCAAACAAACCGGCAGCGGTATCGATGATGCAAATGTCATATCCACGAGTTGCGGCTTGGCTGAGAAACGTGCGAACTCGGGTGAGGTGTGAGCCGGAAGAACCATTTCCGGCTTCGTAGTCACTGGCTTGTCCGGCGGCTACGAGTGAAAAAGTTTTCAGACGGGTCGGGACAATCAAGCGATCCATAGGAATACTCGGATCGGCCAAGAAATCGTAAAAGCCCACCAGTAAGCGCGACTGACGGGTCAGGGATAGACCGACGGAGCCTTGAGGATCGGCATCGATAAGTAGGGTATTAAAGCCCGCACGAGCGAAGGCGTGGGCGAGATTGATGGACAGTGTGGTTTTACCCACACCACCTTTTTGGCTTGAGATGGCGATGCTGATCACGCGGGAAGTAAATTCGAGTTGAGGGAGGTTATCGAAGCGCGAACTCAGCGAAAGTCTTTTCTTCTGGGTGAGGAAATTCTCTGAAATCTGTGTTCAATTGGGAGTTTACCGTGTTACGCGATGTGCGCGCTCTTCGCTTGCACTCTGGTGGGAAAGGGTGGTTAGATACCCCACGTCATCCGCTTTTCAAAAATCCCATGAATTACGCACTCATTCCATTCCTCTCTATATGTTGCCTGCTTCTTTTAGGTCAGGCCTCGGCTGATACGGTTTTACTCAAAAATGGAGAAATCCACGAAGGAAAGGTCATTTTTGAGGATGATACTCACTGCCTGCTTGAAATTCAGGTCAGTAAGACCATTAAGGATGAAAAGAAATTTCTAAAAAGTGACATCAGATCGATCAAAAAAGTCGTCCCTGATACTGAGGAATTCCAGAAGGTGAGTGGATTGGTTCCGGTTCCCGATTTGCTCGGAGTGGCTGATTACGAGGCAAGAATCAATAAAGTGGAGGGGTTTATTAAGGATTTTCCACAAAGCATGCACATACCCGCCGCTAAAAAGATCATTGAAGAACTTTCGGCTGAAGTTTCGGTGATTAGTTTGGGTGGCATGAAAATTTCCGGCAAAATGATACCGGCTGAAGAATATCTGGCGAACGCTTACAGCTATGATCAGACGATCGCGATTCAGAAAATGAATCGTGATATAGGACTACGAAATTTTTTGGGAGCGTTGAGGTTATTTACTGATTACGAATCGAAATTCGCCGACGGGGCATCAAGGCAACAACTCCTGCCGAAGATCAATCAGGTCTTGGTGGCTTACCAAATTAGTTTAAACGAGAGTCTGTCGACTTATGATGCTCGGACGAAAACCCGTGAGATAGGTATATCGCGTATGTCGAATGAGGATAGGCCGAATAGTGAGCGGGCTCTGGCAGAAGAAAAGGCGATTTTGACGGCGATATTTGAAAGGGAAAAGATGACGAAAAACGCCTGGGTTACACCAGATGCTTATTACAAGGATTCATTGACCGAGGCGCTTCGTCAGGTTGAGAACGAAATAAAACGTCTTAATACTCCTTCAAAAAACAAGCCATTGATCAAACCTTTGGAAGATACCTACCGTGAAGTATGGGAGAAGTTGCCCAATGCCACCGCTGAAGAGCAGAAGGAGATCATGGGAATTTTGAAGCGCGACAGAATGCCGGAGTATTACATGACAAAACTTAGAGCGCGCGTGAAATCCGAGTAGGAGAAATTTTATCAAAAGTTATGAGCCAACGAATTGCCAAGAGCAGCAGAAAAACCGCCGAGACCAAGATCGCCCTCAGTATCGATCTAGATGGAGACGGCACATCGGAGATTAAGACCGGGATTCCATTTTTCGATCACATGCTGACCCTGTTTTCCAAACACGGATTGTTTGATTTGAAACTCAGCGTGGATGGCGATATCGATGTCGATTTTCATCATACGATTGAAGACACAGGTATTGTGCTCGGCGAGTGCATGCGCGAAGCGTTGGGAACGAAGGTAGGCATCCGCCGTTATGGCTGTGCGTATTTGCCGATGGATGAAACGTTGGCACGCGTGGTGGTGGATTTGAGCAATCGTCCTCACTTAGAGTTTCGTGCGCCAGCGGGGACACCTTCCGCACCTAACATGCCGTTTTCCTTGGTCGAAGAATTTTGCCGCGCGTTGGCGTCAAACCTACGCGCGAACATCCACGTCGAGGTGCTTTATGGCCGCGACGGTCACCACGTTGCAGAAGCCATTTTCAAAGGATTGGCCAGAGCGTTGCGTGAAGCCTGTGAAAAAGATGCACGGGTGAAAGGAATTCCAAGTACCAAAGAAGCATTGTGAAGGTTGGATTGTTAGATTACGGCGGAGGGAATCTCCGTAGTGTGGCAAATGCTTTGCATGCGCTTGAGGTGGAGCCGGTGGTGGTGAGTCGGCCCGAGCAGCTCGAAGGCTTGACGCATCTTATTCTTCCCGGACAGGGAGAGTTTGGCGATGTCATGGCGCAGTTGACCAAGCGTGATTTGGTCGATGCATTGAAACAGTGGCTGGCTGCTGGGAAACCTTATTTCGGAATCTGCGTGGGCTATCAAATTTTGTTTGAAGGCAGCGTCGAGGCACCGGAAGTGGAAGGACTTGGACTGATCAAAGGAAACTGTGTGCATTTCAGTGAAGAGACCGGAAAGAAAATTCCGCAAATGGGATGGAACGCCGCTTGTCCGGATCAGCCAGTTTCGCCTTTCTGGGAAGGTCTAGGCAAAGAGCCGTATTTCTATTTTGTGCACTCGTATTATCCGGTGCTTGAGGATCCCACCTGGCATGTTTCCCGCACAAATTATGCAGGAGAGGAATTCGCAGCTTCGGTCGAGAAGGGAAAAATTCTGGCCTGCCAGTTTCACCCAGAAAAAAGCCAAGACGCGGGCTTGCGTTTGATCCGTAATTTTTTGGATCGAGCTTAGTTAAAAAAGAATACCGCCGGCCGGACTCGAACCGGCACGCCTTTGAAAGCAACGGATTTTAAATCCGCAGTGTCTACCATTCCACCACGGCGGCATTGCTTGTTTGCTGAAGCGGGGGAACTCAAGCGGCTTTTTTGCGATTCGTCCAGCAAAGTCAGAAGAGTTTTTTAACCGATCGCGTGTTGAAGCAGGAAATTCATTTTCAACGCAAAGCCGCGAAGGTCGCAGAGGAACGCAAAGCCATATGCGAGATCGATTTCAATCAATAATGAAGCTTTCACCATGAATAACAAAAGAGGCAGGCTTGTTTAAGAGCCTGTTTAATTCCCCTTTGCGTAACTTTGCGACCTTCGCGGCTTTGCGTTGAAACGAAATCTTAATGCTGAAACTAAGACTCAGGCTCAGTCGCTTCTTTTTCCTTCGCGGTGCGTTTGGCGGGTTTGGCTAGGATTTCGATATAGATTGCATCCCAGCCGTTCGCTGCTGCTGCGTCGACGGGTTTGGTGATTTCGGAAACGTGGAGGGTGGTGGCTGAGGGTTCATCTTGGCCTGCGCGGCAGTCAAAATCCCAGAAATCGACTTCTTCGGGGAGAGGTTTGCGGCGCTCGCGTTTGAGGTATTTGCGGATGTCGGCTTTGATGCCTTCGATGACGCGGGCAGGTTTGTGCGTGGCGGAAGAGAGAGGAAATGATTTTTTCATGGGGCGCTTGTGGGACAGGGATAGCGGAAAGTCACGCACCGTTCATCAGAATCACCATTTCGCCTTTTGGGGTGCGGGCTTCGAACCATTCGAGGAGTTCTTTGGCTGTGCCGCGGTGGTAGGTTTCGAATTTTTTGGTGAGTTCGCGGGCGACGCAGACTTTTGCGGTGGGGGCGATTTCTTCTAAAATTTTCAGGGTCGAGACGATGCGATGCGGGCTCTCGAAGAAGATTCCGGTTTCTCCGCTGTCGATGACTTCCTGCATGGCGCTGCGGCGTTTGCCGGATTTCACGGATAGGAATCCGCCGTAACGAAACGCATGGCAGGGAAGTCCGGAGCCGATGAGCGCGGTGAGCACCGCGGATGGACCGGGCAAGACTTCAAAAGGGACATCGGCTTCCAAGCAGGCTTGCACGAGGCGATAACCGGGATCTGAAACACCGGGCATTCCTGCATCGCTGATGAAGGCGATGCGCTCACCAGATTTTGCGGCGGCCACGAGTTCGGGGGCTTTACGGGCTTCGTTGTGTTCGTGCAGCGAGACCAAAGGTTTTCCTGAAATACCGTGATGCGCGAGCAAGATGCCGGAGTGGCGGGTGTCTTCGCAAGCGATGCGATCGGCGTTTTTTAATACCTCGAGCGCGCGCAAGGTCATGTCTCCGAGGTTGCCGATGGGGGTGGGGACGAGGAAGATTCGGCCGCCGATTTCGGGTTCATCTGGGTTCATGATGGTTTCGGCAGCTGGGGTTTTATTTCAACGCAAAGCAGCAAAGGTCGCAAAGTTACGCAAAGTTACGCAAAGAATATTATTAAATACTCGGAAATTTGGATTCATAACTCTCCGAGGAGTTTGTTTTTTTCGGCTTCGGTTAGGGCGGTGGGGTTTCCGTTGGAGTCGACTTTTACGCTGACCATTTCGCCTTCGGCGATGAGAGTGGTGTCGGGTTTGAGGATTTGGAATTGCCAGTTGAGTGAGCTGTTGCCGATTTTTGTTAGGCTCAATCGCACTTCAAAAGTATCTTGGAAACGCAGGGGGTTGCGGTAGTCGCATGTGATTTTCGCACGTGGCCAGCCGCAGTTGTTAGAGAATACGGGAATGCCGATTGAGGCTAAGAATGCGTGTTCGGCGTTTTCGACGTAGCTCAGGATTTTTGAAAAATGCGCCCAACCGCTCGCATCCGTATCTGAGAAAGCGACTTCGGATAGCTGGCGATGGCGGATGTTTTCCAAAAGTTTTAGTCCTCGAATTTTTTGACCAGCACGGAGGCGTTGTGTCCACCGAAGCCGAAGCTATTGCTGAGAGCAACTTTGATGGGGACTTCGCGCGCGACGTTAGGGACGACATCGAGATCGCACTCGGGATCTTGTTCTTCGATGTTGATGGTGGGTGGAACCACACCTTCGACGATGGCCATGACGCTGGCGATGAGTTCGATACCGCCTGCGGCACCGAGCATGTGACCGGTCATAGATTTGGTGGAGCTGACCATCAGGCCGTTTTTCGCGTAGTCGCCGAATGCGAGTTTGATGGCTTTGGTTTCCGCGACGTCGCCGAGGCCGGTGGAGGTGGCGTGGGCGTTGAGGTATTGAACGTCTTCGGGATTGGTTTTGCCGTGTTTGAGAGCCATGCCGATCGCGTAGGCTGGGCCGCTGCCATCAGGTGACGGGGCGCTGAGGTGATAGGCATCTGCGCTGACGCCGTAACCGATGAGCTCTGCGTAAATTTTCGCACCACGTGCTTTTGCTGTTTCAAGTTCTTCGATCATCACGACGCCTGCACCTTCGCCCATGACGAAGCCGTCGCGGTGTTTATCGAAGGGACGGGATGCGTGTTCGGGATCGTCGTTGCGAGTGGAGAGAGCTTTCATGTTTGCGAAGCCGCAGAGACCCATGGGGAGAACGGCAGCTTCGGCACCACCGCAGAGGAAACCATCGGCATCGCCGAATTTGATGATGCGCCATGCTTCGCCGATGTTGTGGTTCGATGTCGCGCAAGCGGTGACGATCACCATGTTCGGGCCATGGAGGCCGTGTTCCATGGAGATGATCCCGGAAGCGATGTTGGAAATCATCATCGGAATGGTGAAAGGGGAAACGCGGCGTGGGCCTTTTTCTATGTAAACCGAATGTTCGCGCTCAAGAGTGGAGAGACCGCCGATACCGCTGCCGACCATCACACCATAGCGGCGGGTGTCGATTTTCGAGGTGTCGAGACCGGAGTCTGCCATCGCCATTTTTGATGCGGCGACTGCATATTGCACATAGCGATCCGAACGGCGGGCGTCTTTGGGGACATTGAAATAACCGTCGGCATTGAAGTCGCGGATTTCACCTGCGATCTTGCATTCGAAAGGTTCGGGATCGATTGATTGGATTCTGCGGATACCGCTACGTCCATTTTTCAAACCATCCCATGTGCTTTCGAGATCATTTCCCAAAGGCGAAAGACACCCAATGCCAGTAATTACAACCCGTCGCTCACTCATATGATGGCGATAGCCTAGACGCGGACTTTGCCTACGTGCAAGCAATAGAAATCACCTATTTTCATCCGAGGATTTTCAGGACTGCCATCCCGCTGGAGAAAAAGATGACCGCGAGGCAAACACTTCCGACGATGCGATCGGTGATGTTGATATTGGGGCGGAGCGGGGAACTGGATTTTGGAAACACGATTCCGGCGTAGATCATTCCTGCGATAAGTCCGCCAAAGTGCGCGGCGTTATCGATGAAACGGTAGCCGATGAGTCCCATTAGCGCGGTTAAGAAAATGCCCGCCAGGAGCCTGCGCCGTGAGGGGCGTGGGACGAGGCGGTTGTGTAAGGTTTCGAAAACCAGTAGAAAACCCAACCAACCCATAAGCCCCCCGGACGCGCCGACAGAAGCAGTATCGGTTAGGCGCGCGGAGGACTCACCAGCCATGAGTGAGGAGAATAGAAAAACGGTTGGGAGGTGAGCCCAGCGAGCGAAGACCTCCATTCGCTTTCCGAGGTATAGCAAAGCCATGGCGTTCATTACGAAATGCAGCAGCCCACCGTGAAGCAGTGGAGCGGTGAAGAGTCGTGAGAAATCGCCATCGGCGTATACAGATTTCACCAAGCCTGCTTCGTGGATGGATTGCTCAAAACCGATGATGGATCGATCAGCGATAACTTGAGCCACAAACACGACCGCGATTGCGATCAAGATGAGTTTGGTGGCGGGAGATTTTTGAAAATCCAGCCAAGTTTCGAATCGAAGCACTGGGATTGCTGATTCTCCCGCAGCGTCTGGAAGATGGATTTCACGATGAGATTTCAGTGCCTGATACCAAGGGATGAAAGCAAAGATCAGAAAACCCAGCAGTGCCATGCCGATCGAGGTCGATTGTATGAGGCTTGAGAAAAGCCAGATGAGCTCTTGGAAAAATGGGTAATCCACACCGTTCGCTTTTTCGATCTCATGAATGAAATTCCATTTTCCATAAGCGGTGTAGGCCATGAAGATGGCCGTTAAGGTGCTCACCCATCTGAGCCGATTCTTTGTGTTGGCGAGGTCTTCCTTCGCCCAGCTTTTCCGGACCTCATGAATCGGTTCGCGGAGATCTTCCACTTCGTCGGGAAGTTGGCAGAAATCGGAATTCGGTGTCCAAACGAGTTGGATGGAGTTTTCAGAATCATTCCGGATCTTCTCGGAAATTTCTGTTAGGGAGTTGCAGTTGTGCGGATTCCCTTTGCGATCGATCCAGCCGAAGCCATCGGGTGCTGGGGGAAACGCATCATTGCGAGCCCAGATGGGTAAATCTGCCGGATCTGGAGTTTTCTGAAATTTCCCGTTCACGCGATGCAAGCGTCAGGCTTACTCGGTTTTGTTCCCTTAGTTTTGGGGAGCAGGAGGCGCAGGTGCTTCCACCGGAGGAGTGGGAGCAACAGGAGCAGGAGTTGTCTCTGGCGCTGGGGTTGGGTTAACCGGAAGTTCAGTTGCCAACGAAGCAGGTGAAGTTGGTGGAACCACGACTGGTTCGGATTTTTTCTCAACCACTTCAGCAGTCGCTTTTTCAGGAGTGAGCAGGGACTTCTGTTTGTTCTGTTTGGAGATCAAAATCGTCAGCGTGAAGCAGATAAGGAAAAAGAGTGATCCGAGAATCCAAGTCGCTTTTTGGAAAACGTCGGTGGATCTTGCGCCGAACAATTGATCAGTCACACCTCCGCCGAAAGCCGCTCCGAGGCCATCCTGTTTCGGGCGTTGGATAAGAATGACGACGCCCATCAGTATGCAGACGGCGACGAAAATGACTAAAAGCACTGTGACGCTGAGGCTCAGCCAGTTGAGGGAAGTTGCGGCAAAAATCATGGGCGGCGGAATATGGGTAAGAGGTTGGGTCTTGTAAAGCGGGGTTTTTCCGCTTTTTTCGCTTTCGGGAAATTCATGAAAATCTAGCCGCGGCAGTTCTTCACCCAATCGACGACTTTCTGGTCATTGTCGCCAGCAGCCCATATGTGGCGTAGAAAATCGGAAGGCTCGATGTTGCCATTTTTCGAGAAGAAATTCCGGTCGCCTCCACAGCCGAACATGATATCCGGATCGAGTTCGCCACGAATTTTGCCGTGAGCCTTGGTGAGAATGCGTGGGAGATAGGGGATTCCGTCCATTTCTTCACCGAATGATGGCAGGTCGTCGCGGGTGATGGTTTTGTCGCTGGCGATGCCGTGTTGTTGGACGAGGAAATAGTCGCGGCGTGCAGCAGCGATCAGCAAAGCGGTGGTGGGGGAGGGTTCGCTTTCGTCAATGTAGTCCTCGATGAAATCGAAAAACTCGCGGGGTTTGTAGCCGATGCTTTTTAAGAAATCCAGATCCTGCGCGGAGTAATCTTTCGCGTAATCAAAATTTCCCGCCTGATAAGCACTGGTGCAGCGGGCGTAGAGTTCCATAAATGTA
>JANPJY010000021.1:0-31210 GCA_031425735.1 Akkermansiaceae bacterium | reverse complement strand
CATGAACAACACTTAATGTGTTACCCATGTCCGCGCACGTTTGTTACCTATGTACCAAGTCTGTACACGGCGTGTTGACCCTACCTTTCAATTTTCCAATCTGCGGATAGCTAGCGGATTACCTTCTTGTAACTCAGCGGGCAGCGCAGCATCTGGGAAGCTCTGCCATGCGATGGCGCGGCAGAAACGGAAGATTGCCATGGTGCCGACTGAAGTGCTGCGGCCATCGGAGGTTGCGGGGAAAGGTCCGCCGTGAACCATGCTGGAGCAGACTTCGACGCCGGTTGGGAAACCGTTGAAAATCAAGCGACCTGCGCGTTGTTGCAGCGCGTTGACGATTCCAGCGTATTGGATGAGTTCCTCTGGTGTGCCGTGGACGGTCGCAGTGAGTTGACCTTCGAGCTTCGCGATGGCGGCTTCGATTTGTGCGGTGCTACCGCGAACGATGAGTGCACCGGGTCCGAACATCTCGGCCTGCAAGTGTTCGTTTTTCAGGAAGTCTTCGACCTCAACAACGAAAACCGCAGGCGCGCATTGGCCGTGTTTTTTCTCAGCGGAACTGCGTGCAAGAACTTCTACTCCAGAAATGTTAGAGAAGGATTCGGTTGCATCGCTAAACGCTTTGCAGATCGCAGCGTTGAGCATGGTGGATGGTGATCCGACCTCGACTAAGCTTTTCAACTTCGCAAGGAATTCATCCCCCTGCCCTTCTGGTAAAAACACCAAGCCAGGATTGGTGCAGAACTGACCTGCGCCGAGCGTGAGCGAACCATAGTAAGCTTCCGCGAGAGTGGTTTCACCTTTGGCGAGTGCGCCGGGTAGAAACACGACCGGATTGATCGAGCTCATTTCGGCGTAGACTGGGATCGGCTGCGGGCGTTTTGCGGCGGTCTCCATCAGTGCGGTTCCAGCGGCACGTGAGCCGGTGAAGCCAACGGCTTGGATGACGGGATGTTTGACAACGGCTTGGCCGATGCTGCGTCCGCCCCCGTATAGAACTGAGAAAACGCCTTCTGGCATTCCGCATTCTTTCGCGGCTGAGATCACTGCGTTTGCAATGATTTCAGCACAACCTGGATGCGACGAATGCGCGATCACCACCACGGGACAACCCGCAGCGAGAGCCGATGCGGTATCGCCACCGGCGACAGAAAACGCGAGTGGGAAATTGCTCGCGCAGAAAACAGCAACTGGACCAAGCGGACGAAGCATCGAACGCAAGTCAACTTTAGGAATCGGCTGACGGTCGGGCTGAGCACGCTCGATGCGGGCATCGACCCATGAACCTTCTTCTAACAACGTTGCAAACAAACGGAGTTGACCAACGGTGCGACCTGTTTCACCGCGCATCCTTGGTTCAGGAAGTGCGGTTTCTTGTGGACCACGAATCACGATATCCTCCACCACGGCCTCGATTTTCTCGGCGATTTTACGTAGGAAAGCCGCACGGGTTTTTCCGGGTAAATTCGAGTAGGCGGGAAACGCCGCAGCAGCCAAAGCCATGGCTTTCTCGACCTCTTCCGGAGTGGCGGAGAGGTAAACTGGAGCAAGAGCTTCGCCCGTTGCGGGATTCACCGCTTGTCCACATGGCTGAGTGCCAGTGGAGCGTGAAAAGCCAATGAAGGAGGTGCCGGTGAGCGAGGTGATCATGATTTGTTAGAAATATAAATTAAACTTTAGGTGCAGTCGCAAGCGCATGCTTGATAACAGCGGTAGCCTCAGCGAGTTCGGCGCCAACAAGTTCCAAACGTGGTGGGCGAACGCGGTTGTTACCGAACTTACCATCAGATGCGAGATTCTGCTGTAGTTTGATGAGTTGGACAAATTTCACGACGGTATCCATGCGCAGCAGCGGAAGCATCCATGTGTAAATCTCCATGGCCTCTTCAATTTTGCCATTGGTCGCGAGGTCCCAAAGTTTCACGTTGTGACGCGGAAACGCATCGCCCACACCGGTGATCCAGAATTTCGCGCCCATCGCTGCACCTTCAACCGCGCAGTCATCGACACCGACACCGAGCACCAAACGGTCTCCGCAAACTTCACGGATGCCGGCCATACGGCGCGCGTCGGTGGAGCTTTCTTTAACCGATTCCACGTTCGCGTGTTCTGCTGCGAGCTCTTTGATTTGGAGTGGTGTGAAGTCGGTTTTGTAAGCGACTGGGTTGTTGTAAATGATGCACGGCAGATCGGTCGCGCTGATGACGGCGGACATGTGAGTTTTCATTTCACGCCAATCGGAAGCGTAGAGATAAGGAGGCAACACCATCAAACCACGGCAGCCGTTATCTTTTGCGGCTTTGGCGAGATCGACCGCTTCTTTTGTGGAAAGAGCAGCGATACCTGGAATGATTGGAGTATTGGGAACTGCTGCAACATAGGTTTTCTGGAGTGCGATTTTTTCTTCGAAGCTAAGTGTTGCGCCTTCACCAAGTGAACCGTGGACGACGATGGCGGAGCAGCCATTTTCAATCAGCCACTTTCCGTGATCGGCCATGATGCCGTGGTCAATGCTGAGGTCTTCGTTAAATTGGGTTAGCGTAGCGGGCATGACGCCCTTCCATTGGATACTCATAATAATATTCTGTTTAGTTACTTATCTGAAAATGGGTCTTGGTGAAGGATGGCGGAAAACCTGTGGTGACACTGCCCGCATGTCGCAAACAAACCATGCGAATATGGGCTTTGGGTCAAGACTTGAGCGGTTTTTGTCAGAGTTTGTGAGAGAAAAATCAACTGAACAGACCGGCAATATCGTGAAATTCGATCCCGTGCGCTTCAGCGACCGGTTTACAAGTGAGTTTTCCAGCATGGACATTGATTCCACTTAGAAGCTCGCGTCTGCGCCCACATGCTGCGGCCACTCCATTTTCGGCAATCAAGTGCGTCCATGAATGAGTCACGTTGTTGAGCGCTTGGGTCGCGGTGCGAGAATACGCGCCCGGCATGTTCGCTACGCAATAATGCAGCACGCCTTCTTCGACATAGGTCGGGTTTTCGTGAGTCGTCGCGCGCGTTGTCACCGAGCATCCGCCCTGATCGACTGCGATGTCCACGAACACACTGCCCGGACTCATCATCCGCAGCATTTCACGGGTCACAAGTTTCGGAGCTTTCGCCCCCGGCACCAACACGGCACCGATCAATAAATCCACTCGCGGCAATAATTCGGATAAATTTGCTTCGCTAGAATAAACGGTGCTCGCACCTGCCATGGTGATGTCGAGGAAACGCATTCTTTCGAAATCTACTTCTAAAATCGTCACATCTGCACCGATCCCAGTCGCGACCCGTGCCGCGTTTACCCCTGCGGTTCCACCGCCGATGACTACCACCCTACCTGGCGCAACGCCCGGAACACCACCTAACAAACAACCACGGCCACCGCGATGTTTTGCCAAGTGATAAGAACCTACAATCGCTGACATCCGCCCAGCGATTTCACTCATCGGTTCTAACAACGGCAAACGACGGTTCACCTCGATCGTCTCGTAAGCAATCGCTGTGCAACCGCTGGCCATCAAACTTTCTGTGAGACCCAGATCCGCAGCGAGATGCAAATAGGTAAAAAGCGTGTGCTTCGGAGTCAGCATCGCCACTTCAACCGGCTGTGGCTCTTTGACTTTCACAATCAACTCCGCGCCTTCAAAAACGCTCTTCGCATCGGCAACTATCTCTGCACCGGCTGCCAGATATTGTTCATCGGTGTAACTTGCGCCCACACCAGCTCCGCGTTCAACAAGAACGCGATGCCCGCGTTTCACGAGATCTGCAACCGATCCGGGGATCATGCTCACCCTATTTTCCTGCGCCTTGATTTCTTTCGGTATGCCTATGTTCATGGTCTATTTCTTTATTTTAATCCTTCCAAACCTTTCAGGATTACTTGCTGGACTTTCGGCTCTCCGATATTTCCAAGATGTCCACCTTCAGGGAAAACTGTTAGGCGCGATTTGGGAAACGTCGATCTCAACCATGCGACATCTTTCGACTGAAGCAGGAAATCGTTTTCGTTGGTGATGATACGAATCTTGGATTGTGCTCTAAGCTTGTTCGCATGTGCTCTGAGATTCGCTTCTTTCAGGAGATCATTCATGCTGACTCCTTTTTGTTGATAGTAAGGTACCGCGAATCTGAGGAAATAATCTCGATATGAGTATTTCATAATTTCTTCGTAAACTGGCTCACGGTGAAAACTGGAAATCGGTGCTTGAAGCACGCCCAAATCATTTCTCGACTGGCTGTCATAAATGATGTCACGCAGGCCAAAACGAAACGCTAAGCCGATGAGGTATTTTGATTCATCACCATCGAACATCACCTGCTGCTCAGGCGGTTTCTTGGACATGAAACCATAACTTACCTTGTGCAATGTATTGTTCACGCGTGACTGACGTCCGTCTTCTGGCCATTTGAGAGGGATATCTGCAAAGCTGTCTAATTGCTCAACTCCGTATCTTACATCTACAGGCATATTGATTGCCACATAGCGGTCAAACTTCAACAGATCTGTCTGTGCATCATTCGCCGCGATTCGCAGCGTCATGAATCCACCCATTGAGATTCCAATCATGGCGCGCTTGGTGAAATGATTCGGATACTTTTTAACTAGCGCCCGATCCGTTTCCGTTATCGCCACCAAGAGATCCCGACTATCCACTTCCGGGTAAACGGGTAACGCAGCACTCGATGCCGTGCTCATGAATTCAGGATGAAATACACTAGTTGTGCTGACCACCGAATAGCCATTTTGGTAAAGCTGCTCCGCGAGGCCAATCGACATTGAGGAGAGTCGATGAGAGGTAAGTCCCGGAGAAATGTAAACCAACGGCGCAGGTCCCGGCTGCAACCAGTAGGTGCTTTTCATTTTACGACCCGTGGAAGGAATTTTTGCCGACATTTGGCGACTCTTCGTCAAAAATTTGGGGTCTTTCGGACCAAATTTCACTGCGCCGAATGTCTGCAACGTCGGTACATCGATCGGGCCTCTCATTTGCAAATCCGGCACACCGTCTTTGGTGCCGTAAGTCCATGCGATTTTTGAGGTCGAATAAGAATCAGCATCCATCTGAAGCATGCGTTTGGCCTCATCGCTGACATCGGTCAGGCGATTGTAAGTAGTTACTGGAGATACGACTTCATACGGCGAGTAGTAATTCACTGGCTCGGCAACCTTGTCTGCAATGAGTCCTGTGGCACTGCGTTCGTCGCTCGGGCCGAACAATGGCAGAACCAAATAGTTCTTTGGCTGCCAACCCCATGTTCCGAATGTCTGACCAAAATTCGCCTCTGATTTCTTGATATTGAACTTGGTGGCGGGATCTAAAAATCCAGCAAGACCCAGTGTCGAATTGGTGACAAAACGCAGGCTTTCATCCCCAGCTCCGTCCCAACGCCCTTGTAACATGTGATTAACTACCCGCCCTGGGTAGGTGATGTTGCGGCTGAAATCTTGGATTGATTCACGAGCACGCATCGGAACTACCTTACGATAAATCCGAGAAGTTGGATGAATCACACCGACCATTAGACCCTCATTCAGCGCCCACATTCCACGATTCACAGGCTCACCAACATCATTCAACAAGTCAGGAAATGGCGTGTTCGCACCCGCGGTCGGGGTCGGATTTACGGCAATTTGGTTCTGAAAGTTAGTCGAGGAACATCCACTCAGGAAGCAAGTTAGAGTCACAAAGGCGAGGGGCCATGAGTGGAGTGGTTTGAAATATGAATTGATTTTAGGAGATAATTTGGGCATCGCGAGGTGAAATGTAGGGGGGAACCCTACCCAAATTTCATCATTCGTAAAGCCTAGTGATGCCCCATTTCCATGGATTCGCTTCATGGAAATTCCTCAAAAGAAGAAGTCGCAGCTATTTCAACTGGTTCAGATACGAAAACAAATCGCTGACTTGCTGATCCGTAAAACCTTCGATCAAACCTTCTGGCATCAGGGACCGCTTGGAAATATCGTGCCCGGAAATGTCTTTTTTCGGGATCACAAGTTCATCCGCGCCAATCCTGCGGATCTTGATCGAATCCGCAGTTTCCCCTGAGAGAAAGCCACTAACCACGGAATCATTCGCGAGGCGGACATCATGGCGATAGTAGCCGCTCTCCAGTTGCTCATTCGGCGTGAGGATGTTTCTCAACAAAGACTCAACCCCCATCGCACCCGCTCCACTGAGATCAGGACCAATCGCCAGACCTTTCCCACTCACCTGATGGCAAATCAAACATGTCGCCTCCATCAGCGCGCGGCCTTTTTCTGCATCACCGGATTTCTTCGCCAATGCTTCAAAACGACGAAACTTCGCCTCGTTCAGGTCGCGTTGCTGAGTCGTCAGCAAAGCAGGAAAATCAGAAATGGAGACCACTCCCGCTTTTCCCTCGGCTTTCACTTTCGCAAAATCTTTTCCTGTTAGCCTCAGAACCAAGCTCTTTGGAAGCTCGACCCCCGAATAATCCGTTCTGAAATCCATGCGGATTTCTTCGGCGGTGCGTGCCACGTTCCAAATTCGATATTCATCATACATCGCGGCGGATCCATCTTTCGCAGTGGTCTCACCCAGATTGAGGCCCGTGAAAGTTGCCGTACTGGCCTTTCCTTCTGTGGTATCCGCCTCACCATCGAGATAGATCGTAAACCGACCCTCAGCATTTCGAGTGATCGCGCAATGAATCCACTCACCAGCCTTCATCATCCTGTCACTAGCGATGAGATCTCCTGCCTCGGGTCCGCCGTAGACCCGTAGTTTACCACCGAAGAAGTTGAAATCCGCACCGCCTTTTCTACCCAACAAACCATCCTCTGGACCTACTACGCCTTCAAGATTGATCCAAGTTTCCACCGTAAACGCGCCACTCAGAGTGACATTCGTGAGAAGTCGATCCTGCTCTCCACCCTTCAAACGGATCACTTTTTTCAACAAGCCTTCTTGCGATTCAAGCAGAGCAATCACCGTCGGATGCTCCTGACCTAACACAGCCGAAACTTTTTCTACCGATGAAGCATCGACCGTCCCAAATTTACCCGCGGTCAAAGCTTTGGTGTATGCTTCGGCTTGGATTTTATTCGATGTCATCCCATCTCTCGCGATCGACTTCAAAGCTCCAGGCAAAGCAGCCCAGCGCTGTGAAAAAACATCAATGACTTCCTGCCCAGGCAATGAAGCAAATCCCGTCACTGCCTCACGCTTCACCTTCTCGTCTTTGTGATCGATCAGTTTCAGGCAATCTTCTGCTTTCAAGACTTTGATCTCACGCAAAGTTGCCAAGCCTACAGCAAGTTCACCCGGATTTCTGGACTCAGAAAATGCCCATGCACGGACTTCGTCACCCAGTTTGGAAATTCGGAATCGACGAACAATATCAACGACCAAACGTTCGTTAGCAGGATTTCTGGAATCGACTAACAAAGCCGCGCAGGCATCTCCGACAGCCGAAGCAAAATCTGGAATAGCCGCTACTGAAGCATCGACTTGTAGCAATGAACTCAATACCGCTTGCCTATCAGTCTTTGAGCTTAGGAAGTTTTTCAAAGTCTCAAGAACCTGAGGATTCTTGATATACTTCGCGAGTAACCCCAGCTCTTGAGCAGTCGGCGTTCGCTTGATTTTATCCAAATTCTTTATCAGCATCAACGCCGACACTTCGCCATCGAAAGACCGCGCCGCAAGTGCAGACGCCTCATCAGGAAGTTTCATCTCAGCCATCATGACTTGTGTTTCTTCCGGATGCGCCGACATCGCCCAGCGCGCCAAGTATCGTTCAAACTCTCTATCATATGCATCACGATTTCCGGCTGGCAGCGGAGCTTTTGCATAACCCGCCGCAATCGCAACGATCGCCGGCGTAGCTTTACGATGCAGCCGAACCGAATTGATGACCATCGCACGAACTCGGAAATGAGGATCGTCTTTCAAAGCCTCCATCACTCTCAGGAAATCTTTATCAGGAAGTGACCACTCACCTGCAATACGTGCGGCTTCATGGCGAAAGGTCGCTTGCGGAAATTTTGATAACTCTACCAACAAATCCGGCGTGACGGCCTTCAATCCCTCCAACGCCCAAAGCGCGGCCAAGCGTTTTGCATCGGATGCTTTTGCATCATTCAAAATGATTTTCAAATCGGGCACCAACCTCGTTTCTTTACGATCCACAATCTCATGCCACGCCATCGATGCCGTGCGAGCATTCGTTCCACCGAGTTGTGATAACAATCCTTTGCCATCCAGTTTCGCTAAATCCACTCGTCGCGCGACCGCTTGATCTTTGTGACGAATTCTCCAAATCCTGCCGCTAGTTTTATCGCGATCCGGATGCGCTCTCGCGACCTCGTTGTGTGAAATAATTTTGTTATACCAATCCACCACATACAAACAGCCATCTGGCCCGAAGTGAGCAGCAATCGGACGAAAGGACTTGTCGTCGGTCACCATGAAATCCGGTCCCTTTGCATAAATCGGATGACCTTTTGCATCGCGTGTCATCGTGACGATTTGAATTTTGGAAGTGATCGGATTCGGAATGTAAAATACCTGTTTATCAGCAAAATCTTTCGCGAACGGCGAACCTTCGTCCTCAGCCAACGCAAGTCCGCTCAAGCCTGTTCCGCCCATCTTCTCCTTCAATGAGGGCGGCTGAACCGGCGCATCTTCACGCATGCGAGGACCGAAACCAGTCGGGTAATGAGAGCCTGCAACAAACTCCGTCACTGGGTAGCCCATATCATTCGCTTCTTGAATATACGTCTCGCCAGTTCGTGAAATCACCAAACCCCAAATGTTGTTAGGGCCACCCGTTTGCGCTTCGAAAACTGTACCATCCGGTTTGAACCGACCCAGCTTACAATTATTGAACGTCACGCTGTCAGCTCCGTCATCAAATTTCAATCCACCCGGCCGAACCACCTTTGATGAATTGAAAGCCCCTTGTGCAAGATGAATCCAGCCACCCGGTGTTCGCTCAAACTGATGTGCAAAAAGATGCGAGTCCTGAATTCCAAATCCTTCTAACACAACCTCAAACCGATCCGACTTGCCGTCTTTATTATCGTCGATGTAACGCCGAATCTGCGTACCATACTGCGCCAACACACCATCCATTAACGGAAGAATCCCTAGCGGAATCGCAAGCCCCTCCGCGAACACACGCGGTGTCTGCACCTCAGCAGAATTCGGTTCGTCAAAAACGAGAATACGATCTTTTCCGCCGGAAGCGTATAAGGCTTTAGCCGCTTCCATGTTTTCATTCGCATCAAGCGGATACTCGGTTGCGGTCATCGTCCACATTTTCCCGTGCCTGTCCCACGCAACCGTTACGGGTTTTTCCGTCCCCTGCTTTTCGGATGATACTAACTCTACAACAAATCCTTCTGGAACCTTGAGATTTTTGATCTGCGCCTCTGGTGTAAGCGTTCCAGCGGGTGCTTGGTTTTTTGCAGGTGCTGGTTTTGCAGGCTCTGGTTTAACTTCTTTAGCAGCATCAGCCCACTTCGTCGAATTTATGGTCGGGGCCAGTTCATTCATCATCACATCTTTGATCTGCACCAAAAACTTTCCGCCGCTGTGCGCCTGCAATCCAAGCATTCCATCAGCAGGGATCGCGGGATCTTTCTCAGTGAAATCCGTCACCTGCACACCGTTGATCCAAACTTGAATCCGCGTTCCTTCACAGAGCACACGGTATTCATTCCAATCCCAATCTTTCGCCACTGCTTTGAGCGCCGCAGGATCCAATGCACCTGAAAGTTTTGCTCTGCGATGCTCATCATACAAATCTCCCCAGTATCCAATCCCGCCATCCACCTGATAGCCTTTCATGGAGCGTTCTTTTTCCCGTGCACTACGGATCTGCATCCCGGAGTTTTGAAACCCCTCACCTTTCACCAAACGTAACTTATACGTCAGGTCAAAGTTTTCAAAAGACTTCGTTGATACCAGAAAGAGATTGCGAGGAATTTTTTCCTCAAGGGAACCACCTGTGATCGCTCCATCTTGAACCTTCCAGAATTTCTCTTCGTCCTTGGGAAACTCCCAACCTGTTAGAGACTTCCCGTCAAATAGCGAAACCGACTCGGCATGCAACACGCCCAAGCCCAGTAGACCGATTAGTAAATATTTCATGGTAAATTAAAGTCGAAGACCACAACACGCTCCAAACACGGCACCACGATATCTTTCACTTCCTCGTGGATCGGATGCGGTAAATAAGCATCGCGGCTCTCCGGACTGTCGAAAGTCATGATGAAACCATGCGTGAATCCTTCGTTCAGCCCCTCGGGACTTTCGTATGGACCGTGCTCAAATCCAACAATTCCGGGAATCCGTCCCATCATGCCCTGAAGCGCGACGAAACATTCATCGATCTTCGCCTGTGTGATCTCTGCTTTGAACTGAAATAATGCAATGTGTCTGACCATGTTGTGTATTGGTTAAATGATGCCTGCATTCAATACACGCCAGATCCGATTTCTCAATCAACCAATCCATATCCCCAATGCACATGGGAATGAGTCCTAAAGTCTCAAAGTCGAAAGTCGGAGTTTGAATCGCTGGTGCGATTGACGAATCGACCTTCAGCCTTTTCGACATCTTTGCTCCGACGGCCTCCAGCCAACCCACTTTTTATAAGTATTCGAAAACGTTGAAACGCTCTCAAACCCCACCACCTTCGCGATAAACTCCACTTTATCATCCGTGACCGACAACAAATGCTGCGCCTGCTGCAACCGCAAAAATGTCAGGTGCTGCATCGGGCTCCGACCCAATTCTTTCTGACACACCCTGCGCAAATGCTCGCCGCTCATCCGTGCCAATTTCGCAATCTCTGCAAGTGTCCAGTTGCGTGAAAGCTGAGCCTCAACTTTTCTCCACACTTCCCACAACCTTGGATCTTGCCGATGCGGCTGAGCAAAACGCACCACGTAGCGATGAATCAACTCATTCCAATGATGCAGTACCGCAGGCGCCGCCTCGCCTCCCGCTTCCAAATACAAACCCTCAATCGCCGCTTGCAACGACGCGCTGGCATAAGCTCCGATAACCGGCGATTCCGAGGAAATAATCGGATGAACCTCGCGCGATTCATCGTAGCGCACCCAAGCAAATTTCCACGGCTTGCCGGGCAAACACTTCATCGCGTTCATCATGAAAGGTGGCTGCAAACACGCCTGATTCGCCCGAATCTTTTTCCAACCACCATTCACCAGAACCACACCTTCACCCTCGATACACGCAATCATAAACGTCCCACCCAAATTCGTGCGCACAATTTCAAACGGCGCGACCGCCTCCATGATCCCCACATGCGATATATGATGCTGCTGCAGCAACGGACAAAAATGACTCTTCTCCATCCAAAATCGCGAATCCTCCGCACTCGCCCGAGCCACCCGATAACGAGTCGCCGCACCAAACACCTGAATATCCCTAGCCGGGATGACATCGCTTTTCTTATTCAAACTGATGAGAGTTCAATCGTTTCTCCCATCCACGTCAACTCCCTGGGACCGCGAGTCTGTGACTCGCTTATCTTTTCCCAGCGTGTCACAGACTCGCGCTCCCAGCTCACTGGCTCTCCAGCATTTCCATCAACTTCTCCGCACAAGCACGGGCATACGCTGGATCATTGATCTCCACATCCATTTCAATCACCGGATGCTTACTGCCGCTTTTGATCGCATCAAACAGAGCCTGATCCGCAGCAGCATTATGAAAGGACTGACCCGCCGCTGAAATCACTGAGATTGCTCGGGTCGGAAGCAGGATCGTTGTAGGTGCGGAATATGTATTCGTTTTCTCCACCAAGATCTTTCCTAACTGCGCGCACTCATCCGCTGTGGTGCGCATCAAAGTCACTTGTGGGTTGTGATGATAAAAATGCCGCGATGCGAATTTCTCTGGAACCGAAGCAGGTTCACCGAAGTTCACCATGTCCAAACAACCCGGCCCGACCACCGCCGGTATCCCAGCGCGCGCCGTCGCATTAAGCCGATCCGGCCCAGCTGTTAGAACACCGCCGACCAACTCATCCGCAAGCTCGGTTGTGGTGATATCCAACACGCCAGCAACGATTCCTGAATCAATGATCGCATCCATCGATTTACCGCCAGCACCCGTCGCAGCGAAAACCAACACTTCATAACCGTTCTCTTCCAAAATCCGCTTCGCCTCACTCACGCAGGCCGTGGTGTTTCCAAACATGGATGCCACGATCAACGGCTTGTCTGCTGCGACATCGATCTTCGCCTCGACCATTACGCAAATCGCTCCAGCCGCGCGAGTAAAAATCATTTTTGAAAGCCGATTCAATCCCGCAACATCCGTCACACTCGGCATCATCGTGATATCACTCGTGCCGAGATAATGCGCGGTGTTTCCGGACGCCAACGTCGAAACCATCAGTTTCGGAAAACCAATCGGCAACGCCCGCATCGCTGCTGTCGAAATCGCCGTTCCACCCCCACCACCCAACGAAATCACTCCATCGATTTTTCCCTCACGTAGCAGTTTCGCCAACATAACAGGTGCCGCCTGGCTCATCGCCGTTACCGCTTCTCCCCTGTCTTTTCTCGCAATGATAGCAGCGAGATCCAAACCCGCTGCTTCAGCAACTTGAAAACGCGTCACATTTGGCTCCACCGTCGGCTCACCACCCGTTCCTACATCGATCAACAACGCCACATGACCTCTCGACCGAACGATTTCTGCAACAAAGGAATGTTCCTCACCCTTCGAATCCAAGGTTCCTAAAATCGCAATCGTGGACATAAAATTTATCGTTTGAGAGTGATCGATTTAAACTCGCGGGTCAAAGCTGTTAGAGAATGCTCAACTGCCATGCGCTCCAACGATGAAGCACCGACGAAGCCAACGCAGTCAGTCGCTTGAATGACTCGATCCGCATCTTCCGGCGTATTGATCGGACCACCATGGCAAAGATACAGCACATCATCGCGCACGGATTTCCCTGCATCGATGATCGCTTGTGTGCGACGAATGGTTTCCTCCCACGGGATTACCGCGTCGGTCACACCAATCGATCCACCAACCGTCGTGCCAACATGCGCGATGATCACATCCGCTCCCGCTTTTGCCATTTCGACCGACTCCTCAGGACTACCGACATAGACGATCGAAAACATATCCATCCGCCTCGCAAGACCGACCATTTCAAATTCCTTTTTCACACTCATTCCAGTCTCCTCGAGAATATCCCGAAACTGGCCGTCGATAATGGTATGAGTCGGGAAATTATTCACACCCGAGAAACCCATGTCTTTCACCTTACCCAGCCAATGCCACATCCGCCGACGCGGATCGGTCGCGTGTACACCGCAGATCACCGGGATTTCATTCACCACCGGAAGCACCTCATACTCACCAATCTCCATCGCCACCGCGTTCGCATCGCCATAAGCCATCAGGCCAGCAGTCGAGCCATGCCCCATCATCCGGAACCGACCCGAATTATAGATAATGATCAGATCCGCACCGCCCTTTTCGATAAACTTCGCGCTGATTCCCGTTCCAGCACCTGCAGCAATGATCGCCTCACCTTTCGATAGCGTATCGTGCAGACGTTCTAAAACTTCAGTGCGTGTGTAGGGATTTCCGATTCCGGTCCATGGATTAGGCATGCCACATCCATGACTCAAAAAAATCACAAAGCCAGAAAATCAACGCGCACCCCAGCCACCAACTGTTATTCAAAATCCACCTACTCAACGATAGTTGCGCAGTTATTAGGACAATAGTAATCATCAGCGCAGAGGTTTTAAAACTCTGTGCTGATCTTCAATCCGATGCTAGCTATTGATAAACGTAACCTACCCTCCTACTCACCTCGCGCTACCCATAGTGATCGAGGAAACTCTTTCTTCTCCGTTACGCTCAGACACAATAATATTCAATGTCCCTCCCGCAGCATCTGCCACTACCTGTGTATTATTGCTATCATGGGATAGCACACGCCAGTTGGTTACAGTATCGACACTGCCACCATTTTCCCGAAAAGAAGTCGCAAACTGAGTAATGTAACCTTGAACAAAATTTTGTTTTTCTTCAGATGTCATTTGAGCTGTGTAATGAGCGCCCACATTTTCACCCATCGATGTAAAGACCGGCCAGTCTATGTCTTCGGCGACTTTGGAATCTCCTTGGGCTAGAGCTTCAAAAGTTTTTTTCGCGAACGTTGTGTCTCCTACTGTCTCGACCTTTGATTGCGTGTCCTTGCAGGCTATAGTTGCGAGAGTTATTAGACTAGCCAAAATGTATGTCGATATTGATTTCATATTCTTGTTATCATTCCATTGACAGTGCCTTGAAGCCATCAAAAAAATCTCGGAGCGAAATGCATTTACGCGCCATTCGAGCAAAATACGTGATTTCACCTCTACGATCCCGTTAACGTGTAAAACAGTAAATGAGGGCCGCTCATGATATTAGCTGTCGTTGCCTTCTTCTTTAGGTGATTAGCAAAAACCATATCACCCGACTCCCTTCTTTACATCTACCAAGGTTAAACGAAGTGGAGCCGCTGGTCGGATTCGAACCGACGACCTATTCATTACGAATGAATTGCTCTACCCCTGAGCTACAGCGGCTTTACCTTGTCTGTGCTTGTAATAAGCGACACGGAGCCTCAGGCGTTTTATCGGGATGCAACTTTTCTGCAACTAAAAATCCCTATCGTCACCCCTTGTATCTTGACGAATCACACCCTCCCGCAACACGATTCGATTATGTCAAAAGCTAAGCATTTCGCCGGATTGGATATCGGTGGTTCCACGATTAAGGCCGTCATCATCAATTCATCCGGAGATCAGGTTGGTCCGATTGTCGAAGTCAAAAGCCATGTAAAAGACGGCTATCAAGCCACGTTCAAGCAACTCGAAGCAGCTCTCGATGAACTGACTCACAACGCTGGCATCGATCGCAAAGACATCGGTGGTATTGGTCTCGATGTGCCTGCCCCATCTTCAAATGGTGTGATCTGGGGAAAAGCCAACCTCGGCGATGACTGGGTCGGCACCGACATCTGCGCCGAGCTCAACAAGCACCTAAACATCCCTATTCACATGACCAATGACTGCAACGCCGCAGCCGTTGGCGAATACGCGATCCGCCACAAACATCTTGGTGCATTACTCTTGGTCGCCCCCGGAACCGGCCTCGGCGGCGGCTTCGTCCTGCCTGGCGGAAAACTTTACGAAGGCGCAAACGGCCTCGCCCTTGAGGTTGGCCACATTTCCGTACCATTCACTGAGGATGATGGCTCACTCCCTTCCTGCACCTGCGGACTCAAAAGCTGCCTAGAAGCATGGGTTTCTCTGGTTGCGCTGCGCCGCCGCCTCGCTATCGAACTTCAAAAACCCGAATGGAAAGATCATCCCCTCAATGCAACCGACGCCACGATTGAGGAAAAAGCCTTTAAACTTCGCACCCTCGCAGAAAACGGCGATGCCCTTTCCATCCAGCTTTTCAAACAACAAGGTTTCATCCTCGGTTACGGAATCGCCGATCTTGTTAGAACCTTCGATCCCGGCTTAGTGGTCATCGGTGGTGGCCTCGCCGAAGCAAAATTCCGGGATGATTTCCTCGGTTGGGTACGCGAGGGTTTTGCCGATCGCGCATGGCCGATTTATCGCCACAGCCCCATCGATCATAAAAAAGAAACCACCCGTTTCGAGTGGGCCGAAGGCGGCGACGCCGCCGCATCCATCGGCATGGCCTACACCGCCCGCGAACTCTTTTCTTAACCAAGGAGGGGCTGCATTCTACTGCCCTCTTCCATAACGGCAGCAGGATGCAGCCCCTCCTTGAAAAAAAATCCAAAAAAATTCTAAGGATGATTTCTTTTGTGTGTCTTTACCTTATAAGCATGCAATACGCGATCCATGGAAACTCTAACCTCAAGCTCCGCCGCCCGTAGAAACGATGGAGCCTTCGCGGTTCTCTCCTCTCCCTCAAATCCAAGAACCATGGAGGAAAAACCCACGCTTCGCCAGATATTCGACGCCGAGGAATCCGCCCTCCTGCGTTACGCCTTCGGCATCCTCGGCCAACGCGAGTCCGCCGAAGACATCGTTCAAGATTCTTTTATGCGCCTCCATGCACTCTGGCATGAGGTCGATTCCCCACGCCCCTGGCTGTTCCGCTGTGTCCGCAATCTTGCCCTCAACTACATACGCGACAACAAACGCACCACCCCTCTCGAAACCACCTCCCCAGCATCCAAAGAGTTAGAAATCCCCTCACCCGATTCCAATTCCGCCCTCGGCAAACTTGAAGCCATCGGAACCCTTCAACTCCTTATCTCAGAACTCCCGGAACCAGACAAAACCCTCGTCTCCCTCAAATACCTCTCCGGCCTGCGCTACGAAGAAATCGCCAACCAAACCAACCTCACCGTCTCCAACGTCGGATACAAACTTCACCACATCCTCAAATCCCTAGCCACCTCACTCCGCCACCTAGGTATCGAATCAGCCGAAGGCTGAAAACTTTAAATTCTAAACTTTAAACTCCAATTTTCAATAACCCAAGCCTCCGCGTTTCCTCCGCGCCTCTGCGGTAAAATAATCATCCGCTCCGATCCATGAACGACAATCTCCAACCTCTTCCAAACGAACACCTCGAAGCCCGCATCACGGCTTGGGTTCTTGGTCAGGCTTCGCCTTTTGAGGCCGCCGAGCTCGAGGCTCTCTGCGCCGCAGACCCCGAACTCCAACTTTTCCACAACCGCACCCAAGCCCTTCACTCGCTCCTTCTCGAAACCCCACCATCCTCCGCCGATCAATTTTGGAAACTCTCTTCAGAAAATCGCGCCAAACTAGATACTATCATTGGTCCTAACAGCGCGACTCCTTCCAATAAAAATTCCCGCATCCGCAGCACGGCATTCCGAGCCGCTCTGAGCACCGCCGCCATATTTGTAATTACATTCGGTATCAGCCGCTTTTACGTCTTTCAAACTGTTAGAACGGAACCAGTGAGAAATCCCGACTTCTTGCCGGGTGGTGTCGGTGTCAGTATCGGCAGTGGTAGCGTCAGCTTCAAAGAATTAGACAGCGAAATCGCTCAAAACTCACCACAACTCAGAGCATTTAATAGCCCTCCCAGAGAGCGTGTCATTGCAGAAGGAGCAAACGATTTGGGTATCGAAATAAAATCCATTACTAATTCGTCCAAAGTCTTCTCAATGTCGATGTCGAGCGCCGATGATACAGTATCGGCAGCAGCCGCCGGTGCATCTCTAGCAATACCTGAGACATCAGTCGCCAGTGTAACAAAAGGAAGAGAAAATTTCGATGCCGGCTACGTCAGCGGAGGTGGAAAAGATATTTCTAAGGCTGCGTTTGCCCGTGGTGAATTAGCTTCAAATGAAAGCCGCCAAAGACGTGGATCTGGAGACAAAGAAAAAGAGTCCAAAAGGAATTCACTGACAGAAGGCGAATCACTTACCCATACAGAAGGTCTGAATAAATCTGCCAATGAAGCATCAACCTTACCTTTGCAGGGTACAGCAACTTTTACTGGCAACTCCAATTTAGAACTCACAGGCCAACGTGAATCGGTTGACACAAATTATAATCTTAATCGTTCCGCACCCGCTAACAAAGGATCCTCTCAAGGCCTTGCAAGTGAAACTCCAGTCGGGAATGTAGTATACAGCGATTCTTCATCCATTCGCACCAACCCATCTTTATTCGCTGAGAAAAATGAACAAGTCGATGATGCGCGTCGCCAACTTTCTCTAGCTCAAGGCAACTT
Organism: Akkermansiaceae bacterium; assembly: GCA_031425735.1. GTDB lineage: Bacteria > Verrucomicrobiota > Verrucomicrobiia > Verrucomicrobiales > Akkermansiaceae > Luteolibacter. The sequence goes on along the minus strand of JANPJY010000021.1, from coordinate 13,433 downwards.
CGATCTCGGTAAATATGACGATGCAAAAAAAAACTACGAATTGGCGCTCCGAGTCGACCCATCCAACGCTGCTGCTCGTCGAGGAATGGAAAAAATCGCCAACTCAAAAAGCGACTACTACCGCGCCTCCGACCAAACTCGTTCCGAACTGTTGATGCAGGTAGATAACGGATGGGAGGAATCCGTACCAGCTGAAGGAGATAAGAAAGTTGATCCTTTTGCAGCGAACAAACCGATGGAAGATTCATTTGCTGCAGCGGCGGATCCTTTTACTACAACCACGTATAGTGGAATTACTAATGTAACCGCAGGCACTCTAAAAATGGATCATTCACTCAATGAGGCCGTTGTAGCCGATAATCAAAAAAACAAGTCAGCACCTGCAGATTTTGATGGTTTCATCAACTACGGTTCACCTATCACGCTTGAACCAGAGCTAGAAAAAGACATCACCAAATCTATCGAAATTGCCCAAGAAAATAATATGGGACTTAGTTTTGGTGGGGTTATGGACTCATTATCTCAAAGTGCAACAAGCGCATTAAACATTCCCCTAAGCCCCGCCGCTCCTCAAGTATTAGATCAAGTCGATGAAGACAAAGTGGTAATACTCGGAGATATTCCTCAAATCGCAAAACTCTCTAATGGCAAGCCTTCAGATCTCTCCAACGAACTCTCAGCATCGGCAGAAGCCTTTTCCACTTTCTCCCTTAACATCTCCGATGCCTCATTCCAGCTTGCTAGAGCAGCTATTGAAAAAGGTGAACGCCCAGATCCAGCTTCGATTAAACCCGAGCAATTTTACAATGCCGTCGATTACGGCGATCCCGCACCTTCCGCATCGGAACCCGTTGCTGCTGCCATCGATCAAACCGCACATCCCGTCATCCCCGGTAGAAATCTTGTTAGAGTCGCCCTGCGCACCGCTTCTACGGGTCGATCCGCCGCGCAACCTCTGCGCCTCACCTTACTCGTTGATCAATCGGGATCTATGGTCCGCTCAGACCGCCGGGTCGCGATGGAAACCGCGCTCGCCCAACTCGCCACACTTCTAACAGAGAATGACCAAGTCACCGTTATCGGTTTCTCTCGCACCCCACATCTACTTGCTGAGTCCCTACCCGGAAACGAAGCCGGAAAACTTTCCGATATCATCAATCAAACCGCCAGCGAAGGCGGCACCAACCTCGAACAAGCGATCAATCTCGCTACCGAACAAGCGCTCCGCCACCAACTCGCGGGTGCTCAAAATCGCATTGTCCTTTTCACTGATGGCGCAGCCAACCTCGGCGATGCCGATCCAGAACGCCTCTCGAAAAAAATCCAAGATCTCCGCCAACAAGGCCTCGCATTCGACATCGCGGGTATCGGCACCAACGACGTGAACGACCGACTCCTCTCCGATCTCGCCCGCCATGGCAACGGTCGCTATTACTTGGTTGGTGAAAAAACCGGCGGCCATCTCGCAGCGCAACTCGCAGGTGCTTTCCGCCCCGCAGCAGAGAACGTCAAAGTCCAAGTGAAACTCAATCCGCAACGGGTCGGAAATTACAAACTCCTCGGTTTCGAAAAAGACCGACTCAAAACCGAAGACTTCCGCAACGATACAGTCGATGCCGCAGAACTCGCCGCAGACGAAGCTGGGGTCGCGCTCTATCAGGTGGAAACCCTACCCGAAGGCAGCGGTGAAATAGGCGAGGTCAGCGTCCGCTTCCGCGACACCGCCTCCGGCGAAATGGTCGAGCGCAAGTGGACCATTCCCTACGACGCCAGCGCACCATCCTTCGATAAAGCCAATCCCAAAACTCAACTCGCTACCCTCGCGCTCCTAGCCGCCCAAAAACTCCAAACCGGCCCGCTCGCCGATGCGATCGATTTCTCTAACTACTCCGAGACCATCGCCCAGCTCAAACAAGCCAACGCGAACTCCAGCAAAACCCAACAGCTCCTCAACCTCATCAACTCGATCAAATAATTTACAATCCCTTTACCCACAAACCCAAGGAGGGGCTGCATTCTGCTGCCCAATCAACCCAAGCTATTCCAACAGCCCCAAAGGGGCGTCATACGAAAGCCTAGGGCAACGCCCTAGGTAACTCGAAATTCAAAAAACCCGGGCAAGCAAACCACTCCGCCACATCACACACCCCGCCGCAGCCCCACACCACAAACGCCCGAATCTAAAATCTCTACCACTGATCACTCGGCACTTACCACTCACCACCATGAAATTCCTACTAACCCTTCTAACCCTCACCACGTTCGTTTTTTCTCAACAAGAACACATCATCGTGGTCCCAGAAAAAGTTGAAAAACCTGTCCCGCTATTCTTTTCCGCCACCGCTGAAATCTCCGCCATCGCAAGTGCCAAAGAAACCACCTCCACCCAAAACATCAGTTTCACCATCCACCAAGGCATCCCCGAAACACTCACACTCGGACTTTCCGGCGCAGGCGAAATCACATCCGTCACCGGCGATGGCCTACGCGATTGGTCAGTCCGCATCGCGAATGACGGCACTCGCTTCCTCGATGTCCGACCCAACATAATCGATCCTAAAAACCCACCGAAATCTCTAACCGTCCAGGTCACCACCAAACTCGTCGGCAAAAACGATTTCTCCCTGCTCCTTCCTACACCCGCATCAACCACGGGATTTTCCTCGAAAATTTCACTTACCGCAGCCGCTGGCACCGAGATCCGCGTAACCGAAGCAACGAACCTTTCCCCCATCGAAGCCAAAAACACCCACCGCTACATCACTGCAGCCAATGCCACACTGAAATTTTCCGCCACTCCCACCGGTTCCACCACACGCGGACTTGAACTCATCAATTCCTCTCTAACAGGTGTTCTCTCCAAAGATTCTAAAAGCCTCACCTTCACCCTCACTGCCACCGCACGTTCGAAATCCGTTAACGCCTCCATCGAACTCCTCTCCGGCGCTGCTCTTTCAGGAAAAGTTTCCGGATCCAACCACCACATCTCCCTAAACGAAAAACAAGGTTACGACCTTATCGCGGATACCACCGGAGATTTTCCAATCGAAGTTCAGTTCGTCGTCCCCATCATTCGACAAGGCGATTGGTACTTCATCGATTTCACCCTCCCTGCAGGCATCGTTGTCCCCGTCACCCTCGATGGCATTCCCGAAAACATATCGTTCAACCCCAACCTCACCGTCGCGCCTCGTAAAAATCAAAACGCATGGCGCGGCTTTCTTCCCGCAAACGGCCAAGCTCAACTCGCTTTCAAGCCTTCAGCAGCAACCGAAGACGGTTCGCTCTTTTTCACCAGCCAAGCCATCACCGACAACCGCATTGGTTCTGGCCTGATGCGCCAAATCACCCAGATCGATCTCCGCGTCCTTCAAGGAAAAATCCCCAATCTCACACTTTCGTTAGATGGCCCAGGTGAAATCCTTTCCATCGTGGGTGAATCCGTTCTCGCATGGACCGTCTCCGGCGAAAAAGAAAACCGTAAAATCGAAATCAAACTCTCCCGCCCCATCGAAGAAGGCGAGCGTATCACCATCGAATCCCAAGCGGCTCTCGGCGGATTTCCTCTCGAAATGCAAGCCCTCCGCATCTCACCGGTCGGCACACTCCGCCACAGCGGCTTTATCCGCTTCGCTAACGACGGTGCTGTCCGCATCGAGGTCGCCGATGCCAAAGGCTTGATCCAACTCGCGCCTAACCAGTTCCCCGGCGGCACTAACGAATCTCTCCGCCAAGTCTTAGTCTATCGTTTCCCTACAGCCGATTTCTCAGCCAAAATTCTCGCCGATCAAATCCTCCCTGAAGTCGGCGTCACTGAAGTTACTGTCTATGAACTCGCAGAAACCGACCGACGCATCATTTCTAACATCGAGCTCGATATCCGCGAAGCTCCCCTCCGTGAATGGGAAATGAAAATCCCTGGCGATCACGCCGTCGCATCCGTCACCGGCGCGGCCGTTGCCGATTATGCTGTTTCATCTGAAATCAAAGACGGCCTCAAAACTTTGAAAATCATTTTTGCCAAAGCAGTCGATGGTCGCCAACTCATCAGCCTGCGCCTCGAAAAGAACGAAGCCGCCAAAGCTGCTGCGTGGACTCTTCAACCTCTCGGTTTTCCTGATGTGAAATCACGCCGCGGTTACATCGGAGCCTCCGCCACCGCCGGATACCGACTCGTCGCCGGAAAAAATTCAGGCCTCGCCGAAGTTCCGGTTACCTTTTTCCCACGCAAAACCGCTGGACTCCAACAAGCCTTCCGACTTCGCGAAAACACATGGACCGCAGACCTCAACATCGAAGCCCTCGGCCAATCCATCCAAGCCGATGTATTTCATCTCTACTCGCTCAAAGCAGGCGCCGCCTACGGCAGTGTTCTCATCAACTACTTCGTCGTCGGGGCACCAGCCAACGAATGGAAAATTTCCGTCCCAGCATCGATCGGAAACATCGACGTCACCGGCCAAAACGTCGGTCGCGATTGGCGCCGCGAAGGCGATACCGTCATCATCCCACTTTCCCGCCCACTTCTCGGAGCAGGCACCGTGCTGCTCACCTTCGAGCAACCCATGCCCGCCACCGGTGGCGAACTCTCACCCGGCGAAGTCCGTCCGCTCAATGTCCAAACCGAGCGCGGCCACATCCAAATTGTTAGCCCTCTCCAAGTCAAATTCTCCACCCAGCTCAGCGAAGGTCCTCTGTTAAAAATTGATCCCTCAGAAATCCCCGCCGAATTCCGCCTGCTTTCTTCCGCACCGACTCTTGCCGCATGGCAATACACCTCGCGCGATTTCAAAATCGGATCGAAAATCGAATGGTATGAACAAGGTGAAACTGTCGATCAAGTCGTCGATTTCCTAAAACTCTCCACCCAAGTTTCCCGAGATGGTCAATGGGTCACCGACGCAAGTTTCTTCGTGAAATCCAAAGGCCGCGCTTCACTCCGCGCTATTCTCCCAGCAGGTACATCTCTCTGGGAAGCCAGTGTCGATGGTTCACCTGTCAATGCCCGCGCCGATGGCAAAGAAACACTCATTCCAATCCCTGCCCAAACCGATCCCAACCAAGCGTTTGAGATCAGGCTTCGCTATGGCGCTAAATCAGAAAACCCAAATCATCCTCGCCTAACAGCTCCCGCTCTCGATGCGCCACTCGTCATCGGTGAGTGGACCGTCACCGGAGATGAAAACCGCACGCTAGTCTCAACCGGCGGCGATCTTCAATCGACCACTCGCACCACCCCACCCACCGGCTGGCAATCACTCTCGGAATATCCACTCCCAGTCATCGTGCTCATGGTGTTAGGAATCATCGTCGCATTCTTCCCCAAGGAGGGGCTGCATTCTGCTGCCCGTTTCTTAACCGTCGCCGCATCCATCGCATTCATCCTCCTGTCCCTTGCTCTGGTCGCAATCATCTTGAACGCACCGACGAACATTGCCTCTTCCCTCGCTTTCAACTCCCCCGTCGTCCCGGCCGGTAAAATCATCGAGGTAGAAATTTCCAACCTCGCTCCATGGCAAGCTCGCGCCAATTGGAACGTCTGGATACTTCTCTCCCTCGGTACCGCACTAACGATCTATGCCATCTCAATGAAACATTCGATGATGAAAGCCCTCGGTCTCTCCCTAGTCGGCGCATCCTTCCTCTCTCTTGGCGGCGGTGCTCCTCTATTCTTCCTCGTTATCGCATTATTCGCTATCATCTCCACACCGTGGCGGCGGATTGCATCCGCCATGCCAAAATCATTAACTAAGACCACTACCGCCACAGCCCTCCTCATCCTAACAGCCGCGCTCACCCAAAACATCGACGCGCAAGATCTCAAACCTGCTGAATCCATCACGCAATCATGGGTCATCAAAGAAAACCGACTCCAAGCCAGCATGGAAATTTCCCTACGCGCGCAGCAAGGCGATCGTTTCCTCCTCCTTAAAGCACCCGCTACTTTGACCAACTTCACCGGCACCGGACTCAAAGTTCACAAGGAGGGCATGGATCCAGCCGCCCAAACTCCAGAGACTTACATCATCACTGCCGAATCCACCGGACTACTAACAGCCACCGCCACGTTCGAAATGCCGATGACTTCCCCCATCAACCCATGGCAAATCCCAACAGGATCCGCTGCACTTCGCCAAATCACCTTGCGCTACGATCAAGCCGGTTGGGAATTCTACTCTGATGCCGCGGCACAAACCACACCGCTAGCCGACCTCGCCGCAACCGAATCCGGTGCAGTCATGATCCTCAACCCAACCCAAGCGGTCGCCATCGCCGCACGTCCCGCACAACGCGACATCTCCGCCGAGGAAACCAAATTCTTTGCCGAAGTTTCTAACTTATTCCTGCCCGGACCAGGTGTCGTCAACGGCCTCCATCGCGTTTCGATCCGACCTACTCAAGGTCGGATCTCATCGATCGTTTTAAACATTCCTGACGGCTTCACTGTTTCCGATGTTACCAACGGCCCAGTCGGAACTTGGCGTTTCGATCCTAAAACCAAACAACTCCGCATCCCCATAGAACCTGCCCAGTCCAGTGCATTTAACATCTCCGTCTCAACCCAGCGCAGCGCCGCCGCGCTTCCATTCGATCTAACACTTGCTCCCGTCCGTGTTACTGGTGCCGCTGGTGAAATCGGATTCCTCGCGATGGCGTTCGGAAACGATTCACAACCCGAATCCATCACTCCAACCAATCTATCCCGAGTAAACCCCGGAGACTTCGATACGAAACTCCTTCCCCGTGATAAAGAAGGTAACCCGATCGCCCTACTCCAACATGCGTTCCGCTACGGTTCAAACGCTGCTTCATTGAAAGTGAAAATCACTGAGGTCGCACCCGAACTACGCGCGGAATCATGGCAGCTCATTTCTCTTGGCGATGACAGACTCGTCGTCTCCACCGACCTCTCCGTCAACATCACTCGCGCCGGTGTTTTCAAACTCGCGGTCGAAATCCCCGCAGCGCTCGAAATCGAAACCGCTACCGGCGGAGCGCTAAGTCACTGGACGGAATCCACCACCGATGGCAAACGCATCCTCACCCTTCATCTTTCCGGAAAGACCATCGGCAAACAGGCTTTCAATATCACTCTAACAGGTCGACCTCCTGGCTCACAAACCGACTGGGAAGTCCCACGCCTCTCGCTGAAAGAAGCATCGCGCGAGACCGGTGTTGTTACGGTGGTTCCTGATCGTGGACTGCAAGTACGCGCAGTGAACCGGAAAAATATTTCACAAGAAAGCGGCGGTGATCTTCAAGCACTTAACAAACAAGCTGCTCAAGCAGCTACACGTCCCGGTGCTCTCACTTACCGCATCCTCCAATCCGATTGGTCGCTCGGCCTCGCGATCAGCCGACTCGATGCATGGGTGACCGCTAAAGTTTTCCATGAAAGCACTTTGCGTGAAGGTCAGACCGTGACTCGTGCATCGATCCAATACCGCATTGAAAACGCAGCGATCAAAAGTCTCCGTGTCCGCATTCCAAATCTCGATACCACTTCTGCCTCCACCGTCCGCGCGACTGGAGCCGATGTTGCAGATCTTATCCCTATCGAAGGTGAAGACGGTCTTTATGAAATTCGTTTCCAACGCGGGATCGCTGGAGAAACACAGGTTGAACTCGAGTTCCAACAATCAACCAAGAATTCAGGAACTGAATCCATTGCCGCAATCACCTTTGAACAAGTGCGTCAGCTTACTTACTTTGCCGCCGTCCGTACTGGCGGTCGTTTAGAACTCAATGCCCCAACATTACCACGCGGTTGGCAGCGGGTCGATTGGGCCGTCGCTCAAGCCACCATCGGTCAAGCTGCTGGCACCACTCCTCCTCTGTTGTTGTTCAGAGTTGCCGATCCCGAGGCACCACTCGCGGTCACAATCAAACGTCACGAACTCGAAAGTCTCGAAAAACTCCGCGTCTCGCAAGGTACACTCACCACACTCATTTCCCCCCACGGCGATTCTCTAACAGCCGTTGAACTCAGTATGCAAGTTACCAGCAAAAGCACCCTGCGACTAAAACTCCCCGATGGAGCAAAGCTCTTCAACGTCCTCGTGAACGACGAAGCCGCCACCCTCGTCCGAGAAAAAGGCGAATGGTTGTTCTACGTTTTCCCATCGCCTGTACCCAACCAACCCGCAAACGTGCGATTCGTTTTCTCAGCGAATAACAAAAAGAAAGGCCAACTCCAAGGTCCAGTGCTGAACGTACCGATGGAAAGCCTCACGTGGCGAGTGCTGGTTCCTGAGGGTTATGAGATGACCTCCCATGAAGGAGATTTCGACCTTAGTGGTCAGTCTTCATACGGGACCTTTAGTCTAGAAGACTACAAATCCTTTGCCCTTAGTAAAAAGCGCAGCGACTCACAAAGCGCCGTTGCTTTATTGGATCAAGCTGTGTCATGGGCTGCTGCAGGAGATCAGGAAAAAGCTTCACAATATTTCAGCAACGCAGTCCGTAACGGCAACCTCGATGCCGCATCCGGCGAAGACGCCCGCGTCCAACTCCGTGAACTGAAAACTCAACAAGCCGTCCTTGGCCTGAACACACGTCGCCAAAAACTCACCTTGGACAACAATGATTCCGGAACCAAAGACAATAGCCAACTCCAAGAAGCCGCTAATGCGAACCCCATTCTCCAAGGAAATTACAATTACGATCCCAACCAATTTGATCGTTTCCTTTTAGGCAACTCCGCTGATGAAAATGCCGCGCTTAAAGACATCGCCAACCGCATCGTTACCCAACAGCTCGCCGCCGAACCCGCACCACAAGCCCTAGATATCACCCTCCCCGAACGTGGCAACGTGATCAGTTTCACCCGCAGCGTCCAAGTCGATGGCAATGGTGGAGAACCGATGTCCATCACCCTAGGGATCCGCGAAACCTCCCGCACCTCTGCATGGCTGGCGGTTCCTCTCTGCCTGTTGTTAGGCGCGATAGGTGTGAGAAGGAAGGCGTAACACAAGGAGAGGCTGCATCCTGCTGCCTTCTTAAACAAGGAGGGGCTGCATCCTGCTGCGCTCTTTCACAACGGCTGCAGAATACCGCCGCTCCTTGACACTAGAAGTTCACTTAGCTAACAGATCGCTATGCGCTTTTTTAGTGATCTTTCTGAAACTAAAGTGAAGAGAAATCACCTGCCGCACTGGCAACAAGAAGGCTCGACTTATTTCGTTACATGGCGGCTAAAAGACTCCATTCCACGCGATGTGTTGGAACGGCTCATCTCCGAACGAACCGAATGGGAGAGCCTTCATCCCAAACCATGGACAGATGACGAGGAGTCAGAATATCACAACACATTCTCCAAAGAAGCGGATCGGCTAATGGATATGGGTTTTGGTGAATGTGTATTTCGCAATTTAAATTGTCGAGATGCGCTCGCGAAATCACTCAGCTTATTCGATGGTGAGCGTTTCCTCATGCATTCTTGGGTTGCTATGCCAAACCATGTGCATGTTTTATTTTCGCTAGTGGAAGGTGGAAGTTTAGAAAAAGTAATTGGTGGGTGGAAGGGATATTCAGCTAGAGATATCAATGTAGTTATGGGTAATGAAGGTTCATTGTGGCAGAAGGATTATTTCGACAGAATCATTCGCGATTGGGAGCATATGTTTCGGGTAGCGAAATATATACGAAGGAATCCCGAAAAAGCGAAACTACGAGACAGTGATTTCACCTTGTATGAGGCTGAATGGGTAAAGCAGATGTTGGGATAACAAGGAGATGCTGCATTTTGCTGCCCATTTGCATTTGAAGAGGGCAGCAGAATGCAGCCCCTCCTTGACTCACCAACTCTTCTTATTTCAGCCTTTCAGTATTTCAGCTTTTCAGCTTTTATTCCTCCCATGTTTCTCATTTCCATTCCCGCCTTGCAGCGCAACACCGCGATCCTACGTGAGGTGGCGGATCAAGCGGGTTGTAGAATCATTCTCGCGCTCAAAGGATTTTCATGTTGGAAGGCGTTTCCTCACATCACCAAAGATCTCGATGGATGCTGCGCTTCTGGTCTCTGGGAAGCGATGCTTGCGAACGAACATTTTGGAAAACATGTCATTACCTACTCGCCTGCTTACGATGATGAAGATATTGATGCGCTGTTAGAATTTACCCATCATCTCGATTTCAATTCTCTCTCCCAATGGTTTCGCTTCAGGGAAAAAATCTTCGCTCATCCGAGATTCATTTCCGGCGAGGTTATTTGTGGCCTACGCGTGAATCCCGAGCACTCCACTGGTCAAACTCCCATTTACGATCCCTGCGTTCCTGGATCACGTCTCGGCATCACTGCTGATCAATTGCAAGACGCCGATCTCACCGGAATATCCGGCCTGCACTTTCACACGCTCTGCGAACAAAACTCACTTGACCTTGAAACAACGCTCCAAGCAGTTGACGAAAAATTCGGCGATCTGCTCCGTTCCAAACAAATCACCTATCTCAACATGGGTGGCGGGCATTGGATCACCAAACCGTTTTACGATAGACAGCGGCTCATCCGCCTCGTTAAGCAATCCAAGGAGAGATACAACGTCGAAGTCTGGCTCGAACCCGGCGAAGCTGTCGCCATCCACACCGGTGTGCTCCGATCCACGGTCATGGATGTTTTCGAATCCGCCGGTCACAAACTCGCGATCCTCGATATCTCCGCCACCGCCCACATGCCAGACGTCATCGAAATGCCGTACCGCCCCGATGTGTTTCTCGTCGATTCCGAGCTTGCCACCAGCACCGTCCTGCCAGCGGTAACTCTGGAAAACGAAACCTACCACCTTGCGACTGAGCTAGGTGAAGCCACTTCGCCCCATCTTTACCGTCTCGGCGGTCCCACCTGCCTCGCGGGCGATGTGACTGGAGACTACATTTTCCACCGCGAACTCCGGGTCGGTGATATTTTGGTGTTCGATGACATGGCCCATTACACCATGGTGAAAACCACCACTTTTAACGGCGTAAAACATCCATCCATCGCCCTACTTCACGAAAACGGCGAGATTGAAACGATCCGGACCTTCGGCTATCCCGATTTTCGTGACCGACTTTCATGAAATATCTTTACCCTCAGCTCGGTAAACATTGATATTTCGCCAGCAAGCAACTGCTTCTTGTCGCTTGCACCCCGCCCTTTACCAACTTACTTTATCGCTATGAGCACTTTATTCCTCGGCTTAATCGGTCCTATCGGTGGACCTGAAATGATCATGATCTTCGTCGTGATCCTGCTGCTTTTCGGAGCCAAAAAACTTCCAGAACTCGCACGCGGAGTTGGTAAAAGCATGGGTGAATTCAAAAAGGCTCGTGAAGAATTTGAGCGTGAAATCACCCGTTCCGAAGAGGAAGTTCGTAAAGACAAGGAAACCGCCGCTCGCGTTAAGCCAGCTGCGAATAACGAATCGCACGACGCTTAATCCCCCATTCGCGGCATAGCCGCTCTCAGTTAATCCTCCACTGTTCTATCTCATGCGCAAGTCGTCACCCTGGCTGCGCTTTTCTTATTGCCTCGGCTTTACCCTGCTACTTTTTGCAGGAACTTGGTATTCCCAACGCGCGGAAACACCTCCTTGGAAACAAGATTCCAGTGCTGATCCAAAACTTTCTTATTCAGCCGCTCAGCCAAGTAAAAGGCCAGCTACAGAAGTTCATTCAACCGCGTTTCGCTTTGTATCCTACAATTTGAAAAACTGGCTGACCTCAAGTCAGAACCCTGAAAAATCACCCGAGTCGAAAAACGCCATCATTGAAATCCTGACGAACAGTGGCGCGGATATTATCGGTCTTTCAGAAATTGGCAGTGAGGCGGATGTTATAGAAGTTCAGAAACTGCTCAAAAAGTCCGGGCGCGATCTTCCTTATTTTTATCACACCGGAGGCATCGATCCCATTCGCCATCTCGGCATCCTCTCTCGATTTTCTATCACTTCGAAGCACCAACCAGATATCACCATCAACCATACCGAGCACTCCATGCAGCGTGGTATTCTTGATGTCACCATTGAAATCAACGGGCAACCGACCCGATTCATCGGACTGCATCTAAAATCCAAACGCATCGTCCCAAACTTCGATCAAGCAGAGCTACGCGTCCGCGAAGCGGAACATGTTAGAAAACACATTGACACTATTCTTTCCAAAAACCCGAATATGCACCTGATTGCGTACGGCGATCTAAATGATCACATCCAAAGTCTGAGTACAAAAACGATACTCGGTGATTATCACAGCCCATATTATCTAACACCCGTTCAGGCACATGACCAACGGGGCGAAAAATGGACTTATTATTACAGTTCCCAAGATAGCTACGACCGCATTGATTTCATCGCCGTTTCAAAAGCACTACAACCTCACATGGATCGTAAAACTTCCAAAATCATCGATGCACCCAATTGGAACCAAGCCTCCGATCACCGGGCAATTATGGTAGGCTTCCGCTGACTTCATTCTACCACCTCATCATCATCGACGATGAATTTTTCGTCCACCGGCACAGCACGGAGAACTTCTTTAGGTTCTTCTGCTTCGATTTCAGGGTCATCGATTGGAAGAGCTTTGAGAACCCCTCCTGCACTTACTGGTGCAGCGGCTGGGATAGCATTTTCGCCTTCTGCAATTACCACCAATGCACGTTTTGGGGGCTCAATAATTTCTTTGATTTCGCTTTTCAATGGCTCGAAAAAGTTTCTCACCATCGGAGCAGCCATGCGTCCACCGGAAACTTTTTGACCAGGTTTCCCCTCATATAAAACAGCAAAAGCATAACGTGGGTTGTCATGAGGTAAGAAGCCAGCAAACCATGCGAGTCGCTGATTTAACTTCGGAGGTCCCCACTGCGCGGTGCCGGTTTTTCCTGCCAAGGTGGTGTAGGTTAAATTTCCACTTTTTCCCGTACCATAACCTTTAGAAACAACATCCCGCATTCCCTCGCGCACGACTTCGACCGCATGATAATCCACTGAGAGCCAGTTTTTCCGTTCAGGCCGCATCGCTTGCACTACCCGACCGCGTGTATCTTGCACCTGTGAGATCAATGATAATTTTGGTAACGTCGCTCCATTTCCTATGCCCGCCATCATCTGTGCGACTTGCAGCGGCGATGCCAACAGACTGCCCTGCCCGATTGACATGTTAGCAGTATCTCCATTTAAGATCCGACGACCCTCGTTCTTCATCATCCATTCATTAGACGGTACCAGACCAGGAGTTTCACCAATCAACGGCAGATCGGATTTTTCACCCATGCCCATACGTTTGGATAAATTTAGGAATACAGACGCACCGGTATCGATCCCGACCTGATAGAACCAAGTGTTACACGAACGAGCGATCGCACGCCTAACATCAATTGGGCCTTCTGGAATTTTCGTCCAGTTATTGAACGTATGATTGCCGATGGTAATAGAAGCTGGAGAATCGATGAGTTTGGT
>JANPJY010000020.1:0-4135 GCA_031425735.1 Akkermansiaceae bacterium | reverse complement strand
GCATAACCAAGCCCCTAGCGCCGCTGCATCGAAAGAATTCATCCCACCCGCAAGCTGCGCGCCGATCACTCCTGAAAGTAAATCGCCCTGCCCACCATTCGACATCGCGGGCGTTCCCGTGGAATTGATGCGCAATGGACTTCCTTGTTTCGCCAAAATCGTACGAGCCCCTTTCAGCAAGAGCACGGCATCATTTTTCTCCACAAAGGTTTTCGCCGCTTCTTCGCGATCTAAATCTATCAACTCCGGAGCCAAACGAGCGAACTCACCGGGATGAGGTGTTAGGATATGATGTGAGTTCGATTTCAAACCACGTGCAGCCATGAAATTCAACCCATCCGCATCGATCACCATCGGAACTTTAGTTTGAGCGATCAACTCCGCAAGTCTGTTTGCAAAATCCTCACTCATCTCACCCAACCCAGGCCCTACGACAATCGCATCTAAATGATCCCCTAACAATTCCGAAGGGTTTTGATTAAGCTTCAACATCGCCTCAAAAGGCAGTCGCGAACGTATCGCTTCAGACACTTCTTGCCGCGCATACAAAGTCACCAAACCCGCCCCCGCACGAATTGCACCGAGCACGGCAAGCAACGCCGCGCCGCTGAATGAAAGCGATCCCGCCACTATCCCCACCCGACCCGCCTTGCCTTTATGAAAATCAAACGGCCTCGGTGCTTTTCCTAAATCCATGCACTGCGGACAGATCAGTTCCATTTCTCCAATATCATCGGCACGCAACGCATCAACCTCCACCAAAGCAAGCTGACCGGTCGCACTTGCCGCATGTGAAAGCAGCAACCCGCGTTTAGCAGCACCTATCATGAAAGTCCGATCCGCCACCACGACTCCCGGAAAAACCTCACCTGAATCGGGATCGACACCCGAAGGCAGATCCACCGCAATTACCGTCGCGCCCGATTCGTTTCGCAATCGATTCATCTCCTCCGCCATTTCCATCAGCGAATCCCGCAGCGCACCTTTCGCGCCTATCCCAATCAATCCATCGATCAGCAACAAAGGTGTGTAAGCCTGCTTTTCAAATCCATTTTCTAACAATTCATCCGAATCTAAATCAGCCCACTGCACCCGCGTCAGATAGGCCCATTGGTCGATTTTTAAACCTGATCTTACTCCAACCTGCCATCCAAACTCTTCTTGTAAAACCCGCAGCGCAATCAACGCATCGCCGCCGTTATGTCCTTTTCCCACATAAGCCACAGCCGTCCCGACTTCGCGGTATTGATTTCCGATAGCCCGACCCAACGCCATGCCCGCAAGTTCCATCAACTCCGCCTCAGAAATCCCCGAGTCCATCGCTCGTTGCTCGATCTCTCTCATCTGTTTTACGGTAACGCTTGTCATGATTTACTCCTTAACTTGCTTATTTCCAATCACTGAGAGTCTCACTCAAAATTGTATCGATCCGTTTTCTCTCGGATTCTTTCAAATATTCAAAACCTTCTTCATCACCCGCTACCACCCGCTTCATCCGCGCGATCACTCTTTGTTTCAAACCATCCGGCATACCTTTGAACGCCTCTGAGTAAACCATGTAAGAGCAGCGATTTTTAAAAATCCGTCCATACAATCGAAACTCCGCCAAGCTCTCGCCGTCTTTGCTTTTTGGAAAACGTTTCACAAACGTCTGCTGAAATCCGGCATCGCCTTCTACCCCATCGCCGAGATCTGTCTCATCTTTGAAAAACAGATAATCCACAATATCTTTTGCGCCGCTGTCAGCGATCTCCCCCGCTGAACCCAGAGTCGGGTCGGCATCGGGATTCAGTGTCTGCATGAAATACACTGAGCGCCGATAGTTCATCGCTGCTGCATTGAGTAAATTATGCATCTTCACTTGGTGCTCTAACACCAACAAGGACACCACATCACTGGTCGGCCTGAGATAATTTTTCACATCCACCATCCCAGCCACCGATTTGATCGGGATGCTCGAAGGTGTTAGATCAGAGTCTTCTTTGAAAACCCGATTCCCCAGATGCGGCAACGAGCTCCTTCCCGTCACAAACCACCCACCCCATCGATCTGCCAACGGCGTTTCATGCGCCACATCGTGCGTTCCTAACTGCAAGATCGGATGCCCACTTTCCTCTGCATAGACCGACCGAATCAACATCCCAGGAACATTTTCTGTGCGTGACGTCGCGTGACATGAAAGGCACCGATTCGTATCCCGCTCGATCCGCATTGCGCCGTCTTTATCCGGCTCCACTAAATAATAAACCGGACCCAACACCGCATCGTGCACAATCGCTTCCACCGCCCCACCCGGCACGTAACCGACATAGGCGTTTTCGGAAAAATACAAACTCCTCGGATTTTGCGGAGTGATGCGGCTGTTCTGCAAACTCGTTTTAGAAAACACCAGAACTTGCGATTCTTTAGGCACATTCAAATAATCCAAAACAAACTCCAACGCTTTCAACCCCTGTCCCGGCTGACCCTCCAATTTCCTCTCCTCCAACTTTTTCGCCAAAACCGCCAAACGATCCGTCGGCAACGTATCCGAATACCGAATCGGATCCAGATCCCAAAAATCCCGACTTCCCTGCGCAAAACTGCCCTGAACCCATAATAGGCTCAGTGATAATAATTTCAGCACAGCGTTTTCAAAACTCATCTTCATCATTCTACGCACCCAACCGAGTCCTGCACACCCCATTCCTGCCATAAATCGCGCATATTTTGATGTAGATGGATGAACCACAAAGAACGCATAGAACACAAAAAAGAGTGAAATACCTAAACCAGACCCTGTAGCAGAAATAAAAACCCCACCATTTTTACCTTCAATTTCCATCAACCCCAGCTTTGCGTTCCTCTGCGACCTTTGACTCCACTTTGTTCCGTCCAAACTTATTGGCTTCGCTGATTTTGACAGTTCGCTACCGCTCACAGGGTTTTGCGGCTCTGCGTTGAAAAAAATCTTATAATCTACTCCCTCTCCTCCATTTCCTCCCTCTCTCCTTGTCATCTTAGCCCGAACCTATCTCCAGCCACTTAAGATCATCGAAAGACTAGCCAAGGCGATTTCATCTGTTTAAAACGCCCGTCATGACTTCACCTGTTATCCTCTTCTCCGGACAAGGCGCTCAAAAAATCGGTATGGCTCGCGATTGGATCGAGTCCTCAAGCATCGCTCGCGATCTCGCTGAGAAAGCCGATGCAGCTTTGGGTTATTCGCTCACCGACATTATGTTCAACGGCCCCGAGGATGCGCTCACTGCAACCTCAAAATGCCAGCCAGCCCTTTACCTTCATGGCCTGATCGGACTTGCGCTGCTGAAATCTCGCTTACCCAATTTCAACCCAGTCGCCGCTGCCGGTCTCTCGCTCGGTGAATTCACCGCCCACGCCGCTGCCGGAACGTTCTCTTTCGAAGACGGCCTGCGCCTCGTTTCACGTCGCGGCACGTTCATGGAAGAAGCCTGCAACGCCACCGATGGCGCGATGGCCGCCCTGATCGGTGGCGATGAGGAAAAAATCCGCGAACTCGCGAAAGCCACCGGAGTCGATGTCGCAAACCTCAACGCCCCGGGACAAATCGTCATTTCAGGCACCAGCGCTGGCATCGACGATGCAGTTGCCCAAGCCAAAGATTTCGGTATCCGCCGCGCTATCAAACTCAATGTTGCCGGAGCCTACCACTCATCCTTGATGAAATCTGCACAGGAAAAACTCGCAGGCGAACTTGCCTCCGCCACTATCGTTTCTCCAAAAATCCCCGTCATCGCAAACTTCACCGCCGCCCCCGTTTCCTCCGCTGAAGAAATCCGCTCCACCCTCACTTCCCAAGTCACCGGCTCCGTCCGTTGGATCGAATCCATCCAACACCTCGTCGCCGCTGGCCACACCGAGTTCATCGAAATCGGCCCCGGAAAAGTAATCGCCGGCCTAGTTGCAAAAATCGCCCCCGAGGCGAAAGTCATCTCCATCGAGGACCTCCCATCTCTCGAAGCCGCCATCGAAACTCTCTCGTAACAAAGAAATTCAACCGCTAATGAACGCGAATGAACGCCAATCAAATCATATCAATTAAAATGACCTGATTTATGTGGAAACTACACCGAACAAAACTTTCTTATTCGCGTCCATTCGCGTTCATTCGCGG
>JANPJY010000019.1:0-25619 GCA_031425735.1 Akkermansiaceae bacterium | reverse complement strand
CGAGACCGAGCGCAGCTTCGACAGAAACTTGTTCGTTGAGCGTCACCAAGGCTTGCAGCGGCGTAGTGGAAAGCGTGCGACGCACACAGGAAACCGAACCGTTCGGCGCGTCGAAAGTGGTCAGCATGGGATACGGCACGGAGCGGAATCTAAATGTGTAAAGCGCACGGCGGTAGCGCTGGGAATCTTTTTCCACGATCCAGGTTTTCGGTCCGTAGGAAACGGGTCTTTGGAAAAGGTAATCCGGAGCGGGCGGGTAAACACTGCGTCCACCAAGCGAATCATCTAACAACCCAGAGGTCGTAAGTTGGATGTCGCGCACGGTTTCCGCTGGAGCACGGAATCTTGCACCGCGTGCTAGGAAGCGGTTTTTGGGATCACTATCACGCAGCTCCGCGCTGGCGAGGGAGTCTTGCTGATAGGTCGCGCTGTTGGTGATGAGACGATGCAGGTGTTTCATATCCCATCCATTTTCCACAAACTCACAGGCGAGCCAGTCGAGCAGTTCGGGATGCGAGGGACGCGCGGCTTGGTGACCGAAGTCTTCAGAGGTTTCTAACAAACCTGTTCCGAAATATGCTTGCCAGACGCGGTTCACGAAAACGCGTGATGCTACTGGAGATTTGGGATCGACCAACCATTTCGCAAACGTCAGGCGCGATTCAGGATCGCCGGGCGGGAGCGGATGCAGGAAAGCTGGAACGTGTGGTTTGACCACATGCTTGGGATGGGTTTGCTCACCACGTTCGAACAAACGTGTCTCGCGCGGGGTTTTCGATTCAGCCGCGACCAAGGCCCAAGTCGCTAGCGGAACTTTTGCGTATAGTGCTTCGATCTGTTTGGTTTGTTCAGAAAAATCTGCTTGGTTTTCTCGCCGATGCGCAAACACACGAGCTTCTTGTTCTGGGCTGCGTTTGTCAGCAGGAGTTTCAAGCGCCGCCAATACCAGCGGCGGCAACTGATCGAGTGCGTTCGGCAAGGATGAGGAAATCGATAAGCGGACCCGACCCAAGTTGTAGGTCATGTTATCATCGGAATTGAAACCGCCGTGATTTAGCGAAAGGGTGTGATTGAAATAAGTTTTCCCCTCGCCTTCCAATGGTTGCTCCAATTCAAAAGTCAGCACTGCGGGATCGTTGTTGCGTGCCGGATCTCTCTCATGTGTCCATGCCGTTTTGTTATCACCATCCAAAGCGAATGCCACTGGCCCCGTGCGTCGATCATCCGGCTTAGCTTCCGCATTGTTAGGGAATCGTTTCGGATCCAGTGAAACTACTGGAGGATTCACACTAGCCACAGGATTTTTAAATTTCAGCTTCTCGGCTTTTGCAGCGTCCTTACCCCCTCTTAATTGAAATTCAGTCAGCGCACCCGTTCCACGTGTGGATCGACCCGGCCCATTCATCGGCAGATAAGGATCATTCATCACCTCGAGACGAGCCGAACGGATCACAGGAAGATCAGATGAGGTGGTAAATGACTCGCCGCCACGAGTGGCAGCGTAGCCCATGTTGATGACGGACTTATCTTCTAGCGGCCAAAATTTCTGTCCTGAATCACCAAGCTGATAAAGCTCAAGCGCTTGCCACTCGGTTCGCGGAAGAGCTAGCATTTCACGCTGCCATGCTTGGTATTTTTCCTCAACTTCGGGCGATGATTTGCGAACGCTTTGATCCATCGCGCTGATTTGTTTGAGTAAATCATCAACCGTTTTTTTCTCATGCGGCGTGTAGGCAGCGATGGATGTTTCACTGATATTATTCAGATAAGCAAACATCCCGTAATACTCATCGTGCGTAAGCGGATCGTATTTATGCGTGTGGCATTGCGCGCATTGAGCGGTCAGGCCGAGCATCGATTTTCCGATGGCATCGATCCGATCAAATACCCCCTCAACTCGAAACTGCTCGGGCTTTGCTCCACCTTCTTCGTTGACCATGGAGTTGCGTAAAAATCCGGTGGCGATGCGGTCGTCTTGGGTCGCGTTCGGTAAAAGGTCGCCGGCGATTTGCTTCACCACGAAATCATTGTAAGGCATGTTTTGATTCATCGCCAAGACCACCCAATCGCGATAGAAATGATGGTAGCGCGGCAGATCTTTTTCGTAGCCCGCAGAATCCGAGTAACGCGCGGCATCTAACCACTCTCGTCCCCAGCGTTCGCCGAAATGCGGACTGGCGATCAGGCGATCGACTTCTTTTTTCACATCCCCCACCGAAGCAAGTTCTTCTAACGTTGGCGGAAGACCGATCAAATCCAATGACAAGCGACGCAGCAAAGTCGCGGGTTGCGCGGCGGGTGCTGGAGATAATTGCTCGCTCTCCAATTTTGCTAACACAAAGGCATCGATAGCATTTTTTACCCATGCTTTGTTTTTTACCTCCGGCACTGGCGGGCGCTCGGGAGTTTGGAAAGCCCAGTGAGTCCCCCACTCCGCACCTTGATTGATCCAGTCGCGGATCAGTTTTACTTTTTCGGGTGGGAGTCGCTTCTTTTTATCCGGCGGCGGCATCACTTCTTTGGGATCCGTGTGCAAGATCCGCTCCATGATCAAAGACGCATTCGCTTTTCCCGGCACAATCGCCTTACCGCTATCACCACCTTTGAATGCTTTTTCTCGAACATCCAAACGCAGGCCGCCCTCGACTTTCGACTCATCCGGACCGTGGCAGGCGTAGCAGTTTTCCGATAAAATCGGCTGGATCTGCGTGGTGAAATCGATTTCCCCAGCCGCTCCGGCCGATTGGATCAAGATGAAGAAATGTAGGGGAAGCCAGCGCATGATTCGGAGAGTATACTACGCGGGGCAGTGGAAACTTTCCATGCCACAATCGTCATTTTATAGTAGAATCCGCGCATGCAGCATTCCAGCCAGTTCTCCATGAATGAGTCGATCATTGGGTTATTCGATCATCTTCCCATGGTGATTTTCTACATGAAAGACCCGCAGGGGGCGTTTATTCGCTGCAATCCTCGCTTCGAGGAATTTCATGGCTTGACCCATGGCGCGGCGATGGGGCTGGATGATTTTTCCCTGCATCACCCAGCCATCGCGAGTCGATACCGCACGGAGGATCGTAAAATCATGGAAACAGGAAATCCCGCCACCAATCGCATCTGGCTGGTTCCCGGCGCGAAGGGCCTGCTGCGTTGGTGGGTTTCTAACAAGTTTCCGACTTATGATAAGGCGGGTAAAATTTCCGGAATCGCCGGCGTGATGTATGAAATTTCCGACGCGAAAGGAATGACGGAGCCCTTCGCGAGGATCGAGCCCGCACTCAAACTCATCCACTCCGAGCTGCATGCTTCCATCACCACCGCGCAACTCGCCGTTGCGTGTCATTACTCGGAAAGCCAGTTCTACCGAATTTTCCGCAACCTCACCGGACAATCTCCGCGTCAATATTTGCTCCACCACAAAATCGAAATTGCCAAAGACCAACTCGCTCGCACGGATCTGCCACTTTCCGAAATCGCTTATCAATCCGGGTTTTACGACGCCAGTGATTTTGGGAAACGCTTTCGCGAAATCGAAACGGTCACGCCGAGGCAATACCGCATCAACCTCCAAAAGCTTCTCCTCGATACTAATCGGTAGGATCCATATTGATTTGCAGCAATTTCTAACCCAGCAAAATTTCCGTTGAATAAACCCAACTCTGGATTACTCTGATTGTCGCTAAGCGAATGGGGGCGTTCTGGTTTCGACGGGATGTTTGAAGCGCTGGCTGCACGTAGAGGTTGATCGGTTGGCCTCTTAAAAAAGCCGTTCAAAACAAATAAATGCAGACTCTAACGAGCTCGCACTTGCTGCTTAATTGACAGCAACGTCAATACCCCAACGCCTATTAGGGGAGTAGACGACACTTAGTAGGCTGGATTGAGGATCGGGTAACCGGGTCCACTTTCGAGATCAAACAGGTTCCTAGGAAAAGCAACGCCGTAAGTCAGCCCAGCTCTTCCGAAATACTAGATGACCTACTAAACGTGTAGATGCCTGTGTAGATGGCGTTCCGGACAGGGGTTCGACTCCCCTCGCCTCCACCATTCGACGCGCTTCGCTTGCTCATGGTTTTCAACCGAGAAACAAGCGTAGCGACCCAGTTGCGCTCAAATTATCTTGTCGAATGGTGTCCTGAGCAAACGAAGTGCGTCGAAGGAAAAAATTATCGACTCTCTAATTTTTCACCTCCCCCATGTTATCCCCCTATTTCGTCTATATTGTGCAATGCTCTGACGGCAGTTACTACATCGGCAGCACGAAAAATATCGAGCAGCGTTTACTTACCCATCGTAAAGGTCGCGGAGCTCGCTATACGGCGTTGCGTTTACCCATCGTCCTTGTTCATACGGAGTCATTTTCATCTCAAACCAAGGCGATGCACCGCGAATCCCAATTGAAAAAATGGAGTCACGCAAAGAAGCACGCTCTCATTCAGCGCGACGTCGTAAACCTCCGCGATCTGAGTAAAAGCCGTGACTAAGTTCCCTACGGCAACTCCTCAATCTCAATTTCACGACTGAAAGTCTCGAGGGCAGTTTTGCCGACGGAGCGAGTGTCTAGGAAGGAATAGCCTCCTGTCACGATGGGGCCGATAATAGGAACCCAGCGTGAGATCGATTTGCCGATGGCCTTTTGGGACAGTTGGATCGTGACGCGATGGAGGATTTTCTGGATAACCCGCAGGCTGCCTTGTTTGAGTATGAGTCTTTCACCGACGCGGATAAGAATATCCCGCGTCAGCATAGCGGCTCCATGTCGGAACAGGCAGTAAACCATCATTTGTTGGTTCAACTGAGCGGATTTCCCATAGCAGGCGGCGATATCTGCAACCATTTGCTGTTGGATATCCCATACTTTTTTAAGATCCGGAATGATGGTGAGCATCCCCATGGGCCCGGGCGCAAAAGCCAATGTAGCAGAAACCGCTCCCGCTTTGATACCTGCGATGCGCACAATATCCCGTGCGCGTTCCTCCGGCGTGTTGCTGAGCGTTTCCTTGGAGCTGGGAACGCTGGTGACCAGTTTTTCTAACAGGTTCATCACGGTTTGCTGGGCAGGATGCGCAAGAGATTGGTTGATGTCAGGGGTGTCGGACATGGTTTGAGGCTGATTTTACCGCATGGTGTGGATTTCCACTCATCCAGTTCAACATTTAGATGCAGATAAAGGAATTCTAATCCCGATAAACAACAAATCATCTTGAAATCCAATCTTTTTGAACCAGATATGTTATCGCGATATGTCGCTATTCTCTTTTTTAAGCTCGGCGAAGGATCACCTAATCGGTGGTGCTGTTAAGCTATGGTTCAATCAAACCCAGAAACGTTACGGAAATATGACCACCATCCAGATCGATTCCACTGCCAAAACCATTCACATCGAGCTTGAGTTGAAAGGAGAAGCGTCGCCCTTGCAGATGGAAGTGAAAAGCTACAAATTATCCACCAAGGCAGGTGAGACGTTTATAGAACTCGGTGAGATCCAAACCTCCCGAGAATGGATCAACCATCTGATCGACGATTTTTTGCCGCCGGAGAAAAAATGTTTTAAACTCCCGAGTGCGGTGAAAGCACTGTTGTAGTTGATTCTGAAAGGGATGAAAAATTGTCAGGATTTTTGGATTTTGGGGGTTTAACCCCATATTCTAAACTCCTCTTTGGGAGCATATTTGCACCATGAATCTTCAAGAGTTGGAACCTGTAGGCGGATGGAATCAAGCGACGCAAACCAGCGAAAATGAGCTTCCATACAGTAGGCAAAGTGGGGGCACCCTTTTTCCACGGGCCGAGCGAATGAAGCTCCAGTCATTTGAAATGTGGGAGCGGAATCGGGAGAGTGGATCGTGGGATTCCGTTCAGTCCATGGCGAATGATTTAAGGTCTCGATACTATTGAAAAAATGGTTCTTTCTCCCCCTAAATCCCCGTTTTTCGCAACCTCAACGCATTCAAAATAACAGATACCGATGACAAACTCATCGCTGCGCCGGCGATCATGGGGCTGAGAAGGATTCCGAAGAAAGGGTAGAGCACACCAGCAGCGATGGGGACGCCGAGAGCGTTGTAAATGAAGGCGAAGAACAGATTCTGGCGGATGTTGCGCATGACGGCGCGGCTGAGTCGGATGGTTTTGGCGATGGCGATGAGATCGCCTTTCACGAGGGTGATGGCGGCGCTGCCAATGGCCACGTCAGTGCCGGTGCCCATTGCGATGCCGACATCCGCGCCAGCGAGGGCAGGGGCGTCGTTGATTCCATCGCCTGCCATGGCGACAACAGCTCCCTGTTGCTTTAGCTTGCGAATGAGTTCGATCTTATCCTGGGGAACCACTTCGGCGTGGACTTCGTCGATCCCTAGTTCGCGCGCGACGGCTTGCGCGGTGGCGGCGTTGTCTCCCGTGCACATGATGACTTTCAAGCCCATCTCGTGCAGCAAGCGGATCGCTTCGGCGCTGGATTCTTTGATTGGATCCGCGATGGCGAAAATGCCCGCGAGTTCGGTGCCTACCCCGACCCAAATAACCGTCTTGGCATTTTCCCGCAACGATTGAGCGCGTTGCTCAAAATCGTTAGAAATGGTGATGCCGTGTTCGGAAAGGAAAGAAGATTTTCCAATTCTAACAACTTTACCCTCTGCTATGCCAGTCACCCCGCCTGCGGTGATGGATTCGAAATCGGTGACTCGGAAAAGTTCCATGTTAGATTCTTTCGCGGCATCGACCACGGCGCGAGCCAGTGGATGTTCGCTGGGTGACTCGACGGAAGCAGCTAGGCGGAGTAGGGCATCGCGATCATAACCGGGTGCGGGGATGATGTCGGTGACACGTGGTTTGCCGGCGGTGAGCGTGCCGGTTTTATCGGTGACCAGATGCGTGACTTTTTCTGCAAGCTCAATAGCTCCCGCGTTTTTCACGAGTATCCCCATTCCTGCCGCACGGCCCACGCCGACCATGATCGACATCGGTGTCGCCAACCCAAGGGCGCAAGGGCAGGCGATGATAAGCACGGCAACGGCGTTCACGAGGGCAAATGCCATCGCGGGTGCAGGACCGAATATCGCCCAGACGATGAATGTCACTACTGCTGCAGCGACCACGATGGGCACGAACCAACCCGCCACGGTATCGGCGACTTTTTGGATAGGCGCACGGCTGCGCTGCGCTTCCGCAACCATGTGCACGATTTGTGAAAGCAAGGTATCGCCGCCGATTTTTTCCACGCGCATGACGAAACTTCCGGTTTGGTTCAGGGTCGCGCCGATCACGGGCTCGCCGTCTTTTTTCGCGACCGGCATGGGCTCGCCAGTGATCATGGATTCGTCGATGTTGCCGCCGCCTTCGGTGATCGTGCCATCGATGGGGACTTTCTCGCCGGGACGGACGCGGAGCAAATCGCCGACCACGATTTCATCGACCGGCACGTCTTCTTCTTTGCCGTCGCGGAGGCGGTGAGCGGTTTTGGCGGCGAGGCCGATGAGAGATTGGATGGCTTCGCCTGTGCGGGCGCGGGCTCTGGCTTCTAACAATTGGCCGAGTAAAACCAGCACCGTGATCACCGCCGCCGCCTCCAAGTAGAGGCCGACCTCGCCGTGTTCTTTAAACGATTCCGGAAACACGCCCGGAGCTAGAACCGCGACTGCGCTATAGACAAACGCCGCGCCCACTCCTGTGGCGATGAGCGTGAACATGTTGAGGTTCCAAGTTTTCAGTGAAACCCATGCTTTCGTGAAAAACATCCCACCCGCCCATAAGACAACGGGGATGGTCAGGATGAACTCGATCCATTTCGTGATGTCTTTACGGAAATGCAGGCCTGGGAATAGGTGTGCCATCGCGAGGAAAAACACTGGCAGGGTGAGTATGGCGGAGATCCAAAATTTTCTCGTGAGAGTTTTGATTTCTGCGTCTTCGCCATCATGGGCGAACAAAGGATTTCGCTCCAGCGCCATGCCGCATTTTGGGCAATCGCCGGGTTTATCTGACTCCACGCCGGGACACATCGGGCAAAAATATTTCGCGTCAGAGGATGGTTTGACATCGGCTTCTGCGGAATGGCCGTGGCCACCGCAGCAGGATTTTTTTTCGTGAGAATGGTTCATGGAAAAGGGTGTGTTAATTTTTTGGTGCGCAGTCGCAATCGAGGCAGCCGTGGCTGGCGCAAATCGTGCAGGTTTTTTCTAACAGTTCGCGAAGCTGTCGCCGCGCGCGGTGAATCCTAACTTTGAGGTTGTTGGGTGTGATGCCGAGTTCTGCCGCAATTTCTGATTGCGGCACGCCACCGAGATCATGGCGGCGGATGAGATCCGCGTAAGTCGGTTCCATGGCTGGCAGCAAGCTATGCAAACATTGGCAGGCGGTGGATTCCATTTCATCGGATCCCGATTCGAAATCAGCGGCGTAGGTCGCCATCGCTCGTTCGCTCGCGGCTTTGCGGCGATGAAGATCGGTGAGGACATTTCTCAGGATGCGGTAAAACCAAGCGAGCAAGTTTTCTCTATCCGCGAGATCTGGCTCGGCCTTGATGGCTTTGAGTAAACTTTCTTGGACGGCGTCTGCGGCGAGCTGTTCGTCGCCGAGCCTGCGTCGGGCGAAGGCTTGGAATGTGCTGAGATGATTCAGTAAAAGCTTGGCGAGTTCTTCGGACTGGCCGGATGTTGGGTTGGTTTCGATGTCTTTCATATACACCCTAGCCAACGAGCGTGCAGCGAAAAGGTTACACTTCGATTTCGAGCAAATATCCAGAATGTTTAAAATCCCACCGCTTTTTACAACCGCATAGTAGTTCACCCCATTTGCGGTATGCCTGAGTGGGAGCAGTGTGCGAAGTAGACATTCTGCTAAAGCGCATCTCAATCCAGACATTTATCAGGATTAGATTTTCTTGCTGCTGATGACATGTGAAAACACTAACAAAACTATGAAAACATACATTATAAGAACTGCCGCCGTTTTAGGACTTCTTGCCATCGGACTCATGGCTTCATCTTGTGCCGATATGAATTCGTCGGGAACTCATCAAATGGGCGTTCCTGGAAAATCGCGCACGATGTCCGACGAGAGAATGCCAGGTCGGGCAAACTGATTTGTCAGGAGGCTGTAGTTTAAACCTACAGCCTCCTCCAAAATTTCATCAACACCGGCATGGTGTTCATTAATCCCCGATCTGATTCACCCCAGACGGCATGGAGGATATGGACAAAGACAGAAGTGCTATAACCATCAACCAAGAAAAAAATTATGAATAAGACTGAAACCAAACATAAGAGCCGCCACTCAAAAGCGGCGAAACCCATTCAAGTTAACTTGTCCTGCCACGCACCGGGGGCAAAGGAAGTATTTGTCGCCGGCACTTTCAATGATTGGAAGCCGGGCAGCATAGCACTTCACAACCACCTCCCAAATAGCGGGTGGGCTGTCACTCTCCCGCTCTGGACGCCATGAATACAAATTCATCGTGGATCACCAATGGTGCTGCGAACCGGGCACTCCCGACGAATCCAGAAACGTTCCCGATTGCTGCGATAATTCGTTCGGCACAATGAACCTTGTGTTAGAAGTGAGTTGATTACTGACTGTGCCACTGCATCGGAGTGTTTTAGAACACCGCTCGTTACAAGCGCGTAGTAGTTCACCCCATTTACCGCGTGTCTACATGAGAAGAGAGTGTGATGTAGACATTCTGTTAAAGCGCATCTCAATCCAGACATTTTACCAAGATTAGATGTTCTTGAAACTTATGACTCATCAACCCGCTGGAAATTTTCAAATGGAGCACTCTGCTCGGATCGATACCCACGGAAAATCAAACGAACAAATATGAAAACCATACTAAAAAGCATAATTCTAGCAGCGGTCGCCGCGAGCCTTGTCACCGCAGTTTCTGCTGCACCTCCGGGCAAAGGGACAGGAACTTTCAAAGCAGCATCAACTGTGGAAGAAATTCAAAAACTCAAGAAAGGTGACTCATACGCACTCGTTTGCAAGGAATGCGATGCAGTGACGATCAAAGAAGTCGAAAAGGCTGAGGAAGTGGAAGCCCTCTGCCATGATGGCGGAGCAATGCACTGCGCTTCCTGCGAGAAGAAATTCACGGTCAAACATATGGGTCCTGCCGGAAAAGGAACGACCAAAGGTAAGATGACCATCGTCAATGCCGAGGGCAAAGAATGCATGTTTGTCGTGCCATTGAGCTAGTAGATATTCCTACAAAGCTGCTCTCATCATTCCGCCTTCAGATATTTCTGGAGGCGGTTTTTTTCGTTCTCACACTTCGATTTGGCAAAGTTTCATTTCAAACCTTGCAAGCCCTGAGTGAGCCAACAAATATCCCCGTGTTCCTTCATTTTTAACCAACCACACATCCTCTCATGAAATTCGGAATCATCGGCGCCGGTATGATCGGCCATTTTCACGCAAAAGCGATTACTGCCATGGCTGGCGGCGAGCTCCAATCGGTTTTCGACCTCCGCGCGGAGGCAGCGGAAAAAATCGCAGCAGAATACGGATGCAAGGCTTACTCGAATATCGATGAGTTTCTCGCCGATCCTGAGTTAGAGATCGTCACGATCGGCACGCCGTCCGGCGCGCACCTTGATCCAGCTCTAGCGGCTTTTAACGCTGGCAAGCACGTGATTTGCGAAAAGCCATTGGAGATCACCACCGAGCGTATCGATCAGTTGATGGCGGCCGCCGCGAAAAACGGTAAGACTCTCTCCGCGGTGTTGAATCGCCGTTTCCATCCCGGAATGGACGCGTTCAAGAAAGCGTCCGATGAAGGACGATTTGGAAAACTCACTTCTGCATCGGCGTATGTGAAATGGTTCCGCGATCAGGCATATTACGATTCCGCAGGTTGGCGCGGGACATGGGCTTTGGATGGCGGTGGCGCGTTGATGAATCAATCCGTGCACACAGTCGATGCTCTGCTTTATCTCGCTGGCCCTGCGAAATCCGTGCAAGCGGTCACCGCGTGCCTCGCTCACGAGCGCATCGAAGTGGAAGACAGCATCGTCGCAACTGTGGAGTTTGAAAATGGTGCGCTCGGTGTGATCGAGTGCTCGACCTGCACTTGGTCGAAAGCCGGACATCCAGCCCGCGTCCAACTCGCAGGAACCGACGGATCGGTTTTCCTCGCGGATGAGTCTTTCGAAATCTGGGATTTCCGCGATGAGAAACCCGAGGACACCCAGATCAAATCGACCTTGATGAAAGGCCAAGAAGCCGGGCTCGGTGCAAACGATCCTACCGCGATCAATTTCTATCAGCATCAACGCAACTTCGAGGAAGTCGTGCAATCGATCCAAGAAGGTCGTCAGTGCAAAACGCATGCAGGTGAAGCTCGCAAAGCCGTGGCGCTCATCCGCGCGATTTATGAATCCGCACAGAATGGCGGGAAGAAAGTTAGTGTGTGAGCCTATATTCTTACGTTAAGAAATTTAAACGGAGTAAGCGGAGGCAACGGAGGCAGCTAAGCTAAGGGTGATATTCTGTTAGGAATTCAGATTTAATTTAAAGAATCTCTGTTTCCTCCGTATCTCCGACTCTCCGTTTAAATTGTGCCCGAAAGACTGGGTGCCTCTCACTTCCAAATCGGCAGACTAGAAGCTGGATTCAAGACTTCCGGAGGTTCGATGGCGAAGGATGCCTTTTCTCCGACTCGATAAGAACCGTATGCGATGGGGACAACAGTGATTTTGAGAGCTGGCTCGTCTTCGACGATGGTTTTGGAAATGTGGATGATGGCGGCGCAATTTGGGTTTTTGTTTACCTCAAGAATATCACCGGTGTTGAACTGGAAGACGGCCTCATTGTCTTCGGTGGGAAAAATATATTCCATCACCACTGGGAAGCCGATGGCTTGAGCGAAGTCGTCTTGTTTCACTAGTGCTTGAGCACGGATCACGAAACCGGGATAGAGGAAATCACCTTTTTCCAGCTTGGTTACATCGGCTACTTGATAGTCGCCCTCGGCATAAGTGAGTAGCAGATTTTTATCAAAGTTGCGCATGTAATTGCGAAGCAAAAGAGAGTTGAGCCGGTTGCGTTTGTCTTCGCTCAGTCCGAAATATTTTCCGTAGAGTTCGGTGGGAGTGAGTGCATTTCCGTTAGGCACATCGAGAACGGTGTAACGTTTGAGTTCGGGGAGACGGCCAAGTTTTTTTAGGAACGCGTAGTTACGTGGGATTTCTGGATTTCCAAAAACATGCAGGCATAACGCCCAACTGAGCACAGCGAAAGAGCCCGCTAAAATATTCGCGAGCATCCACCAATAATAGGCGGGCTGGGGTGGATCGAGTTCTTCTCTCTGTGGCTTGCGGTTGTGAGGCACGAAAATTAAACCGCGCCTCCCTCGCCACAAACTTCACCATCTTCCGCACCGCTGCCTTCGGGTTCATCCTCCGGTTCGAATGATGTGCCGCATCCGCAAGAACGCCGCGCCTTGGGATTGTTTATTTTAAATCCGGCATCTGTTAGGTCATCCGAGTAATCGATTTCACAACCCCGCAATTTATCAAAACTATCCGCAGCGATGATGACCCGCGCTTCGCCTTGCTCGACGATTTCGTCTCCCGCTTCCGGTTCTGCGACTTTCATTTCATACTGCCAACCCGCGCAGCCGCCTTTGCTGACGCCAAGTCGCAACCCAGCCGTCGGCGATGCCGACTTGCTTTTCAACAAGGACACGAGTTGTGTGCTTGCTTTGTCAGTGATTTGGATCATGCCCGAAACTTAACCGTTCGATACGAACTTGAAACCCCAAATTTCTGAGTTGTAATTTTTCAACGCAAAGCCGCTAAGGTCGCAAAGGGACGCAAAGCAGAATGAGCGCTAGCGAATAAATTTTAAAAAGGCGCAGCCCTAAACGCTTGGACGGAACGAAGTGGAGTCAAAGCTCTGGTTGATGAAATTAAAGGAAAAAGGTCCAATGCTTTAAGGCGCTCCCAATTTCTGCGGAGCATCATGATTAAAATAGAACTCGCTTAGATGGCTTTGCGAACCTCAGCGACCTTTGCGGCTTTGCGTTGAAAATCTTTAGTTCACAACTGGAACAAATCATCCGCAGGGGTTTTCCCCATGGACATCTGGGCTTCGCCGTTGTTGGCGAGGTGGACCAAGCAGTGATAGACCGATTCTGGATCGGCATCGACTTCGAAGGCGACTTGTTCCGCGTTCTTTGCCTCGGATACCAAACGACCGCGCACGCGACCGAGCAGATCGAGGAAAATGACGGCGGCTGCTTTTCCGGCTTCAACACCGGGTTGGTGATAGGCGTTGATGTTGACCAATGAGGCGTAGAAAGAAACGGCGCGCTCGAACAACGCGATCAGCATTCCGAGAGTGAACGGAGTGACCTCGAAAATCGAAATTGTGAGAGAGTTGCGACCGTTTTCGTAAAGCGCGTTGCGGGTGCCGCGAAGGAAACCCTGCAAGTAATCTTGGCTGGTGTTTCCGGGATCGACCTCGATGGATTTTCCCTGACGGCCATGACGGACTTCGATAAACGTCGCGAAGAAATTGTTCACGCCCTCGCGGAGTTGCTGCACGTAGGCGTGCTGATCTGTTGAGCCTTTGTTGCCGTAAACTGCTATGCCTTGGTTGACGGTGTTGCCTGCGAGATCTTTTTCTTTGCCCAAAGATTCCATCACCAGCTGCTGGAGATATTTGGAAAATAGAACCAGCGAATCTTTGTAAGGCAACACGACCATGTCTTTTTCACCGCGTCCTTTGGTCGCGCTGTGCCATGCGATCGCAAGCTGCATCGCGGCGTTTTTCGCGGCATCGCGCACGCGAGTTTTTTCATCCATCGCAGCCGCGCCAGAAAGCATCGCATCGATATCGAGACCTTGCAGAGCGGCCGGCACGAGGCCGACGGTGGAGAGCACGGAAGTCCGTCCGCCTACCCAATCTTCCATCGGAAAGCGCGTGATAAAACCTTGTTCAATCGCGTAACGATCAAGCTTCGAGCCCACGCCGGTGACAGCGACTGCGTGATTTCCGAAATCGATTCCGGCTTTATCGAACGCGGCTTTGACTTCTAACATCCCATTGCGGGTTTCCGGAGTGCCGCCGGATTTGGAAATGACCAACACCAAGGTTTCTTGTAACTTAAGCGTCGCGAGAGTTTCATCAATGCCTTGCGGATCGGTGTTGTCGAGAAACGCGAGCGGGAGTTTGGCTTTTTGACCGATCGCTTGAGAAACCAATTGCGGCCCGAGCGCCGAACCGCCGATGCCTACCAGAAGCACCTGCTTGAACATTTTTCCAGCGGAGGTGAGCACTTGTCCGGTATGGACTTTCTCGGCAAATTTTTTCAGAGCTTTGATAGGCTCGGTGATTTGGGATTTGATCTCAGCTGTTGGAGCGAGCTCAGGTTTGCGCAGCCAGTAATGCCCGACCATGCGGCCCTCATCTGGATTCGCAATCGCGCCGCTTTCCAATGCAGCCATGTCATCGAACGCTTTCGTGATGTAGTCCTCCAGCGCGTCTTTCTCGCTTGGCTTCACATTCATCAAAGACAGATCCAAGGAGAACCTGAGGTCTGCGTATCTCACCAAACTTTCGTTGTATTCTTTCCAGCTCATATTGTTCGTTCGTATTTGTAGGGGGTTAAAAATTCAAGATCGACTTCACGGGGTGCGTCCCGAGTTTTTCGCGTCCATTGAGAAATGAAAGCTCGATTAAAAAAGAAATCGCCACGATTTCCGCGCCGAGTCCTGAAAGTAACTTCACTGCGGCGGCGGCAGTCCCGCCCGTCGCTAATAAATCATCGACCAGCAAAACCTTTTCGCCAGCTTGCACCGCGTCTTCGTGAATCTCCACCACCGCCTCGCCGTATTCCAACGCGTAGGCAGCTTCTTTGCATTTCCAGGGCAGCTTGCCTTTCTTGCGAACCGGCACAAATCCAACCCCCAACCGATCCGCCACCGCGGCCGCAAAAATAAATCCCCGCGCATCGATCCCCACGATTTTATCCACTTTCACCCCACCCGCCGACGCGCACAGCAAATCAATGGACGCACGAAACAACTCCGCATCGGCCAAGATAGGCGTGATGTCTTTGAACACGATTCCGTCTTTGGGAAACCCCTCGACATCCCGAATCGCATTTCTAAGCCGCTCAACCATTTCCCAGCCTCACCCGCCCACCGACACGAATCAAGACCCGAGAAGCTCCGCAGAATGAAATTTCATCAAGCTCCCCATGAATCCATGCCTTGATACGTCGGGATCTACCGACAACCCATGCTAGATTACCAAAAACAGGTGTTTCGGAATGAGTGAATATCAAAAGAACATCACCACTGCATGAAACACCGCCGCAAAGAGAATCAACTGCAGCGCGCCTAGTGCGAGTAGCTTATTAAAACCTTTCCCCGGCGGCAGGGTAAACACACCCCAGATAATCCGCATTCCTATGACAAAAACGGGCAAACTAGCAATTCCAAGCAGCGGATAACCTTTCACCAACCAAACAATCCCGAGAAACGCAGCTACCTTGATTTCCAACCAAATAATCCCCGCCGCAAATTTCGAGCCGAAACGCACCGCCAAGGTTTTTTTACCGACACGTGCGTCTTCCTCTCGATCACGAAAATTATTCACCGAGATCAGCACCGCGGATAGCAAGCCGACCTGTGCTCCGAGTAGAATCGCTTCGTTTGGCCAAGTTCCGGTTTGCACAAACACCGTTCCCATCACAGCGATGAAGCCGAAAAATAAGATCACGAAAATTTCCCCAAGTCCCCGATACGCCAGAGGAAACGGTCCGCCAGTATAGCCGTATGCGAGGAACAACGATGGCAAACCGATCAGAACCATCGGCCAACCACGCGCCATACATAAAAACGCACCGAAAATCACCGCGCCTGTTAGAAATACCGAGCCCAATACCATCACTTGCCCGAAGGACATTTCACCCGTGCCAGTCAATCGACGCGGACCAGTGCGGTTTTCTCCATCGGCACCCTTTTTCCCATCCACTGCGTCGTTGAAAAAATTTGTCGCGATCTGAATGCACAGCGCACCGAGTAAAGTGCAACTCCACAGCCATGCATCAAAATCCCCCTTCAACTTCCACGCCAACACCCCGCCCAACCACACCGGCACCAGACCCGCCGCCAAGGTTTTCGGCCTCGCCCCCGAAACCACCGCTTTCAATAAAGTTTCAAAACTCATCACTTACCAATCAGTGAAAACTGCAATCGTCGATCGCGCGACTCCAAATCACTGAGGACAATTTTATTGTAAAGTGGCGTTAATCCAACGATCTCGCCTGAAATGTCACGTTGCTGATGTTTGCAAGCGAGAGGGCATCCAAAGTATCGATGACTCGTTGATAGCGTGCGGTTTCGTCGGCGTAGATGGTTACGATGAGCTTGGAATTAGCTACGTTGCTGCTTTCAAGGAGCATCTTCAGGGTGTTAGTAAGCTCCGGTAGGGACGCGCTTGCCGGAGTATCGAGAGGATCGTCGTTAAGAGAGACCTGACCATCATGGTCAATCTGGATGTCGACCTCATGAGCCGGTAGCGGAGCTGATCCACGTGATGGCAGTAAGGTTCTGTGATGTTTCTCAACCTGCACGTTTCCTGCCATGACCATGAAGAACAACAGGATGACGAAAACCACGTCGATCATGGGTGCGATTTGAAAGCCGAGATTCACTGATGAAGAGCCCTTTTGTTTGGTGCGTGATTTCATATATTTGGCGAATTGAATGACGTTCGTCAAAAACACGATGATTCATGTTTAGACTATTTATACTGATCAGTCTCCGTGGATTAAAGCAATTCAATTATTGCGTGATAACAGCGCTGATCCCTGATGCTTTGAAGCGCGTTCATTCTCTTCAGCCTCAAGAATTTCACGAGATTTTATAAGGTGCCTATTAGACTGGGACTGCCTACCAAGGCAATCAAGCTCGGGAAAATACAGATTATACCGATTGCAAACTTTTTGAGATTAAAGTTATCTAATCACAATTTCATATGAAAACTATTCTTGCGATTTCAACTTTGCTCTTAGTTACCGTTGGCTTTTATTTTTGGAAACACAACGAAATCAAACTCAAGGAAAAACTAGGAATTGAGCGAGAATTATCAAAACGCATTGAAGAAGAACGGCTTGAAAAAAAACGACTCGATGGAGAACGCTTGGAAAAGCAAGCGATGCAGGATGAATTAGCCAGGCTTAAAAAAATAGCGGATAAGAGAGCGGCGGCTCGTGAAGCTGCCAGTGGCATAAAAATGGATGAGCTTCAGACAACTGATGGACGTATTTACAAAAATATCACAATTAAGGAAGCCACAGCCGTAGGACTAGCATTCCAACATTCAGATGGGAGCGCACGAGTTAACTACGAAAAACTGCCGAAATCCCTACAAGAACGCTTTTACTATGATCCCAATGAAACGGCAGCAGCTCTTGTCAAAGAGCGGGAGCAGATACAGGAATACGAGAAAATGCTGAACGAATTAGAAAAGAAAAATTCAATCACAACTGCGGATCAAAAGGCAACTGCGGCTAAGGAACAAAAAAAACAATTAATCCGAGACTTGGAATTAGCGGATACTAACATTTCAAATCTGAACCAAAAACTGAGCAATTTGAGGAGGGAATTATCAGACGATCTTGAACGAGCATACCGCAGTCAAAGGGACTCAAGACTAGGAGGTATTAGTCGGGCGCCAATAATCCGTGAGCAAATTTCCGATACGGAAGAGCAACTAAATACGCATCAACTCAGACGAGCAGCTATTTCAGCCAAGCTTAAATCTGAGTAATTTTATTCATCGCGGAAGCTTCTGTTTCTCTCAGGTTAGAAAATTTTCAATCAACAAAAAAGCCCCCGGATTGCTCCGGCGGCTTTTTGATGAAATGTTAGATTAAGCCGCGAAGTTTTTCGCGACTTCGTCCCAATTGACGATGTTCCAGAAAGCATCGATATAGGCTGGGCGCTTGTTCTGATAGTTCAGGTAGTAAGCGTGTTCCCAAACATCGAGGCCGAGGATAGGGGTGCTGCCGCAGCCGCCGAAGTCGGTGCCCATCAGTGGGTTGTCTTGGTTGGCGGTGGAGCAGACGCCGAGTGAGCCATCGGCTTTTTTGCAGAGCCATGCCCAACCGGAACCGAAACGAGTTGCGCCGGCTTTTGCGAACGCTTCTTTGAATGCATCGAACGAACCAAAAGCTTTGTCGATTGCCGCAGCGAGTTCACCGGATGGTGCTTTTGCTCCGCCTGGAGCGATGACTTTCCAGAAGAAACTGTGATTCACATGACCACCGCCATTGTTGCGAACCGCACCGCGAATTTCTTCCGGAACTGCTGCGAGATTGGAGATCAACTCAAGCGCGGATTTCGAAGTGAGGTCGGCTTTGCCGTCGATCGCTGCGTTGAGGTTGGTGATGTATGCTTGATGATGTTTGCCGTGATGGATTTCCATCGTGAGTGCATCGATGTGCGGCTCTAGGGCATTCAATGCGTAGCCGAGTTCTGGTAGGGTGTGTGCCATAATTTTAAAATGTTTGATTGATGTAGTTGGAGTTGTCGCGCTTCTTGAGGGAAAGCAGAATCGCGCGAACGGTTAACATCAACGCCAGCAAGCGCCCGCCCGCAAGTAGAAATCACCTATGCCACCAGAACTTCAGTCCAATCTTCCCCTCATTCTGACAGGAATCGCCGCGTTATTTGTCGGTTGGCTGATTACTTACCTAGCTGCTTCCAGTGCGAAAACCGCGCTCGCAGAACGTTTGAAGGCAGAAGAACGCCGCGCCACGGACCTCGAAGCCCGTCTTGCCAACGCCACCTCGGAAGCGGAGCAAAACGAGACCCAAGCCCAAACTTACCGCAACCAACTCGGTGAGGCCAGCAGCCGTCTCGAAGCCGAGCGCCAAGCAGCTGCTGAGAAGCAAGCCCTGCTTGAACGCGCCGAAGCCCGTCTTTCCGATACGTTCAAATCCCTTTCGGTCGATGCCCTGAAAGGCGCTTCCGAGCAATTTCTCCATCTCGCAAAATCCACCCTCGCCTCACAAACTGAAGAAGCGAAAGGCGAAATCGAAAAACGCAAAATCGCTATCGAAACTCTAGTGAAGCCCGTTGCGGACTCACTAGGGAAATTTGAACTCCGGATCGGCGAGATCGAAAAAATCCGAGAGGGCGCGTATTCGGAATTGAAAGAACAAGTCCGCGCACTCGGCGAAGGTCAGCTCGGGTTGCAGAGAGAAACCGCTTCTTTGGTGAAAGCCCTGCGTCAGCCGACCGGTCGCGGTCAGTGGGGTGAAATGCAACTCCGCCGTGTGGTCGAGCTCGCCGGCATGCAGGAGCATTGCGATTTCACGACCCAAACCACCACCACCAGCGATGAAGGCAGACGCCTGCGCCCCGATCTCGTCGTCAAACTTCCCGGAGGAAAAACCATTGTGGTCGATTCCAAAACGCCGATGGACGCCTACCTCAACGCGCTCGAAGCGATGGACGATGTGGAGCGCGATCGTTACCTCGCCCAACACGCGCAACAAGTCCGCACTCATATCAAACAACTCTCCTCGAAAAGATACACCGAGCAGTTCGACGACACCCCGGAGTTCACCGTGTTGTTTCTTCCCAGCGAATCGTTTTTCTCCGCCGCGCTCAATTCCGATCCCGGCCTGATCGAAAGCGGCGTGAACGAAGGCGTGATCCTCGCCACACCCACCACCTTGATCGCTTTGCTCAAAGCCGTCGCTTACGGATGGAGACAAGAATCACTCGCTCTCAATGCGAAAGAAATTTCCGCTCTTGGTCGCACGATGCATGAACGCTTAGGTAAACTCGCTGAGCATTTTTCCAAACTCGGAAACTCCCTCGACAACGCCGTCGAGCATTACAACAAAGCCATCGGTTCGTACGAAACCCGCGTGATGACCTCAGCTCGCAAGTTCGAAGAACTCAAAGCCGCACCCGAAGGTGTTTCACTTCCGAATTTGGAAATCATCGATAAAACCGCACGGCCACTTCTAATGAATCCAAACGTCGACCTCGACGCCGTCGAGGGTTTCTCGTTCATCCCAGAACAAGATGAAAACTCGAAAAGTGCTGCGAGTGATTTGAGAAATGAGTTCGGTGGACTTTAGGCTACACCCTCACTCGCTCAACATCAGCGCCTAACATAAGCAGTTTCTCATCGATATGCTCGTAGCCACGATCGATGTGATAGAGACGAGAAATTTCCGTGGTGCCTTTTGCGCGTAGCGCAGCGAGAACCAGAGCAGCGGAGGCACGAAGATCAGATGCCATGACCGGCGCAGCGGAAAGTTTTTCCACTCCTCTAACAATCGCGGTGCCGTGATCCAATTTGATGTCCGCACCCATCCGTTTCAACTCTGCACAATGCATAAAACGTTGTGGGAAAATGCTGTCTCTCACCACGCTGATACCAGGGGTCGTCGCTAACAACGCTGTCATTTGCGCCTGCATATCAGTTGGGTAACCGGGGAAAGGTGCGGTGTTGAGATCAACTCCTTGCAGGACCTCGCCACGTTCAATGAAACATGAAGTTCCATCTTCATTGAACTCAACCTTGTGACCGGATTTAATGATCGCTTCGGTAATCGCTTTAAGGTGATCGCGGTTAACACGATTGAGCCTAACACCTTCGCCAGCCAAAGCGGCGGCGGCCATGAACGTTCCTGCTTCGATCCGATCCGGAATGACCGTGTGCTCGACTCCTTTGAGCTCTTTCACGCCCTCGATCACGATCCGACGCGTGCCTGCGCCGGTTATTTTCGCGCCCATGCCATTGAGGAAATTCGCAAGATCTAACACCTCAGGCTCAGCGGCTGCGGATTCGATCACTGTGATGCCTTCAGCCAGCGTCGCGGCCATCATCACGTTATCGGTTCCGAGAACGGTGGGTCCGCTTTCACCACGCAAATTGATTTCCGCTCCACGTAATCCGTTGGGAGCGGTGAGGATAATATTTCCTCCTTCAAATTCAATCTTCGCACCAAGCGCTTCCATCCCTTTGAGGTGGAGATCGACAGGCCTGTCACCGATCACGCAACCACCCGGCAGCGAAACCACGGCGCGTCCTTTTCTAGCAAGCAAAGGACCCATCACACAAATCGATGCGCGCATGCGTCTCACCAATTCATACGGCGCTTCATCAGAAATGTCCGCACAAGAAATCCGAACCGTTCCTGAAGATCGCTCTACATCCGCACCGAGTGCACTGAGAATTTGGATCATGTAGTTCGTGTCCGATACATCGGGCACGCGACGAATGATGCAGTCTTCTCCTGTTAGAATCGTTGCGGCGAGAATCGGCAGCGATGCGTTTTTGGATCCAGAAATATTGATTGAGCCCTTGATGACAGAGCCGCCGTGGACGACAAGTTTATCCATTTCGATGTATGACTTTATTGATGTTGCGCGAATGGAAAACGGGCGATCCCGCTGAGATCCTTGCGAATCTCGATTTCCGTGAAGCCAGACTTTTCCAAACACAAGCCCACCTGTGAAGCCTGATCGTAACCAATCTCAAGCGCCAGCCAACCGCCGGGTTTTAAGAAACCATGAGCCGCGGGAATGAAACGCCTGAGTAAATCCATCCCGTCCGCCCCAGAAAACAAGGCCAACGCGGGATCGTGCGCCAGCTCGCGAGCCATCGTTTGGGCTTCGCTTTCAGCCACATAAGGCAAATTTGCGACGATGAGATCGAAACTTCCCGTCACCTGATCGAGTAGATCGCTGCGCAAAATGTCGATGTTGCTCA
Source organism: Akkermansiaceae bacterium (assembly GCA_031425735.1). Taxonomy (GTDB): domain Bacteria; phylum Verrucomicrobiota; class Verrucomicrobiia; order Verrucomicrobiales; family Akkermansiaceae; genus Luteolibacter. The sequence continues at coordinate 3,872 of JANPJY010000019.1, read as the reverse complement.
CACCGAGCTTTTCCGCGTTCTCCCGCGTGAGTGACAGCGCGTCCTCCGAAATATCTACCAGAGTAATCTGACTGCTTGGCTTTTCGGCAGCGAGCGAAAGTCCGATCACCCCCGAACCGCAACCGACATCAAGTATCTGCAAGTTTTCCCCGGGTAACTTTTTGAGAATCATTTCCACCAGCTCTTCGGTCTCTGGTCTCGGGATCAAGCCACGGCCGTCGCATATAAAATCGCGGCCATGGAAAGGCACTTCACCGAGCAGGTGTTGCAGCGGAATTCCCTCGCCACGTTTCTTCAAAGCCTCACGCAGCGGTGCCAAAGTGACTTCTTCGAGAGGTCGGTCAAACTGCGTATATAACTGCATGCGCGAACATTCCAGAACCTTGGCCAGCAAGTGCTCCATATTTCGCCGCGCGTCTTCAATCCCCCGTTTTTCGAGATAACTCGCCCCACCATTGATTGTTTCAAGAACTGACTTCATCCGCCACGCCGCTTATGAGGCATCTTTCCGCCCCACGCAAAGGCGGAAAGTCATCCAATGTGCAGTTTTAGATAGATCGCTGCCTATTCGTTAAGTTGACGAAAATGCAGAACCCGTTTAACCCGAGAGCATCACTTCCGCACTTTCCATCGCAGGCATCGGCACGCTCTCGGCACTTGGCCATGATGTGGGGTCGCATCTTACAGCCATTTCATCTGGTGTTTCCGGAATTCAGCCACTGGCAAAACTTCTCGGAAATGACAGCCCGTACGCCCATCTCCACGGGGCATGGATCAAGCCGAGAGAGCTTCTCACTCATCGCAAATGGAGTCCCGTGACCATGGCCGCGCTTCATGTCGCGAAACAAGCGGCGACGGATGCGGGGTGGAATAGCGAAGACCTAGCGAGCGCCGCTTTAATCGTCGGAACCAGTCGCGGAAATGCTGCAAGCTGGCTTGGCGAATGGCCTAACAGACGTCCGTTCAAATTAATGGCCGCGAGCAACACGATTCACAGTGAACCTGCAACGGCCATCTCAATCGAGCTCGGCATCTATGGCCCGAACCACGTCGTCGCCAGTGGTTGCTCCGCGGGTCTTGATGCACTGGGCATCGCAAAACTTCTCATCGATTCCGGCCAAGCCGAACGCGCACTCGTCGTTGCGGTCGATCTTCCCTTGGTTCCCCTCTTGCTAGATAATTACGCCGCCTCCGGCCTCCTCGGAAGCGCGGCTGTTCTCAATCCTTACTCGCCCGACAGTGATGGATTTCTCCCCGGCGAAGGCGCGGCGGCGATTGCCATCAGCGCGGCTCCTTTCGGGAAATTACGGCTGACCTATTTTTCTAACAATTCCGACGGAGCCGATCCTGTGGGAATCCCGAAAGACGGCGGACGCACTCCGGAGCTTTTGAAAAAAGCCATCGCAAGTTGTGGAAATCCCAGTGCGATCTGTCCGCATGCCACTGGCACCCAAACCCAAGCACGGGCCGAAAGTCTTTTTCTAAACACCTCCACCCTCGAATCGCAACCTTCTTTGCATCTACTAAAACCATTCATCGGCCACACCGTCGGCGCGAGCGGACTCATCGAAAGCGCTATCCTGCTAGCTTTCATGAAACATGATAAACTTCCGCAAAATTTACGTGGCACATCCGGATTGAGCGAACTTTCCGCGCCAACCGAATCCATACCAATCACTGGCCCAGTGTTCAAACTTGCCCACGGCATGGGCGGACACAATGCTTTGGCCGTCTTTCAAAAGATCTCATGAACGATAACCCCCGACTCGAAATTTCTCTAGACGATCAAACGCTGCGCGTGATCGCTGGCGAATCGACCCTGAAAACGTTTCGCATTTCTTCTAGCGCTAAAGGCATGGGTTTTGTCGAAGGCAGCTACCGCACGCCAACCGGAAATTTTGTGATCTCCGAAAAAATCGGTGCCGATGCTCCGATCAGAACGATTTTCAAAGCGAGAAAGCCGGAAGGAATTTGGGATCCCAAAAGCACTTATGATGAAGACCTCGTGCTCACACGCATTCTTCGTCTCGCCGGCAAAGATGCCGAAAACCAGAATACGTATGATCGGTTTATCTACATCCATGGCACCAACCACGAAGACAAAATCGGCAGCCCCGCAAGCCATGGCTGCATCCGACTCAGCAATGATGATATGATCGAACTCTTCGATATCATACCAAACCAAACCGAAGTTTTCATTCATCCCATGAAACAAACCAAAGGAAAATTATTGTTTCTCGATTGTGACTCCACACTCAGTTCCATCGAGGGCATTGATGAATTAGCTAGACTCTCCGATCCTGCGATTTTTGAAGAGGTAGTGAATCTCACCAACGCGGCGATGAACGGGGATGTTCCGCTGAATCAAGTATTCAAAAAACGCATGGAGATCATTCGACCGAGCTTTGATATGGTTCGCATCGTCAGCCAAAGCTACTTGGATCACATCGTCGCAGGGGCTGAGAAACTCATTCAACATGCCCGCGAGTATGGCTGGACTCCGGTTATTTTATCGGGTGGATTTGAACCCATCATTCGTCCGTTCGCAGATCATCTTGGTATCGAACACGTCGAGGCTGTGCCTTTGTATTTTGATTCATCCGGCAATTACGCAGGTTACGGCGAAGATTACCCAACCACGCGCAACCTAGGGAAAAACGAGATCATCCAACAATGGAAGCGCGCAATGCTTCCAGAGAAAGTGATTATGATTGGAGATGGTACATCGGATCTTGAAACCCAGCTAGATGTCGACTTGATGATTGGCTTCGGTGGAGTTGTCTCACGCGACAAAGTAAAGCAAGGCGCGAGCGTGTGGATAAATCAATTGGATGATTTATTATTATTTGAGAAATTATCATCTAAAGTTTGATATTAATTTAATATGACATTCATACTTGCAACTTGGTTATATCAAACTAGGTTGCGCTCAACAATGAGCACCAAAAAAGTAATTCGTGGTAAGCGCTACAGCGCTGAGGAAAAAAGCAAAGTCGTCACATTTGTGAATGAGTATAATGCTAAGAACGGTCGCGGAGGACAACTTACCGCTGCAAAAAAATTCAGTATCTCACAACTCACCATCTCCACATGGCTTAAGAAATCTGGAGGTAAAGCAGCTGTAAAAGCTTCAGGAAAATCTATTTCCAACACTGGCAACATGCAGAAAAAATTAGGCACTTTGCTTTCACTCGGCAAAGAGATCGAAAAACTCGAGCGCGATTTAAAAATCAAGCGCACGCAGTTCAACACGATCAAAGCTTCGCTCTAATTTTACCTATCTCAATCAATAGCTGCTTTCCTATACGGAGAGCGGCTTTTTTCTTTGTGACATTTCGATTCCCTACTTGCCCTTCTAAATTTTCAGTATATTGTGAAAATTATGAACGCCAGCAGTGATAAGTTGAAAGTAGCCAAAGAAGAGTTCATCGCGCAATGGGGAGCGCTTGGAACACAGTGGGGAATCAACCGTACGATGGCGCAGATCCATGCCTTGCTGATGATTTCGCCACAGCCGATGTGCACGGATGAAGTGATGGAAGAGTTGGAAGTCAGTCGCGGCAATGCGCACACGAATCTTAAAGAACTGGTCGCATGGGGTTTGCTTCGGATGATCGTGATCAAAGGTGATCGCCGAGATTACTACGAAGCGGAGAAAGATGTGTGGCAAATTTTCCGCATCATCGCCCGTGAGCGCAAACGCCGGGAGATAGAACCCGCATTAGCATTACTAAGCAAATGCGCGGAAGAAACCAAAGGCCTCAAAGGAGAGGATGCGAAAGCGTTTCATCAACAAGTCAGCGAGCTCCAAGAATTTGTCGGACTCGCTTCTCATCTATCGGATCGGGTTGCCTCGATGAAACACAGCTTTG
>JANPJY010000018.1:0-54178 GCA_031425735.1 Akkermansiaceae bacterium | reverse complement strand
CCCCTTCGACAGTCTCAGGGCAAAAGACGCCGCCAAAGGCCCTGAGCCTGTCGAAGGGTGTTGACCGTAGAATTGAAGATGGACGGCGTTGAGGGAGGTTACGTTTCCGTCATATAAAACGCGCGTTAATATTTCTGATTTGGGTCGCGGGCGGCGCCGCGACCCTACCCTACCTTTTATGGAATCGAATTATAAATCTCTTCAAGTGCCATCACTGTATACGCTGTCACCAGCACAGGGTTGGATTCCATCCAGCGGCCGTTGTCGTTGACCCATGAGCCGTTTTCGCGTTGAGAGGAGAGGAGTTTACCGGCGAGGTCTTTGCGCCAGTCGGCTTCTTTGCCATCGGCGAGTTTGAGTTTATCGATGCCGGCGGCGTTGAGCGCTTTGGCCATGGCTTGATAGTAGTAGTAAAGACCTTCGGCACCCATGTTAGGGTTTTCGTTTACCGTGTAATTTTTACCGAGCCATTCTTTCACAGCGACGACACGTGGGTCATTGGCTTCGACTTTGGCATAAACGAGGGAGAGCAAGCCGGCGTAGGAGATGGAACCGTAAGAGCGGAGAGCGACTTTACCATCGGCGGCGACATCCTCACCTGCTTTGGAGCTACCAGGAGTATAAACGAAGCCACCTTTGTTTTTCGCATCGTCGGAAGCCCATTTTTGATCGTTGGTGGCAGTGAGGTTTTGGCTGCGTGAAAGGAAAGTCAGCGCAGCGTCCCAGTTGAGTTTGGGTTCATCGGCGTAGTTGCCGTCTTCGATGATTTTATCGGAAAGAGAAATGGCTTCGATAGCGAGGTAGGTGTTGGACATATCCGTGTGGTCGTCCTTGGAGCCGTAACCAATGCCGCCATCGTTCTGGTTATCCGTTTTGCCTTTTTCGCCGATGTCCCACTGGCTACCGATGAGTTGGCGACGGGCTTTGACAATGGCTGGCTCGAATTCTTTACGACCCGCAGAGGAGAGCGCGGTAACAGAGGTGGCAGTGTTGTAAACTTTTAAGCCACGATTGTAGATTCCGCCGTCTTCTTTTTGTTGTTCAAGCAGCCAGTCGAAACCTTTTTTGAGGTGATCCGGAAGTTTGCTATCGGCTTTAAGCTCTAGGTTCGGGTCGCGAACCGCTGCGGTGAGAGCAAGTGCGGTGAAAGCCGGAATCCCGCCATCGTCCCAGTAACCTTTTTCTTTTTGTTGTTCAGCTAGCCAGGCATTGCCACGGGCAATCGATTGGCGAACTTCATTTTTGATCGAGAGATACTCGTTGTTCTGGGCATGCGAAACGCCAACTGAAAGGGCGAGGCAGAGGAGAATTGGTTTCATGGAAATAAAGGGGTTGGTTATGAATCGAGGTTAATTTAACGCAGAAATACGGGGAAATCTTGTCATTCTTTGCACATCGCAAAAATAAGCAGGGCATTTGTTTCTGAAACTATAAATTTCAGGGGATAAAAAGGATATGGGCAATTTTTGACCATTAGAGGAAAATAGTTGGGTGATTTTTGACCATGGGGGTATGAGGCTGGGACCGCGAGTCTGTGACTCGCTTTGTTTGACTAAAGCCATCTCAAGGATTGTAAGAATGCGAGTCGCAGACTCGCGGTCCCAGCAGGGATGGCAATCCCTACAAAATCCCCCGTGCTTTCAGGTTATTCAACCTGTGGCCGACATCTACCAAACCATCGATGATCACTTGCGTGTAAGTGCGACCGTCGGTGGTGTCGACGCCGTGGCCGGGTTCTAAGTCGCGGAGCGGCTGGAGGGCAGGGTCGTCGTGGCGGAAGGCCTCGACGAATACAGTTTCGAGTTTCCCGGTTTTGGCTGCGGCCAAGAGGGTTGCGCCGATCCAACCATCGTCGGTGCTGAGGCAGCCGCGAGTGGTTTTGGCGGAAGCATGGAAAATGCCCATATGATTGGCGGCGGCGAGTTCACCGATGAGACGTTGGTTTTCCTCAATGGAGAGGCCGGAGTCACCCATGTGCGCGGAGTCGATGAGGAGTTTAAAATAATCGCGGCCGAGCTCTTTGTTGATGGCTTTGATGAAAGCCCAGGCACGAGAGATGTTGGTAAAGGTTTTAAACTCACCGGGGCGAAGAAACTCGATATGCCATGAGGTGATGGCGGAGTCGAGTAAGCCGGATTCTTTCGCTGCGCGGATGTGAAGTTTGACGTTTTGCGCAATCGCCGTATCGAGATCCATGTCTTTCGGACCGTTCATCCATTCCTCAATCGATGTGGAAGCCACAGAAGCCGCACCATAGGTCTGAGCTGCACGGAGCGATCCGATGAGCTGGGAGATGACTGCGTCTTCATCGGCGGGATTCATTGGGTTCGCGCCACCAACCATCATAATGAGGTGGACCTCGAGTTTGAGTGCTTTGAGTCCCAGCATCATTTCCGCGATGTCCGCTTCATTAGTCCCAGGAAATAAGGGGATCTGCACGCAGGAAGGGCGAACAGGGGATTGCGAGCAAATGCGATCCATCTCCGCGACAATCGCAATGCGCCCATCTGCTTCGCGTTGAAAATTTCCGTTAGAATCTGGAACAAGAGCATCCACGAATCCAAGATGAGTAGGTACGACGCCGAGTGCGATGTTGGGCTTGAGAGTGAAGGGGTGTGAGGACATGTAAGGGTTCTAAGCTTCAAGATTCAAAATTCAACTTTTAAAACGGCAGAATGGACGTGATTCGAGAATATCATTAAACAAAAAACCTCCTCGGATCGGCTCCGAGAAGGTTTTGATGGATCTTTATTAAGATCAGGATGTTCTAGTAAGGACGTTGAACAATGACGTATCCATTCGGTTGGCGGCTGTAATAGCGATCACCTGCTTGGTAGTAGGTAACTCCGCGATGGTTCACTTCGCGATAGCCTGATGGGAGGCGAGTGATGATTTGAGCGTTGTCATACCTTTGATTGCTATCGTAGCGGTGTTCCGTGCGGCTATACGATCCGTCTCGGGTTCTGTAGGTCGTGGATTCTGGTTGGCGATAACGGCTATACTCGGTGTAGTAACGACTGGTGCGAGGTGCCTCAACAACTGCGTAGCCACCCGAGTTTGGCTGATAGTAATGACCATCATGATAATAATAAGTACGGCCGGAAATGTTTTCTGAGCGGTATCCATTTGGTAGGGAGCTAAGCCGGTATCCTGGGCTGTATCCGCTGCTGTATCCGGAGTGACCGTTGTGGCCGTATGAATTGTATGACGGGTCTACGCATGAGCTGAGGCTGAGGCCAACAGCTAAGCTGCTGAAAACCATCAGCGACTTGAATGGCTGACAGGTTTTCTTTGCAGCAGGTGCTGTTGTTACGGTGGTATTGAAGTTTTTGTTTTCGAGATTCATGGTCGTGTATTTCTAATTTATATTTCGTCATCCGAATTCTAACTAACGACGAACGAATTCCCGTCTTTTATCGGATGTATGCAATGTGGAGGTTATAGCTAACAATATCCATGGGGTGTATCCCTACGGGCTCTAATCGATTTCGCCCTTGATCTAGGAATGATAATTATGATAGAGAACCGCAAAAAAAATACAGCCCCCAGAGAAGGGGACTGTATCAAGTTTGATACTATGATGATCTGATAAGATCAGTGGCTTGAAGTCGTTGCAACTTCACCGACCGAAGTGACCGAGATATCTTCTGCGCCAGCATTCTTAAGGACATCTTTAGCAAGAGTCACATCTTCACCCGATTGGGCGAGGACTGAGATAAGAATATTGCCTTCTGCGATGCGGTTTTCATAACGCTTTGCCTCAAGCTCAGGAATGCCGAGACCGATCAGGCCACCAGTGATTCCACCAACAGTTGCTCCTGCTGCAGCACCGCTGAGGGCGGCGAGAAGAGGGCCAGCGGCGATGAGGGGCCCGACACCTGGGATCGCCAATGCGCCGATTCCGACAAGTAATCCAAGGGTTCCGCCCAGCACGCCGCCTGTGGCCGCGCCGGTGACGGCTCCTTCTGGGGCTTTGGTGTTTTTCTCATGAGAAAACTCGTGGGAGGTGTTTTTGTCCGGAAAGAGAACAGAGATGTCGTTCGAAGAGAATCCGGCTTTCGTGAGGCTATCTACGATCTGGTTGGCTTGACCTTCCGAGATGGCGATAGCGTATACTGATTTATTGCTCATAATTTTTATTGGTTCGAATTTGTAATTGGAGATTGTTAGATTAGTTAGGTTTCACTTTTAGATTGTCGCTGATCTTGTCCGTATTGGCATGTGTTCTGGCGATCTTGAGGATTGCCTGATGTTCCGTATCGGATTCAACCACACCTTTAAGGTTAACGTGTTCATTCCGTGTGATGATTTTGATGTTCTTGGCATTGAAGGACATTTCCGAGTTCATGATTCCTTCACGAATGTCTTTGGTGATTTGCACGTCTTTGTCGCTGTTACCTTGATCAGTTGGGTTAGTGGCATCGTTTCTCACTTCTTTTTCGTTCTGCGCGCTGTTGTCCGGTTGAGTCACGTCGCCTCCAATCGAGTCGCGATATGAGCGAAGTGCTTCAATAGAAGTTGCCTCGTTGTAATTCGGCCATGCATCCTTCTTGAATTGGGGAGCTTTGCCCAACTGCTCTTTAGTGAGTTCAGTTTTGAATGACTTGGATGAGTCATCATAACGAAGAGCTGTAACAGGCACAGCACTGAGTGTGTCAGCGACGCCTAGAAATCCACCCGACGAGATGACGACGGCTAGAATCTTTCCGTCTTTCACGTCGAGCACGAGATCTTCGACTTCACCAATTGTGTCACCGGCGGCATTTTTTACATTGAGTCCCATGACTTGCGAGGCGCGCCATGAGTTAGTGCTGACTTGCGATCCGGCAATGGTGGAGACTAATTCCGTTTTCTTGTCCGAATCTGCAAAGACGGTTAACGGAGCAAGAAAGGGAAAGACCGAGAGGAGGAGACTTTTTTGGATAGTTTTCATGAGTGTTTGTTTGTTTTTTAGATTTGATAAATAATTTAAATCTGTTAGAATGTATCATTCGAAGTTAAGAAAATATTCGCCTATCGACTGATTAATAATAACAAAGTTTATAATTTAGGGAGGTGCTTCAGCAATTGCTTAGCAAACAGAACATACCTAATGATCCATTAGATTCCATGGGGTATAACCCTTCTTTAATATCAAATATTTTTATATTAATGAGTAGGGTCACACCCCATAGATATAATAAATATATCATCTTAATTTCTGATTCCTAAGACTGCGATAAATGTCCCAGTCAGGATCATAACGAACTAACCACATCCCCATGAAAACGCTACAAGATTTATTTTTTAACGAACTGTCAGACATTTATGATGCCGAGCGTCGCATCGCTAAAGCATTACCTAAGATGGTAAAAGCCGCAACTAGCGAGCCGCTAAAAAAGGCATTCGAACTTCATCTGAAACAAACTGAAGGCCATGCGAAAAAAGTTGTCGAAGTCTTCGAATGCTTTGAGCGCAAAGCGCGTGCAAAAACATGCGAGGCGACTGTAGGATTGTTGAAAGAGGCGGAAGAAATCGCAACCACGTTCGAAGGATCGCCCGCGATCAATGCTGCGTTGATCGCCGCCGCTCAAAAGGTGGAGCATTACGAAATGGCGACTTATGGTTGTCTTCACGAATGGGCGAAACTGCTGGGTAATGAGAAAGCGGCAAAATTGCTCCAAGAGATTCTCGATGAGGAAGGAGATACCAATAAAGCTCTCACTGCGTTAGCGCAAACAAGCAGTAACGATGATGCCATGGGAGAAGTCGTCAAAGACAATAAAAAGGCAAAGTAAGGCGCGATGAATCACCATTTAATCATCAAGTATTATGTCTTTTCTCTCACAAAATGATGTCTTGGATTTTATACCTAATGTTAGGGAACCTGAGATAACGGTGACTGCATCGGTATCTCGACGCCCAGCATTTGCTAAGCCCAAGCAGCCCATTATCGCCATCTGTCATCTCAGTTGGGACTGGGTATGGCAGCGTCCACAACAGTTTCTTTCGCGTTTGGCAAAAAATCATCGGGTGCTATTTGTTGAAACCCATTGCACGCACACAAACGAGAGCTACACGGTAACACGTGGGGCTTTGAATCATCCTGCCGTAACGATCTTGGAAATCCATTTGCCGGAGGCGCGGTGGCATGATGGCGATTTTATCGACGCGGAACGCAGGCAAGTTTTACAGCAATGCTTGGCGGCAGAATTTGCCGGAGCATACAACGATGCGATTCTATGGTTTAATGATCCTATGGCCGTCACCGCGTATGCGGGCCAGCTTGGCGAAAGTATCATCGTCTATGATTGCATGGATGAACTAACGCAATTCAATGGCGCCTCGCCTCTTCTGCGTCAGCGGGAATATGAACTCACACGCTGCGCGGATTTGATTTTTTGTGGCGGCCGAAAAATGCGTGACAAACGCCTGCCTTATAATTCTAACACACACTTCTATGGCACAGGTGTGGACTGTGGTCATTTTGGTCGTGTTCTAACAGATGAACTAGAAGTGGATTCTGAAATCGCCGCATTACCTGGTCCAGTGCTCGGATATTTCGGTGTTGTAGATGAGCGCATTGATTATGACCTTCTGGCTGCTCTTGCCGATGCCTATTCCGATTGGAGCATCGCGATAGTTGGACCAATTGCGAAAGTAGATGCGAATACCTTACCACGACGGCATAATTTGCATTGGCTCGGAGGTAGGCCGTACGAACAATTGCCCGCGATCACCAAGGGCTTCTCGGTTTGCCTCATGCCCTTTGCTTTGAATGCAGCTACGGAATTCATCAATCCTACCAAGGCATTGGAATACATGGCCGCTGGCCGCCCCGTAGTTTCCACTGCGCTAGATGAAGTCCGCACAAACTTCAGTTCAATCTCAAAGGTTGCAGATACACATGCCGAATTCATTGCGATGTGTCGGCGTGAAGTGGATTCTCCTGATCGATCTCGCATTCGCAGCGGAATGAGTCTCGCGGCGGAAAATACTTGGGAAGCAATCACTGCCAAGATGGAATCACATATTCAAGATTTGTTGCCGCCGCGTCGCGTTTCGAAAACTGTGTTGCCAGAGAAACGCCAATCCTCGATCTATAATCAAACGGAGGTGCGTCCATCTTATGTATGATTACTTAATCGTAGGTGCAGGCTTTGCTGGCAGTGTATTGGCGGAACGACTCGCGCGCGTAGAAAACAAGCGCGTGCTCATTGTGGACAAGCGTGCTCACATCGGTGGCAACGCTTATGACTGTTATGACGCGGCTGGAATTTTGATTCATCGCTACGGACCACATATCTTCCACACCAACTCGGCGGATATTTTTGATTACCTTTCGCGTTTCACTGAGTGGCGGCAATACCAACACCGCGTCCTCGCTTGTGTAGATGGAAGGCTGGTGCCGATCCCAATTAACTTAGATACCATCAATACACTTTACGGAACGCAATTCGACGCCGAAGGAATGAAGGCATTTCTCGCTAAAGTAGCTGAGCATCGTAGCCCGGTAGTGAATTCTGAGGATGTGGTCGTCAACGGCGTGGGTCAGGAACTATATGAAAAATTCTTCCGTGGTTACACTCGTAAACAATGGGGCTTAGATCCGTCTGAGCTGGATGCGCAAGTCACTGCACGCGTGCCAGTCAGGTTCAATCGTGATGATCGCTATTTCACAGACAGCTATCAAGCGATGCCCGCTCGCGGGTTCACTCATATGTTCGGAAACATGCTCGATCACCCGAACATCAAGATCATGCTCAACACCGACTACAAAGAGGTATGCGATGAAGTGGAATTCGATCAGCTCATCTTCACCGGACCAGTAGATGAATATTTTGATTTCCAATACGGAAAGCTTCCATACCGGTGTTTGGAGTTCAAACACGAGACGCATAACCGCCCTGTTTTTCAGCAAGCACCGGTGGTGAATTATCCTAACGAGTATGCCTACACACGCTGCACGGAGTTCAAGTATCTAACAGGCCAAGAGCATCCCCTGACCAGTGTGGTTTACGAATTTCCATGTGCGGAAGGAGATCCATACTATCCTATACCGAGGCCCGATAACGCCGCGCTTTATAAAAAGTATCAAGCACTCGCGGAGGCTACGCCAAACGTGCATTTCGTCGGTCGGCTTGCCACGTATCGCTACTACAACATGGATCAAGTCGTAGGTCAGGCGTTGACTCTATTTAAGAAGCTTTCAGGTGTGAAACGTCGCGCTTCTAAGGTTTCGGCTTGAATTTAATCTCCAAATAACATCTGCCATGTTCCCCTTTTGTTCATCGATCCCACGTCCTGAATATCCTCGGCCCGATCGACAACGGGGACGTGTGGAAAGCGTCGATTGGTTGAATCTGAACGGTGCATGGCAGTTTCGATTTGATCGTCACAGAATTGGCGTAGTGGAAAACTGGGCTGCGCCAACTGGGCCAGATTGGCGTGAGCAAATCATCGTTCCATTTTGTTGGGAATCGCTAGCGGCTTGGGGCGAGGGCGATGCGGCGTGCAATGATCATTATTATTCCACGCGTGTTTTCATCGATCCCATTCATGTTACCAATGCGAACCATCGGAGTGCAGAGCGCTTCGAAGTGGGTTGGTATCGACGGCTGATTGAGATTCCCGTGTCACAAGCGTGGGAAGGGAAACGCATTATTCTCACCATCGGCGCGGCGGACTTTTTCACCGATTGCTGGTGTAATGGCATTCATCTCGGACGCCATGAAGGTGGTTATGTTCCGTTCGAGTTCGATCTCACTGACACACTTTCGATAAGCAAAGATGGAGAGTCGCAGTGGGCACTTATTGTGATCCGCGTTGAAGATCCAATGGATAACAGAGAACAACCTGTCGGGAAACAATGGGGTTGGTATACGACAACGAGTGGTATTTGGCAGACTGTGTTCATCGAGCCGCGCTCGGCGTCGCATATCGATTCATTCAAAATTTTCACTGACATCGATAAAAGCGAAGTTCGTTTCGAGGTGTTGTGCGAAGGGGTGTCTGGTCTGGCAGACGTGGAGGTGGAGATTTCTCCCCCGGAAGCGGATACTTACACGCTAAATCTAACAGGTGGCGAAAATACTGCCGCGGGAGAAACGCAGTTACACCCTCTCACGCTGTGGGATACCTACAGTCCTAAATTATATCATGTGGTGTTCCGGCTTCGCGATTCCGACGGGCATATCATTGATGAGGTGCGTGGATATTTCGGAATGAGAAAAATAAGCACTGCGCCGGCGGATGATACGGATGCTCCCGGCATGTTGTGTTTGAATAATCAACCGATCTATTTGCGCGGGGCACTTTATCAGTCGTATCATCCGGAAGGTGTTTACACTGCAAGCGACGCCGACACCCTATGCCAAGATATCAAGTATGCACACGAAGTGGGTTTTGATTTCTTGCGCATTCACATCAAGCTCGATGATCCGATATTTCTTTACTACGCAGACACGCTCGGGATGCTGCTCATGCAGGATTTCCCAAATTTTGGCGAAGGCGGCGACACTCCGTTGGGGCGAAGAAGGTTTGTGGAAATGATGAAAGCTGGCATGAAGCGCGATTTCAATCATCCGTCGATCATCTCTTGGTGCATCTTCAACGAGAGCTGGGGCTTCGGCGGACAAACCGAACTGATCAAGTGGTTTAACCCTAACAACACACCATCTACTGCTGTCGAAAAAGCAGAGAAATTTGCGAACGCTTCCGCCTTCAAATGGATTCACGAAACGTGGTTGCTTGCGAAAGAGCTCGATCCAACCCGACTCATTGAAGACATGAGTGTGGTCATATGGGATCACCTTGATGCCTATGGCCATGTGGATACCGATATCAATTCGTGGCATTTCTACATTGATGACTACGACCGTGCCAAAGCGCATATTGAAAATGTTGTCGCTCAGACCTATCACGGATCGCAGTTCAATTACGTGGAAGGATTCACCCAGCGCGATGTCCCTTTGATCAACAGTGAATATGGCGGTGTAGGTGCGCTCGATGGCGACCGTGACATCAGCTGGAGCTTTAAATTTCTAACAAATGAGTTACGTAGGCATGGTCGGCTTTCCGCATACATCTACACTGAACTCACGGATGTCGAATGGGAGTATAATGGATTTCTAAACTACGATCGAACCGAGAAAGAGTTTGGTTACCCACCACGGCTCGTTAACCAAGGCGATGTACTGCCCATTAATGCGGCTCCCATTCTTCGCGTTGTGCCGGGTGAAACGATTGACGTAGAAGTGCTTAGCTCCCATTTCTCTCGTCGTCCACATGATGACGTTACCTTGCACTGGCATTATTCTGGAATAGATACCTTAGGGATTTGTCACACGAATCTACAGCGCGGTTGTGAGAAAATTCCTTTTCGTCATCACCGAGTAGATCTCGCTCATTTGGTAAAACTCGTCCTCCCGAAAGATCCCATGCTCTGCACTCTGGCTGTTTCTGCCGTTACCACTACTGGCGAAATCATTGCTGGAAATTTTGTGCAACATTTCGTCTGCAAAGAACCAACGCTCGAACGTGAGGATGTTGGCCATCGGTTGGTGCTGCGGCGTCGTGTGGAAAATTGGGATACTGCGGAATGGCTCGGGGAAATGAGTTCACGAGAGGATGCCGCTCGAACCGGCGCGTGCTACGGCCAAGGTGCGGGATATTTTGAATGGATTTTTTCCGATGAAGCACTTCACAATTTGTCTCGTGCTTGTCGGATCCGAGTAATGGTAGAAGTGTCCGCGCGGCGTGAGGGCACGCCTCAAACCGATACTCATCGTCGCCCCAGTCGCTTTGAACTTTTGATCAACGGTCTGCCTGTTCATCGCGGCATTTTGCCAGATCATCCACACGACACGCGTGGCGCAATGAGTTATTTGCGCGGTGGGCGCGGGGCGTATGGGTTTCTGATCAGAGCGACGATTGATAATGAATTGCTCAAAAATATCGCTGCTTCGGCTGCAGCAGATGGCATTTTGCGTTTCCGCTGCGCCGTCATTGATTCACCACAAGGCGGCCTGACGGTTTACGACTACGACGCTGGGCGCTTCCCTATCGCACCAACCGTTTGCATCGAGTGGGAAAATTGTTGAGTTACTCACTAGATCTTGTGCCCGCAAAAATGCCTGCGCGGTTGGCTCATGCAACCTTCGCGCAAATGTATAGTCATCATGCGCGTGATCCCAAATGCCCGCGTGATGCCAATCATGCAAGTGATCCCAATCAGGTCGATCAATAATCGGATACCAGCAAACACCTAACAACGGGACACTAGCTTGAATTGTCGCCACACACTCCTGGGCAATTGTATCCATCCACAGCGGCCGATCTTCCTTGGGGTGGCTGGTTTCAGTCAAGACCAGTGGGCACTGGTAGCGTTGATACGCCTCTTTCAATAATAGGTGCAAAGGCCTCCAGCGTGAGTCGTGATTTTTCCAAATCAACTGCTCGTTAGTGGCCTTCACCCATTGGTTGTTATAGTAAAAATTAAACCCAAGAAGATCCAGATATTCAGGACGGCCACGAAGTTCGGGACACATCCTACCGGCTAAAATATCCGTGACCTGAAACTGTTGTTCATGGCATTCGCGTGCAGTCGTGCGTTCTTGCAGCCCTGCGCCATGTCCATACGTGATGTGCACCAGTGGCTCTGTTGTTAGAATACGAACGTTGGCATCAACCTCTTTTAACGCCTCCACGCCTTCGATATAGGCTTTCATCAGTCTATACTTAACTTCCCAGCCTTGCCCCGTGCAGTAGGGCGATGTTCCGCGAACATCTCCGCCCAACCATGAGATAAAACTCACCTCATTTATCGGTGTCACGATCAGTGTGCTGGTGGAGTCAACAGATCGAAAAAATTTCACGAACGCGGTACATAATGCTGCAAAGCGCCGCGCGAATATGGGATGCAAGGGAGTGAGATCATCGGGATAACCGAAATGACAAATATCCCACAACTGCTGAATGCCATGCGCGTCCGCCGCTTGCATCATCCGTTCCACCGTCGACCAATCATAGGTGTAGGGCGTTTTTTCAACTTGGCTCCAACGGATTCCCTCGCGCACGGTCCGGATCTTTAGCAACGCGAGATTCTGATAATCGAGATCGATCAAATCTAAGTGTCGCGTGACATCGAGAAAATCTACGCGGTTGCCGAACGCATTCATTTGGTCTGTGCATTCAAAGCCGGCCATCCAAAACGAATGAAATGGACTTACGGGAACGCGGGAAGTGGCTGGATGTATTCTCAAGTTATTAATATGAAATTGCAAAACCCTAGGCCTCATCCTGACGATGCGACCTAGGGCTTTGTTGAAGTTTAATTAGTATGCGGCTTCGTTGGCGGTGCTTTCAGCAATTTCTGTCAGCGTTTCGTCGGCGGCTCTTTCTTCTTCAAGAGTAGCGGTCAGAAGTTCCAATGCTTCATCGTGCCCCATCTCCTTAGCCCATGCGCAGAGCGTTCCGTAAGATGCGATCTCATAATGTTCCACTTTTTGCGCGGCGGCAATCAGGGCTGCGTCGAGGGCTGACGAATCGATCAAATCTTCCATCAAATCTTTTCCTTCTTCGAGCAAGCCTTTCATGGCTTTGCATTCTTTGCTTTGCACTGGCTCTGCGAGAGAAGCGAAAACTTGTTCGAGACGTTTGATCTGATATTCGGTTTCCGAAAGGTGAGATTCAAATGCCATTTTCAGTTCTTCGGAGACAGCCGCCGCGGCCATTTTTGGTAGCGCTCTGGTGAGTTGTTGTTCCGCATTCAAAATATCTGCGAGCTCATCGAGAAACAACGCATGCAGTTCGCTATTCATGTTTTCTGTATTCTCGTCATCAGTTTCTTGTGTCATGTTTTTCATATTATTATTTTTTCGCGCTGATGTATTAAATGGATCTTATCACCCGGTGCTTCGTCTCAGCTTTCACGTTAGCGCCTCTTCAACGTAGCTAAGAACATCGTCCTCGCTATGGGGTATAACCCCCGTAAATACTGGCTTATTTGGATTCTAGGTAAATTATGTTAGAAAAAATAACAAAAATTCCATTCTTTAATCGGTTTCATAATTTCGAACTGGAATGATCAAATTTGATGGTAAAGTGCCTGCTTCAACTGTCGGGTTTTGCCCCATGGCAATCGATAGCGAACTTGCCTACTATGACGGCTGCAAAGAAATGCACATATCTTAATTTTAAAACTATAAATATTAAAACCGTGAACACAGAAATTGATTCAGAGACGCCACAAAATGATTATTCGGATGACGCAGATGACACTGCCATCGTTGTAGCAGAGGACATGACTAAGGAAGTCGTCGATGCCACCAAGCTTAAATTCCGACGCGCTACAGAGTCGGCCAAAGAGATGTATCATACTGCTGCTGTGAAAGCGGATGAAACGCTGGAGACTTCCAAGGAATATGTGCGCCGAAATCCGGTTCCAGTTGTTCTTGGGGCAGTCGCTTTTGGAGCGGCATTGGGCTACTTGTTGCAGGCCGCACTACGCAAGCAAACATTCAGTGAAAGGTATGCTGATGAGCCGATGAGCGCGGTACGTGATGCAATTTTCGGCGCTCTCTCACCTGTGACGCAACGTGTCCATGATGGATACGACAAGGCTCGCGACGGTGCAGGAAAAGCAATGGATCGGTTACATCAAATCGGTACACGACATATCGGTAATTCGTTTTCAGATCGGGTCGGTCGCGTAGGCAATAACCTCAAATTTTGGTAAACCATGAATGATTCATCTAATCAACCAGTTACGTCCCTTTCTATGGAAGAAGGGATTCATGTTTTGTTAAGCAACGCGCGGCAAGGCATTCTTCGTCGTTACCAAAAGTGTAACAACCGAATCCGGAAGTCACCGACGTCTGCTGTGATCGGCGCAGCAGCAGTTGGTTATGTTCTGCATCGGTTGCCAATGCGTGCGATCCTTGTTACCCAAGTTCGTGTGCTCTCTGCTCTGACCCCGCCTGCATTGATTATTTTCGGTGCGGCAAAGCTTTATGATTTTCTGCAGAAGCAAGAGTTGGTGAAGCGGAAATAATCTCTTTACTGGCTTCCATCACTGAATGGGAGCCAGCATTCGGGAGAGTCTAACACCAAATCTGAATGAGAAGGTTCCTTTATCCAGGGCATCGGATCCAGTGAGTTTAGACTGTGCAAGGTCTTCTTCTAACATTTTTCTTACCTCCGCGTTAAACGCGGTATCTGAAACGATTCCAATTACCTCGAAATTCAAGCGGAAAGAGCGATTATCCAGGTTAGCCGATCCGATAGCAGAGAGCGAATCATCGATCACCATCACTTTCTGATGCATGAAGCCTTTTTTGTAGCGGTAGAATTTCACACCTGCGTCCTCGAGTTCCTTCAGGTAGGAAAATGAAGATAGGTAGACGAGTTTACTGTCAGATGTTTCGGGTAAAATAACGCGCACATCCACACCACGAATTGCGGCTAGCTGAAGTGCGGTAACGATTTTATCATCAGGAACGAAGTAAGGTGTAGCGAGCCAGATCCTAACCTGTGCGCTATCGATCAATGTCATAAATCCCATAGCACAGGTTTCGAAAGGATCGGCGGGTCCCGTCGCGAGGCAGAGGGCATCCATTTCTCCCGCAGTATCACTCGGTCTGATTTCCCAATCGAGATCGTCTAGCAAATCACCCGTCGCCCACCTCCAATCCTCAGCAAAGGGGACTTGCAGACATTTCACAATCGGGCCGCGCCATTCCATGTGAGTGTCTCGCCAAGGTGTGAGCTCAGGATCTTTTCCGAGGTAATCATCGCCCACATTTAACCCACCGAGAAAGCCTCTTTTTCCGTCAACCACGACGATCTTACGGTGATTGCGAAAGTTCAATTGAAAGCGGTTCGCCTTTCCTTCTTCATTCATGACATACCTCACTTTAATGCCTTCGCGAGTCATCGATTTGATAAATTCATCAGATAGACCCATTGAGCCTATATTATCTAGGAGGAGATAAACATCGATTCCTTCCCGTGCTTTCGCTACCAAAGCATCACGAAATTTTTTTCCGATCACATCTTCTCGGAAGATATAAAACTGCATGAGTATATATGTTTCCGCCCCAGAAATGGCATCGAGGAGGGCGTCAAAGGTAGCCCCTCCATTTATGAGCAACTTGGCTGTATTTCCCTCCATCATCGGAAGGGATCCTATCGTCTGCAGACGCTTCATGACTTCACTTTCATTATCAGATGCCGCTTCCGCTGCTAGATTCTTGATCATTCTTTTAGCAAGCGGCCGAACTTCCTGCATTCCCACGTGCATGGCACTTTGATAGGATTCTACCTCATTGCTTCCGAACACAAACCAAGCGGGCACGGCTATGACCGGGATTGTATTCAGAGCGAATGCCCAGGCAACCGCTCCTTGTTCAGTCCGAGTCTGCATGACTGCTTGGATGGATAAGGCAAAGCCGACGCTGTGGGCGAGAACCATGAAAAGTATGCGCAGAGGGCGGCGGCGTTGGCGCACGAATCCCAGGAATCTTGCAGTGCGAGGAAACCGCTTGCAGAAGCTTATATGACATCGCTTGAAGCGATCCTTTATTGAGTTCCACTGCGCTTTGATTGTTGTTTTCAATGGCGAAGATTTCAACGGGTGGCTTGACCTAGGATAGGAACAATGAGTTAATAGTTAGAAGCAGATGTTGTGTTTGTCCAATAGGGTGTAATGCTACTGATCGTTGGTCGAATCTGTGCACCTATTAGCTTAATGTAGAAATTCATCGTGCCTTATACTGGTAGGGATAGACCCCATAGATCAGCAGTGTGCGTTGAAGTAATTTTCCCAGTTTTGTGAGCCAACGTAACCCATCACAACCAGCTACCCATATGGAATCCAAAGAACCCGCCGCACCTATGCGGGAAAAGACACCTCGCTCATACACGTTCTACATCTTTCTTACTGCAGCCTTGTATATAGTGATCCATGCACACGCATTGTTATCGCCTATTCTACTATCCTTCTTACTTATCATCTTAATCACACTCGCCGTGAACCCGATCATTTCACGCATGAGGTCCTGGACCGGAGGGAGAAAACGGGCGACTGCTTTGGTTCTTCTGGGTGTCGTGACATTTGGAGTTCTTTCTGTTTGGGCTGCTATAGGCCCATTGAAGGAAGCAGTTACCACGCTCTCAGATAGTTTGCCAACTTACTGGGAACGTCTTCAGAAACCTTTGATCAAGATGGAACAGCAGGGTCTGATCTCCGAAGAAAAACTGCAGAAAGAAGTCAGCGCGGAGATCGCTCAGGAGGTGCCAAAAGAGGGAGAGGCAGCGCCTGCTCCAAAGCGCAAGGAGCCCGTGAGAACTGCTGTAGTTCCTCCTCAACCAGAAGAAACATCGATTCGTTCCAGTCTCGGTGGTTTGTTGCGTGGTGTATTCGGTCAAATGAAAGGAGTGGCGCATAACACCACCGAGATGCTGATTGTATTATTGACCGTCTTTTTCGGGGTTGTCTTCACACTGATGAATCCGCGTCCCATCTTTGAGAGCTTGTATTATGTGGTGCCAGAACGTCATCACATGCGGACACTGGCAATCATGGTCCGTATCGCTAAATTCGTACCACGTTGGGCTGGATCTGTGCTCATCAGTATGCTGACAATTGGATCACTTTTCTTCATATTGATGTGGCCTATCTTTGGATTTGCCGACGCGCTTATGTTGGGGTTGATCGCTTTTGTGCTCTCTGCGATTCCCTTTCTCGGACCTATTCTTACGTTGATCCCTGCACTTTTACTGGCACTCGGCGAAGGTGGCATGACTCCAGTGTGGGTGCTGATTGCCTATGGCGCCGTTCAAGCACTCGAGGGCAATGTGATCCTACCTATTATCATGTCTCGCGGTATGAAACTGCATCCTGTCGCAGTGATTTTCTCCATGCTTATCTCGGTAGCAGTCTTCGGTGTGTTGGGTGTTCTTATCGCAGCGCCCTTGGTCGCCATCGTTGGGATTCTCTATGAGGAGCTCTGGCAGAAGAGATTCCTACCTACGACTACGGACGAGGACTTGGATCGACTCGCCCGCGTTACTCTGTTGGAAAAGAAATCAGTAGAAAGCTGACCATCAAAATTGTTAGAAGCAGCCTAAGATAGAAATCTGAATGGCTAGTAAATCCAGTTTGATTTTACATCTAACTGTGAAGTCGGGTTACACCCCATGGCGATATAATATGAGCCGTGTCAGTTTAGTGGTCATGAATATTATTATTATTTTGATTGTGCTCCTACTCTTGTTCGGAGGCGGTGGATTTTATCTTGGTGGCGCTATGGTTGGCGGCGGCATCATTGGTCTACTGCTCATCATTGCTCTCATCATGTATTTGATGGGTGGCTTTCGTGGAAGAGTGTAGCCAGCGATAACTGCTAAATTCGCTGGAGTTACCTAAGCTGATTCATTTCTAGCTTGTCGTGGCTCCAGCGTTTTGCTGTCAAATTTGCACCATGTTTTCGGAGCTGATGTGCGAATTCATTACTTAGATATTACAGTAATGAAAAATCTAGTTTTCCTCGATTAGAGGGAAAAATCTTAAGTGCAGCCTCGAATTAGGAACAAGATAAGGAGAATGGGAATCGGAATGCCGATCAACCAGAGAAGTATCCAGCCAACTTTTCCGCTAACTCTTTTTGAATCAAAATTTATTTTCATTTTCGTGTATAAATAAAAAGGGGGTATCGATCACCACTTACACGCGACCTTATCGTTGTGTAATGGTAGACGCCATGGAGTAGAACCCTACTAACCAATCAAGAATTAGCACTGAAGTTTTAGGGTCAAATTATTTAATATCAATCCAAGTTATTAGGCACATCGCTAAAAAGTTTTTATAAAGAGGGGTTACACCCCATGGACTCGGGGTAAATCGAGGAGCATGGTGCAAGCAGAGAATGACAATCGTTTCATTCTAAAATAAAAAACATAAATATCATGAAGAAATATAATCAGAATACCACATTGAAGAGCTTAGTCATTGCAACTGCTGCGCTGGGCGTAATCGCAGTGCCACTCGTCCAGGCTGAGGAGCATGTAGTGCGTACACCTCTCAAAACCGAAGTGGTCGAGACTTTTGTCGATGGTTACAAGGTTCCAACCGAATACCGGACATATTTCACCGAGGTGCCAACCGTTAAGGAAAAAGATGTGGTAGTTCGCTACTACAAGGGGCGCGCTTACTATGTCAATAGCAACGACTGGAAAATCATTCGTGTAGCCGATCTCGATCCAACCATCAAATTGGACAAGGATGATACGGTGTTCGTTCAAGGTTATGTGATCCCAGAAACAGCCCGCACTCGTTTCATCGATCTCCCAAATCCAGATAAGGAAGTAAGCGTCCGTTATTACAACAACACCGCTTATTACATGAACTCTGATTACCAAATTGTACGTACCGTGCGACTTACTCGCTAAGGTTAGCGAGTCATACAAAAACTCTTTAAAATCTCTCTCCGTGATAATTCATTATCGTGGGGGGAGATTTTCTTTTTAGTAGATGGCTTGAAGTGGGTTAACACCTTATTTACATTACTTTAATGGTCGCTGATGATCATTATCTCATGACAAAGATCAATGCCACCGATGCGAAACGACTTACAAATGCAGTTCTATCAGAACTAACATCCGATCAATTACAACAGCCTCGGATGTCACTTTACCAGACTACGCACCGTCATCATCCAGAGAATCAGCAGGATCAGATACGTTTTCGTGGTTTGGTTAAAAATCTAAAGGTGTTATTACTGGAGGATCATTCGTCGACACAAGTCAGTTCGATGTTAGAACCATTCGAGGCTCTCGAATTGGACACAGATTTTTGGAATCACACACTGGACGGACTGGCGGTATTTGCGGCGCCGGGTTGGTTCAGAATAGTTGTTCTACAACGCCCTGTTCAGGAATTAACCGTCGTAGCCGACAGCTTTCATACGAAACCATTGCGTCGTATTCTACAAACCGCGGATCGTTACCAAGTGCTTGGCTTAAACCAACACGAAATCAAACTATACGAGGGTGATCGTGATACACTCGAAGTCATCGACCTAGTAGGCGATGTCCCGCAGAACATTGAGGAGGCGTTGGGCGACGAGCTTACAGAAGCGCATCAGACCGTTGCCTCATATGGTGGAGTCGGAACCAATAGCGGTGCAATGCGTCACGGTTACGGTGGTAAGAGTGATGAAGTAGACAATGATGCCGATCGATTCTTCAGAGCAGTGGATCGCGGTGTGTTGGAGACCTACTCCCGGCCATCAGGGCTGCCGCTGATCCTGGCTGCTCTTCCTGAGCATCATCACCTCTTTCATGCAGTCAGTCACAATCCATTTCTCGTTTCCGAGGGTATCAAAAAGCATCCTGACTCTATGTCAATTGATGAACTCCGTGATTGCGCATGGGCAATCTTTGAACCGCTTTATCAAGAAAAGCTCGCTTCGTTGGGTGATGACTTTTCTATCGCGAAATCAAAGAACCTTGGTATCGACGACATCGTGCTCATCGGCGAAGCCGTGGCGGCTGGGCGAGTTGCAACACTCCTTATTGAAGCCGATCGCGAAATCGTTGGTCAGATTCATGAAGGCAGCGGA
The DNA here is from genome assembly GCA_031425735.1 of Akkermansiaceae bacterium. Taxonomy (GTDB): domain Bacteria; phylum Verrucomicrobiota; class Verrucomicrobiia; order Verrucomicrobiales; family Akkermansiaceae; genus Luteolibacter. The sequence continues at coordinate 34,577 of JANPJY010000018.1, read as the reverse complement.
AATATCCACCTCGGTGCAAGTGATCAGCCTCAAGGTGACGACATACTCGATGATCTGGGCGAGCAAGTACTGAAAAATGGCGGGCAAGTTTTCGTTGTTCCTGCTGCGCAGATGCCAACGAATACCGGTGCCGCTGCAACTTGTCGTTACTAATTCAACTAAAATCTAACATAAATATAAATTAATCTCATGAACAAAAATCCACTTAATAAAGGAATGATCGAAGAAAACTCCGTCGGAATAGGAGAAGTTAGCAGCGAAATGGTTGATGATCGTGCCAAAGAGCTCGCCTTGATCGCAGGCCGACCGGTGACCTGGCTAGACGATGAGCAAGCAATGGGTGAACTCACAGGTGGAGACGGACTGAATGATAAGCAGGTTTTACTCGAATCTCTTTCCGAAGATGAGCGATGGGCGCCAGTGGCGGGATCGACAGGAGAGCAAGCAGAAGAATCAGTTCAAGAAGATGAGGGAGAAGATGGACAAAGCAATAGTGCACAACTTTATGAGGAAGGCGTAAGAGAGGCGGCTCATGATCAAATGCTGCAAGCTGCTATTGCCGCCTCTGATGAAAATTTATCCTAACAGCTAAAATAGAAGTAGGGATTGACCCTATCGCGCATCCAAAAGTTGTGTGGCAATTTATGGTATCAGATAATCTGCTTTTATCGGATCGCTTTTATTAATCTAACAAAAAACTGTAATCTTATGAATTCTTCACTACCCATTTCTTCCTCAGAATCACTTGCGAGATTCAATGAATCTGATTGTCAAAACACAACTCGATCCACCGTTTCGTGGGGGGCAATTTTTGCTGGAACGACTACCGCACTAGCGCTACATGTGCTACTTATGATGTTGGGAACAGGTCTTGGCCTGTCGATCTTCAGTCCCATGACTGAGGAGAATCCGGTGGCAGACTTTAGCATTGGCGCCCTAGTCATTCATAGCATCTGTGCAATCGTGTCGTTATATTTTGGTGGCTGGGTTGCAGGGCGCTTTACTCGGACTGGTACCCGCACTACTGGCTGGCTGCATGGCTTCAGCGTTTGGTGTGCTGCTACTGTTGCCGGAGTTATCATGGTTGCTCTTGGTGCTGGCGCGATGCTGGGTGGGCTGTCAAAAATTGTTGGGGGCGGACTTTCCGCTGTGGGGCAGCCAGCTGCTGCAGTTGCCGGCAGTGCTGCCGATCTCGCAGCCGACGAAACAAAAAAATCTGGTGAAACAATCACGAGCTTTGTCGACGAATCCGTGAGTGGCCTAGCAGTTGATAAGCCCACGAAAGAAAGCATCCGTGCTAAACGTGAAATCAGCATGGCTGTAGCTCGGCTGTTCAATCCAGCACAGAAAGAAAATGTCGGTGCTAATCGCGCCGCTTTGGTTACCGCTTTGGTAACTCACGCGGGGATGAGCGAGGCCGATGCAGATCTCGCCGTCACCGAGTGGACCAAAACCTTCGAGAGCTTACAGGCTGACCTTGCTAGTATTAAGACAGCTGCTGAAAAGAAAGCACGTGAAGCTGCTGAGCGCGCTGCTGATGCAATGGCAACATTTTCATTGTGGTCCTTTTGCGCCTTTTTAATTGGCTTAGTCGCTGCGACATGGGGTGGGCAAGTCGGTGCGATATGCGCAACGCGTTGCGCGGAGAAAATTGGAGTGCAAACTTATGTGCCCGTGCACGCCTAAATCTTAGTTCTTCATAGCAAGAGCGCTTCAAATACCCATCTATCATGAACCAGGGAATTACCCGTTACCTGAATGATCATCTTGCCGGATCGTCCGCAGCCATTTTGCTTATTCAGGAACTTGCTGAGAGCTACGAGGAACCTAGAGCACGAGATTTTTTTCTCAGACTCAAAGAGGAGGTGAAGGAAGATCGGTTAGTGTTGGAGGATTTGTTTGAAAAATTAGGTCAAGAGCCAAGCGCGTTTATCAAGATGGCAGGCGTGATGGCGGCGCGCATCACCAGCCTCAAACTCATGTGGGAAAAAATCGAGCCGGGCAAACTCGGTTTGCTGGAAGGGTTGGAGATGCTGGAGCTGGGCGTGGAAGGCAAGCGCCTGTTGTGGAAAGCGCTCAGGGAAATTGCCATTTGGTTTCCTGAATGGGAAGGAATTGATTACGAAAAGCTAGACTTACGAGCGATTCAACAACGTTGTGACATCGAGTTTTGGCGGATACAGGCAGCCAACGATATTTTGGCAAATGCGGATCGTCGTGCCGGAATGCTAGTGAAATAACATCATGCTAACGGATGTAATATCTTCAGGCTGTGCTAGCTTCATCCTTACGGTTATGGTCGGTGTTCTTGCCTACATTGCCTTCATTTATATTTTTCGACTAACAGGGAAACGAAGCCTGGTTGAGATAAACACCTTTGACATGATTGTGATGGTGATACACGCATCCATTATCGGTACGATGCTACTCTCAGAGTCCTACGCTTTGGTCGATGGCATCATCTCGCTCGCCCTTCTACTATTTGTCCATTTCGAGGTGACTTGGTTATCTGCTAGGTTCACTTCGGAATGTGAAGGGCAGCGGTCCGAGGCTTCGTTAGTATACCACAACGAAGCTTTCGTCGACGAGGCTATGCAGCGGCAGCACGTGAGCCGTAACGAAGTAGTCGAACCGATAGTAACTTCAGTTTACTTCCGGAATCGCAAAAGAGCACCCAAAAAATATACTCTGGCGTCTCCCCAATCGAATCGAAATACAGCGAGCCAATCTAAAATGCGGCATTCAAAAAGGGAGATCGTTAGAAATTAACGAGATTTCTTAGAAGTCTTGTTAGATGATGAAGTTTTTCTCACCGCATTTTGAATTTCTTTTTTAACCTCGAATACTGTGGCTTCGGCGATTGGCTGAACAGGTCCTTGGATCAGTTTCATGCTGTTTCCTTTGTTCCATGGACCGGTGAAGTCTTTGTCTCCATCTTCATTTTCGCCCGTGGAGTCGTTGTAGTAGTGGTTGACGATACCAGGTGTCGGGGGAATCGAACCAATATCGAGTGGGTCTTTGCCCATGCTCTCAAGTGCTGCCATGAACACTTTCATGTGAGTAATTTCACGGGTCATCAGAAATTGAAGGGCGTCTTTCGTTCCTTGATCGTCGGTGAAGTTGATGAGTCTTTCATAAACGATCTTCGCCCGTGCTTCTGCCGCGATGTTGCTACGGAGATCGACATCGAGTTCACCGGTGACTTTCAAATAGTCAGCCGTCCATGGGTTGCCCATGGAATTGCAAAGCGTTACACCACCACCGCCAGCGATGGCGACGAGCGGATCAGCTTCCGCAGCTTCGCGTGAAGTTTTCATCGGCTTCAAGTGCATGCGTGCAAGCGTGCCGACGACTTCAAGGTGACTGAGCTCTTCGGTCCCGATGTCCATCAGCATGTCTTTGAGCGCTGCGTCATCGCTATTGAGCCCTTGGATGGAATATTGCATGGCTGCAGCGAGTTCGCCGTTAGCTCCGCCGAATTGCTCAAGGAGCATGTTTCCAAATGCCGGATCAGGTGTGCCGACGCGGACGATATACATAAGTGATTTGATATGGTGATACATGATAAACTTTTGTTAGAAATAAACTGAGCATACAGAATTAGCCTGTTACTCAGCAAACAAGATAAGAGACACCCAGTAGACTCACCATGGGGTGAAACCCTGAATTTCCATCAAGCTATTCCTTTTGGATCATCACCAAAATCTCTGGATGGCGGACTAACCAACCACGATACTACGGAATCCTCCGTAGGCCATGCGGGTGTAGTCGAAGAGCGGATTGTCCTTGTCGCACATTTCCTGAAGTCGCGGATCAGCGAATACTTTAGCGTTCACAGCATCGCGGTGCTCACGGGATTCGTAAACGATGTAGGCCAACACCACGGTTTCGTCTGGGCCTGCACCCGCCAATTTCGGAAACGGGATCATTTCATGCGCCTCCATGTCGTCGCCCGCGGCCTCAATGTATTCTAGAGCGCCGTGTTCTTTCCAGATGCCCGCCGCCTTGGTGGCAACCTCCGTGTATTTCTCTAATTTATCTTTTGGAATGGGGAGGACGAATCCGTCGATGTATTTGCTCATGGTGTCGTTTTGTTAAATGTAATTTGAAATGATGCAGGAATTTTGCAGTCGATGCTTATCACTTCTGTTCAGGGAACTTCGGTGATGACGCTTACCATCCAACCTACACCAAATTTGTCGGTGCACATGCCGTAACAGGGAGACCAAAATGTTTTTCCAAGCGGCATCTCGACGCTGCCTTCTTCCGCTAACGCATCAAAAAACCGCTTCGCTTCTTCTTCGCAGTGCGTGCCGATGGAGAGGCGGAAGCCATCAAACTTTGCTCCATCGGGTCCACAGCCGTCGGACATCATCACCATGCAGTCGCCTATGAAAACAGAGGAGTGCATGACCTTCTTTTCCCAGCCGGGAGTTAGCATTCCTTCTGGAGGCGCGTCCGGTGCTTCGTTGAAGCGCATCAGCATCACGCGTTTTGCACCGAGGGCGGATTCGTAGAATTCAAGAGCCTCCTCGCATCGTCCGGCGAAGAAGAGATAGGGTTCGATCATCGTTTTTTTCATAGGTGTGTTTTGATAAGAGATTCTAACTGGTCGGTGGCTGTACCCCAACCGGCATGAAAGCCCATTTCTTGATGGGCTTTCAGGTCTTTCATCGTCCAATGTCGGACGATCGCAGTGTATTTAGTTTTGCCACCGAGATCCTCGAAATGGAGGTCAATCGTGGTGAAGGGTTTAGCAGAGGGCTTCCATGCTTCGGTGTAGGCGTCAGTTATGACGAGGCGCTTGTTCGGAACGACTTCGAGATACACCCCGGGATTTGGGAGCTCGGTGCCGTCCGGTGCTAGCATCATGATAAAAGATTTTCCACCCGGGCGGACGTCGAGTTCTGCTGAAACGGTTTTATAGGGTGGGGGAGTGAACCACTTCACGATCATTTTCGGATCGGTCCAGCATTGGAAAACCTTTTCGGCGGGAGCATCGATGATACGTCGGAACACAAGATCAAGTTGACGCGGAGCTAGGATAGCGAGTTCCAATTCCAAACGATCGAGAACTTCTATGTTGCAACGGGGAATGTATGCCTCGCACTTTTGGAATTCCTCGGCGGACATAAAAGTTTGGTTCCATGTGATCCTACTTCCGTCGCCGACGGCTTCGATCAGGATCCCTAGCACGAACTCATGTACGGTTGCCAGATGGCGGATGACGATGCGTTCCGGCGAGATTTCCTCAAAGACGCTGTGGTTGGGGTAAACGGTTCCGTCCGGTCCGATCATGTCATGCCGCCAGTTGCCTCGCGGTTTGAAATCAAATTCTTCCATCTTGTTCGTAAAGCCGAGTGGCCCCCACCAATTGGCGATGATCTCTGGATTGGAAAGGGCTTTGAAAACTGCTTCCGGCGGAGCGTCCAGAACGCGGCTAGAAGTGAATGTGTTAGATGTGCTCATTTTATTTCTAAGTTATCAGACAGCTTCCGCTTGATCAGACCACATTGCGAATTCATTTCCGTTTGGATCGCTGAAGTGGAACCGCCTGCCACCGGGAAACGCGAAGATTGGCTTGATGATTTTTCCTCCCGCTGCTTCGATTTTGCTGAGAGTTTCCTCAAGCTGATCGCTGTAGAAAATGACCAACGCAGCACCCTCCGCCTTCGATGAAAATTTATCCGAAAGGTAAAACCCGCCATCTAGTCCCTGGTCGGAAAAGGCGATGTATTCTGGGCCGTAGTCTTGGAAATCCCAGCCGAACACGTTGCCGAAAAAGAGCTTCGTCGATTCCATGTTGCTGGCGGGGAATTCTACGTAGTTGATTTTTTCATGACGGTTCATGTTAGGAAAATGGTAAGTGACTTAATGATGCCCGGGCTTGCGCTTGTGGATGATGATGGTATTTCCCGCCGGATCAAAAACGATTCCCATGTGACAAACCGGCGTTTCAAAAGGCTCCATAACGAATGCGACCCCAGCCGCTTTCAACTCAGCGATGGTTTTCTCGAAGTCCTCGCATTCCAGCCCACAGCTCGGGCCATCTGCGCTAGGATTCATTCCCGGAGCCTTGCCGATCGCAAGTATGTTTGCGCCGATTTCATACTCCACCCAACCCACATCTTCTCCATGGTCTGAAACCATACTTGGAACAAGCCCAAGGATGCCTTCGTAAAAGGCACGCGATTCAGCAAGGTCATTGGCAGGGTAAGCAGTAAAGGCGATTTCAGAAAATTTCATATACCGTAGAGCTAAGTTATCCCATCCATAGATGTCACTTCGAAAACCCAAATTTTTCCGTCACAAGTTATCACAATATGTCCTTGGAAGCACCATAGTCGTGGGGCTTAATTTCATGATTAGAGCGGCTAGAAAACTTCTCGTAGAAGTGCAGTAGCGGAGAGGAGATGCCGTGGATAACCACGCTGAGCGCGACGACCGAAAGGGTGAGCGCAACGATGTCTGTTGCTTGCTCATCAAGTCCGTGGTTGAGGGCGTAACCCAGATAGTAGAGACTGCCGATTCCGCGAATGCCGAACCATCCCATTAACCTGCGTTGTGAGAGTTGGGTGCGGGTTCCTTTAAGAAACAGCAGCGTCGAGAGCGGACGGATCACGATGAACAATGCCAGCGCGATGGGGACTGCTCGCCAGTCCCAGTAGGTGGCGAGACAAATTCCTAGCAAGACGACCACCATCATTTCTAAAAGGCGTTCCGCAGTGTCGCCAAGTGTCATGATTTCTGCTAAGCTGTGGCCGACGGCTTCGATAGGATTTTTGATAATTTCGTCCGTTACGACACTGCCTACAAGATGTTCAGCGGGAGGAAAAGAGTCGGAAGTCTGCGCGGCTTGACTGTCCTGATGCTTTTCAGTGATGAGAAGCTCAGTCCGCCTAAAACCCAGTCCTGCGGCGAATACGGCAAGGAATCCCCATGCCCCAATGAGCTCAGCCCCGGTATAGGTAAATGCGATGAGCGCCAGCGCGATAAAGTCATCGGGCACAACCTTGTTTGGAGTTCGTCTGCGCAAGTAGATGGCGTAGTGACCCACCCATTTCCCCAGAAAATGCCCTAACAAGAGTCCCGCTGGAATCGCCCAGACCAAGCGATGCATCGCCCAGCCCGCAGCCCACTGATTTACCGTTCCATGCTCAATCCAGAGGAGCGCAAAGATCACGAACGGAAAAGCAGCACCGTCATTGAAGCCTGCCTCACCGCTAAGACCGTAGCGCATCCTATCCTCATCGCGCGCATCGTTGACGGACACCATCGAGGCAAGCACTGGGTCAGTCGGTGCGAGCACCGCACCTAACAAAAATGCTGCGGCCCAACCTATTCCCAGTAAATAATGGCTGAGGACGGCGACACCGGCGATGGTGCAAATCATCACGGGACCCGCCAAAAGAAACGCCGGAATCCATGCCGAATGGGTCAGCGGGAGGCGAAGTTTTAGCCCACTAACAAACAGTGAAAGAATGACGGCAACTTCGGCCAGATGTTCGAAAACCACCGCTTCGCGGATGAAATCGATCTCGATCAGATCCAACCACATAGGACTGATCATCAAGCCCAGCGAAATATAGATGAGCGATGATGACAACGGCAGTCGCTTGAGAAACACCGACAAAAAAGCCATCAGCAGAAACAGGCCTCCTGCTAATGTGATCCAAGAAAGGAAGCTCATGCGGATCAACGTCGCAGTTTTTTCCTCGTGCGGTGGTCTTGGACGAGGATGTTGATGACGAGCCAGAAGCCGCCGGTGGCAGCCAGTAGGAAGCAGATGATGGCGAGCCCGGGATAACCGAGTAAGCGGAATTGGCTTTCAATGCGCATGAGTAGGCTAGCGCCCAAAATGAGTGCGCCGAGGACGATGCCAGTGGTAATACGGTTGGCGACTTTTTCGAAACCTTCCATTACGAGCTTCGCATCTACGGCTTTGATTTTTACCTCGATCTCCTGATTGGTGATCGCATCCATGATGCGGTTGAGGCGTGAGGGTAGGCCGCCGATGAAATCCTTCATCTCTAACAGCGAGCTGAAAACGCTGCCTTGTGTGGCGTCTTTTTTCATGCGCTGAGACATGATCTCACCGACGTTGCGACGAATGGAGGCGTTGGGATCAAAGTTGGGATCGAGGATTTTTCCGACTTCATCGAGCTGCAGCAATGTCTTACCGAGAAGGGTGAGTTCTCCTGGAACATGCAGGCCGTTCTCGGCGGCGTTGCTGGTGACTCCAAGCAAAATGCTACCGACATCAAGTTGTTCCAGGCCTTGATTTTGGCTCTCGGCCAAAAGCTGACTGACGTGGCTACGGAACTCGACTTGTTTGAATTCTTCATCTTTTTCACTGACACGGATCACTAGGTCGGCGGCGTCATCGCCTTTTCCTTCGCTGATCGCGATGAGTAGTTTGATGAGATTTCCCTGCATCGTCGGCGTGGTGTGTCCCACCATGCCGAGATCTAACATAGCAATGTGGCCGTCATCGGTGATGAAGATGTTGCCGGGATGAGGATCGGCATGAAACACACCATCCAAGAGAACTTGTTGGAGGTAAGCTTTGAAAAGTTCCTCGGCTAGTTCTGCGCCATTGATTTCCAAGCGCGCGAGCGGGCTGACTTTGGTGATCTTACGGCCGCCGACGTAATCCATCGTGAGCACGCATTTCGTGCTGTAATCCGCAACGGGTTGCGGTACATGAATGAGTTCGAACTCTTTGAGATTCTCGCCCATGGCGATGAGGTTTTGCGCCTCGCGTTCATAGTTGAGCTCATGCTGAATTGAGGCGCGGAATTCTTCTACAATAGTGGAGAAACGGTAGCGCCGACCCGTAGCGGTATGCGCGTCTAGAAATTTAGCGATATCTGCCAGGACTTCGAAATCCTCCGCGATTTGCGGGCGAATATTAGGTCGCTGAACTTTAACGACGACGAGCCTGCCATCACGCAAAGTTGCCGAATGCACTTGGCCGAGTGAGGCGGCGGCGAGCGGTTCAGGTTCGAAGCTGGCAAATGCTTTGGAAAGACGAACGCCGAGCTCTCTTGTGACAATCTCTTCCACTTCTTCGAAGGGGAAAGGTTTCACATTGTCTTGAAGTCTTGCGAGCGCTTTGAGGAAGGGTGCAGGAAGTAAATCGGGTCGGCTTGAAAGCACTTGGCCAAGTTTCACATAGGTCGGGCCCATGGCTTCGAGGTCATCCGTGAGTTGATCGGGCGTACACTTGCCATCGCGCTCGGGGTTTATTTCGATGGGATCGATTTCATCCTGATTGCCCATGTGTTGGACCAGATCTGAACGCCCGTATTTCCAGAAGATCTTGGCAATTTCCTTGTAGCGTTTGAGATGATTGGGAGAGAGCTTCATGTGTGTTGCAAAATAATCTATAAGAGTCTGGAGATTTGATAAATGCTGGATTCCCGTGGGCGAGGTGTGAGCAATGTTTCCTTGATATGCACCGAACTGTGTTCATTACAGGAAGGACAGCAGAAGCGATCGTTGAACAGGATCGCACAAGCGACTCTCAGTTGATAACTGCCAAGCAAACGCCTGGCTTTGCGATGTTTGATGTAACTCATCGGTCCAAGGACGGGGGTTCTACAGAAAGAGCAGCCAACATGTAGAGCGGCAATTCTTTGAGCGATGATGAGGATGAAACTGATGGCAAGTAATGCAGATCCAATGAATGTTAGATGCTGATCATTGCCGAACATCGCGACAAGGAGCAATCCAATGGAAGCTACAATTAACAAGCGGTTTACTAATAGCAAAAGGCTTGCGATGCGTAGGCGACGGACATCTGAGTTGGAGTGTGAGTGGTACATATTGTTTGGGTTTGTTATATCCCCAAGGAGAGCTATAATGTCATAACAACATGATTTTTCCCATGGGGTTAAACCCGCCTTTTGATTCTTGCTTTTAGTTCAACATGGTGCTCCTGCTGATCATCCACAAGCGGAAGCAAGACGCCTGGGATGCTGTTTCCATCTAGGATAAGCATATTGCTTTCAGCGTTAGTATCAGCACATCTTGAGATGGTAATGTGATAGGTCGTCTGGTGATAACGATAATGGATTTTATAGGTATCCCATGCATCAGGAAGCCGCGGATCAAGGCGGAGTTGATTTCCCTCGAGATGAACGCCTAACAAAGTTTCTAACAAAAGTCTATACATCCAACTGGCTGATCCGGTGTACCATGTCCAGCCGCCGCGTCCGGTGTGGGGTGCCACACCATAGACATCTGCTGCGACGACATAGGGCTCGACTTTATATGTCGCGATTTGTTCGGGAGTTGAGCCGTGATTGACAGGATTGAGGAGTGTGAAAATTTCCCATGCGCGTTCATTTTCGCCCATGGCAGCGAATGCCATTGCGGTCCAGATCGCGGCGTGGGTGTATTGCCCGCCGTTTTCGCGCACACCGGGGATGTAGGCTTTGATGTAACCTGGATTAAGCGGGGATTTATCGAATGGTGGATCGAACAATTGAATCAACCCCGCATCGCGACGAATGAGACGTTGATTCACGGATTCCATTGCTTGGCGTGAGCGGTATGGGTCACCAGCACCACTGATGACCGACCAGCTCTGTGGCAGAGAATCGATTTGGCATTCTTGATTTAAATGAGAGCCGAGAGGATCGCCGTTGTCGAAATAGGCGCGGCGATACCACTCACCGTCCCATGCATTTTGCTCGATGTTTTTCTGCAACTCCTGTGCTTGGTCGAGGCAGCGTTTGGCAAAATCATGATCACCGCGAGCGCGAGCGAGTGGAGCGAAGTGAGTGAGAACTTCGTATAAAAAAAACGCTAGCCAAACGCTTTCTCCGCGCCCGTCTTTTCCGATAAGATTCATGCCGTCGTTCCAATCTCCGCAACCCATTAACGGTAAACCATGTTCGCCGAATCTCAGTCCGTTTTCAATCGAGCGCACGCAATGCTGATAGAGCGTGCCGGATTCATCGGCGTGGTGTGGAAGGTCATAATAAGCTTCTTCCTCAGGCTTGACGGCGCGGGCTTCGAGAAAGGGAATCATTTCATCAAGCACACCGGTATCCGCGATACACTTGATGTATCGACAGGTGACGTAAGGTAGCCATAGATAGTCGTCAGAAAAATGCGTGCGCACACCACGACCTGCTGGAGGATGCCACCAATGTTGCACGTCGCCTTCTTTAAACTGCCGTGCGGCGGCACGCAGTAACTGCTCGCGTGTGAGCGCGGGCTCTGCATGAACGAGCGCCATGGAGTCTTGTAACTGATCGCGGAAACCAAATGCGCCTCCTGATTGATAGAAACCCGTGCGGCCCCAGAGCCGGCAACTCAACGTTTGATAAAGCAACCAACCGTTTGCCATCACGTTCACTGCGGGATCGGGCGTATCCACATTCACCGCACCAAGCGTCCGATTCCAATACGACCATACACCATTTAGCACGTCTCTCGCGACATCTGCCCCACGGAAACGATGGATCAGATTTTGCACATCCCTCACTCCGCGGCCGACCCCGAGACGGAAAGTAGTTTCCCGCTCTTGTCCGGCTGCTAGATCGAAGACGACTTGCATCGCTCCACAAGGATCGAGTCCCGCGCCGACCTTACCTGAAAGGCGTTCGCGTTTCAGCGCAGCGGGTTCAGCTAGGTTGCCGTTTCTGCCGATGAATTCCTTTCTATCCCCCGTGACCGTTCGTATGGTATGATTCACATCGAGGAAAACGATGCGATCTGGAAACTCGGTGTTATCGAGATTTCGCACGAGTAGCGCGCCAGTTTTAAGATCTACTTCGGTTCGCACGTGGAGCAGGCTTTTTTGTCTCAGATCGCCGAGCACCCATTCCCAAAATCCGGTGACCGATAAACGGCGCGGCCGACCCGAAATATTTTTCAGCTTTAACACCGTGAACTTCACCGATGCGTCTATTGCCACATAAACCCACAACTCGGATTTGATGCCGTTTTCCGTATGTTCGAAAACGGTGTAGCCGAATCCATGACGGATGACATACGGAGTCTTGCCGCGAGCGGGTAGAGGAGTGGGCGACCAGAATAGTCCGCTCTGTTCGTCGCGGATGTAGAATGCTTCGCCCGATGTGTCGCGGATGGGATCGTTGTTCCAAGGTGTTAGACGGAATTCATGTGAGTTTTCCGCCCACGTGTAAGCAGATCCACTTTCTGAAACAACTGTACCGAAGTGTGCATTAGCGATGACATTAACCCACGGCGCGGGTGTCATTTGTCCTGGCTGAAGAGTGATGACATATTCATGGCCGTCACGCGTGAAGCCACCGTATCCGTTAGAGAAAATCAACTCGCGCGTTGGGAGAGGTGGGGTTGGCGGATAGGCTTCGAGCCTCGTGGGCACCAGTGCTGGGATCAACGGTTGAAATGTACCGCGTTGTTCAATTTGCTCCGCCAGTGTTCCTTTTTCGTCGTCGATTACGATTCGTGCGGAAGCTAAAAGCAAAACGCGGTCATCGTTAGGAATTTGATCGAGACCACGCACGAAAATGCCACCGGGCTTTTCTACCATATGCGCTTCCGTTCCCGATGAAATCAAACCAGAGATACGGTTATCAAGCGATTGGTGGTAAACGGAAATATCCTCATGCAGGATGACCAGATCGACCGTCAGGCCTTTCATTCGCCAATAGGCATGTGCGTGGATGAGTTGGCGGACGAGTTCGATTTTCTCCACATCGCTGATGCGTAGAAGGATCATCGGAATATCACCGGAAATGCCGTAGCTCCAGAGCCCGTTTTTTCCACGCTTGTTCGCGAGCAAAATGCTGGAGTTTGCACGGCGCACTGCGACGGAGTAGATCAGAGCACCGGACATACGACCGTATAGCTGCGCTTCAGTTTCTGTGATATCGAGATGATAAAGGGTCACCTGATTGTGAGTCCATGCGAGGTCGAAGGCGCGTTCTGCAATCTGTGGACTTTGATATTTTTCTGCATGTGCCAAAGCGGTCTCGCGGGTTTCCGTTACGCCCATGACGAGGGTTACAACGGCGCTACCATGCGGTGGTATACTGACGGTACGGCGGAGTGAAACGATGGGATCGAGAACGGAGCCAACGGTGTTAGATAGAGGAGATCGGTTTTGCATGGCAGCGGGATTGGCCATGTTGCCACCGCGTCCAACAAAACGGGCACGATCTGTTTCGTAAGAGGCGTCGCTGAGATTTCCCTGAGCGCCGACCATGAGATGCAGCATCCATGGTGGATTTTCGTTTTCAGAACGGGCGCGGCGAGCGCAAAGAATGGCGGACGTTGCAGGCACGAATTCCGTTTGAACGAAAAGATTACTGAACGCTGGATGGGCCATATCCGCGGCGTGGCTCGTGAGAACCACTTCCGCATAACTGGTGAACTCAATTTCCCGTTCGACTGCGGAACGGTTTTTGATGGTGATGCGGCGTAGTTCCACGTCGTCTTCTGGTGAGACACTGATTTCCGTGTGTATGTCGAAATCCGCGTGGCTATGACGGAACTCAGCGCGCGATTGCGTAAAAATCGCCTCGTAACCTTCTGTGGTTTGCAAGGTGGGTTGATAGGCGGTTGACCAGAAATCACCGGTCGCAAGATCGCGTATGTAAACAAATGTTCCCCAGCAATCGCGGGTCGCATCCTCGCGCCAGCGAGTCACTGCCGTATCATGCCAGCGGCTGTAGCCGCCGCCCGCACTGCTGATAGCGACATGATAACGACCGTTAGATAGGAGATGCACATCGGGAGAATCGCGGGTCGGATTCGTGAAAATGCGCATCACTTTCTCTGGTTCAGCGGTCGTCTCGCTTGGTGATTCACGCAATGGGTTATCCGTTCGCACTCGGGCAGTGGCTCTTGGAACTCTTTCGTGAAGCAGGAGATCTGCGGCGTTGAGCATGGGACAAGCCATGAAACGCCGCTGCATAGGATTGTCGCATAACAAGTTGTCGATAGCGAGCAGGCTCATTCCTTGATGGTGTGCCATGAAAGAGCGGATGGTGACGCTGGTTTTATCGTGCGGCAGTCTGGACGGTGTGTAATCCACAGCTTCGTAAAAACCATAATCACCGGAGCGCCCTTCAGATTCTAACAATTTAAGATTTTCGCAAGCTTCGCGTGGTGCGACCATCAGCGCCATGGCGGAAGCGTAGGGAGCGATCACTAGATCTTCATTGAGTCCGCGTTTCAGACCTAAGCCCGGCACGCCAAACGCGTGGTATTGATAGTTCAGAAGGGCGTCGGTGCGACTATATCCAGATTCGGAAACTCCCCATGGTATTCCACGGATTTTTCCATGCTCGATCTGTTGATCCACAGCGGCGCGATAGGTGTGATCCAAGAGAGTGTTTTCAAAATTCGGCATGACCAGCAAGGGCATCAGGTACTCGAACATCGATCCGGTCCACGATGCGAGCAGCGGAACATTACGCGATCCAATGAGTTGGCGACCTAGGAAAAACCAATGGTTCTGGGGAACTTGTCCCAAGGCGATAGCGACGTAACTGCACAAGCGTGCTTCTGACGCTAAGAGATCGTAATGACTGATATCGCACCGGCTATCCGCGACGCTGTAACCAACCGAAAATAGATCCTTCGTCGCATTGTAGAGGAAGCTAAAATCCATCGCAGCAAGCTCATCGCTCTGTTTGGCGACTCTTTCCAACTCGAGAATACGATTTGCAGCGCGCTCATTGGCTTCGCGAACAGATTGGGCAATGGAAAGCAGAAGATTATGTTCTGGCCCGGCTTTGGTTTTTAAAAGTTCCGCCTCGATGAGGGGAATCTGGGTTTTATCTAACTGGGAAATTTCACACAATGAGAATGGCTGTTCGAGTCTGGAGAGCGCAGGAGATCGTGGAAGCGCAAGCCAAGGGGAGATATACAGGAGTTCATCCAAATGCTCATCGCATGAACTTTTCAGAAGCTGAGACAACTTTTCGTTTGTTAGAGAAGCAGCTTTCTTTGAGAGGCTTTGCAATAAAACCAGGGCCGCGCGCGGGCTCGAGGGTGGATGGTTCAGCTCGGCTTCCATTGTGGCAATGGCGGGATTTCCGTGGTCGTTTTGACGAATCACTCTGATCGTATCCATTAGGCCTTCGAAAATTTGTTGAGTGAAGGTTTGGGTGTCGATTTGCTCCCGAAGTCCCGCAGCGAGAGTGAGCAGGTGTCCTGCGAGATTTCCGCTGTCCACGCTAGAAATGTAATGCGGGGCGAGAACTTGCAATGTGCGGGTGTCATACCAATTGTAAAAATGCCCGCGATAACGCTCGAGTCCCTGCATCGCGGTCAAGCTGTTGCGCGTCCGAGTGATCATTGCTTCCATTGAAATGTAGCCGAAATCTAGGGCTGCTAGATTTGCCAACAACGAGAGTCCCATATTTGTCGGTGAAGTCCGCGTGGCGATCTTTGCAATTGGGATTTCTTGGTAGTTATCAGGTGCTAGCCAGTGATCGTCGGCGGTGACAAAAGTCTCAAAATAATGCCAAGTCTTGCGTGCGGTGATCCGTAAGAAATTTCGTTGGTCATCTGTTAGTTCAGCCGTAATTGGTTTAATCGGTAGGCTGATCCACCAAGCAAGAGTCGGTGCCACGAACCAGAGAAACAGAACAGGCAGCGCGAAAGTCAAATGAGCGGGTTGAAGGATATACAGGAGAAAACCGGTCACCAACGCGACCACAGGAGCGATCCACATAGTAGCGTGAAAACCTAACAGACCGACACGGGTTGCGTTTTCTGAATCGCTCGACGTCCGCCATTCGAGCAAGCGTTTCTTGGTCACGAGCAAGCGCACTAGGGTTCTTGTGATCGCGTCCAGGCTGATGAACGCATCATAGGGAAGAAATACGAAGGTGAGAAAAATCTGACCGAGCTGCCGACCGATGGACGCGACCACTCCGCGCAAGTGGATGGACCATGGGAGGTCGTAGGGCTTGTGGAGCGCATCGACCCAAGCCGCCAACAAACCTGGAAGTAGGATAATAGCCGCGACTAGCAGCGCTCCGTAATCGCCGATTTCTGGAAGAAATAACCACGTTCCCAAGATGAAAAGCATCAGTCCTATCGGGACTAGACTGCGCCGTAGATTGTCAAAAATTTTCCACTGTGATAGCGCGGAAAGCGGATTGGCGAGCTTCTGCGCATCCGGGCCTGGAACGTAGGGTAGCAGCCATTGGGCGATCTGCCAGTCGCCACGAATCCAGCGGTGACGGCGGTCGATGTCCACGTCGTAGCGGGACGGATGCTTTTCGTAGAGTTCCACATCGCTCACCAACGCTGATCGGGCATAGCAGGATTCTAACAAGTCGTGACTCAGAATTGCGTTTTCCGGGAAACGCCCTTTCAATACACTTTCGAAGGCGTCGACGTCGTAAATACCTTTTCCGATGAACGAGCCTTCGTGGAAGATATCTTGATAGATATCGGAAACCTGACGGGTGTATGGATCGATGCCCGCCTCACCGGCAAAAAGTCTAACGAACCAGGATCGACGTGACGAAGGAAGACTCACCCCAATTCGCGGTTGCAGGATAGCGTAGCCTTCGGTCACGACGCCGCGTTCGGAATCGAATCGCGGACGGTTGAGCGGATGCGCCATGGTGCCGACGAGTTGGCGGGCGGCATCGCGCGGTAGCTGAGTGTCGGTATCGAGCGTGATGACATACTTGATGGCGGGCAGGATTCTGGTTTCGCCTGAGATTTCGCTAAAACATTTGCGGCCTCCGCCACGCAGAAGCGAGTTGAACTCCATGAGTTTCCCGCGTTTGCGTTCGTAGCCCATCCATACTCCTTCGACTGGGTTCCAGAGACGTGGTCGGTGAAAGAAAAAGAACAAGGTTTGGAGCCCAGCGGGGTATTTCTCGTTTAGTCCTTCCACGCCCTCGCGTATCCGCGCCAGCAAGGCGTCGTCCTCCGGCATGGATTCTTGAGAGGCGTCTATAAAATCTGTTAGGAGAGCGAAATGCAGGTGCGGATCACGGTTAGACAAGTGATGGAGTTCTAGGGTTTCGATCAATCGATCTACGCCATCCATGTTTGAAATCATCGTCGGAACGACGACCATGGTGCGGCAATCCGCATCGATGCCATGGGAGAAATCCAAGCGCGGCAGGGGTTTAGGTTTTACTAAAATTCCACTCACCCAGTTCATGAGTGCCACTGCCAACTGACTGGCGCAAAGTAGGAACACAATGGCGAACGGAAGAATTTTCCATCCACTCACTCCAAGCAAATGTGTCGTCCAGACGAAGCCGAACGTAGCGAGTAAGGTCAGTAGCACACCACCGCCAGCATAGAACGTAAGTGGCCAATGGTGGATGCCTCGGTCGATGTTTGTGTGCCATGACCAGTGCACGTTCGCGGCGGCCTCTAACTCCGGAAGTCCTTTGTCGATGAGATAGTAGCCGACATGCGCGGATCGATCATTCATGCCATGTTCGCGCGCGCCATTCTCGGCGAGTGCAATCGTTTTCAGGGCAACTTCAGATTCTGTTAGATTGCCATGGCGAGCAATGGATTCGACGGAGTGGCGGTATTGATCCCGCGTGGAAAATTCCATGTCGCTGTAGACGTCGGCGGGGTCGCCGCGCAGGGTCATTTCCACGGCGCTGAGGGTTTCCACAAATTCTTTCCAATCCATCGCACCTAGGAAACGTAGGCTACCAATGCTGTGACTTACGGAAACTTGATCCGCTGCCTGATTTTGGCTGTCGAGATGGACGAGCAGTTCGATGGATCTGCCTTGTTCGATGAGGACGTGTTCTAACCACGAGCGGGCGAGTTGCAAAAGCGGGCTGCCTTGTGACAATCGCAGGCAGAATTCCGCCACGAATGCGCCGGATAGTGGAGGATTGGATTTCGCCATATCCGCAACCACGATGACGAGTTGCGAGGGACTAGTCTCCGCCATTTCTTGCAGGGTGTGCACCCACTTTCCAGCGAGCTCACAATCCTCGCGGGCAGTTATCAACATTGCAGCAATGCGCTGGAGGTTTTCAATCAGCCCCAACCGCAGCATGATGGGAATGGCCCAAAGCTCGCCAAGTTTCAGGGAATCGACTGTCTGATAGGAAGCGACAAATGCACTGAGAGAATCTGCGTCGATGCGTGCATCCACATGCTGGATGAGCTCTATAACCATCTCGAACACACGCGGCAATCCGATGGAAGGTCCGTTTGTGAGGCGCGGCAATTCACGGCTGTAACCTCGCGGTAAATACCGCCGAGCCATTTGGATCTGCTCTTCGATCAAATAAAAATTATCGAGCATCCAATCGGCTGCCGGAGTCAGGCGGCAGTGAGTAGCGCCGACAAGGGTGGCACGATTGAAGGCGCGAAGCCCGCGCTCGTTCTCGTCGAGCCGCGCAAGTAGTTCGTTGGCTGCATGACTGATGACTACGTTATGATCAGCCGCGAGTGAGCGAGCATGCCGCGCGAGTTGTTCTACGCTGAACAACTCCGCCCGCAAGGGAAGATCGTTTGCGGGCGGATTGGCCTGTCGACTAGTCCGATGGGCGGGTCGAGTTTTCGGCATGTTCCGTATGAGCTTATCCCAATTCATATTACGTCACGCCCAATCCAATCCGATGACCGGAATAGGCGGTGATGCGGTAATGATGATGGGGAGCTCCTAGAAATTAGTATGTACGTGTTGTTTTGGTTTGAACAGTACCATAAGTGGTCGGGCTAACCTCAGATGTCGTGGTGCTTGTATGTGTGGCAGGGCTACGTGGTGCGACATATGTGCAGCTTGAAAGAAGGCCAAGTGCGCTAAGGCTGAGGATTAGGATGCTAGTTTTCATGGTAATTTAGTTTTTATTAAAGGGGGTATTGATTCCCCCAGCAGTTGGAAATTAGTTTGCTCTACCCGTAGCCGCCATGGGGTGTAACCCGCATTAATTCATGGATGCTGGGCCGCAGGTTGCCGTTTCTCATTGGTTTTTTGTTTGGATTAGCAGAATTTCTAGGTTGGACGAATCGCCCTAGGCGTTCAAACTCCCCCCACATGCGCATACTTCGGATCCTCACGAGAAAGGAACTCAATACCTATTTCCTTAACCCATTTGGCTGGGTGGTGCTCGCATTCGTGGTGTTGATGCAGGGATTTTCTCTGTCGTCTGCGATGAAAGGGTTTCGCGATACGCCGGTGAAGGACAGTTTGGTTTACGTGTTGTTCCACACACCGTTTTTTTGGTTTTATTTTCTGTTTATTTTCCCATTGATCACGATGCGATTGTTCGCGGATGAGGAGCGGAGCGGGACGATGGAAACGTTGCTCACAGCACCGGTGCGGACTTGGCAGGTGGTTTTATCCAAATATTTCGCAGCGATGATTTTCTATGTGATTTTGTGGATTCCGGCATTTTTACAGATCAAGGCATTTTCGTGGCTTACGGATTTTCCACCGGCTTACACCGAGGGTGCGTTGTGGGGGAGTTTTCTAATTTTGTTTTTGATGGGCTGCGCGTTTACCGCGATAGGCTGCCTTGCATCGGCTCTGACATCGAGTCAGATCGTGGCGGGGATCATCACCATTACTGCATTGGTAATGATCTATATGTTAGGTTTCGTCACCATCATCTGGGGTGAGTCATTTTCTGGAGCGGGCATGTTTCATTACATTTCCTCGCAACGGCATCTCCATTATTTTGCCAATGGCCTGATCGATACGCGGCCCGCCGTGTATTATCTTTCCGTCACCGTTTTCATCTTATTCCTTACCCACCAAGTGATTGATTTGCGCCGCTGGCGTCCATAAGCGCGATACTTTTTATTCATCATGTCTTCACTATCTAGCCGCCCCTCGCGACCAAACCGATTTGGCATGGGCTTTCTGTCCATCGTGCAGATCACGCTACTGCTGCTTGCAGTGGTGTGTTTGAATTACATTTCATCGCATAACTACACCCGTGCCGATTATTCGAGGGCGGCGGATTACAGTTTATCGAGTTGGTCGGTAAATTATTTAAAAAGTGGCGATATAGCGAAGCGCGAGCGGCCCGTGAAATGGATCATGGTGTTCCGCCGATCCTCGCCAATTTATGAGAGAGTTCGCGTCTTGGCTGAGGAGTATGAGAGAGAATCGGGTGGAAAGATTAAATTAGAGGTGATCGATCCGATCCAAGCATCAGACCGTGCACAACAATTTGCGGCGACCTACAATGTAAAGCTGGTTCGCGACATGATTCTTATCGACGCGAGGCCGACAGAAGATGCGCCAGTGACTCGCGAAGTGCGAACAGGCACAGCTGCCCTGAATCCCCATATCACTCTGGCGCTCGTAGAAGAGATGGTTACTTATGCGGTTGACGAGAAGGGGCAGCGTCGGCCTGATAAGTTTCGCGGTGAAGACCTGCTCACCGCGCGGTTGGTAGAAAGCATCGAGGGAAAACCTAAATCCTTATTATTTCTAGCGGACAAGTCTCGCATCGATTCAGATGGTGAAACTTCGCCCTGGAACAATCTTTCCGCTATTTTCCGTAATCAGAACATACAAATCACACCGGTCAATTTAGCGGGCTTGCTGGAAATCCCTGCTGATGCCGATGGAGTGGCGTTGATCGCACCCAAATATGATTTTACTGAACAAGAGATCGCTACTTTGGAAGCTTATTGGAACAAACCCCGCTCTGCATTATTAATTTTGTTAGAATCAGGTGAGTGTCCGCCTAAGCTTAAAACTTTTTTACGCTCGAAAGGTGTGACACCTAGAAATGACCGCATTATCACGAAAGATGCGAACCGCGTAATCACCGCTGCGAGAGGAAATTTCACAGCCGGTATTTCCTTTCTCAAAGATCTTGAAGGACAATCTGCGGTATTTGAAGGAGCGTCTTCCTCGATTGAGGTAAGGGAGAACGCGGATGATTTGATCGTGAGGAAACTTTCACCGATGCCATTGATTCAGGTCATGGCCGGTTACTGGGGTGAGTCGGATTTTGGAACCCAAACGGAGCAAAGTGACGCGGGAGAAACCTTTGATTCAATTCGCGACAATGCCGCGCCGCTTTATATTGCAGCTGCAGTAACCCGTGGTGCTGCAAACGACGACCGCTTTGCTGCCGATACTTCACGCATGGTCTTGATCTCAAACACTGACTTTTTGCAGAGTAATCGGCAACGTGCAGAGAACATGGATTTTTTGGCATCCGCATCGAATTGGTTGGTGTTGAGGGAATCTTTGGTTGGGACATTACCACGCTCCTTCGGCACCTATAAGTTACCGCTGCTCGAAGCACAGGTGTCGTTTATCAATCGCCTGAATTTGATTTTCGCGCCCTTGGCATTCTTGTTGATTGGTGGCTTGGTGTATTCTTCCCGACGTTCATAGAATCCTAATATTTTTATCGTGCGCTCTATTTTCAACACTTTATTGATCGCGTTTGCTACGGCAGTTTTTGGGGCTATTGCGCTGTGGCAGTTTCGGGATGGAAATTTGCATCGTATGCTCGGCAAGCCACCGACGCCGATAGGAGAGAAGATTTTCCCAGAGTTTGATCCGAATGAAGCGACAATAATCAATTTAAAATCTGGAGACGCGTACGCGACCTTCATGAAAACGGCAGGTGGTTGGCAAGCGACCAAACCTTGGGAGGATCGGATGGATGCGCGTGCAGCGATAGCGATCATTGGATTTACGAGTAGCACAATCGTTGAAGATATGGTGCCGCGAGATAAGCTTGATCCTGAGCTCGCGGGCTTCGGCGCGTTAGGTCATGATGTTCATATTCAAAATGCCAAGGGCGATACTCTGGCATTTTTTCGCTTGGGTCGTAGAACACCATGGGAGCATCTTCCGCAAGCAGAGGGCTCAAAACCCGCGCCCACTATTTATTTATTACCTTTGGAAGTAGGAAGAAAATCTCATGTCTATGCCGCCACTGGAGATATTCTTCCGTTGTTCAAAGATAACTTTAAATATTTTCGTGATCACCGTCCGTTTTATTTTAATCCACTTAATCTCCAGAAGATAAGAATCAAAACTTCTGAAGGTGAGCTTACGATGGGAAGGCAAACGCTCCACTCACCTTGGCGGATTATCAAACCACTCGATCTCGCGACTGATCCGGCAACCATGAAAAACTTGCTAGAACGATTATTCGAATTCCAAGCCATCAAACTGAGTGACCGTTCTGAAGTGACTATGCCGATTGAGAGAGCGAGTTTAGATGATACGGAAATCGCGATGACAACTTTTGGGTCCATGGAAGAAACCGTTTTAGAAATTTTTCCTGCAGAAGAAGAGAACGCTCGAACAACCAAAGCGATCGTCAGTGATCGACTCAATACGGTTTTTCATTTGCCGCTAAAATCGGAACCAGATTTAATTTCTATCTCTGATTTGCCCCTAACAGTGAATGAACTTAGAGAAGCAACACTGACGAATCTTAATATTGCATCCATTCGCGGGATCGCGATCGAGACTGCCACGACACCAACGATTTTAATATCCCGTCAGCCGCCCGCGCCATGGATCGCCACAGTAAACAATAGAGAACAAGTGGCAAATGAGCAGCGGCTTTATGAATTACTAAAAGCGGTGACTGAAACGCGTGCGTTATCGTTCGTAACCGATTCAGCGCCCGAAGATCTTTCTGCATGGGGGTTGGACAGACCGATTCTCAAGTTGACGTTTTTGGCAAAAAACAATCAGTCATTAATCATCCACTTCGGCCTCGATAAGAAAGGAAATCTCTATGCGATGCGAAAAGGTAGTACGAGCATCATGTCGCTAGACATTGAATTTCTGGATAAAATTGCGGTTCGTCAGCATGAGTGGAGGCATGCAAGATTGGGTTCATTTAATCGCGTGGATATCACTAGCTTTAAGCGGCAACAAATTGGCATGGAGTCTATCGAGTTGAGATACGACTTCGTTGCGGATAAGTGGGAAGCATCAAATGGAGGTAAAGACGCGACGGCAAACCTGGACCCCCTCAAAGCGAATTTCCTGATTGGTGTCATCGAAAATTTAGAGGTGACAAGCTGGCTCTCCGATGACGATGAAGATGCTGCCACTGCCCTTGAGTCGCCCTTCCTCACGTTTGAAATTACCCAAAAGTTGGTTGATGAATTTGGTGGAGAAACAGGTGTGAAAACCGAGGTAATCTCGATTGGGGTAAATAAAGCCACTGGTAAAATTTACGGGAAAAAATCATCCGAAGGTCTATACTTTACACTCCCTGAAGAGACTGTTCTTAAGTTGAGTATTCCGTTGCTCGATCAATGAAACGACCATGATTCAGCATTTACCTTTTTCATATGAGGGTATAGCCGGAGATATCCGAAGGCTTGGAGCGACGTTAAAAAAGACATTTTTAGCGGCTGAGATGCGCTGGGAGGGAAAGCTTTCCGTCCTCAATCTTGCCTGTGGTCGTGCGGATGAAACTGGAGCTTTGATCGAGGCGCTCGCACCGGCAGTGGTCGAATTTTATCTAGGAATCGACCTCAGAGGAGAGGCGATTCAAGAAGCATCACGCCGCTGGAAATCGACGGATTGTGAAATTCATTTTATGCAGGGAAATGCCGCCATGCTTGGGAGGATGAAGACCTTGCCGAGGTTCGATATCATTTTTATACGACATCAAAACTACTGGCACGAGCCAATGGTATGGGAGGGAATTTTGGATGAAGCCATTGCCGCGATAAAACCAGGCGGGTATATGGTTTGCACATCGTACTTTGATCTAGAGCATGATCTTTTTATGGCGAGCATGCGAGAGCGTGGCGCAAAGATGCTATTAAATGTTAGAAATCCTCAATCTCGAGCGCTTCCAGATGTAGAGGGAAAGAGCGTTGATCGTTGGCTTGGGATTTGGGGTAAGCCATAAACGTGGCCCTATGGCCTAAACATGAGAGATGAGAGTATCGACAGAAAAGCGGGCTTTTTTTGCCTTGGCGTAATTATCTTCTGCGGATCTATATCCAAGTGCGCATGCGACCGCAGTGGCGTAACCAGAGTTTTTTAAACCGAGGATTTCATCATAATCGCTAGGTGAAATGCCTTCGAGAGGGCAGCTATCGATTCCAGTCACCGCAGCGGAAGCCATCAGCTGACCCAGAGCGATATATACTTGGCGGGTATTCCATACCTGTTTTTCGGATGGCGTCATACGACTGCTGAAAGATGAGATCATAGCTGCATATCCCGCTAGATTTTCCAAAGGAGTTTCTTGAACTTCGGCAAGTCGAACGATCCAAGTCTCAATATCTTGCTGTGAGAGATCCGTGCGCGCGGTCAACACGACGAGATGCGAGGCATCAGTCACCTGACTTTGTCCCCAGGATGCGGCTTTGAGTTTCTCCCGTGTTTCAGGCGAATCCACAACGATAAATTTCCATGGCTGAAGTCCAAATGATGAAGGAGTTAAAATGAGTGATGTTTCAATCGCAGACCAAGTCTCCGGAGTTATCTTGCGAGAAGGATCGAATGCTTTGGTTGCGTATCTGAAGCGTAAGGCTTCTAGCAGCTCGTTTGGTGAAATTGGCATAAGATGGAAATTAGTTTTGGCTGAAGCTCAAAGGTAGAGATGCTGATGGGAAGCTTTTTAATGTTAGGCTGAATATGATTCCAAATTCATCTTGGTAGCGGTTATCAATATGGCTGAGGCCCACACCAGCGACCCAGTCGCCGAGTTCTCTCTGGATGGTGTATTCCTGTAGCTCGATGGTGCCATCATCCATTTCAAAGATGTGACGGGATCCCACTCCCCAGTTTTCACTCAAACGAATATAAGTCGCTAGGTCGATGCGTGTTGAATCGAGTAAAACGGGATGGTTATTAAGCTGGCGGTACGCCACGGAGAACTCCCAGTTTTCGTTTGGCATGAAACGAACTCGCGTGCTCAACTCCGAAAAGCCATATCCATTGTCAAAAACCGGCAGCTGAGTTTCCAAATCAATTCCCAACCAAGGTAGGGGTTGCCAGCGCACGTCATTGTATAAGTTAGAATAATCCCGAGTTCCCTCCGGGTCATTAACATAGGTATCGAAGTAGGTATCGAGATGCAACCACTCGTGTGATTGATCATCACGATGCGTGATGAGTTGATTTCGTGCGCCAACCCGAATGATATTCCAGCTATCGAATTCATCGATCGCTGTGTAGCGCATAGGATCGAGTGAACGCGGTCGGGTTGTAAAGGTAAGGCGATCAATTTTTGGAAAATCTGTAGCTAATTCGTCTGATGCTGTGACTGACCAATTCGCATATGGTTGAAAGACGTGAAGCAGACCATCCACGCCAAGATCTCTGTTTCGAATATCTCCATAGTTTTTGGAGAATTTAAGCGCAGCTTCGGTGCCGCCATGCAGCATGAACCGAGCATCCGATACAGCAGGGCCTTGTATGCCTGAATAATGTGTGTAGGCAGCTCCGATGTGAGGGGTGAGAGAAAACCAATCTTTGTAAGTAAGAGGCGCGGTAAAGGAATGATTGGTATGAAAACGATTGAATCCGGTGTCTAGCAGTTGCGCTCTGAGTGATGGGATTCGAGGGTCCAACGGATTGATTGCATCCAGAGCTCGGATCTGCTCAACAAGATTTCTTTCATATCCATTAAGTTGAAGGAGAAGACCCGGTACTTGTGGGTCGCCAGGCGGCAGACTCAGAAGCGGGTCTAAAATATTGCGGCGGGTAATATTTGCAGCTTCAACACCGCGAATAGAAAATGATGTCTGGCCTTCGTGTAAGATCGGGCTGTCCAAGATAGGCTTGCGGACTTGATCCAGTGCGATTTCTGGCAATTGGGTGTCTGACCTATAAAAGTCGTTTACTCGGAAACGACCGAATATTGATAATAGCGAATCATCATCCCTGCGATAAAATCCAATCGTATTATCAGGAGCAGGATTGGCACGGAAGAGGCGCGGATCAAAATCTTCGAGATAATATTTATCAGATATCAAATTAAGATTTGTGTCTAATCTCCAATTCGCATATGGTTCTATATCAAATTCGTAACGAGTTTTCAGCGTGATATCAAACCGGCTTTCATTCACTCGAGTGCGGGGAATACCTGTGCGAGAATCTTGGGAATCTAGATCATGCGCGTAGTAAAAACTTAATCCACTGATCTCTTCCTCATATTCTTGTCGTGTGTCGACGAGATCGAGGCCAAACGCGGCACCACGAGTTGCTCTTAGATCGAGTTTCCATCTAGAAAGAAGCCAAGCGTCCTCATTTTCTCCAGTTAGGGGATTGGGTTCGCCTCCGAGCATGATGCCGTAAGTATTCATTAAAAATGGTCCCCAGTTGCTTCGAGCTCCTGGCACGAAGTGGTATCCGAGTTCGCCATCGAGAGGTTGATTCAAGTAAGGAAGCCAGAAAACGGGAGTGTCTCCTGCATACAGTTTGAGATTTTTGAATGTGACGCGTTCACCTGGGTAAACCGTGGTCTTATCTGACCGAACCCAGTAACTGGGATTTTGGACATCATGAGTCGTTATACCCGCGTTTTCACCAATAAAGACACGATCCGAACCGGAGCCTTCACTGGTGAATTTCCCAGACTCCAAAAGAATGGAATCCATGGATATGCGTAATTCAGAGGCATCAATGACACCAGTTTCGTAATAGTAGATGGTACGCTGTCCGCGTTGTAAAACACTGCCTTGGTAAACAGATACATCACCATCAAAAGTAACAGTTTGTGCTTTAAGATCGACGTTAGCCCGATTGGAAAAAATTTCTAATCCATTGTCGCCGGTAACGTGTACTGGGCCGCCCAAGCTTATCCCTTTCTCAGGATCGCCCTCGATTTTGCCGCCATGGTTATTGATTTTGAGGTTCTCTGGAAGGACTGGCTCCTCTTGTAATTCACCTATCGGAATTTCTGGTTCAGGAACTGGCTGGATGCGTTCCACCGGAGGCGGAACAGCCTGATCACTAGGAAGAATCGGATTTTCCTGAGCTTTCAGAATCAAAACCGAGAAAAACAGTAATGACAGAATGGTGAGAGAGAAACGGTGAATCAACATCACCGCAGAGTGAACAAGATCTGAGGCGGGTAAGTAAAGTCGCAAGATCGATTCGTGCGGACAGATATGCTGTTCGCCCAAAAAGAAATCATTTGATGCCCAGCGCCTTTTTGATTAGCGGGTCATTAACAGCCTTGGAAAGTAATGGGTGGCGGAGCAGGGTGCTAAAGCGGCCATCTTTTGCGAGTGAAATGAGTTCTGGCTCATCGATGAGATCTTTAATTGCAATGAGCTGGCTGGTTTTGGGATTAATTTCCGATTGTGCGGGGTTTTCAGAGTTACCTGCGATTATTTTGGCGAGCTGAACTCTAGGTTCGGAAGCTAGCGGATCGAGTTTATCCATCAAGGAGGCAGGGATTGCGCTAGTCAGAGAGTTTTTAAGGCGTGCCGCGAAGCCGGTAATGTCATTTTGAACGCCTCCGTTTTGGGCATGGTTTCGGATTTCAGCTACAGAAGTGATGTGATGGAGAACGGCAGCAGCAATCAAACAGAACACGGTGGCGAAAATGAAAGTGACGAACAGTTTACCGGTGAATGAGCGAGATGGAGGGGGAGAGTCGTCATATTCTTCGGGTTGAGTTGAAATGGGGGTGAAAAAGAATCTGAGGATTTTCCGGATGAGAATGAACGACAGGATAAATGTTAGAATGGGTAAGCCGGTGGTGATGAGAGGAGAGGTTTGGTTGGTCCACTGGAAGGCGAGGGACGGAGCTTTTTGCCATGTTAGAAAGCCGATCCAAATACTCAGCCCAAGGACAGAAAGACTGGTGATGGTTTTGAGTAGGCCGCGGATCAGCATGTAGACGGCGCAGACTGCGAAAATCAACAGTACGGCGGCGCCGAGAGAGATTTGCGATAAAGCCTCCATGATCTAACAGATCGGACCACTTGCACGTTGGAGCAGCACGTGGTCAATTAAGACGAGAGTCGCCATGGCCTCGACGATTGGAATCGCGCGTGGAAGCACACAGGCATCGTGGCGGCCTTTTCCTTGAAGGGTGGTGTTTTCGCCTTTGCTGGTAACGGTTTCCTGCGTGGAAATGATGGTGGCGGTTGGCTTGAAAGCGACGCGGAAGAAAATATTTTCTCCATTGGAAATACCACCTTGAACTCCGCCGGAGCGGTTGGTGGTGGTGCGGATTTTACCATCTCGCATTTCGAAAGGATCATTGTGCTCTTTGCCGGTGAGAAGGGTTCCCGAAAATCCGGAACCTATTTCAAAACCTTTGGTCGCCGGGATGGAGAGCATGGCTTTCGCGAGCTCTGCCTCAAGTTTATCAAAAATGGGTTCTCCAAGACCTGGAGGGCAGTTGCGAATGACGCATTCAATCACGCCACCGACGGAGTTGCCATCTGAGCGAATGGTTTTGATGTGAGAAATCATTTCCTCTGCGACTGATGGATCCCCGGTACGGACGATGTTAGATTCGATCATCTCGCTGGTCACGGTGCTGGGATCGACGTTTGCTTGGATGTGTTGAATGGATTTGACCCATGCGAGGATTTCGATGCCGGGGCAGAGTTGATCGAGAACTTGTTTTCCAATAGCGGCTGCGGCGACGCGACCGATGGTTTCACGAGCCGAGGCGCGTCCGCCACCCGATGCAGCGCGGATGCCGTATTTTGCATCGTAGGTATAGTCTGCGTGAGATGGTCGATATTTCTCTGCCATCTCGTCGTAGGCGGATGGCCTTTGGTCGGTGTTGCGGACCATGATAGAAATTGGCGTTCCCAAGGTTAGACCATCTTGGACGCCGGATAAAATTTCTGCGGTGTCGGGTTCTTTGCGAGGGGTCACAATCTCGGATTGTCCCGGGCGGCGTCGATCGAGTTCTTTCTGAATGATTTCGGTGCTGACTTTGACGCGGGCTGGGCAGCCATCGATGACGACGCCGACCGCACCGCCGTGTGATTCCCCATAGGTGTGGATGCGAAAAAGTTTACCAAAGGTCGATGACATGAATGGAAAGAGAGTTAGAAAGATCGGACGCCGGAAATATGGAGTTATTCCATGTGTTTGGCGAGCTTGAAGGGAATCAGGAACTGGAGGGTGGCATTTCGCGATGGTGGAAACACTTCAAGGCAGGTGAGTGAGCCTTTGCGGATTTCCACGGAATCGGCGGCGGAGCCGAGAAGATATTGAACGAGATGAGAAAAATCCGGCTCGTGGCCGACGATCATGACGTTATTGAAATCCGTAAATCCACCCAGCTCGGTGAGGGCGGTTTCGGGGCTCATGCCGCAAGCAAGCCAGGTTTGCATGACTGGTCCCGGCATGTTCGCGGCTTGCGTGAAGGATTCTGCAGTTTCGCGTGCGCGAACCAATGGACTGCACAACACGATGTCTGGTAACATTTCGGAAGCCGACAAAAGCCGTGCGGCATTGCGTGCTTGTTCATGGCCCTTTTCCACCAGGGCGCGCGAAAAATCGTCGGGAGTGATCGCATTCCTTACTTCGGCTTTTCCGTGGCGGAGTAGGAAAAGGTTCATTATGTTTAGCTGGGGTTATGGATTATGAATGGCATTACATCGTCATGCCGCCATCGACGGCAAGCACTTGTCCGGTGATGTAACGCGCATCGCGACTGGCGATGAAAAGCACGGCTTTGGAAATGTCTTCGGTGGTTCCGAAGCTTGCGAGAGGGATTTTTGCGATGATTGCTTCTTTCACATTATCAGGAAGTTCATCGGTCATGTCGGTGGTGATGAAACCCGGAGCGATCGCGTTGCAGGTGACAGCGCGGCCAGCGAGTTCACGTGCCACGGCTTTGGTGAAACCGATGAGTCCCGCCTTGCTTGCGGAGTAGTTTGCTTGGCCAGCGTTTCCTATCAAACCGATGACCGAAGCGATGTTAATGATGCGCGAATGTTCACCTTTCATCATGGGGCGCATGAAGGCTTTGACGGTGTTGAATGCGCCTTTGAGGTTGGTATCGAGAACGGTGTCCCAATCGTCTTCTTTCATGCGCATCAGCAAACCGTCGCGAGTGATGCCGGCGTTGTTGACCAAGACCGAAACAGCGCCGATCTCATCGCCGATGCGTTTGGCGACTTCTTGAACGGCATCGTGGTTAGATACATCTACGGCATAAGCGGTGCAAGAACCCGGGAAGGTTTGATTGATCTCTTTCGCCGCGCTTCCGCAGCTCGATTCACTGCGGCTGATCAAAGCAACTTTCGCTCCCTCGGCGGCAAAAGCTCTGGCGATTTCTTGGCCGATTCCTCTTCCGGCTCCGGTGACGACAACGATTTGGTCTTTGAACTGCATGGTGATGTGTTGGATGAATTAAAGGCTCAGATCTGGGACTCTAGCAATCTTTTGAATTGGCCGAGCGCGGATGCGTAACTGAATGCTAAATGGGTATCGGGCTCGATGCGGGAGCCAGGCGATGGTTTGCAG
Source organism: Akkermansiaceae bacterium (assembly GCA_031425735.1). Lineage (GTDB taxonomy): Bacteria > Verrucomicrobiota > Verrucomicrobiia > Verrucomicrobiales > Akkermansiaceae > Luteolibacter. Next base: position 4,210 of record JANPJY010000018.1, on the reverse strand, counting down.
AAAATGGCTTGGAGCTTCACGAGGTCATTTCCAGCAGCAGTAGCGGCGATAAGCGCGGCTCCCAATGCTGCGGAATTGGCGACTTCTAAACGCTCGACCGGTGCTTGGAATACGTCGGCAACAATCTGGGCGATGCCGTTGTTTTTGGATGCTCCGCCAGTGAGGAGGATGCGTTGTGGTGCAATTCCCATCCATTGCGAATGCAAACGCATGTTAAGAAACTGACCTTCTAACAGAGAGCGGATACGGAGGGCGTCTGATGGATTTTCTGAAAATTCCACAACCGGTTTTTCGAAGTCGTGACGTGGAGTGATTTCCGCTCCGTAGAATGGCAGAGTGAGGTTTTTTCCTGCAGAAGATTTCGATGCGGAAAGCTCCTCTTGATCGAACGCGCTCCAATCCACACCGAGCTCATCGCGTAAAGCCTCGCGAGCGAGGGATCCGTTGCGGAAACAAATGAGCGACATGAATCCACCTGCTGGATTTCCGAACACGTGACCGAAACCTTGCGGATCGGTTTTCGGCTCTGTCATCGCAGCGAAAAACGTATCGCTGGTACCGAGAGAAATGACGACTTGGCCAGGAGTGGTGGCGCCCATGCCAACGAGTGATGCGGGGTTGTCTCCGGTGAACGGGCAAACTTGGCAGGTTGCTGCGAAACCATATTTCTCAACAAAATAGGAGGTGATCTTCGCCTGCGGGTTCAGACAAGAGGCAGCGGGTAAAAGTTTATCAGAAAGCCCGGGTGCCGTGGCATCTATCAAATCTTTGTCCCATGTTAGGCTTTTCAGATTGAGAAGGTTCATGCCTGCGCCATCGCCAAAATCGATGGGTAGAGATGTGCCCGCGAGAACCGATGCGATGAATGAGCTCACCAAGTGAACGTGGTCAGTTGCGGCGTAGGCTTCCGGTGCTCGTTTAAAAAATTTCCGAATCTGCGAACCGGTGAAGCGTTCGATCGCTATCGAACCGGAGCGTGCGCAGACTTCTGTATCGCCGCCGATCGCATTGGCGATTTCATCACATTCCACGCCAGTTGAAGTATCCATCCAGATGGGCGAAGAGGCGCGGGTCAGTGAGCTGGAGAGCTGTGCTTTGAGAGAAGTCGTAGGATCGAGATTAGCGATGATCGAATCAAAAGTCGCATTCACATAAACCGATCCGTGTTGTTGGCCCGAGCCAGCGATCATCGTGATTTTAGATAAATCGATCTGGGCCGAGAGTCTTCCCAATACCAAGTCGAGCGCTTCCAACCACATCATGGGATCGGCGTGAACTTCACCAGCGGCACCACCCGGGATAAAGCCGCTGGGTGCTGCGTAATGCGGAAGATCTTTACCGAAATTTACAGATGCTTCGGCAGCGATTTTGTTGTGATCGATATCTAGAACGATCGCGCTGAAGGATTGAGTGGAGGAATCGAAGCCAAGGAACATGGCGGGAGTTTTCGGTTAATTCCCAGAGGTTCAAGTATGAAACAAAAAAAGAGCGGCTACCGAAGCAACCGCTCTTAAATTAATCAGTTTACGTAAACTTCAAATTAGAAGCTAACGGAAAGCATGGTGCCTGCAACGAGCTCGTTAGTGCTATTTGCGTAGGCAGTGTCGCCATCGTTGTTAAGACTCCAAGAATGCGCAATGAAAGGCGAGAGTGTCGCTGTTTCGGTGAATGCATAGTCAAGGGCCACTTTTGCAGTCAAATGCGCAAGTTGACCTTGTTCAGCAAGGGCTGCAAGAACTACACCAGTGTTAAGGGTAAGGCATGGGCTGAGCTCGAAGCCTTTGCTTGCTGCGAGTTCGGTGTAGCCATCGTTGTCGGTTTCGATATCCCAGAAGTAAGTAAGGGAGAAATCAACGCCGTAGAACGACTTAGCAAGGGAGAAGTAAACTTCTTGTGCATCGTCCGGAAACGCGGCCAAACGTGGGTTCTGGTAGTTGATGTAACCGATAGCTGCAGTGAGGAAGCCGAGGTCTTTGGAAACTTCACCGTAGATGTCGAGTTCGTCGAAATCTTGGCCAGTGCCGCTGCTGAAAGAACCGTGCCATAAACCTGCACTCAGGCCAAGACCGTTGTACTCAGTTGCGACATCGAGACCTGCTTCGATGAGGTCTTGACCAAGGTTAAGACCGCGGAAGAGATACTCGGTGGAGTATCCGACGTGGATTTCTGATTCGACTTCAGCCGAAGCGTTGCCAGCCGCGAAAGCGGAAGCTACGACGAGGGCGCCAATAGTTTTGTAGTAGTTTTGCATAGTTTTGTTGTTGTTGGATTCGATTGCTTTAAGCATCCCATACTGCCCCGTGAGGGAACAGGCATGGCTCACAGAAGTTAGCATTCTGCGTACCAATGAGAGGCGCCGGCAAACCGTCACACGCGTTTAATTAATCAAACCTTATGATCTGTCCAGATAAAAATGACAATTTGGTAGCCCTTAGAAGTCAACAATTGGAGTTTTGGCCTTCTGTCGAAAAAGACTTTTCAACTATTATTTGAATGGGCCCATCGATTTTATTTTAGAAAACCACTAGGAAATCTGGAGTTTCAGGTTTTGGCACGGTCATTGCTTAGGGATGTCACTGCTGTGTTCCAAGCATTTCAATCCGCAAGGTAACAGCTCAACATCCGACAACCCTGACTCATATGATAAGAAGACATCCAACAACACTGCGAGCTCTAGCCCTTGCGGCGGTAGCTTGTTTCGCCATACCTCTCATGCCTGCGACCGCTTTCGGTCAGGGTGAGGCAACTCCAGCGCCAACCGAAGCGGTGGCCGAACCCGCTCCTGCAGCTGAGGCCGCACCTGCCGCAGCAACTACAGAACAACGGCTCGCCGACCTAGAGAGTTACTTCGGTAACATTGGTGTCGGTGCTTCGGGCGACGTCACTTGGGATTCCAATATTGATGCAACTCCCGGACCTGGTCATAACAGCTGGTTGATGACTTGCGCGGCGTTGGTTCTTTTCATGACCCTTCCCGGTCTTGCCCTGTTCTACGGTGGCTTAGTCCGTAAGAAAAACGTTCTCAGTGTCTTGGCTCAGTGCCTTGGTTGCGCTGGTATGGTCACCGTGATTTGGTGGGCTGTTGGTTACAGTCTGATTTTCGGAAAAAGCTTTGAATCTCCTTTCCTCGGTGGAACGGAGTTCTTTTTCCTTAAAGGTGTAACAAGTGCACCGAACACAGATTACTGCTACTGGGTCTCACAAAACGTTTTTGCGATGTATCAGTTGATGTTCGCGATCATCACCCCTGCACTTATTATTGGTGCAACCGCAGAGCGCATGAAATTCTCTGCAATCATGGCATTCATCTTCATCTGGATGTTCGTCGTCTATATCCCAATGGCTCACATGATCTGGGGTGTAACCGGTTACATGAACGGTGTCTGGAACGGTGACGCGGTTATCAAGTCAATCGACTTCGCTGGTGGAACGGTCGTTCACATGACTTCTGGTTGGAGTGCTCTGATACTCTGCATCATCCTTGGCAAGCGGATTGGCTTCGGTAAGGACAAAATGTCTCCACACAGCATGGTTCTCTGCATGGTCGGCACAGGTATGCTCTGGGTTGGCTGGTATGGTTTCAACGCCGGTTCGGCGCTCGCTGCTGACGGTGTTGCTGCCAACGCCTTCATGACCACCACCCTTGCTGCTGCAACCGCTGGTTTCGTTTGGGCCATCATGGAAAAAGTCCTCAAAGGTCACGCTTCTATCCTTGGCATTTGCTCGGGTATTGTTGCCGGCCTAGTGGTTATCACTCCTGCTTGCGGATTCGTTGACGCCACAGGTGCTATGATCATCGGTGTTCTTGCTGCAATCGTGCCTTACATCTTCGTGATGTATGTCAAGAAAGCCATCGGTTACGACGACGCACTTGATACCTTTGGTATCCATGCAGTTGGCGGCACCTTGGGCGCTGTCCTCACCGGCGTGCTTGCAACCAGCGACGTCAACGGCAACCTTACATCAGTCAACACCTACGCCGCCACAAACGGCTTGGACAAGCTGGTTGAAAACGGTGGTCTTCTTGGTCAACAGTTGATCGCCATCGGTATCACACTCGGACTATCCATCGTGGGAACTGTTGTCATCGCTTACGTGGTGAAATTAGTCATCGGCCTCCGCCCAACACCTGAATCTGAGACCGCCGGTCTCGATATCACAGATCACGGCGAAGAAGGTTACGATTTCTAATTCTTCAAGAATATAGAAT
>JANPJY010000017.1:0-15594 GCA_031425735.1 Akkermansiaceae bacterium | reverse complement strand
GCGGCGGAACCGATGCCGGCTCTTTCCACCTCGCCAATGACGGAATTCCATCCGTCGTCCTCGGCGTCCCAACCCGCTACATCCACTCCCACAACGCCATCATCGACATCAACGATTACCTCGCCATGCTCAGCCTCACTGTCGCTATAGCCAATGAATTGAACCAGTCTAAAGTCGATGCACTAACCCGCTACCTCTAATTTAGAACGACCGCTTCAATCAAAAAGAAGCTGAGTTATTTAAGAAACATTAAATGTCAGTAAATAATTACTAACCAACGACTTCTGATAATAATTCCAACTTAATTAAAATGCAGTCTAACCCCGTGAACATAGAATTAGAATGGGGAATTTCAGAAACCCCTGTTGGAAACATGCTCATCGCAAGCTCCCCAAAAGGCATCGCTCACCTCTCATTTTTTGAAACCGACGAAGCCGATTCTTACGAGCAATTGACCTACGATTGCCCGACCGCCACACTCAAACGCAACGATGGTTTAGCCGCCAATCTCGCCCGCCAGATCTTCCAAGACGAGTCCGCCACCCCGCTAAACCTCGACCTCCACGGCACCGAATTCCAACTGCAAGTCTGGAAAGCATTGTTGGAAATCCCAAGCGGCAAAACCGCCACCTACAGCCAGCTCGCCGAACGCATTGGTAAACCCAATGCCGCCCGTGCAGTCGGAAACGCAGTCGGAAAAAACCGCATCGCCTACCTTGTTCCATGTCACCGAGTCATCCGAGAAGATGGATCCCTAGGCGGCTTCCGCTGGGGCACCGCTTGTAAATCTAGACTGCTCGCATGGGAAAAATCAGGCACTACTCAACCGTGACGCTTTTCGCTAGGTTTCTCGGCTGATCAATTTCACAACCTCGCAGACGCGCTACGTGATAAGAAAAAATCTGTAACGCAACCACGGCAGGGATAGTTGCCACCAAAGGGTGCGTCCGCGGAATAGAGATAAAATCATCCATCACCTCCTCGGCCTCGTGATCCCCTTCCGTGACGATCCCTAGAATCTTCGCCCCACGCGCCCGGCACTCCTCGACATTTCCCAAGGTTTTATCCTTGGCTGGACCCTCGCACGCCACAGCGATCACAGGCGTGCCCGGTTGTAGCAACGCAATCGGACCATGTTTCAACTCCGCCGCATGGTATCCCTCAGCATGAATGTAGGAAATTTCTTTGAGCTTCAACGCTCCCTCTAACGCCACTGGATACATCGGACCACGCCCGATGAAGAATGCGTGCTCAGCTTTCACATAGCCTTCTGCGATCTTGGCGATCTGCTTGTCCTTATCAATGACCTGTTGCACGAGCTTTGGTAGGTTCGCAATTTCATTCGCCAACGCCAAACCCTCGTCACGAGAAAATCGCCTGCCCCGCCCCAGTTTCAGAGCCATCATCAAAAGTACGCTGACCTGGCAGGTAAATGCCTTGGTCGATGCCACCGAAATTTCCGGACCCGCATGCAAGTAAACCCCTCGTCCGGTCTCTCTCGCTATCGTCGATCCAACAACATTGACCAGACTCATGACGAACGCTCCTTTTTGCTTCGCCTCTCTTACTGCTGCCAGAGTATCTGCCGTCTCGCCCGACTGTGAGATCGCGATCACAAAATCACGATTTCCCAAAATAGGATTCCGATATCGAAATTCCGCAGCTTGCTGAACTTCTGCTTGGATATCCGCGAGGTCTTCAAAGGCATATTCACCAACCATTGCCGCATGCAATGAGGTCCCACAACCCACCATCACAACCCGCGATAATTCCGCAAGGTCACGTGCCGATGTAGCCATCCCTGCAAGCACAGATGATCCCAAATTAAAATCTAGCCGACCTCGTATCGCATTCGCCAAAGCATCAGGCTGCTCGTAAATTTCTTTGAGCATGAAATGCTCGAAACCACCTTTTTCCGCCGCCTCCTTATCAAGCGCTAGCTCGGCGATCTCACGCGTCACTGGGACATTATTTAAATCTCTTATATCAATACCATTCGCTGTGATGTTCGCGATGTCATTGTCATCCAAATAAATCACACGCTGTGTATGAGAGAGAATCGCCGAGGCATCTGAGGCCAAAATCACTTCTCCATCTCCAACCCCGATCACAATTGGACTACCACGTCTTGCCGCGATGATGCGACCCGGCTCACGCGTTGAGATCACCGCAATTCCAAATGTGCCGACAACCTGATGCAACGCATCGCAGATCGCCTGAAACAGATTATCTTTGTAACAATCACCAATCAAATGCGACAATACCTCTGTATCCGTATCAGATAAAAATTGATGACCCTTACCTTCCAGCCGGGCTCGTAACACGCGATAATTTTCAATGATCCCGTTATGCACCAAAGCAATCTCTCCAGATTGATCCAAATGCGGATGCGCGTTTGCTTCCGTTGGCGGGCCATGTGTCGCCCAACGCGTATGAGCAATCCCAGTGTTTGCAGACTCTAACAGCTCAGAACTGCATTCTAATTTCACTTTCTCATTGAGCTTCGCGACTTTTCCCACTGCCTTGCTGACACAAATTTTCCCATCGTCAAACAAAGCCATGCCCGCCGAGTCATAGCCACGATACTCAAGCCGCTTCAGCCCACTGATGAGAACCGAAGCCGCACTACCTTTACCCACATATCCGACGATGCCACACATGTTGTTAGTGATAACTAAAAATCATGCATCGACAATCTTATCTTTCTCCAAAATCTCCCCCGGCCGAGTTGTTGCATGTGGCCAAATTTTTCTTCCGGGATAAATCAACGTCCCAATGCCAGTGTGAACGCCATCGCCTACCACCACGCCAAATTTTCTGCGCCCAGTATCGACCAGCTCCTCCCCCACCTTCGAACGATGATTCCCACCGTCATGCCTGAGATTTGAAACGATAGTCCCAGCTCCAAAATTCACGCCCTCGCCTAAAATCGAATCCCCCACATATGACAAATGCCCGACATTCGTTCGATCCAGAATGATGCAGTTTTTCAACTCCACAGATTGGCCGATATGACAATGATTGCCGATACTCGTGTTTCCTCGAATATAACAATTCGGCCCGATCTTGCAGTTCTCACCAATCACCACATTGCCCTCTATGAAAACTCCGGGCAAAATTTTCGATCCCTTCCCGAGCTTGAGTTTTCCTTCTATCACCGCAGAAGCGTGGATCTCTCCGGAAATTTCATTTTCACTCATGCCCCCAACGATCATTTCGTTAATCGCTAACAAATCCCACGGAAACGAACAGCTTTCAATCTTCGCTTTCAAAGCCGCGCTCGCCGTTGGCAGCCATTCTTTCATCGGTCGATTCCCCACAGGAAAATCTTCCATGTTTCTTGTTAGAGTCAGCGGCAAACCGTTTGATGCATCGTGTTTCATCCTAATTCCTCCTTGATCGTTTGTTTAAATTTCTCAATCCACTCATTCACTACATCCGCATCTTTATGCTCAACGAGCACCCGAATTTTCGACTCTGTGCCTGAATAACGAATCAACTGACGACCTTCGTTTCCAAACGCCAAATTCGCTTCGCTTATCCGTGCTTGCAATGCGTGAAGCGTCTCAATCGGCGACTTCTCTCGGACCGGCAAATTCAGCAAAGTGCTAGGATACTCGGTCATCACAGCAGCCAATTCAGATAAACTTCTACCATCCTCCCTGATGAGTCGACACACCTGAAGCGCACTCATGATCCCATCACCCGTCGTCGCATAATCCGAGAAAATCAAATGCCCGGAATTTTCACCGCCGAAATTAAAATCATTCGCTCGCATTTGATCCGAAACATAGCGATCGCCGACTCCCGCTCTGATGACCGTGATGCCTTGCTTTCTCAGCGCTTCATCAAGACCGAGATTACTCATCACCGTCGCCACCATACCGTTATGTTTCAGTAGCCCTCGCGCATGTAATCCAAGCGCAACCAAAGTCATCAACCTATCTCCGCTCAGAACCTTGCCATCCGCGGCAGAAAAAATCACCCGATCCGCATCACCGTCCAAAGAAATCCCCAAATCCGCGCCTTGCTCCTTGACCATTTGCCCAGCCTTCTCCGCATGCACAGCTCCACATCCTTCGTTGATGTTTTTACCATTGGGAGCAATCGCCATCGTGATCACCTCCGCTCCTAAATCCCTGAAAATTTTCGGAGCAATCCCGTACGCCGCACCATTACCCGCATCCAAAACCAATTTCATCCCACGCAGGCTCATCTCCTCCACACTGCTTTTCGCCATCTTCGCATACATTTCCAAGCCATCCGAAACATCTCTAACCGATCCGCCACCGACTGACTCAATCTGGTCTAAGGAACTCAACAACATATTCTCAATTTCCTCCTCCAACCGATCATCCAACTTATACCCCGCTGGACCAAAAATCTTCATTCCGTTGTCTTCAAACGGATTGTGCGATGCAGTGATCATCACCGCAGCATCCGCCCCAAGATGCCGGACTAAAAATGCCAGCGCAGGTGTCGGAACCACACCAAGTCTCATGACTTTCGCGCCGCTCGCCAGAAGCCCATCGATCAACGCCGCTTCAAGGCATAAACCAGACTCACGGGTATCCCTTCCGATCAATATCTCTGTCTCCTTTCCACGACCCAGCGCTTTCACGACCGCCGCCCCTAAACGCTTAGCAACCGCCTCTGTCACCGGGTACTCGCCGGCTTTACCCCTTATTCCATCTGTCCCAAATAACTTAGCCATGCTCACGAAATCAAATATTGTCCGTGAAACTGGTCATTTCTTCACCATCAAACAAGACCGAAATCCTCAACCCGCTTTTGCACTTTCTTCACTCGCTATTTCATTTTGATAATTCTAAAAACTCCTGTGACTCATGACGAATAACGATTCCCAACTCCCTGAAAACTCTCCAACTGGAAATTCGAAAGACACTCCCAAGGAATTCATCGGATTTGGTGAAAACGATTTGTGGGAACTAGAAGACAGTTCCGAGCAAGCCCTCGATTCCGAGAAAAGCTATAGCGTGATGGAAAAAAATCTATCATCCGAAAACTTTGGAAGTCCAAAAATCCAAGCAAAACCCGTAGCCGAATCTCCTGGCTTTTTTGCCACCCTGTCGAAACTCGAAAAAGTCAGCATGTTCGCCATCGTAGGCGCCTTGCTTATCACCGCTGCTCTAGCGGTCATTCACTTTTCCCAAGAAATCCCAGTGGATTCGCAGATCTCGAAAAAAGTCAGCCTACCTGTCGAAGGTAAAATTCTGACTGTTTCATCTGTCGAAACCTATTGGCGCGAACCCGTCACCCAAGGTGAAAATCCCGATATCGTCCGGCGCGGAATCAAGCTCATTCCCGTCATCATAATTCAAGCCACCGGCACTTCCGGTGCCATCCGGATCTTCTTCCGTGACAGCGAGGGCACACTCGTCGGCGACAGCACCACACTCGCCGTTTCAGGAAACGAAACGCTAAACATCTCCGCCACCGATGGCTTCACCGACATGGGAATGCACGCCTCTTACCGCACCGGCGAAAACCCACGCTGGATGATCCAAGTCCTAGAAGGCCCCGCTATCGACGCGCCCATCGAACAATTCAAAACCCTCTTCGAAACCGAAATCTCCACCGACATTCGTTAGATTCCAAATCTTCCTCTTCATTGACTCCGCTTCGCTCCGTCCAAGCCATCACGGCTTCGCCTAAATTCTGATTGCTCGTAAAAACTCGCTCTGCTTTCACTCTTCAAACTTCACTATTAACACTTCAATGACTCCACTCCCACCCAAAGAAGGCTGGCACGTTCTTCACCTCTTCTACCACATCGACTACTCCCAATGGTCCCTCTTCACCGATGACGAACAACGCCAATCCAAAGTCCGCTTCACCGAGCTGATCCAAGAAATACGTGCTACCCCTGACACCCAACTTCTCACTTTCTCCATCGTCTCGCCCAAAGCCGATCTCGGCTTCATGCTGCTCACCCCCGACCTCCACGTCGCCAACGCGTTCGAGAAACAACTCTCCCTTTCCCTAGGACCAGAAATTCTAACAGCCGCGTATTCCTATTTCTCCATCACTGAGCCATCCGAATACACCACCACCCGCGAACAATACATTGCGGAAACTTTGGTCGCCGAAAAAAACCTCAGCGCCGACAGCGAGGAATACGCCACCGCCCTCAAAGAATTCGACGAGCGCATGGCTCATTACCGCTCCTATCGCGTCTATCCGCAACTCCCCGATTGGCCAGTCGTTTGCTTCTACCCCATGACCAAACGCCGCAGCGGAACCGATAACTGGTACGCTCTCGACTACGAAGCACGCCGCACCCTCATGGCCGGCCACGCCCGCGTCGGCCGCACCTACTCAGGAAGAATCCTCCAACTCATCACCGGCTCCACCGGCCTAGACGAACACGAATGGGGCGTCACCCTCCTCTCAAAATCCACCTCCGACATCAAAGACATCGTCTACGAAATGCGCTTCGACGAAGTTTCTGCTAGATACTCAGAGTTCGGCGATTTTTACATTTGTTTGCAGTTGCCGCTGAATGAGTTATTTAAGCGGCTGTGTTTGTAGTAATCAAATGAATGTTAGGTATTTGATTACTCACTTAGAGTGGAGATGACACTGAAGAGTCGAGTTTGAAAGTATCAGGAGATTAACTCCATTAATTCATACTGAATTAGCGCGCCGCCCTTTGCGCAGGAGGCGATACAGACCCAATAATACCACGAGAATTACGCCACCGATGATCCATGGTTTTGTCAGGGATAGGGGGAAATTTTCTTTATGTTGATCTTTGCGAACATGATTGTCGGTATTTGATGATGGAATCTCGCCCCGCTCGGGACTGGGTTTGTCTTTGAGACTCAGCCGAGCCCTCAGATTACTCAGTGCACTTGTGACGTCATGAGCCACATAGGGACGCTCTTTCAGCACCCATTCGAGTAGTGCCTCATCTTCTTTTGTGCCATGTCGCCCGAGTATGTACAAAGCACCACCCGCCGCATAATTTGTCATGGTTTGCGCGCGTTCGCGCAGCAACTTGCGTGCGTATTCCAGAAACGGTTCGATGCGAACCGTATCGAGATGCTCAATTTTGAGGAGAATGAAAAATTCAATGTCGTTATCGTAATTGTCAGCCATCAGTTTGAGTAGTACCGGTGAGACCTCCTCCCCCCGGCGGCGCATGTCTGCGAGCACGAGTTCCAAAAACGGATCTAACTGTTCAAACGCACCATAAGAGCGCGTAAAAACGCAGACATAGGCGTATTTTAGCAAAGGATCTTCCAAAGACAACTTCGCCAAATCTTCGGCTCCCAAATTCTTGAGCATCCTTTCATCAACCGCTGCAAGCTCAGCGGACGCGGGGCGGGGAGGGCCGCCCCTGTTGTTCTTTTTATTGGGCTCGCGACGCTGTGCTGCGGTTTCGGCGTTCGAACGCTCACTTAACGTGCGAGAGTCCTCCTGCGCTGAGGCGCATAAGATCATCGCACACCAAATGCCAAAGACTGCTTTTGAATTAATTGGGAACATGGGGAGTATAAAAGGATTGCACGTTGCGGATGATATCGTGTTCTCAGGGACAGACAATTTGAATCTATTATGAGAAGGCTTTGATTCGCTTAGCTGCCTTCTTCATTCAAAAACTTGTCCTTCCATAGCAGTAAGACGACGGAGGATCATCAATCGAAAATGCCGTATGAGCGTTAGCGAACTTCAAGAATAAGACAAAGTCCCGACTGCTTGGACGGAGCAAAGCGGAGTCAATCAAAGCCGAACCACCCAAGCGCTCACTCCACGAAGAGATTGATGATTGAGGATTGAGGACTTTTGAATGTTGTTTTGGAAGAAAACAATCCTCCTCCACAGCCCCAAAAACCCCTTCTTGTCAGAAGCCTGTGATCCGTTTAGCCTCCGAGCATCCAGAAAACGTCGATCCACCACATCGGCCTTAACCTTTTCCCATAGGCCTCATCTGTCCTATACGTCTTATTAGAAAAACTGCCCCATGCGCGATCAGATCCTTGCCCTCTTCCGAACCAATCCGGACAACACCTATTCCAAAACTCAAATCGCCAAGACCCTGGAAATTCCTGGCGACCGCAAAGGCGAAATGACCGGAATTCTTCTCGACCTCACGGAAGCTAAAATCATCTCCTGCGGCGCGAAAAATCTCTACTCTCTCGTTAAACCACCCGAGATCAAACCCAAGGCTGAAGCCAAAAAATCCGCTCCCGCCAAAGCAGCGCCAACCAAATCCACCGCAGCCCAACCCGCCCCCAAAGGCTCACTCACCGGCTCGATCAAATTTCTCCCCAACGGCCACGCCTTCTTCTACCCCATCATCGGCGAGCCCGAAAACGAGGCCGCTGGCATCGATTTCAAACTCTACTCCCGAATCTTCATCCCTCGCGATAAAACCAAGACGTCGCTCGATGGTGACAGCGTCCGCATCAAAACCTCCGCGCCAACTTCCAAACCTCGCCAGCGCGGCCCTGTTCCTGACGATCAGGAAATGCGCGGCGAAGTCATCGAAATCCTCTCCCGCCGCTCCGGCCGCATCGTCGGTGTTTTCAGAAAAAAAGCGAACTTCTCATGGGTCGAGACCGATGACAAAGCCCTCGAAGGCCGCATCAACATCACTGGCGACACCACCGCAGAACCCGGCCAAACGGTCGTGGTCGATCTCGAAAGCTGGGAGAATTCTAACACCGATCCCATCGGCCGCGTCATCGAGGTCCTCGGCTGGCCCGGCGATGCCGGAGTCGATATCCTCTCAACCATCGCTCGCTTCGGCTTGCGTACCTCCTTTCCCGAAGACGTCCTCCGCGAAGCCCGCGCCGTTCCTGAAGAAATCCCCGCAGCGGAAATCGCACGCCGTCGCGATCATCGAGACAAACTCGTTATCACCATCGACCCCGCAGATGCGAAAGACCATGACGATGCCATCTTCATCGCCAAAACCAAGAGCGGCGGTTGGTTGTTAGAAGTCCACATCGCCGATGTTTCCCACTACATCAAACCCGGCGCACCCATGGACAAAGAAGCCGTCGAGCGCGGAAACTCCACCTACTTGGTCGACCGTGTCCTACCCATGCTCCCAACCGAGCTCTCTAACGGAATCTGCTCGCTCAAACCAAACGTCGATCGCCTCACCAAATGCGCGATCATGGAAATTTCAGCCGACGGCCACATCCTCAACACCAAGTTCGTAGATGCCGTCATTCACTCCCGCGCCAAGCTTTCCTACGAACAAGCCCAAGCCATCCTCGACGGCAAACCCGCCCCCGAAGGTTCCGATCCCACCCTTTCTGGCTCAGTCAAAGAAGCATGGAAAATGGCTTCGTTGCTGCGCAAAAATCGTTTCTTAAACGGCGCTCTCGATCTCGAAATGCCGGAGATCAAAATCAAACTCGATGAAAACGGCCGCGCTTGTGAGGCCCATCAAGTCATCCACACCTCGTCCCATCAACTCATCGAGGAATGCATGCTCATCGCCAACCAAGCGGTTGCAAAAATCCTCCGCGAGCGCTCCAAACCTTCCATCTTCCGTATCCACGAAGATCCCGATCCCTCACGCTTGGAAGACTACGCAGAAACCGCAAAACAACACGGCTACAAACCCGGTGATCTAACAAACCGCTCCCACATCCAAGCCCTGCTCGATTCCTCAAAAGGCACCGCCGAAGAACACACCATCAAACTCGGCCTACTGAAATCCCTCAAACGCGCCGCCTACGCCGCCGATCCTATCGGACACTACGGCCTCGCTAAAACCGACTACACCCATTTCACCTCGCCCATCCGCCGCTACGCCGACCTCATCGTGCATCGCTCGCTGCAACCGTTTCTCGATAATGCACCGAAAAACGCGGATCGCACCCCATCCCAAGCCGATCTCCGCGACATCGCTCGCCACATCTCCGATACAGAACGCACATCTGCCGAAGCGGAATCCGAGACCAAACAAATCAAACTTCTCGAATACCTCGAACTCATCGCCTCCACTGATCAGTCCAAAAACGAAGGCGAAGAAACCACTTTTGATGGCGTGATCACCGATGTTCGTGCCATGGGCTTGATGGTGGAAATCCCAGAGATGAGCGTGCGTGGCGTCGTCAAACGCGAAGACCTCCCACGCTCCACCAACTGGCGCTTCGAAGAACACAACAAAGCATGGACCTCCTTCGACGGACGCCGACTCGCCCTAGGCATGAAGCTTCCACTGCGCATCGTTTCCATCGACAAAATCAAACGCTTCGTAGACTTCGCCGTCGCCGGTCCCCCAACCACCGAAGGCGTCAAAATGCCTGTTAGATCCGCCCCACCTACCGGTTTCAAAGCCAACAAAGGCCACGGCTCCAAAAAACCATCCCCAAAACCCGCATCCCACGCAGGCCCTCAGAAAAACACCCATCGCCCCTCAAAAAGCGCGGGCAGTAAGCGTAAGAAACGTAGATAAGGGTAGGGTCGACTCGCCGCAGTCGACCCAAATCAAAAAGACCCAAGGCAAGATCACTCTATCAGAAGTGAGACCTTCCTATCTGCCTCGTTTTCCAATACCCTATTCAATACAAATCACGGTCAACTGAGGCCAGTTGACCCTAACTTTCGTATTAATCTATTCCCCCAACTTCCCCTTCAGCTCGTGATACTTCGCCCAGTCATAATCTTTCCCCTGATTCGCTGCGGCTGCTGCATCTAGCTTCATCTTCGCAAGCTCAGCATAAACCCCTGCCTTCTCGGCATTACCTGCCTTTGCTGCTTCGATACTTAGTTTTTGGTATTCCTGCGCTGCACTAATAAATCCATCCCCCGGATTCTCTTTGCCCTTCTTGTCGGCTTTCGCTTCTTTGTCGTGGGACTTATCTTTGGCTTCTACATTCTTGTCCTTCTTACCTCCCCCAAGCTGACCACTCAACGCGTGATACTCATCCCAACTGAATTCTTTTCCCGCCTTAGCCGCCGCGCCCGCATCACGTTTGATCTGCGCCATTCTCAAATAAATCGTAGCATGCGCCGCATTCCCATCCGCCGTAGCTTTCGCTGCCTTCTCCTCATATCCTACTGCCGCCTTCTCCGCCCAATCCTCATTTCCACCACCTCCCTCCGCAAAACTCACTCCAGCCAAAAGCAAACCCATCACAATCGATAAATATGTCGTTTTCATAATTGCCGACTAATACCCTAAATCTTCTGGATAAATCAATCAGGAAATCCAACCGCCGCACAGGCTAAGGAATGCTGGGATGAGCGCAGAATTTCTGATTCCATTACGCTATGCCACCACGCGATCTACTAAGATTTCTTAGCTAAGAGCGACATTTTGCAACTTTGGCAGTTCCAACGGCAAGGTAACCATCCCATCGATTCCCAGAAGTCACTGTCAGGAAGAAAGAAACCATTGCCACATCGTGGGCACTTAGCCGTTCTTAAATGCGCTCCTAATATACTTAACACCGCCATGTAAGGGATTATGAGAAATAAGCAATACACCTTTATGAAGTAAAAGGCAATGAGGCCAAACGGAATCCATCCTATCAGCATTATCCAATAGGCCGTGTTCAGTCTTAAAATCCGACTGGTTTTTGAATATAAGTTGTTGGCATGTTTCATATTTTCTCAGCTAGCAAAATTCCTATCTAACCAATCGTATATCAAAGAAAAAGGCACACCATATGAAACCAATTCAACTGCCTTTCTAATCGAAAATCTCTAACGCCACTCCATCAATCCGCCAAGCTCGAAATAATCACTCCAATTAAATAAACCTAAGAGAAGTCACTTATCACTCTCGTGTCTCTAATCTTCAAACGACGTTTACCCCCTCATACTTCCCACCCAAAATCTTCTCCACTCCCGGCGCTTTCAACCAACCACTCAACAGATTCGCATAAACACTTCTGAAGTCCACGGTGTGATTCAAATCGCCTTGAGATAGTTCCGTAAGGCTCGGCGCTTTTCCATACAAGCCGCCTTTCACTCCACCACCCGCAACAAACAAACACGAGGCTTTGCCGTGATCCGTTCCCGAGCTTGCGTTCTCTTCGACACGGCGACCGAACTCCGAGAAGGTCATTAACACCACTCGCTTGTCATTTCCTTGTTGTTTTAGATCGGTGAAAAACGATTTCAACGCGGAATCCAACTGACTCAACAAACGATCATGCGAGTTATCCTGCCCTGTATGCGTATCGAAACCGCCGTGGCTCACGTAGTAAACTCGAGTCGCCATTCCTCCGGCAATCATGCGAGCCACCAAGTTCAGGTTTCGCGCAACGGGCGTCCCATCATAATTCACTGTAGTCTTATGTTTGGCGGCGACCTCCAGAATTTTCTTCGAGGAAACCTGGGCATCCAGCGCCACGCGTTCTAGGAAATTAAGATTCGATTCCCCCGCCAGCGTCCCAAGTTTTCCACCGGCTGGCATATCAATCGATCCACCAGAAAATGATTCATCATTTCCCTCTGTCGGTTGATTCAGCTCAGAGAAGAACTCCTCCGCCTTCGCTTTCTGACCACCACTGTGAATCCACCGATACAACTCCGGCGAACTCAAGCTCACTCCCGGATTCCTCATCGCGCCGAACGACTCAGGAGTCGATTTATTAAAACTAATCCCCACCGTCGGATCGATGCCCGCGCAAGCATGATCGAAATACCGACCCAACCAACCCGTGTTGGATCTGTTAGAAGGATCCGCCGTTTCCCAAATCGAGGTCGATACGAAGTGCGAGCGGTTCGGGTTGGGATAGCCCACTCCCTGCACAATTCCCAAACCACCTTCATTGAACAGTGAGCCGAGATACGGCATCGAGTTGTTCAAACCAAAGCCATCTTTTATCTTGATCAAATCCTTCTGCTGCTTCGCAAGCTTCGGCCTTGCTTTGTAATAAGCATCGTCACCGAACGGCACCAAGGTATTCAGTCCGTCGTTTCCTCCTGCCAATTGCAGCACGACCAAAATTGTATCGTCTTTGCCGGTCGCGAACTGCGTGCTCTTATCCACCGCTTGTTCGCCAAGCTCAGCGAAAGTGCGATCAATAAATCCCGGCAACGTCCACGTCGCGGATGCGCCCAACACCGCCGACCTCATAAAATCTCTTCTCGTTTTCATGGCTTTAGGTTTTCTAAGTGTTCTCTAGCTTAATTGGTAATACGGCGTGCTCATCATCAAGTGACACAACTCGCCCAGTTCTTTATCGGTGAAACTGATGCCTTTTTTCGCGTTCGCGTATTCAACGAATGAGTCGCGCGCTTTGGCAGGAATCGGCACACTGAAAAATCTCGCGATCAACGAATCAACCAGCGCACCCGTTTCGTTGCGTGAAGGCTCTGGAGCAATCTTCGCATAGTCGGGCTTCGATCCCGTATTCTCTCCACGCTCCTCTCGCCTTTTCTCCATCCGCTCCATCATCATACCTCGTTCCTGTCCTTTTAAGCCGACTTTGCCTTCGATCAAATTGCCCGCCACATTGTATCGGGAAAGCAAAGTGTTGGTATTGATCCACGCCTTTCCCCAATCCCAGCCCGCAACGTTCGGCGGCATAAACAAAACTTGTCCCAACTGCACTTGCCCGTTCACCAACCATCCCATCGGTGGTTCTTGGATTTCTAACTCTTTCAACATCTGCACCAGATATTGAATCGGACATTTGATCTGATTCCCCATCGACTTCGCACCGTAGAACTCCTCAGATAAAAAGATCTCTTTCAACAAAGGCTTGATCTCGTATTTGGAATTTCTCAGCACGCCACCCAACTCTTTCACGAACGCAGCATCCGGCTCTTCATAACCGAAAAACTCCCAGAGTTTCTTTGCCATAAAGTCCGCACATTCCGGCTTCCTGAAAATTAAGGTCACCACATCCTTGCCGTTGAATTTACCTGTCGTTCCAAACATGGTTTTCTCACCCTCATCCCAGCCTCTGATGCTTTGTGAAACCTCGCCGCTGATCCTATCCATCCGATATCCCGTAAACGCCCGCGCTGCGTTTTTGATATCTTCCTCGGTATAATTTCCCTCACCCAGAGTAAACAACTCCATAACCTCACGTGCAAAGTTCTCGTTCGGCTGCTGCTTATTGGATCGCTGCACATCCAAATAAACCATCATCGCCGGGTCTCTAACAATTCTGTTGGTCAGCTCTTTGAAATCTCCAAACGCGAATTCACGAAACAACTCGTTCTGATGAATCAACATGAACGGTCCACGCACCTTCTGGATCGATGTCGCGAAATGGTCATGCCAAAACAAAGTCATCTTCTCCCTCAACGGTGCCTGCGTTTTCAACATCCGCTCTATCCACCAACTCTGCGACTCCACCCCCTGCTTCCGACTCTCCATCTGCTGCTCGCGATTCACCTCACGCTGTTCCTTTTCAAAAGCTTCCGGCGAAAGCGTTTTCCTTTTCTCCTGAAGCTCTCGCCGCTTCTCGAAAAATTCAGTCAGTGACTTTCTCACCGTTTCAGGATCTGCCCATTCAGGAACGGGAAAGGCTTCCGTCTTCTCCGTTGGCTCCAATAAAAATTCAACCGCAGCCTCTCTTCCCAATTGATGAAACTTTTTCACTTCATCCGGCGATCCACCAAACCCTGCCCGATTCAACAAATGCCTCGCCTCCTGAATGCTCCAGCTCCCTTCTGCTTTGCTTATCATAGAACTCCTTTCAGAAACCAAAAACACCTCCCTCCCGTGATGGTTGCGCATGCGTCAAAATTCTTTTACTCTTCATCACACATGAACGAACTCCTCTCACCTGCTGGAAACTGGGATTGCGCCCGCGCTGCTGTCGCCGCAGGTGCCGATGCCATCTACTTCGGTCTGCCCAAATTCAACGCACGTCTCCGCGCAGATAATTTTTCCGAAGCCGATCTCCCCGAGCTCATGGCTTATCTACATAAGCACGGAGTGAGAGGCTTCATCGCCATGAACACCTTGATTTTCACCAACGAGATCGAAGCAGCAGAAAAACAACTTCGCTTGGTCGGCGAAGCCGGAGTCGATGCCCTCATCATCCAAGATCTTGGTCTCGCAAAAATGGCGCGTGAAATCATCCCACACGTCGAGCTCCACGCATCCACTCAAATGACCATCACCTCCCCCGAAGGTCTCGCCTTTCTCGAAACTCTCTTCCCCATGGAGCGCGCCGTCCTCTCCCGCGAACTCTCCATCAGCGAAATCCAAAAGTTTAATTCCTCACTGCTCACCGATCACTTGGCACTTTCCACTCCTTTAGAAGTCTTCGTGCACGGCGCACTCTGCGTGGCCTACTCCGGCCAATGCCTCACCTCAGAATCTCTCGGCCAACGCTCCGCCAACCGCGGCGAATGCGCCCAAGCCTGCCGCATGCCTTACGAAATCATTGTCGATGGCATCGTCCAAGACCTCGGCGAACATCGTTACCTACTCTCTCCACAAGACCTCGCCGCAGTCGACCTCATCCCCGATCTCATCAAAGCAGGTGTCGTGAGTTTCAAAATCGAAGGTCGCCTAAAAACTCCCGAATACGTCGCCGCTGTGACAAGAGTGTATAGGAAAGCCATTGATGCACACGTGGCGGCGGATTGTATCCGCCAAGCCAATCAAAAAAATGAGAATGAAGCCATGGCGGA
>JANPJY010000016.1:0-20255 GCA_031425735.1 Akkermansiaceae bacterium | reverse complement strand
CAAGCGCATTCTCATGTCTTGTTGTGGGGGCTTATTCCTCACCAGCAATTAACATACCAAAGGAAAGCAGTGGCTTCGATATGGAAACCTCGATTTCTCACATCACGCACTCACCATTTTGTGGCAAAACTATCGACTTCTTAAATATCGCTTTTTCACAAGCGCCCTACAATCACCGGATTTTCAAAATACGAGTTTCTAGGAAAATTTATCGGGCGCCACACAAGATTTTCCACAAATTCTACTTCGGCTGACTCGCGCCGAGATGGCTCGTGTTCAGCCTAAAATGAAACTTCCTATTGCACAAAACCCATTTTGTGACGTAGACTCCCTCCCCCCTACTTATTGATCGATTGACTACTCGAACAAGCCTATGAATCCAGATCGCGCTACATTAAATTTCCTCAACTCATTCCCAGAAGAAGCACGCAAACGTGGTGACATGCTCCAAAAAGACGGAGCCGTCACTCAGATTTTCGGTAATCACCTCTTCATTCAAGGTCGAGTAGAAGACGAATCAGGAACGCATCGCACCTCCCTTCGCCTTCAAGGAAACCGTTGGTTCGGCAATTGCACTGCAGAAGACGAGCTGATTTCTGGCGCATGCCAATACGCTACCATGATGGAACGTATGCATCGTGGTGAAGATTTACCGGAATCTCCGAATGAGTTCGATGACACGCCGGTTCTCGACATTATCGAGGAAAAACTTGGTCGCGAACTTGATGACAAAGAAGCCGAATACGTTACGAAAATTGAAAAGCGTTATCGTCGCTATGTGATCGAAGGTGAACTCCACGATCATGACATGGTGCGGATCAACCCACGTTGGGACATCACCACCTACGAACCTCTCGAACTCTGGCCTGTCCCTCCTGGCGATATCCTCGAGTTCTGGAACTTCCTCGCCTACGCTTTTTACAAACGTAAACTTCCCTACCCTGAATTCATGTCAGTCATCACCGACTTGGGATCGGTTCAGAAGAAAATGGCCGAGTGGGAACAAGAGCGCGAAATCGCTGCTTGGTATGACCGCATCGAACAAGTCAACGAGCGCCCTCCACAAGACGCTCCCCTCACCGTTCAGTTCCGTTTGGTCGCAACGATCAACGAAGCTCGCATGGAAGTTCGCGAAGATCGTCCAAACGCGCAATACTTGCAGCTTCGTGAAAAAGTCGACATCGAGAAATACGTCGCGCTTCACCAAGAAGGCGCGCTGCTCATGGATGCTTCTTCCCAAACTCTTTGGGAACACTACCTCGCTTTCTACCGTAAACACGGCGATACCACACTCGACTTCGATCAAGAAGAATCCTGCCGTTTCATGAACCGGGTGTTCCAACAACCGGCTCTAACAGGTTATCTCGTCAACTTGGACGACAAACCGTTCCGCGTGGTCGATGAAGCCCTTTCATGGGTCTGCGAAGACGAGCCTTACGATCCGAGCTCATTCGCGCTCCAGCTCATCACCGCCCATGGTGAAAATGTTTCTCACTCCGTCAGACTCCTGCCCGGCCGCAAGGTTCTCTATCAATCCGACGAAACGGTTTTCCCGGGCCCCCCACGTTGGCTTGAAGAAACCGAAGTGATGCCGCGTTATCACATTCCGAAAAAAGTCATCGACTCGCTCGAAGGCGTGGAGTTCCTCCGCAAAATCGGCGCATCGCTTCCGGCATCCCTCGTCAAACGCGTGGTCGATCTCGAACTCAAGCCTAAGCTGGAGATGAAACTCATCGCCGGTCTAACAGCCGCTGAAACCGAGCACCTTGTCGTCGATGTCACCGCCCTTGAAACCAAAGGACTCCGCACCGAGCGCCTCACCAAAGATGGTTGGGAACTCGTCGAGCAACAAACCATCAAAGGCAATCAACTCATGCGATTCGCCCGTGAGCCACTTCATCCGGTCCCCTCGATCCTTGATGAAATGTCCCTCGCCTATGACGAAAAGCTGATCTCTTTCAAATCGCGCATCACCAAGCAATTCCCAGAAAAATTTGCTGAATGGGTCCGCGCCATGCCTCCGGAAATCGAGCTCGATATCGATCTCCGCTTGAAATCCATCCTTAACGATCCCGTCACTGCTGCCGTTCGTTTCGAAGTCGTCGGACAAGACATCGACTGGTTCGATCTGCGCATCGTCATCGATGTTCAAGGCGTCAATCTTTCCAAAGCACAAATCCGCCAACTCGTCGCCGCTCGCGGTGGTTACGTTCGCATGGAAGATGGCTCATGGATGCGCCTCGAAATCAAACTTGATGCCGATCAACGCGAAGCCGTCACTCGTTTGGGACTCGATCCCTTCGACCTCTCCGGCGAGACCCATCGCATGCACGCCCTTCAGCTCGCCGATCCGAAAGCTGCTGAGGTATTCGATCCCAAAGCATGGGAGCGCATCAAAAACCGCGCCAACGACATCAAACTCGAGGTCAATCCAGATCTTCCAGAAGGACTTAACGCAACCCTCCGCCCATACCAGGTCGAAGGTTTCAAATTCCTCGCCTACCTTTCCGAAAACAACTTCGGTGGTATCCTCGCGGATGACATGGGTCTCGGAAAAACCATCCAGTCACTCACCTATCTTCTGTGGCTCTTCGATGAACACAAAAAGACCGGCGGCTCGCACAAACCCGCACTCATCGTCTGTCCAAAATCGGTTCTCGATGTCTGGTATAGCGAAGCGGAAAAATTCACCCCGCAGCTCAGAGTTAAAATCCTCAAGAACCGCGACGATATCAACGTTGATTTCATCCAGAACAACATCGACATGCTCGTTCTCAACTACGCCCAGCTCCGGGTCTGTGGTGAAGAACTTTCTGGAATCAAATGGCTCACCACGATTCTCGACGAAGGTCAGCAAATCAAGAACCCGGATTCCAAAGCCGCGAAATGCGCCCGCGAACTCGATTCTCAAAACCGCCTTGTTCTAACAGGAACGCCTATCGAAAACCGCTTGCTCGACATGTGGTCGCTGATGGCCTTCGCCATGCCGGGAGTCCTCGGATCACGTGCCTACTTCAAAAAACGCTTCGATAAGCGCAAGGATCCTCTTTCCCAAATGCGCCTCGCATCGCGTTTGCGCCCGTTCCTTCTCCGCCGCACCAAGCTGCAAGTGGCTCAAGACCTGCCGCCAAGAACCGAAGAAGAAGTTTACTCGAAAATGGAAGGCGTGCAGCTCGAGCTCTACAAAAACGAACTCAAGCGCATCCAGAAAGCCTTGCTCGGACTTGATTCCGATGAAGCTGTCAAAAAGAACTCCTTCGCGATCCTTCAAGGTCTCATGCGCCTACGCCAGATCTGCTGCCACCCCGGCCTCATCGATCCGAAATACCTCAAAGAAGAATCCGCCAAAATGGAATCTCTCTTTTACCTTCTCGATCAACTTCACGACGAAGGTCACAAGGTTCTCGTCTTCTCGCAGTTCGTTTCGATGCTCGACCTCATCAAGGCCCGCCTCGAACTCGAAGCACGTCCGTTCCATTACCTCACAGGTCAGACCAAGGACCGCAAAGGCGAAATCGAACGTTTCCAAACCACCAAAGACCCTTCGGTCTTCATGCTTTCACTCAAAGCTGGTGGCGCTGGTCTGAATCTCACTTCGGCCTCTTACGTCATCCTTTACGATCCATGGTGGAACCCAGCCGTCGAAAACCAAGCGATCGACCGAACCCACCGTATCGGCCAGAAAAACAAGGTTATAGCTTATCGTTTGCTGACCCGTGACACGGTCGAAGAAAAAATCCGCGTCCTCCAGCATCAGAAAACCCAGCTCGTCACCAACGTGCTCGGCGATGAAGGCTTCGCCTCCAACCTCGGAATCGACGACCTCCAGTTCATCCTTACCCACAGCATCGACGAAGATGAAATGGACGAGGAAAAAGCCAAAGCCGCCAAAGTTGAGAAGCCCGCGAAAAAGGTCGCCAAAAAAGCAGCCGCCAAGAGAAACGCTCTGGATAACCTCTGATTTAATTGCGAAAATTTACGCAATCAATAGGTCCTATAAGTCATATAGGACCTATTTTCTTTTGCAAACAGCACCGCATTTCACCCAAATCCCCCACTTTGTGAAAAATTTCACAAAGCACACTTGCCGCGCCGCTCTTGCGCCTACATAGTCCGCGCAGGTTTTCCAGCCAATCTAATCTGATTTTCTAAACGACTCATGAGCGACACTTCATCGTCCACCGCGGAACTTAAATTACCCAAAGACATTGCTGCCGAAAAAGGCATGGTCAACGTCCAGATCGACGGTGTCTGGTATCAGTTCCCAAAAGGAACTCGAATGATCGAAGCCTGCCGGTCGGTGAAAAAGGACGTTCCCTATTATTGCTATCACCCAAAACTCAGCGTGCCCGGAAACTGCCGGATGTGCATGGTGCAAATGGGAATGCCACCGCGTCCCGCTCCTGGCCAAGATCCCGTGCGTGATGAAAACGGTTACGAGCCCATCGGCTGGATTCCACGCCCTGCCATTTCTTGCGCGAACACAGTTGCCGAAAACATGGGCATCCGCACTTCTGGCGAGCTCGTAGAAAAATGCCGCGAAGGCGTGATGGAATTTCTTCTCATCAATCACCCACTCGATTGCCCAATCTGCGACCAAGCAGGTGAATGCCGACTCCAAGAACAATCTGTCGGCTTCGGTCGTGGCGTTTCTCGCTTCGTGGACATGAAAGTGAAGAAACCGAAAAACGTCGATATCGGTCCACGCATCCGTCTCGATGACGAGCGTTGCATCATGTGCTCACGCTGCATTCGTTTCATGGATGAAGTCGCGGGCGATGCAGTATTAGGTTTCACCCAACGCGGCACACACACCACTCTCACCGTTCATCCAGGTCGTTTGCTCGATTCTAACTACTCGCTCAACACCGCCGATATCTGCCCAGTCGGCGCACTGACCTCAAACGATTTCCGTTTCCAAATGCGCGTGTGGTTCCTTAAAGAAACTCCATCCATCGACGTTAACTGCGGCACGGGCACAAACATCGTCATCCACACTCGCGGCAACACGATTCACCGCATCACTCCGCGCTTAAACGATGCAGTGAACTCAAATTGGATGCCTGATTCGCATCGTTTGAATTTCCATTACATCGATAGCGAAGCGCGACTCACTGAGCCTTTGGTTCGCGAAAACGCCCAACACGTCGGCACCACGTGGAAAAAAGCGTTGGAAACCTTTTCCGCAAGAATCAAAGACTTCGCCGCAGATGAAATCGCCATCGTCGGCTCTGCGCGGATGACCAACGAAGAGCTCCTCCTGTTAGAAGAACTTCGCAGCACGCTCGGTGTGAAAAACTTCTCTCTAGTCGCTCGCAGCGGTGAGGCCGATCAACTACTCATCGCAGCGGATCGCAATCCAAACACCACTGGAGCAAAGCTCGTTTTGAAACAAGACGATCCTTATCAATCACTCGCAACCATCCGCAGCGGCATCCAATCCGGAAAAATCAAAGCTCTGTTAGCCTTTAACGAAGACCTCATCACCGATGCCGACTTCAACGCCGAAGATCTGAGCAAACTCGATTTCTTCGTTCATTCAGCGTTACTCGCCAATCCATCCGCAGCCCACGCCGACCTTGTTCTGCCCGGTGCCGCTTTCGCCGAAAAACGAGGATCGATGATCAACCTCAGCGGCCGCTTACAACGACTCAACCGCGCCATCGAACCACCCATCAACGCCCGCGATGATTGGGAAATGCTCCGCGATCTCATCTCTGCCGTCACTGGAGAAAAATCAGCTCTCCACAGCATCGAAGACGTTTTCAAAAAACTCGCCTCCACCATTTCAGCATTCGATGGCCTAACGCTTTCCAAAATCGGAGCCCAAGGCGTCGTCATTCAAGAAACCGAATACAAAATCGCACTCCTCGAAAACGAACGCGCCCGCAAAGCAGCCGGAATTATTAATGGGTGATTCAGTTAGGTCTTAAATACTTTTCAATTTCAGAACACATGCCGGATTTAGTTA
Source organism: Akkermansiaceae bacterium (assembly GCA_031425735.1). Taxonomy (GTDB): domain Bacteria; phylum Verrucomicrobiota; class Verrucomicrobiia; order Verrucomicrobiales; family Akkermansiaceae; genus Luteolibacter. The sequence goes on along the minus strand of JANPJY010000016.1, from coordinate 14,284 downwards.
TTAACCTCCTCGTTATCATCATCAAGGTTGTCACGTTCACCTTTTTGGTGGTGCTGCCCTTGGTGCCGCTCTCGGTATATTTCGAGCGCCGCTTTTCTGCGATCATTCAAGACCGGGTTGGACCGAACCGCGTGGGAATTCCGCTCACGCTGCTTGGCATGAAGAAAGACTTTCACTTCTTCGGTCTGATCCAGCCCATCGCCGATGGTCTTAAACTTTTCCTCAAAGAAGATTTTACCCCCGATCATGTGCGCAAAGCTTTCTACTGGCTCGCTCCTGCGCTCACAGTGGTTCCCGCACTCATCACCGTTTGCGTCGTTCCTTTCGGTCCAGATGTGACTTTATTCGGTCGCACCGAAAAACTAGTGATCGCTGACATTGATGTCGGTCCGCTGTTCATTTTTGCGATTTCATCTCTAACGGTTTACGGAATCACCCTCGCGGGTTGGGCATCGAATTCGAAATTCCCTTTCATCGGTGGCGTACGTTCGACCGCACAAATGATCTCCTACGAAATCTGCCTCGGACTTTCCATCATTCCTGTGCTCCTATACTTCGGCGAACTCAACCTCAGCAACATCGTTGAAGAACAGGCGAAAAACGGCTGGCTGCTACTTCCTTTATGGGGCGAGTCAGCACCTTGGAATAACGGCGGCAACTACTCAGCATGGTTATTCCTCATCCCTGCCATCATTGCTTTCTTTATCTTCACGATCTCGATTTTCGCAGAAACCAACCGTATGCCTTTCGACCTTCCTGAGTGCGAAACCGAACTCGTCGGTGGTTATCACACAGAATATTCATCGATGAAATTCGCCATGTTCTTCATGGGTGAGTATGCAGCAATGGTGATCGGGTCTGCCCTCATCATCACGTTGTTCCTTGGTGGGTGGTCATTCGGTTTCGGCCTTGATGACTCGATCGCAAACTTCGCCATCGGTGATTTTAAAATCGGCGGTCTGATCCACGTTGGAATCTTCCTCGGCAAACTCCTCGCCTTCATCCTGTTCTTCATCCTCGTCCGCTGGACCGTTCCTCGTTTCCGATACGACCAATTGATGAAACTCGGTTGGGTCATCTTTTTCGAAGCCGCACTTATCAACGTCTTTCTCGCCGCACTCATCATCGCCGCTCCTGAGTTCAAAACCACCATCATCGCCTCCGGCTCCGTTCTCTTAGTGGCAGTCACTGCAGCCGTCATCTGGGTCGCAAAAGTTTCCGAACCCCCAGCAAAAGTCCTCCGCGCCTAACTTCTTCACTGATCACTTTCCACTTCTTCCCATGCCTACCATCAAGCTCACTCGCCCGAAACTCGACGCCGGAGAAAAAATTTATCTCGGTGCTCTCTTCAAAGGCTTTTTCCTCACCCTGACCCACGCGATCAAATCGTTGCGTGGAAAATCTGCTGGTGCGGAGGGACTTGCTTCGTCGGGTCTCGGCGTGACCATGCAGTTTCCGGAACAGCGTTGGGACGATCACATGCCAGAATACTACCGCGGTGCACCGACTCTGGTAACCGACGAACAAGGCCGCGAACGTTGCGTTTCCTGCCAACTCTGCGAATTCATTTGCCCACCGAAAGCGATCAAGATCACTCCTTCCGAAATCCCATCCGATGATCCATGGGCCAAGGTTGAGAAACGTCCGTTAGAATTCGATATCGATATGATTCGCTGCATCTACTGCGGCATGTGCGAAGAAGTCTGCCCGGAACAAGCCATCTATCTCCGCAAAGACTACCTCATCACCGGTACCTCACGTGATCAAATGGTTCACAACAAAAAGAAACTCTACGAAATCGGCGGCGTCCGCGTTGGCTTAGTAAATAAATGGAACGAATTGAAGTAGTCTCCCTTTGAAATTTAGAATTTGAAATTTTATGCCCTCTTACCTCTTCTGGCTCTTCTCAACCATCATGCTGATTGGCGCATGCGCTGTGATTGCATTTCGTAATCCTGTATCAAGCGCTCTGGCGATGGTCACTTCCTTCGTTGGACTTGCCGCTTTGTTCATTGGTCTCAGTGCCTTCTTCGTCGGTATCATCCAAATCCTCGTCTACTCTGGCGCGATCATGGTGTTGTTCCTTTTCATCATCATGTTGCTAGATTTGAAAGATGAGAAAAAACGCTCCTCTAACGGAGCTCCGCTCTTTGCAGGCCTTGCCTTGGTGGTGGTGTTTTTCATCCAACTCGTAGGAGTACTCGGACACAAACTTCCCAATCAATCCGCACCGCCGCTCACTGCTGAAACACTCGCCGCAGCTTCTAGTAATTTCCCGGAAAAAACCAAAATCGCGACCGCACTCAATGAAGGTAAACTCCCCGATGTCCATTTGATCGGGCACACCCTCTTCACTGAATACAACCTTCCGCTGCAAATTCTCGGTGTCTTGCTTCTCGTAGCCACGGTTGGTGTGGTCGTCCTTTCTAAGAAATCAGTCGGATCAGCCCAATCTGACTGATCTCACGTTTAACCCATTATCTCTACCTCAAATGGCTTCTCTTAACGATTACCTTCTGGTCTCAGGCCTACTGTTTTCCATCGGTCTCGCCGGTGTGGTGCTACGCCGCAACATCATCGTCGTTTTCATGTGCCTTGAGTTGATGCTCAGCGCAGCGAACCTCACCCTCGTTGCCTTCTCGCGTTTCAACGTCACGGATGGTCTACCCGACTACAATGGCCAAATGCTGGTGTTCTTCGTCATCACCGTCGCCGCGGCGGAAGTTGCAGTTGGCCTCGCCATTATTGTAGCTCTTTACCGCGCCAAACAGACTATCCACACCGATGAGTTGGTGACCCTGAAAGGCTAGTTGATTTGGCATTCCGCTCTTGTGCCGAGAATCATCAGTCTACAAGATCCCGATGAAGTATGTGTGCAATGGCTTTCCGATGGGTTTTACGTGGTAAGCCTCTTTTATCTAAAAATGACAATTCCTCTGACTATCCAGAGATTGTTAGAAACCTTGTAACGCAACGTGGGATTCCTGAAAACGAGATCGAATCGTTTCTTCACCCAAAATTACGCGATCTGGCGGATCCCTTTTTGATCCCAGAAATACAGCTCGCGGTGACGCGAATTTTAGAGGCGGTCGATCAAAACCAAACGGTCTGCATCTACGGTGATTACGATGTCGATGGCATCTCTTCCATCACTCTCTTATCGGAAATTCTTAGCGCTTACGGGATTTCGCCGCGCACGTTTATCCCGCGTCGCGGCACCGAGGGCTATGGCTTGAGCTTTGCTGCTTTGGAGCGCTGCATGTCCGAAGGCACGAAACCCGACCTACTCATTTCCGTCGATTGCGGAACGGTCTCGATTGATGAAATCGCGCATCTCCGCGCGCAAGGAATCGACGTCGTCGTCGTCGATCACCACGAACCCAGCCCGCTCGGTCGGCCTGATTGTTGCGCCTTAGTGAATCCCAAATGCGGAACCGATTTCACCTATCTCTGCGCGGCGGGTGTGGTTTTTAAACTCGGCCATGCATTATTGAAAACTCGTCCCACGGATCTCGAACTCAAAGATCTGCTCGATATCACAGCCGTCGCCACGATTGCTGACATCGTTCCGATGATTGGAGAAAACCGCATCTTGGTTCGACATGGACTGAAACGTTTAGCTTCTTCTAACAATCCAGGGCTCCTTGCCCTGAAAGAAATCGCTGGAATTAAAGATTTACCAACTTCTATGGATGTCGGATTCAGGATCGGCCCACGGATCAATGCCGCAGGCAGAATGGATTTCCCGGAAGATGCGCTCGCGACTCTTAACACGAGCTGCCAAATCGAGGCAGGTAAGCTCGCGCTCAAACTCGATGATTACAACCGCCAGCGCCAAGCGTTTGAGAAACACATTCGCGATGACGCGATGAAACAACTCAGCGAAGATTTCGATCCCAGCAATGATGCAGTCATCGTGATTGGATCGAGAACGTGGCATCACGGCGTGGTGGGTATCGTCGCTTCGCGCCTCATGCGGCAATATTACAAACCGACTTTTGTGATCGCGATCGATGAAGATGGAATCGGCAAAGGTTCGGGACGCAGCATCGAAGGTGTCTCTCTGGTCGAAGCGATCCGTGCCTGCGATGACGAATTGATCACAGGCGGCGGCCACGCGATGGCGGCTGGACTTTCGATTCATGAAGATTCACTGGAACGTTTCCGTGAAAAGTTTGCCTCATACGTTATGGCGAACTCCACCGCAGAAGAGCGCATGCCCCGACTTGTCTACGATGCAGAAATCAATTTCTCTGCGCTTTCGTTAGATTTCCTCGCTAGCTACGAGCTGCTTCAACCATTTGGAAACAGCAATCCTCAACCCGTGTTTGTAAGCCGCCAAGTGGAGCTCAGCACCCCGCCATATAAGATGAAAAATAATCATCTACGCCTGCTTTTGCGTCAGGGCTACGACGAAAAGTCTGCAGTATTCTTCGGTGGCGGCGAGCGCGACTTGCCAGAGCCGCCGTGGGATATCGCTTTCACGATTGATCGAAATACCTTCCGAGGAAAAACCTCCTTACAGATCACGATTCAAGACGTGGTGGCTTCAAAGTAAACTGCGCCATCGACAAAGTAGGGCAGGCAGATTTGAATGCGCCATGCAATCCATGACCGGCTTTGGCCGAGGAACTCACATCACTGAACATTGGCAAGCCACCGTTGAGGCATCATCTATCAACCGCAAGCAGGTGGAAATTGTCACGAACTTGCCTCGTGCTTTGCAATGCCTCGAATCAAATGTTCGCCAACTCACTTTGCCACACATCTCTCGCGGTCGGGTTCAGCTCACCATTCGATTAGAAAAATCCGGCGTCGAAGACAGTTCACAAATTCGCATCAACCATGCACTTGCAAAATCTTTTGAATCCGCGTTCAACGAACTCTCCAAAACCATAGCCCGAGAAGTGCTGCCTCTAGCCGCGGATTTCGCAAAATATCCGGGGATTCTTGAGACCAATGATCTCGATCAAATCGATCCTGATGTCGCATGGCAAACGATTGAACCCGCGTTGAACCAAGCACTCTTGAGCATGAACGAAATGCGCAGTGCAGAGGGCAATCATCTGAAACAAGATTTCATACAACGCCTGCAAACCTTAGGAGAGCTTACAAAGTCGATTTCTCAACAAGCTCCCTACCGCCCGCAACGCCAGCGCGAGCTTCTTGAAAAACGCCTTTCTGAAATCGGCATCAAACTTGAAGAGAACGATGATCGACTCAGCAAAGAACTCGCGTTGTTCGCGGATCGCTGTGACATCTCCGAAGAACTCACCCGCCTCGATTCGCATTTCGCAAAGTTTAACGAATACCTGAACTCCAAGGAAGCAACCGGACGCCAACTCGATTTTCTCTGCCAGGAACTGTTCCGCGAGTTCAATACGATAGGCTCAAAAGCCAACGACGCGCAGATCGCGCAGACGGTGGTGGAAGCGAAAACCGAGATCGAAAAAATCCGAGAGCAAGTCCAGAACATCCAATAAGTTATCTCCCCCCTGACAAATCAACTATGCCCCCCCTACTTAACGACAGCCCAGCACGGGATTTGCCCCGTGAAAAAATTGATAAATACGGACCCGGCGCATTAAGCAACGCCGAATTGATGGCCTTGTTTCTTAGCTCGGGAACGATAGGCCGAAACGTCATTGAGGTCGCAGATGACCTCATTAAAAAATACGGAAGCCTACAAGAACTCGGTCGTCTGCCAGTTTCCGAATACATGAACAACAAAGGTATCGGACTCGCTAAAGCCTGCAAGCTCGCCGCCGCATTCGAGCTTGGAACACGTCTTGCCAAAGAACGCCTTGCCAGCATTCCGCTCGATTCCCCCCAGCTCATTTTTGATCATTATGCACATCAGCTGAACAATTTACCGCATGAGTCAGCCTTAGTGGTCACTTTGGACACGCGCTTATGCCATACCTCGACCACTACGATTTCGGCGGGAACCGTGAATGAAACCAGTGCACACCCAAGGGAAATCCTGCGCCCTGTCATCACTCGAAACGCGTTCGCCTTCATTCTAATCCACAATCATCCTTCAGGCGACCCCACACCGAGCAAGGCGGACTTCCGCATCACCGAAAACTTAGTCAAAGCCGCGGAAATCATGCAGATCCGTTTTATTGACCATATCATCATTGGCCGAGCATCTGTCGGTAGAGACCCATATTTTTCCTTTCGTTCTGCCGGTACCATACCATCTTAGTGGCGATTTATGTTTCACCTCAAAATCATCCGCAATATCAGAACGGCCGTCTGGCTGTTCTTTGTTGCTTTGATTCCTCTCACTCTTTTGGGGTTGTATTGGGCGAACAAATCCGGACTGCCCAGCACATGGCGCACGGCAATCGAACAGGAAATTTCCAAACGCGGAATCCATGTCGAGATAGGCTCACTTAGCTACATTCCGCTCAAAGGCTTCGTCGCGTCCAAAGTCCTCGTCTACGCCGAAGAAGAACGCGTTAACCAAATTTCAAAACTCGAACGCGTCCAGCTCGTTCTAGACTACGCAAGTCTAGCCAACGGTAAGTTCCGTTTGAGGAAAATCGAATTCCGTAATGCTGAGCTCTCTATCGCAGTCAATCCCAATGAGCCATCTGGTGAGGCATTAGAATTCACAAAAATTTATGGCACCGTTTTGATCCCGAACGAGAAATCTATCGAGATTCGAAATACCCGAGCAAAAGTCGGTGGAATCGATGTGACAATGAACGCTAGGTTCCAGACTAAAAACCAAAGCAATCGCGGAAAGAATGATTTTAAAAACAATGGAAAGCGCCGAGAGCTGATTGCAGTGATTCTCAAAGAATTGGATCGTTGGGAGTTCGATCCTGAAGGCCCACCTAAAGTTCAAATTGATTTGGAAGGCCACATTTCCAAGAAAGAAACCCTCAAAGGCCAGTTCTATGTTCAGGCGCCTTCGATTGAAAAAAATAATTACCGACTCAGCCATATAACCGGCAACGGTAATCTTTCGCTGAATTTAATAACCATCTCTACATTTTCTGCTGAAGATACCCGTGGCACCATTACCGGAAATGCCGATTATTTGATTACCAATCAGGAAGGTAGATTTAATATCGAGTCAACTATAGATGTCACTCGTCTTTTAGATGCATGGTTTGCGACTCCATTCCAAATCGATCTTCTCAGTGGTGGCAGTCAGAAGTTGTCATTCAATGGAGAATTTGATCTATCAAACCCAATCAAACCAGATGTAAATCTAACAGGACATGCAATTTTTGAATCGATCATGTTTCGGGGTAATTCTTTCGATACCCTTGAAACATGGCTTTCTTATCAAGACGGAAAACTCTTTCTACGCGACATCAAACTCACCCGCCCAGATGGCCAGGCAGTTGGAAAATTACTTAAAGAAGGCAATTTAGTCCGCCTTAAATTGGATTCAACCTTACCGGCTGTTATCTTCAAACCATTCTTCAAAGGCAAGCCACTTGAAAAAATTATTGGTGACTTCTCAGAGAATTCAAAAGCCTTATGTCAAATATCCATCGAGGGATCGTTTGATACGAAAAATAAGTCAGCGTGGGAATTTAATGGCAGCGGAAATCTAGCGAACATGGCTTATCGCGACATCCCATTTCATTCCGCTAATTGCTCGTTTAAGTTAAACACAAACGAGTTAGATTTCTACGATGGTAAGCTGGATTTTGATTACACGAATTATGAGTTACGTAAAAATTTTGATGGTCCGACATCCGGTAAAGCCTCCATCCAAAGAATTCGTTATGATCGTAAAACCAAATTGATCGGCATTGAAAATGTTTCTGGCGTTATGTGGGCTGCACCTATGGTTCGGATGTTTGCTCCGAAAGTAGCCGACAACATTGAAACTTATCGATTTCACCGACCACATACCATCAGCGGATCTGGTCAAGTTGATGTAACACCTGAGGGACGCACTGACTTGACGGTAAACTTCAGCACAAAGAATAAAGCACATTACAAATTTCTAGGAAAAGATCTCATTCTTACCAAACCATCCGCAACGGTTCACATTAGAAACAAAGATGTTGAGGTCACCAATTTATCTTCAGAAGTCGTTGGGGGAAAAATTCAAGGCAAGTTCAAACATCAATCTGGATCTAAGTTATCGGGCGAATTGAGTTGGACTGACCTTGGAGTGGTAGATCTTTCAACTGTCTATGGCTTTTCTGTGAACGGTGGTGGAACACTCACGGGGCGCATCGAATTCACCATGACAGGTGGTGATGTCACCACGATGAATGGCAAAGGCCTTGTAGGCATGGAAAATGGCGAGCTTTTCTCTGTGCCAATCTTTGGTCCTTTATCTAGGCTCGTTGCGAAAGCCGTTAATGATAAACGCTTTGGACATGAACGAGCAAAAGCTGCGTTTTGTAATTTCACCATCAACAATGGCATTGCGAATACCCGTGATTTCCAAACTCAAACTAGCTCAGTGAAATTCACCGGAGATGGCGGAATTGATTTATCTAAAAAAACCATCGATTTTACGATTCGGCTTAACGCACGTGGTTTACTCGGCCTGATTTTCTCGCCGCTTCGCCCATTCACCGGATTATTTCAATTCAGAGGCACGGGTCCGCTAAGTAAAATAGAATGGGAAAACGTTCATTTCACCTCTCCGCCGGATGAACAACATGAGATCCTACTCGATCCTCCCAAAGCCAAAGCGGTTCGTTGATTCATCTTCAAAGAAGATATCCGTTAGTCATTTTTTCATGCCCGATCGTCGTCTCCGGTCCGTGCCCCGATAGCACTCGCGTTTCATCAGGCAGAATGATCAGCTTCTCTTTGATTCCAGAGATCAATAGATCGAAATCACCTCCCGGCAAATCACATCTACCAATTGAACCTGCAAACAATGCATCGCCTACAAAAACCAGTCCCGCATCACGCAGATAAAAAGTAATACTGTCCGGTGAGTGACCCGGAACGTGGCTCACTTGGGTAGTCACATGAAAATAATCACCTCTGCCCTCTGGAACTAATTCATCCACTTGAAACGGATCAACCTCCGGCATTCCCCAGCTAGCGCCATGAGTTTCCAAAGTCAGATCTTTCGAGTAATTCGCCCAGCCGAACACTTTCACGCCGCGCTTCTGTAACTCAGCAACATCCTCCACATGATCGTAATGCTGATGCGTTAAATACAGAGCATCCACCCTCACCCCTTTCCCTACCAACCATTCGCAAATCCCCTCCGGCGCATCGACCAGATAGTTTCCATTCAAAGATTCGACGAGATAACCATTTGTCTGCACCATGCCGCCAGTGTATGTGGAAATTTTCATATCTGCTTATCCAACAAATTGACGGTTTTTGCAAACTGTGACTTGTCCCAATTTTATCCAATCTCCCGCCATGCGCAAACTCACCCCTGAACTCCTGGACCACCTCCCGCACGACGACCCGGGCGCACGTCGCTCTCGAAACGATCTCCTGCGCATCAATCGCTTCATGGGAAACGAAACTTGGATCATGCAGAATCTCGATCCTAAAACTTCATCGATCAGTGAACTCGGTGCTGGCGATGGTAACCTGCTTTCCAAAATCCATGCCAAACATCCCGAGCTCGCGATCCATGCTTACGATCTCGCGCCTAAACCGCTCGGACTCCCCGAGTCAATCCAATGGCATCAGGGAGATTTCCTCGAATCACCCCCCGCACAAACCGGCGGGACTTTGATCGCTAATCTCATTCTCCATCATTTCACCGATGAACAACTCATCGCCCTTGGGGAGAAATTCAAAGAGTTCGACCGAATCATCATCAACGAGCCCCTGCGCGTCAGGATCCCTGCATTTCTAGCAAAACTCGCCACTCCCTTCGTTCATGCTATCACCCGACACGACATGCGGGTAAGTATCGAAGCTGGATTTGTGCGCGATGAAATCCCCTCACTGCTCGCTTTTGAGAAACACGGATTTCATTTCCAAGAAACTTACACATGGCGCGGTTCCCAGCGCGTGCTAGCTTGGCGCGCTTGAATCGAACAATCACCATCATCGGCGGCGGACTCACTGGGCTTTCCCTGGCGATTGCCCTGCGCAAACATAGAATCCCCGTGCATCTGCACGAAGCGGGAAGCTATCCGCGACATCGCGTGTGTGGTGAATTCATCTCAGGTGTTTCAAGCGAAACTCTGGATAATCTCGGCATCAGCACCGCTCTATCAGACGCTCTAACTCACCAAAGCGTCTGCTGGTTTTCAGGTGATCAGAAACTCCGCCAAACCAAACTTCAAACACCCGCTTTGGCGATCTCACGTTTTCTCCTCGATCAACGTCTCTACGAAATGGCGATCGCTAACGGCGCGGTCATCCACACCCAATCCCGCCAACCCACCGAAACCGATGCACTCGGTACGGTTCGTGCCAGCGGCCGCATTCCCAGCCCAGGCTCATGGATCGGACTCAAAGCACACGTCAAAGGCCTGACACCTTCCGCCAATCTGGAAATGCACAGCGGATCAATCGGATACCTCGGCATCACGCAAGTCGAAGATGGTTGGCACAATGCCTGCGGGCTTTTCCGCATCGACCGATCTATCAAAGCCAAACAAGAAGATCTGCTTCCTGCTTATTTGAGAAAAAATGGAAATCATCTTCTCGCCGATCAATTGCAGTTCGCGGAATGGCGTGACGATTCGTTTTCTGCGGTCGCAGGATTCTCGCTCGGTAACCAACCCTCCACTCCGGGAATGATGTGCTTAGGCGACTCCCATGCCATCATTCCCCCGTTCACCGGAAACGGCATGACCATGGCATTCGAGTCCGCTGAAATCGCGCTGCCGCATTTGATCGCTTACGCAGCAGATCAAATTTCATGGGAGAATACTTGTGCTCTAACAGATAAACACCTCCACAAACATTTCCGCAAACGCCTCACCGCCTCACGTTTTATCCATCCTTTGCTTTTTCACAGTGCCTCACGTCACCTCCTCAAGCACGCCCCCATCACTCCTATCCTTAGCCTTCTTCGCTAACACGTCCATGTATCTCAACAGCATCAGCACCGCTCAGGCGGCTTATCCATTCACTCAGTTAGAAACTTGGAACACTCTTCAAAATCATCCTGAAATCGATCAACTACAACCACGCTCGCTGGCAATTCTAGAAAAAATTCTCACCCACACGAATTCCGGCATTCATTCCCGCCAGTTCAGTTCGGCCAATTTACAGGCAGTTTTCGCGAAAGATGCGCAAGCTCTGAATCAATCATTTGAGAAACACGCACCCGCACTCGCGAGCCAAGCTCTGACAAAAGCGATCCAGCAAGCCGGGCTCGAACCTGATCAAATCGATGCGCTATTCCTCTGCACTTGCACTGGCTATCTCTGCCCCGGGCCATCGAGCTATGTTGCCGAAATCGTCGGGCTACGTTCTAACACCTACCTCGCGGATCTGGTCGGACTGGGTTGCGGTGCCGCCGTACCCACACTCCGCGCCGCGCACGGTTACCTCGCCGCGAACCCCACCCATCGGGTCGCTGTCATCGCTGTGGAAATTTCCTCTGCAGCCTTCTACATAGACAACGATCCAGGGGTCTTGATCTCTCTTTGCTTATTCGGCGATGGCGCCGCAGCGGCAATTCTCAGCGGACAACCATCTTCCGAAATCGATCTAAAATTTCATGACTTCGATACCCATCACGTTCCCACCGAACGCGAAAAAATTCGGTTCACGAACTCCAAAGGGAAACTCAAAAACCAACTTCACCGCACCGTTCCCGGCCTCGCTGCGCAAGCTGTCTCCACTCTCTATCAACGCAGGAAATTCGATCCCGAACAAATCCTCGCGCATTCGGGAGGTCGCGATGTGATCGATGCGATCGAAGCCGTCATTCCAGATTACGAACTCACCGAAACCCGTGAAATCCTCAGCCGACACGGCAACCTCTCCAGCCCATCAGTTTTGTTTGCTTTGGAGCAACGCTTGAAAACCCATCCGGCAACCCGTTCACTTTGGCTCACCGCGTTCGGTGCGGGATTCGCAGCACATTCCTGTCACTTGTCTCGATAAACATAACGATGCCGCCAACCTCATCCCAACGACTAGCCCAACAGCAAAAGCCCGATGGCTTTCCTGTCATGAAACAACGCTGGGCCGAACTCGGATTTTTTCACTGGGCCGTCTCGCCCGATCTCATTTCTTCTCGTTTACCGAAAGGCCTGCATGTCGATACGTTCGATGGCAAAGCATGGCTGGGCGTCGTTCCCTTTCTGATGCAGCGGATACGTCCCATCGGACTTCCGCCCCTGCCCTGGCTTTCGTGGTTCCATGAACTCAATCTCCGCACCTACGTCCATGACGACGCCGGAAATCCCGGGGTTTGGTTTTTTTCGCTCGATTGCAATCAACCGCTCGCCGTCGAAATCGCGCGACACTTTTTTCACCTTCCATATAAGCACGCGAAGATGCGCTCAAATATTTCTAACTATTCCGTGGAATATTTCAGTAAAAGGAGAAACGATCCATCCGGTGAAGCGAATTTCAAATATCCGCGCCCCGTCGCTCCACAACCCGCGGTTTTGGGTTCTCTCGAATGGTTTCTAGTTGAGCGATACACGCTTTTTTCCACCGATCCCAAGGGCAATATCTACGCAGGGCGCGTTCACCATGATCCGTATCAAATTGAGCCCATGACCCATGGTGAGTGCTCGACCCTACCCTTTTCACTCAATGGATTTCCTGAGCCAGAAACGCCGCCCCTGTCCCTGATTTCCGCAAAACCCGTGGATGTCACCGTTTATCCCTTGAAATTACAGGGATAATTCTTTGTTCGCAAAGCTTCGCATTCTGCACGAATCGTGCTACCCATCTGCCACATCGCTTTTATGACCCAAGAGCAAATCAGACTTTCCGAAGAAGATCATCGCGCCAAAAACTGGAAACGCTGGGGACCATACCTCAGTGAACGCCAGTGGGGCACGGTGCGAGAGGACTATTCAGATCACGGAAATTCCTGGGCGGCCTTCCCTCACGACCAAGCTCGTCGACGCGCCTACCGCTGGGGCGAGGATGGCTTACAGGGCTGGTCCGATCGTAGTTGCAGGCTCTGCTTTGCGCCCGCTCTCTGGAACGGCAACGATACGATTTTAAAGGAACGCCTTTTCGGCCTCGGCGGAAATGAAGGCAACCACGGTGAGGACGTGAAAGAGTGTTATTACTATCTCGATTCCACTCCCACCCATTCTTACACCAAAGCTCTCTACAAATATCCGCAGAGAAAATTTCCTTACACGGAAATCCGCATCGAGAATCAAAGGCTAGGCCGATTGGGCACGGAGCTCGAACTTGCCGACATGGGGATGTTCAATAACAGCGAATATTTCGATGTCGTTCAGGAAGTCGCGAAACGCAGCTCAGAAGACATCCTCTGGCGCATCACAATTACCAACCGTGCTTCGGTTGCTGCGCCGATTCATCTCTTACCAACCGTCTGGTTCAGAAACACATGGACCTGGGGAATCGATCCCGAGTCACCCATCAACAAGCCACACATCACTCAAGAAGGAAACACCCTGCTCATCGAACACGAGGGACTTGGAAAATTTCGTTTTCACATCGGTGTCGCAGATACTCCAGCGCGCCCCGTGAAATGGTTGTTCACCGAAAACGAAACGAATCATGAATCGCTCGGTGATAGTAAAAACACCACTCCTTACACCAAGGATGCGTTTCACCGTTACATCATTCACCAAGAACCAAGTGCCGTTTCACCTGATCCAACAGGCACCAAAGCAGCAGCTCATTATACCTTCCGCATTCCTCCCGGTCAGAGTGTGACGGTGATGGGAAGGCTGCATCATCTTGAGGAACACAACGATGTTTTCGGTCTCGATCAGTTCCATGAAATTTTTGCGGAACGCATCAAAGAAGCCGATGAATTCTATCAGGAAATCATTCCCACCGGCATCTCTGAACAAGAGCGCATGATCTGCCGACAAGGCTATGCTGGCTTGCTTTGGAGCAAACAGTTCTATCATTACGTCATCGCTGATTGGTTGAAAGGCGACAAAGAAATCCCGCATCCACCAACGAGTAGACTCACCGGACGCAATCACGATTGGCACCATTTCCACGCCAAAGACATCCTCTCCATGCCGGATAAATGGGAGTATCCGTGGTTTGCCGCATGGGACACCGCATTTCACATGCTGCCCTTCTGTACGGTCGATTCAGTATTTACCAAACACCAACTCCTGCTGCTTCTGCGAGAGTGGTACATGCACCCGAATGGTCAGATGCCCGCATACGAGTGGAATTTTTCCGA
>JANPJY010000015.1:0-14539 GCA_031425735.1 Akkermansiaceae bacterium | reverse complement strand
AAAATTCGGTTGGCGTATCTTTCAAAGTCCTAAGACTTCTAGGATATCGTATTCCAAATTGACCTTATAAGGACCTAAGTCCTTACGTACTGCGCGTTATTTCGCGCAGCGCACAATTTAATCTTTTTCTTCATCCCAACTAAATCTCATCTGCTTACGACTGCCAGAAGTTTGCTTTCGCTCTCTTTTGGCACGATTTTCGCTGGGTCACACTGTCAAAGAGCTTGTTTCGAGGGGACTAAAAAGCCGATCGGGCAACTGATGAGAGGTGAGGCTAGCTCACTTCATGCTGATTACCGCGACCGACTGAGAGTCTCTCGCGCCGAAGCATTTCGCGACGGCGGCGAAAGCTACACTCCCCGCTCACCTGACGTCAATACGTTTTCCAAAGTTTTTTGAAGTTTTTTTTATACCCCAGACAATCCCTTAAACTACTTGGCATCACAGGGCTGCAGGCTGGCCATGACCCTGCGGATTACACCCTAAAATGACCCGATAACCGGACTCTAGATTCCTTACAAAAGGAGAATCGTGTTACGAACTGGTCACTTTCACTTAATTACTAGATTCGCAGTAATAAACCCACGGCGAATTCGATGTCACAAGGTGAACCTTGATCTTTTTGTGGCAGTGGTAATGATTTGCGGCAACCAAACGCTTCATGCCAAAAATCGCACTCCTTCAGTCCAAGACATTTTCAGACAAACAAACGGCCTACGATCATCACGAGCAGTTGATTCGTGAAGCTGCCAAAAACGGGGCGAAGATCATCGCTACTCAAGAGCTGTTTCTCACTCCCTATTTTTGCACCATCCAGGACACGGAGCGATTTGAACTCGCAGATCGCATCCCGAGTGCACTGACGGATCGTTTAGGCGCGCTGAGCAAAGAACTCGGCATCGTGCTGATTTCCTCGTTATTCGAACATCGCGGTCCGGGAATGTATCACAACACCGCGGTGGTTCATGACGCCGATGGCACTCAGCTCGGCATTTATCGCAAAGCTCACATTCCTCAAGACCCAGGATTTGAGGAAAAGTTTTACTTCACTCCTGGCGATAGCGGATGGCCGGTTTGGGATACGTCGTATGGAAAAATTGGAGTTTTGATTTGTTGGGATCAATGGTTTCCGGAAGCTGCAAGATTGATGGCTTTGGGTGGAGCTGAGTTATTGATTTATCCAACGGCGATCGGCTGGTTACCCGAAGAAAAAGAGTTGTTAGGAAAAGCCCAGCATTGCGCATGGGAAACCGTGCAACGCGGACACGCGGTCGCCAACGGCTGCTATCTTGCAGCGATCAACCGCGCTGGAACCCACGACGGCACAGAGTTTTGGGGACAATCATTCGTGGTGAATCCGTATGGTGAAATCGTTGCTAAAGCATCGGTGGAAAACGAAGAAATCGTTTATCATGAGGTCGATTTCCAACAGGTGGAAAACTTCCGTCGGATCTGGCCGTTTTTCAGAGATCGAAGAATCGATGCCTACGGAGATATCACGGCCAGATGGAAGCAGTCGTGAAATCAACGCGCGCAGTAACCGAAGAAGCAGCGCTTCTTGATTAAATCAACCACTTCTGATGGCACCATATCTTCCCAGCTTGAATCACCCGTGCTGATTTTTGTTAGAACATTTCTCGATAAAATGTTTAGCACTTCAGGATTGTGATTATCGAGATCGATAAAGCTGCCGCGATCTGCTAGATAGCCATAAAGCTTACTCAGTTCTGGCGCCACTTTCATGGTGTCTTTGGTGATCGTCGTGCCTGTCGCAGGATCGAGCAGCGGATAGATAAACAGCTTCAAGTTGTGTTTAAAAAGTCTGCCGAAACTTTCCAAAATTCCACCGGGTAAAGCCGTGTAATATTTCTCATCGAACAACTCGATCAGCGACGGCACACCCATCACGATTCCGATCCTCTCCTTCGTCCGCCACGAAAGATAGGCAGCGAGTCGGTAATATTCGAAATAGTCGGAAATCAAAACCGTCATCCCGCAGGCCGCCAAAAGATCTGCTCTTGCGAGGAAATCACGACGATCCACATCTTTTCCGCCGGCTAGTAGGTTGCGCATCGTAAGCTCGAAAATGGGCAAAACCTCTTTACCCGCCATCGATGGATCTTCATTAATTTTCTGCAAAGCACATTCCAACATGTTGAAATTCACATGAGTTGGCGGACGGAAACTTCCCCGCTCGACGAGGACCGCCTTTTTATAAAGAGCCTCGGAAGGCTGGAGGACTTCACCTTTCGCACTGAACATCGCGGCGCCACTCAAACCGAGCTGCACAAGTTTCAACGCAATCAAACGATTATCGACGGCACGAAATTCAATTCCACGAAACTCTATCAAATCAATTTCGACCCGACCGGTCGTCAGTTTATCTAGCAAGCTCTCGACTAATTGCTCGGGTTCGTGATGAAAAAAGAATCCACCGAAAAGAAGGTTCACCCCCACGATGCCTAGCGCCTCTTGTTGCAATGACGCTTCGGCATCGAGCATCCGGACATGAATCATAATCTGGCTGGGCTCGTCATGCGGGCGGGATTGAAACTTCAACCCCATCCAACCATGGCACTCGTTTCCACCTTGGTAGGATCGAGCCACAACCGTATCAGCAAAGGCAAAAAATGCTGTGCTGTCTCCCCGCTGCGAAGCGAGGCGCTCAACGTTCAGCCCGTATTCCCGATCTAACATCGATTGGCAGCGAGATTTCGAAACGTAGCGATCGCCGCTGCCGTAAATCGCATCACTCACCGTCATGTCATAAGCGGACATACTTTTTGCCACAGTTCCTGCTGCTCCGCCAACGCGAAAAAACCACCTCACGACCTCTTGGCCGGCTCCGATCTCTGCAAAAGTCCCATACCATCGAGGATCCAAATTGATCTTGAGGGCTTTTTGATGCGTGTCCAATTCCAGCTCTTGTTGCATGTTTCGATTAAATTTACAGGAGATGCACTAACATCTGCTCGGGAAATTAGGGCATAAAAAAAGGTGAGAAGATATTCCCACCTTTTACAAAGCAATTTTAACGCCGATTACTTCACGAAATCTGCGGCCTTCATGCTTGGCTTGAATCCTTTGAAGCCATACTTCGAGGGTACAAACTCGGCAGGGACAGGAACCTCAGCCTTTTCGGGCACTTCCAAGCCCAAGCCCCAGTAGACTCCGTTGACAATGAGCCGGCGTAAATCCTCGTCAGCGATGTCTGTCGCCGAACCCATTGTGGTGGTTAAAACTTTATTGGTCGTGCCCGCTTCATTCTTAACTTCACGCGTCCAGGCCACGGGCATCGCAGGTTCATTGACCTTTTGAACTACTCCTGCCTTAGTTTTTTTCTCATAAACTGCAGGCTCATCGGTTGGATTCATTCCTTTGAGAACCGTTCCGCGCAGAAGAATTGTCGCATCGGCTGGAGGTGCAGCTTCATAAACGTCTGTATCGCCAAAAACCTCAACGACACCATTCAGCAACGGACTCTTCGCGTTCGCAGCTTCGATGACGGTTTTAGTCGCCTCCTTTTTGTGCACGCCCCAATGGGTCAACCAAGTTTCACCGAGCACCTTGCGTCCAAATCCACCACTTGGATGATTCCATGACCAGTCAGCCCATGCGCTGTCTTTTTTGATATTAAAAGCGTGAGTGCTCGTGCGCAGAGCGACCACTGGAATCCCACGATTCATAGCAGATTTGAACTTGCCCATCGTTTCATCGTTCCAGTCACGGAAACGCAGTAACATCACCACGGCATCCGCTTTATCCAACGCCTCTGCACCCATCAAACTTTTGGTAGCACCTGGATTGATCGTGCCATCTTCATCTGCAGAAAACAGAACCGTCGTCTCGAAACCATGCTTTTCCGCTAACATTTTAGCTAGGATCGGCATCACCTCTTCGGATCGGTATTCTTCATCCCCCGCCAAAAGAACCACATGCTTACCTTTTCCTGAGCCCTCCCCACCACTGAAATTTAAAGTGCCCACGCCCGAGGTCATTTTCACCTCCGCATGAAGTGTCGCCATGGAAAATCCGATTGCTGCTGCCAAATGTATAAATTTCATCATGTATTTATACTTCACCATCCATTCGCTCATCTCAAGAAGATTTCTTCATCAAAAATTGATATTTCTAACTGCATCAATCCGGCACTTGCCAAAGGCTCATCCATCTTCATGTTTATCTGTATGAAAACGACTTTCCTGATTTCCGTTTTGATGGTGACCTCCGCGCTGGCTGACACACAGCACGCAATTGCAACATGGATGACCACAACCAAAAGCGCGACTAACGGCGATCCCATCCAAACTGTCATCCAGATTAAAGTAGCCGATGGCTGGCACACCTATTGGAAAAATCCTGGTGAAGGCGGCATTCCTATGAATGTCGAAGCGAAGCTGCCCGAAGGTTGGACCCTAGGTGAAATCCAATATCCTGCACCAAAACGCTTCACCACCGGTCAGCTGCCCAGTATCGGTTACGAAGGTGAAATCATTTTGCCAATTACCATTCACCCGCCGAAAAATGCGCAGGGAGCTCTCCCAGAAATAAAAGCCTCTCTTTCTTGGCTCACCTGTAATGAATCCAGCTGCGTGCCCGGTGAAGCCGAGTTAACCCTGAGCCCCACAGGCGATGCATCAATCATCCAAAAGGCTTACGATGCGGTCCCGAAACCACTCGAAGGCGCAAAACTTGAATTTGTCGCAGATAAAAATCAGGTCAGCCTAACCCTTACTTTGCCGGAGAAATCGAAAATCGATCCATCAACCTATGACGTATTCCCTGTCACGCCCGATGCCATTTCCGCCGCCTCCGAGCTCCGCTTCAAGGCCAGCGAAGGCAAACCCAACACGTGGGTCGCCACCGGTAAAAGCAGCGAATACCTCGATCTAAAAATCAAATCTCTCAGTATTGAGCTTTTCAAATCCGGCGAACCTGCGTGGAGTATTTCCTCAGGTAAATAACCGATATTGTTAGAAAACCATCTATGCGATCATCTTCCACTGCGGATCTTTCAGGTTTACTCACCACACTCCGTCATCTCATCCGGGAGCCTTCAGTAGTGGGTGCTGAGGATTCGTTTTTTCGAGTGATCCGTAGGGAACTTGAAGAAATAGACATTTCCGTCGAACGCCACAGCGGCCTCTTAGTCGCACGCGGAAATCGACCCGATAACTCCTACCTTTCCGCACACGTGGATCGCAACGGACTCGTTTGCACCGGACCAAACGAATTTCAATATGCCGCCTTTGTCGCCAGTAACCGCGGTGAACTCACCGGCGATTCTGTCTCAGAACAAATGGTCGCAACCATCGCCGATCGTTTCACCGGGCAGAGAATCCAAGCTCACCTTCCCTACACAGGAACCTACATCGGCCAGGGCACGATTTCTTCCGGCTACCTTTGCCCGAAACGATCCAACCTCATCTTCGAAGTCGATGGCTTAGATTACCTCGAACCGGGCACCCCCGTTTCGTTCCTTGATCGATTGAAAGTAGAAAACGGCCGTGTATCCGCGCAACTCGATAACGTCGTCAGCGTTGCGCTCATCATCTATCTGTATCGTCTCGGTTATCAGGGCACCGCATTTTTCACAGCTCAAGAAGAGGCAGGCAGAAGCTGGCGCTACATGCTTGCATGGTTCCAACGCGAGTCCATCTGCACCAAGCGTCTGTTAGTTTTAGATACCAGCCCGTATCCCACACAAGAGGAAGCTGAAGAACAAAATCTAACCTTACGGAACCGGGATGCGACCTCATCTTTTGATCCAGACTTTACCAACGAAATAGTCAAGCGATGCGACACGCTAGGTATCTCATACTCCTTTAAAGATGAATGGATTCAAAAACGAAATCTCGGGCGTGAAAAACCATACTCACTCGGCAGAACCGAGCTCGGTCGTTTGATCGCAGCCAGCGATAGCCAGATCAGCGGAACCACCCTCCAAATCCCAACCACCGGTTACCACACCGCCAACGAAACCGCGGCTTTATCATCCCTGAACGCCGCTCTCGGCCTGCTAGCTTCCATTTCAGGTAGTTAGAATTTCTAAAACTTCCTCAGCGTTGTCGGCTTCAAAAACCGATCATCCATTTCCGGATAATCCATCGTGAAATGCAGCCCGCGAGATTCTCTCCGCCGCAGCGCGCACTCCACAATCAAGCCCGCAACCGCCACCAAATTTCTGAGCTCTAAAATATCCGCATTCACCCGATGCCCCCAATAAAACTCACGGACTTCCTTCTTCAAGTTTCTCAAACGAGCCGCCGCACGACGTAGGCGGTTATCCGTTCTAACAATGGAAACATAGTCCCACATGAGTCGACGAATTTCATCCCAGTTGTGATAAATTACCACCAACTCATCCGGCTCCGCCACATCGCCGTGATGCCACTCCGGAATCGGTGGAGCATCCATCACCGGCTTGTCTGGCGGATAAAGCCGCATCATTTCATCCAGTGCCAAACGCCCGACGACATTCCCTTCTAACAAAGAATTCGATGCCAACCGGTTCGCTCCATGCAGCCCCGTGCAGCCCACCTCTCCAATCGCAAACAACCCGCGCACCGAAGTCTTACCCGTCACATCCGTTTTCACTCCACCACACATGTAATGCGCCGCCGGAACCACAGGAATAGGCGTCGTTTCGCAATCCACGCCGAACTTCATCAACGTATCATAAATATAAGGAAAATGCTCTTTCATGAAACCTTTCGGCTTATGCGTCACATCAAGATACACACATGCAGCACCGGTCTTTTTGATCTCTTGGTCAATCGCTCGCGCCACAATATCACGCGGTGCTAATGAGCCCCGCGGATCGATTTTCTTAGTGAAATCCTCACCCTTTCCATTGCGTAAAATCCCGCCCTCACCGCGCACCGCTTCGCTCACCAAAAACGATCTCGCCTCAGGACCCGTCGCGGCTGGGTTGTAAAAACACGTCGGGTGAAACTGGATAAACTCCATGTTAGACATCGTCGCTCCAGCGCGCCACGCAAGCGCCACGCCGTCACCCGTCGCCGAGTCGGGATTCGTCGTATAGAGATAAACTTTTCCGCAACCACCCGCCGCCAACACCACCCGATCCGACCGAAACACCGTCACCTCACCACTCGCCCGATTCAGCACATACGCCCCTAAGATCCTGTCGCTAGATACAATATCCAAACGCACCGAAGTAATCAGATCGATGACGAAATGATTTTCCAAAAGCGTAATGTTCGGCTCATTCCGCGCCGCTTTTAACATTGCGCGAGCAACTTCCCGGCCCGTCGTATCACGCGCATGCAAGATCCGTCGATGACTGTGCCCACCCTCTTTGCCTAACGAATACTTTTCATCCTGCTGATCAAACTCCACCCCGTAACTCAATAAATCTTCTATCGTCTCCGCCCCTTCACCAATGATCCGACGCACCACCGCCTCATCACATAAGCCCGCTCCAGCATCCAACGTATCCGCCACATGCTTTTCCACCGTATCCCCCGCATCACACATCCCTTCCGGTAAAACCGAAGCAATCCCTCCCTGTGCCCAAGCCGTATTCGATTCCTCTGCCTTACCCTTCGTCAAAACAATCACTTTCCCATACTTCGCCGCCCGCAACGCAAACGACAAACCCGCGATGCCAGCTCCAACCACCAAGAAATCCGATGTCATGTGCCCTCATCATGCCGCCCCATCCAAAAATGGAAAACCCTAAAATTTGAGGCCAAATCACCATGAAATGTTGGGGCTCCATTGTCGAAGAGCCGAAGTCCACAACAATCAGAGAAGCATAGGAAAGTAATGATAATGAGCTGATTAATGTGTTACTCTGTGGTAACAACTCTGTTTCAGTAAGCCCTGTGGGGTTCTCCTCTTCTCCCACTCCTCTTCTCCCACTCCTCCTCCCTCACTGCCAAAAAATGCTCACATCATAAAAGGTAGGGTTTCACCCCATTGCTCCAATACTCTACATTTTCCTCAAACTAAATTCATACCAAAGCCCACCATGCTCAATACCCACCTCACCCAACCCCTGCGATACGGATTCATCGCCGCAATATTTGCCCTACTCATGGCATGCTCCAGCACCTCCTCAAATCTACGTGTTGAACAATCAAGCTCTCCCCTCACCGCTGGTAAAAACTTTGTAATGGTGGGCGTGCGATCCACCGCGCTCGCAGCCATTCGACAACCCGTCACCACAATCCGAAGCGGTGTAGCCGTCTTTTGGAACCGACCCCGAGAAATCATCAGCGGAAACTCCCCTATAGACCTGGCGAACACATCTCTCATTTCCGAGGCACCCGGCACACCTGCATTCGAGGCCATGTTAGATCACAAAAAATTTCCGCGCGCCGAAGTCGGTAAGCTCACCTATTTCGTGGACGGATCCAATTTTTTCCCTGAGCTAGATCGCCAGATCGCAGCCGCCCGAGATTCTATCAACATCCAAGTCTTCATTTTCGACAACGATGACATCGGAGTTCGTTACGCAGATACATTGAAACAACGAGCCACCGAAATTCGTGTGCGTGTGTTGTTCGATGATCTAGGCACCACCCTTGCCCAACATTCCGCGCCCATAACTCTGGGACCAAAAGGATTCGTCCCTCCCTCCAACATGAGCGCCTACCTGCGAAATAACTCAAAAGCCCGCGCCCGCCGCTCGCTCAATCCATGGCTCGTCTGCGATCACACTAAGCTCATGACCTTTGATCAAAAAGTAGCCCTGCTCGGCGGAATGAACATCGGCCGCGAATACTATTCCGAGTGGCACGACCTCATGATCCGCGTCGAAGGACCCATCGTCCAATCTCTATCAGGGGATTTTATACAATCATGGAGAAAAGCTGGGCCGTGGGGGGATATCGCACTCCTCCGCAAAACCAGAACTTCATCTGATCACTCACCCGCATCTGGTGAAATCCCTATGCGCATTGTTCGCACCGATCCCGGAGTTGGGCGCTACGAAATCCTCGATTCCACTATCCTAGCTATCCGTGGCGCACGTGAGCGGATTTGGATCCAGAACCCCTACTTCGCCAGCGATGAAATTGCCCAAGCCGTCGAAGCCGCCGCCCGCCGCGGAGTCGATGTCCGCGTCATCATCCCAAACACCGAAACCTCCAGCATTATGGACGCGGGCAATCTCGCAACCGCAAACGGCCTCATGCAAGCAGGTGCAAAAGTCTACGTGTATCCGAAAATGACCCATCTCAAAGCCATCATCTGCGACGACTGGGCAAGCATCGGCTCCGCTAACTTCGACACCCTTAGCCTCCGCATCAATCGCGAACTCAACCTCGTCTTCTTCGACCGCACCGCTGTCCGAAAACTGGTATCTTCCGTCTTCCTCCCCGACTTCAAGAAATCCCGCAGACTCCACCAAAGAGAAACCGAAAACATCACCAGCACCCTAGCAGAAACGCTAGCCGACCAATTGTAAGTATATATAACCAAAAAAATTCATCTCCGTGTCCTCCGTTTCCTCTCTCTTCCCTCAGTGGGAAAAAATGCAGGAAACCCCCAGCAAACTCAAATACTCATGCTACGCTACCACATGAAAATTTTCCGCATCATCCTAATCCACCTCATAGCCGCATCATGCGCTTTTTCCCAAACCGCCGACGAATGGATTAAAAAAGGCGATGACCTTGACGCCAGCCGGAAAACCAAAGATGCGTTAGAAGCTTACCAAAAAGCCAATACCCTACAGCCCGACCAAGCACCCGTCCTCATCAAAATCGCCAAACAATACGGCGACCTCATGCCTGCACTGAAAGGAAAAGCCCGCCAAGAAGCCGCACAAACATCGCTCGATTATTCCCGCAAAGCCGTCGCTCTCGCACCAAAGCTATCCGATTCCCACCTCGCCCTCGCCCTCTCTCTCGGAAAAAACACTGAGTTTCTCGGTAATAAGGAAAAACTCGAAGCCTCCCGCGACATCAAAACTGCCGCCGAAAAAGCCCTCAAACTCAATCCCAAATCCGATTACGCTCACCACATGCTCGGCCGTTGGCACCAAGAAATTGCTGACATTGGCGGTGGGACCCGCCTACTCGCAAAAGTCGTCTACGGCGGCATCCCAGAAGGCTCATACCAAGATGCCCTCGATCACTTCGAAAAAGCCCGTAAAATCAACTCCAAACGCCTGATCCACCAAATCGAATACGGCCGCACCCTCGCTTTGATGGGAAAAATTGAAGATGCAAAACGCGAACTCAAAAAAGGTCTAGCCATGCCTAACCGTGAAGCCGACGACGCTGAATCAAAACTCCGCGGCCAAGCAACACTAGACAAAATCTAACCGATCTCAACCCAAGCCCTCTACTTGGTCTCCGTCATTTTTTTCAACTCGATCTTCCGATACTCAATTTTCATCGGTGGCCCGACGTGGACTTGCACACCCAGATAACCTTCGGCGACTCTCAATTTCGGATCGAGATCTTCCACTTCACTCATCAAGACATCGTTGATGTAATGCTTAATCATGTTTCCTTTGGCGATGATACGGTAAGTATTCCAATCCTCCTTTTTGATCACTTTTTGAAGCTCATCCTTTTCACCGATCGCTTTGACAAGCTCCGGTTTTGCCTCGGGTTTTAAAACGACGCCCTGCCCCCGATACGCAAGAAATGTTCTACCACGTTCTTCATAATTCTGACCACTCCAGCGATCACCTCCATCAATGTCTGCCTGATAACCTGTCAGTGCCCATTTGAGATCCGGCGTAATTAGACTTCGGTAATTAATACCTGAATTACCTTTTTCAGAAACGCGATACTCCACCACTAGCTCAAAATCGCCAACCTTCCCGCCCTGCCATATCAAAAATGAATTCCGTTTGAGCAGCGTGTCCGGCGTCACTTCACCAACGATCACCCCATCTTTCACACTCCAATAAACCGGATCCCCATCCCAACCCTCAAGCGACTTTCCATCAAATAAAGAAACAAACCCTTCTTCCCCATCAGCCTGAATCACAAATGCTAGGAAAACGTATAAGCCAAGAAATCTGCACCACATCATCCCCTACATAGCCACGCATCTTCCAAAATCTCCAATCAAAAATCCGCTAGCTCTTATTCTACTTTAGGTCTGAGGTGACAATTTAAACACAACCGCGGATTCAAGATTGAATCTTCGGATTTCCTTACTATTCTCCCGCCCATGCGCAACGTGCTCGTTTCATTGATTTTCCTGACCTCAACGCTCTTTGCCCAAGAGTCTCACATCGTCGTCGAGGCCTATTCGGGAAAAGTCCTCTCCGCCACTGGCGCAGCTAGCAAACGTTCCATTGCATCTCTAACAAAAATTGCCACCGCCATCGTCGCGGTCGATTGGTCCACCGCCACTCAAGCTGATCTGGGAACCACCATGGTCCGCGTTCCAGAATCTGCCAGCTTGCTCGGAAACTCCACTTCACTGGATTTAAGAGTCGGCGACACGATGAGCATGCGCGATGCCCTCTATGCCTGTATGCTCAACTCAGATAATTACGCAGCGCTAGCCATCGCTCATCATGTTGGCACAGACATTCTCACCCGTCGTGGAAAAGGCGGCGATGCCGTGCAGGCTTTCGTCGAGGAAATGAACAAACTCGCCAAATTCGTTCTCGCGAAAAACACTCTTTTCACCAATCCGCACGGCCTCGATCTCGAAGATAAACCCAGCTACTCCACCGCAGCCGATGTCGCACGTTTCTCTATCCACGCGATGCGCCGCAATCCCATCACTTTCATCACTCGCCAACAATCACGCGAAATCAAAATCAACGGTGCCCCAAAAACAATTACCAACACCAATGAACTCGCAGGCGAAACCGGAATCCTCGGAATCAAAACCGGCACCACCCAAAAAGCCGGCGCTTGCCTCGCTACCTGCATGGACCGCGATCCGGTTGTTAGAATCAAACCAGATGGCAACAAAGGCGTCACCCCACGCCGCCTGATCGTCGTCATCCTAAACAGCCCGGACCGCTTCAACCGCTCACGAAAACTCATTCGCGATGGCTGGGCCCACTACGACGCATGGCTCGCTGCAGGCGCCAAAGTCGAAGATCCCAAACGCGAAATCCTAGCCACCCCACCTCCAGTGAAGTAATTCATCTCTTGGAGTTTAAAATTTAAAACTTAAAGTTTCATGCGCATCGGCATCCTAAACAGCGGCGGCGACTGCCCCGGGCTCAATGCCGTCATCCACGGCGTCGTCGGTGCTGCACATAAACTTGGCTGGGAAGTCATCGGTTTCAGAGACGGCTTCGAAGGCCTTCTCCCGCCCGGCGATTACCGCGTTCTCACACCTAAAGACACCATCGGCATTCTGAAACTTGGTGGCACCATCCTCGGCTCCACCAACAAAGGCCACTTCGCCGCAAAAATCGGCGCAGGCAATGTTGCTGAAGTCCCAAAAGAAATCGTCGACCGCGCCCGCCGCACGATCGACCAACTCGAAATCCAAGCTCTTATCGTCGTCGGTGGCGATGGTTCTCTAACAACCGGTCTACAACTTTTCCGCCAAGGCTGGCCCATTATTGGTGTTCCAAAAACCATCGATAACGACCTCTCCGCCACCGCGATGACCTTCGGCTTCGACAGCGCCGTCACCACCGTTGTTGACGCTCTAGACCGACTTAACACCACCGCAGAATCCCACAAACGCGTCATGGTTCTAGAAGTCATGGGCCGCCACGCCGGATGGATCGCCCTCTGGGGCGGCATCGCAGGTGGCGCCAATGTCATCCTCCTTCCGGAAGTTCCTTTCTCTCTCCAAAAAATTGCTCACTTCATCAATAACCGCGACGCCCAAGGCCAACACGCTACTCTAGTCGTCGTCGCAGAAGGCGCTAAACTTCCCGATGGCGACCTCGTCGCTGTCGACAAAAACTGCTCAGGCGAAATGAGACTCGGCGGCATCGGCGAACAAGTTGCTACCCGCATCCAAGAACTCACCGGAAAAGAAACCCGCGCCACCACCCTCGGCCATCTCCAACGCGGCGGCGCACCCACCGCATTCGATCGCATCCTCGGCATGCGCTTCGGCGTCATGGCTGTCAACCTCGCCAAACAAAAAGCCTTTGGCCGCATGGTTTCCTACGAAGCATACCACGTCGATTCCGTCACCATCGAAGAAGCCGTCAACAAACTCCGCCTAGTCGATCCCAACGGCGAAGTCGTCCAAGTCGCCCGCGCCGTCGGCATCTGCATCGGAGATTAATGATTTAACCTCATTAACATCAGCTTTGCTGCTTCTTGCCCCTCGTAGCCTTGGCGAAGTGGGGTGCGTTGAAATTCAGTAACCCCAAGCTATCACGGCTTCACAAAAAATTTTCCAAACCGTCCTTGCCGTCCCGAACGTCTCTCCATAAGTTCGCGCAACCTATTCCATTTGCGTGTCACTTTCTGCCTCTAAACCCCACATCATCGGCATCCTTCCGGCTCGCTGGGGCTCCACCCGCTTCCCTGGGAAACCTCTTCATCTCATCGCTGGGAAACCTCTCATCCAACACGTTTGGGAACGCTGCAAACTCGCAACGAAACTTTCTGAAATCATCATCGCCACCGATGACGATCGCATCGCCCAAGCCGTCGCGAACTTCGGTGGCAAAGCCGTGATGACCTCACCCAATCACCCGACCGGCACCGACCGACTCGCCGAGGCCATCCAACAAATCCCCCACGCCACACACATTCTCAACATCCAAGGCGACGAACCACTCATCGATCCCGAACTCATCGACGACCTCGCCACCGCTCTCTGCAACGACCCGAGCTTGGACATGGTCACCGCAGCCAATCCTCTCGATCCAAATGATCCAGTCGTCGCCGATCCTAACGTCGTAAAGGTTGTCCTCAAACTCAACGGCAACGCCCTCTATTTTTCCCGCTCCCCGCTGCCCTTTTTCCGCAACGCCGTAGAAAACCTGCAAGTCCTTCGCCACAAAGGCATCTACGGCTATCGCCGCGATTTCCTCGAAACCTTCGTCACCTGGCCGCCCTCCCCACTCGAACAAGCCGAATCCCTCGAACAACTCCGTGCCCTCGAAAACGGCGCCAACATCCGAGTCCTTCTAACAACTGACACCTCACCCGGCGTCGACACTCCCGAACAAGCCCTCGCCGTGGAACGGCTGTTGAGTGTTATTGGTTAAACGTTATCAGTGATAAAAACTCCATCCAACACTCTCTTCCTCTTCCGAATAACTTCTAACTTCTAACTCAACATGAAATACATTTTTGTCACCGGCGGCGTGGTTTCCTCTCTCGGAAAAGGTCTTGCAGCAGCATCTATCGGAACACTCCTCGAAGCACGTGGTCTCAAAACCCTGATGCAGAAATTCGATCCGTATCTCAACGTCGATCCCGGCACGATGTCACCTTACCAACACGGTGAGGTTTACGTTCTCGACGACGGTGCGGAAACCGACCTCGACCTCGGTCACTACGAACGTTTCACCTCCGGCGTGCTTTCTCAAATGAACAACCTCACCTCCGGTCAGGTGTTTGATTCCGTCATCAAAAAAGAAAGACGCGGCGAATACCTCGGGAAA
>JANPJY010000014.1:0-1841 GCA_031425735.1 Akkermansiaceae bacterium | reverse complement strand
TGCTGGAAGGATTTAGAAGCATTGTTGATTTCCATTTACGGCAAACCCAAACAAGCCACTCAAATGCCCAAAGCAGAAAAGCTTCAAGATTCTCAAATGCTCGCCAGTCATTTATGGAGTCTTGAACAGGGTGGAAGTATTTTACTCGGGAGTTCAAAAATAGATGAGAAATATCAGATCGTGGTCAGATTCACCAAAACAGTCTACCCATAGTCTGTAACGCTCTTGACCCATGCCGGAGCTACCTGAAGTCGAAACCACACGTTTGGGAATTTCACCTCATCTCATCGGCCAGTCTATTCGTGAAATCATCATCCGGCGCTTCGATCTACGTTGGCCAGTTTCGGGCAATCTAACGGAACTAGAAGGCGCGTCTTTTATTTCAGTCAAACGCCGATCCAAATACCTTTTGTTAGAAACAGACACTCAAGATATCATCTTGATCCACCTCGGCATGTCGGGAAGCCTGCGCATCATCTCCCCGGGTGATGATTGGAAAAAACACGATCACATCGGGATCACTGTAGCAAACAACGTACAACTTCGTTACCACGACCCACGAAGGTTCGGATTGGTCATGCGGATTGCGGCGTCTGAAGTTCAGACAAACCCGCTACTCGCCAGCCTAGGCCCTGAGCCACTGGAACCCGATTTCACGGCAACTCACTTGCACAAAGCGTTACGGGGGAAATCCATACCCATCAAAGTCGCGATCATGGATGCGAAAATTGTAGTCGGAGTTGGAAACATCTACGCATCCGAGAGCTTGTTCCGCTCCGGTATTCATCCCCTGCTTCCATCGAACAAGCTCACCAAACCCCGCGCCGAAAAATTAGTCGCAGCGATACGTGAAGTTCTAACAGAATCGATTACGCAGGGAGGAACAACCCTTCGGGATTTTCTTAAATCCGATGGTGAACCAGGCTATTTCAAGCAACGCCTTTTCGTTTATGACCGGAAAGGCGAGCCGTGCCGCGTTTGTAAGACACCCATTTCACATCAGGTCCTCGGACAACGAGCCACTTATTGGTGCGGTAAATGCCAAAGACGCTGAGCGCCGAAGGCGCTGTTCTTGGTTCTTAGATCCTAGTTCTAGGTTGGGCTTCGCGCTGTATTTTTTCGAACCACTTGTCCGCCATAGCCGTAAGGCGACGGTGGAAGAACCAAGAACCAAGAACCAAGAACCAAGAACCAAGAACGTTTAAGAACCCATCCTCTCGTCCATTAACGCACTCAGTTCTTTAACGACCTCTGGCTTAGTTTCTGCTAGGTTTTTAGTTTCACCTTCTGCGCTCGCGTGATCGTACAACTCGTAGCCGAACTCACCGCTTTTTTGAGGATGGCGAATCAAACGATATTGCGCTGTGCGGATGGTCTCTTGAGCCCCAAACGCCATTGCCACATCGCCCGCTGTATCCGGATTGGAAAGTTGTGGTTTGAGAGATTTGCCTGAAATGCCTTCAGGAACGGGAATACCAGCGAGTTCACATAGGGTCGGAAAAATATCGACCGTCTCCACCACTGCATCGCTGGCGACTCCGGACTTTTCGATCCCGGGATAACGGATGATTAAAGGCGACCGAAGTGACTCTTCAAACAAGGTATGTTTTCCCCACACTCCATGTTCACCGAGATGCCAACCGTGATCGCCCCACAGCACCACGATGGTGTTTTCTGAGAGTTTCAATTCATCGAGCTTTTTCAAAATTTTCGCCACTTGCGCATCGGCATAAGAAACGCACGCAGCATATGATTTTCTCATTTCATCGGCGCAGGCGGGATCCGTGCGGGGATCGCCGCTCACGTAGTTTCCTAAAAACTCACAACTGGGGTGCCACGTG
>JANPJY010000013.1:0-31815 GCA_031425735.1 Akkermansiaceae bacterium | reverse complement strand
TTTTTTTTTTGGGCTTGGGCTAAAAAACCCCCCCGCCACGGGTGTTAGAGCTCAAACCAAGGAGTTGGCTCTGCTTGGGTGGCGCAGTGGAGGTTGGCGTTGAGGCCGAGTTCTTCGAGGAGGTTGATGAAGTGGGAGGTGACTTTTTTCGGGCAGTTGCAATCTGAGCTGAGGTGGCCGAAGACGATTTGGTTGAGCGAGGGATGGGCGACGTCGCGGATGAGTTCTTCAACCTGAATGTTGGAGAGGTGGCCGTGGCGGGAGGCGATGCGTTGTTTGATCGTCCACGGGCGCTTGGTATCGCGTTCTAACAATTCGTCATCGTAGTTGGCTTCAACGAAGAGGGCGGTGAGGTTTTTGAGGTGGTGTTTAACGCTCTGGGTGATGAAGCCGACATCCGAGAGCAGGCCGAAGCGGAAGAGACCGTTGGAAACGACGAAGCCGACGGGATCGATGGCATCGTGCTGGATGGAGAAGCTGGAGATCGAAAGGTGATTGATAGAGAAACCTTGACCCGCCTCGAAGGTTATCCACTCGGCGTTACCGATATTCGTTTCGCGGACGACGTGGGCGGTTTCTGCGGTGGCGTAGAGGGGAACGGGATATTTTTTGAGGAAACTTTTCAGGCCGCGAATGTGATCGCCGTGTTCGTGAGTGAGAAGAATCGCGGAGATGGATGCGGGATCGATGTCGAGAGATTCGAGACGGACGCAGAGTTGTCTAGCTGAGAGTCCGGCATCGATGAGGATGCGGGTGGTGCCGCATTCGACGATGGTTGAGTTTCCGGTGGAACCGGAGCCGAGGACGGAGAAGCGCATTTAGGATTAAAGGAAGAGTTCAACGCAAAGTCGCAAAGGTCGCTGAGGGGACGCAAAGCTTGGGTTGATGAATCAATTTGATTTAAGATTTTGTTAGTTCGTAGCTGTCTTTGCCGTCTTTCATGGCCCAGCCTTTGGTGGCTAGTTCGTCGCGGAGTTGATCGGAGGTTGCCCAATCTTTGTTAGAGCGGGCGGCCCAGCGGGTATCGGCGAGTGACTGGATGTCTGCGGGTATCTCGGTGTTGTCTTTGGAAACGTCTGGGAGGGAGATGCCGAGAGCTTTGAGGATGCGGTTTAGTCCGGCGAGTGCAGCGGCGGCATCTTGGCCGGTGAATTTGGAGGCTTCTTTCAGGCCGGTGAAAATGCAACCGAGTGCGCCGGGTGTGTTGAGATCGTCGTTGAGGGCGTCCCATGCCGGTTGGAAAACTCCGAACTCGGCGGAGGGCAACACGGTTTCGCTGCCCATGTTAGAAGCGAGTTTTGCAGCGGATTTCGCGAGGTTGTTGAGAGCTTCTTTCGCGCCTGAAAGCGATTCCAAGGTGAAGTTGAGTTGCTTGCGGTAATGCGCGCCGATGAGGACGTAGCGGACTTCCATCGCGGTGAAACCTTTGGCTTCGAGGTCGGCGATGGTATACATGTTGCCGAGAGATTTCGACATCTTGCCGCCATCGACGAGCAGGTGAGTGATGTGAAACCAATGCGCGGCGAAGTGGCCACCGCAGGCGCATTGGCTCTGGGCGATTTCGTTTTCGTGGTGAGGAAAAACCAGATCCACACCACCGGAATGCATGTCGAAGGAATCGCCGAGGTATTCGGCGATCATCGCCGAGCACTCAAGATGCCAGCCGGGTCGGCCCTGTCCCCATGGGGATTCCCAGAAATTTTCACCATCTTCATCGCGGCGTGATTTCCACAGAACGAAATCCGAAATGCTGTCTTTTTCGTATTCATCGGAATTCGCGCGGGCGTTCTGGGTTTTACCGAGATCCAGTTCGCGTTCGTCGAGGTGAGAGAGTTTGCCGTAAGCGGGGAAGGAAGAGATTTTAAAATAAACCGATCCATCATCCGAGGCGTAGGCGTGGCCTTTGGCGATGAGGGTTTCGATCATCGCGATCTGTTGCGGGATGTGTTCGACCGCGGATGGCTCGATGTGTGGAGGAAGGCAGGCGAGCGCTTTGCAGTCGGTGTGGAATTTATCACGCCATTGATCGGTGAACGCTTTGAGAGTTTTTCCGGCGGCTTGTGAGTCGCGGATGGTTTTATCATCGACGTCTGTTAGATTACGGACGTGTAGAGTGCGAGTTCCACCGGTTTCGAGTGTGCGGCGGAAAACATCTTGGAGCACGAAGGTGCGGAAATTTCCGATGTGTGCGGGGCCGTAAACCGTTGGTCCACAGCAATAGAAGCGATACGTCTGTCCATCAATCGGACGGATTTCTTTTTGGCTGCGGGTGAGGGTGTCTTGGAGCTTCATGTCGGAAAACTAATCGATGTTGGCAGTGAGCCATGCGCGGAAGGTTTGCCAGTCTTTGGTTAGAGCGGTGGCGACTTTGGGTTGGTCTGCGAGGATGGCGAGGCGTGCGGGAATTTCGACGCTGTCTTTGCCGAGTTCGGCATCCATGACGTCGGGGAATTTCGCGGGGTGTGCGGTTTCGAGAGTGATGGTCACAGCGCCGGGATGTGCTTTACGGTAAGCTCGCGCGGCGAGCCAGCCGACCGCGCCGTGCGGATCGATTTGATAATCGAAAAGAGATTTCACCTCGCGGATCGCGTCGCGTGTTTCATCGTCGCTGAAACTCATGCCGCTGATGTGTTGGCGCATGTTTTCCCATGAGTTTCCAAATAAGGCCTGCATGCGAACGAAATTCGAAGGAGCACCGACATCCATTGCGTTAGAGATCGTGGCGACGCTGGGGCGTGGATGGTATTCGCCGTTTTCGAGGTAAGCTGGAACCACGTCGTTGCGATTCGTGGCGGCGAGGAAATGCGCGACGGGTAAGCCGAGTTGTCTGGCGAGCAGGCCGGCGGTGAGGTTGCCAAAATTTCCAGAAGGAATCACGAATACCGGCTTCACACCTTCGGGTAGCTGTCTCGCGCTGTGGATGTAATAAAACGATTGCGGAACGAGGCGGGAAAGGTTGATCGAGTTCGCCGAGGTGAGGTTCATGTGCTGGGAGAGTTCGCGATCGAGGAAAGCTTGTTTCACCAATGCCTGGCAATCATCGAAGCTGCCATCGATTTCAAGCGCGGTGATGTTTCCACCGAGAGCGGTGAGTTGTTTTTCCTGAAGGCCAGAAACTTTGTCCTTCGGATAAAGAATCACCACGCGAGTGCCGGGGACGTTATGGAAAGCGGAGGCGACGGCGCCGCCGGTATCGCCGGAGGTGGCGACGAGGACCGTGAGCATGCGGTCTTCATCTTTTGTTAGATGCGCCATCAAGCGCGCCATGAAACGAGCGCCGAAATCCTTGAAAGCAAGTGTCGGTCCGTGGAAGAGTTCGAGGATGTGATCGTCGGGTGCGAGTTCAACCAATGGTGCATCGAACTCAAGGGTTCCGTTGACGATTTCTCGGAGATCATTAGCAGGGACGTCTTCGCCGAAAAATGCGCTGGCGACGGCGAAGCCGATTTCTTGGAAACTCATGTTCCGCCAGTTTTCCCAAAACTCTTTCGACAGAGTCGGAAGTTGATTGGGCATGTAGAGCCCGTTATCAGGTGGCAGCGAACGCAGGATCGCTTCTTTGAGATCGACCTCATGCGAGGGATTGTTGGTGGAGTGATATTTCACGCGAAAGGGGGATGTTCCAAGTAGATGGCGGTTCTTGCAAGTCTTTGAGTAGGTGCAACGCCTTATAGATTGGATTTCCAAGAAGAGGGCTCACGGCTTTGATGGAAAACGGAATAAATAATGATCGAATCTGGCTGAATCACTGAGTAAATGATGGCGTAGGGGAAGCGTTGCAAAAGACAATGTCTGTAATGTTCTGAAATCTTTCCCCATGCTTCCGGAAACGAACAAATCCGATCGATTGCGCAATCGACTTCCCGTAGAAATTCTCCGCCTAAACCTTCAACTTGTTTCTCGTAGTATTCTGCGGCTTCTTCCAATTCGGAGAGGGCAGGTCCGATAAATGAATAATTCATCGAGAAAACTTTTGGCGAAGTTCGTTCATGGCAGAAGGACCATCAACCAGTTGGATGTCGCCGCGTTTCAAAGCATCAGTTCTTGAATCACATTCTTTGATCCACATCTCACGAAGTTGCATGGATGGCTTGGAAATGCTTTCGAGAAGACGATCAGCCAATAAAGCTCTGTCAGCTTCTCTCAGCTCCATCGCATTCTTTTCGATTACAGCGAGATCGATCATGGGTGAAACTTAGCGTTAAGTTTAAAGTCAGGCAATCAGCATTTCATCAGCATTTCACTTCGTGGACGCCGCGAGGATTGATCTTCGAGATGTGAACTTGGCAGTTGATGGGGATGGCGGTGAAAACTTTTTCGACGGCGGCGCCGACTTTGCGGGCGATTTCCTCACCTTCGCAGAGTGCGAAAACAGATGGACCTGCGCCAGAAATCGAGAAACCGAGAGCGCCAGCACCGAGGGCGGCGCGTTTGGCTTTGTAGAAATCGGGGATGAGTTTCTGGCGACGGGGCTCGGCAATGACGTCGTGGATAGAGCGTGAAATTAGGCCGTAGTCTTCTTGAATGAGACCAATGATGAGGCCGCCGAGGTTGCCGATTTGTTGGGTGGCGTTTACGAGCGGAATTTCTTTGGGAAGAATTTCACGAGCGACTTTGGTGAGAATTTCGATGTCCGGATGCACCACCGCAGCCCAAAGATTTTTCGGGGAGGGGATTTGCGCGATATCGAGTTCTTCATTAGAGCGGATGAAAACGATGCCGCCTAGCAAGCAAGGACCGACGTTGTCCGCGTGCCATGCGCCATCGGCTGAGGCCTCACCGGCCATCGCGAAGGGGAGGAGTTGGCGCTTGGAAAGGGGTTCGCCGATGAGTTTGTTGACCGCGTAAGCACCCGCAACCGCCGAGGCGGACGAGGAACCAAGGCCGGAGCCGAAAGGCATTTTCTTGTGAATCTCCATCTCGATCCCGCGGTCGAGCATTCCGAGGTGTTTGAGAAGATCTAAAGCAGCCACACCCGCAGTGTTAATGGTGGGATCTTTGGGGAGTTTTCCGCCGTCGCCAGTGATTTCCGTGATGCGGAGGCCGGGCTTGGAAGAGTTGCGGACGACGACTTCATCGCCTGGAGAGTCGATGGCAAAGCCAAGGACATCGTAACCGCAAGCGACGTTGGCGACAGTAGCGGGGGCGAAAACACGGATTTCTTGATTGGCAGACATAATGGAAGTCCCAGTAGTGAGGGGGCGGGAGTGTGCTTCGGTTCTGCGTGGGATATCAAGCCCCAGTTTAGCTGTGAAAGAGAATGGCACGCGCAAAGCCGCGAAGGGGAGATTGGGAGATTGGGAGATTGGGAGATTGGGAGATTGGGAGATTGGGAGATTGGGAGATTGGGAGATTGGGAGATTGGGAGATTGGGAGATTGGGAGATTGGGAGATGGTAGGGCGGTTTTGTCGAAGATGCTGAGCCTGTCGAAGTGATAAAACCGCCGTGGGAAAGTGAGCAGGGAGGAGAGTGTGTAATTGTATGAATTCATAAACCTCACTCGGAATCATCGGGTGGGTTTAAACTTAGGCTGCGATTCAATCCTCATTGGCGTGATATCAGCGAGGGAAGACTTCTTCTCTAAACTGTTTCTTGAGATACCTGATATACACACGCGTGATGGAAAAATCCTTTTCAAGTCAAGGGTTTTTCTGTCAGATTCAGAAAAGATGCTTGCTGGATATACGATTCAGACGTCCTACTAATTAATACTGTTGTGCAAGAATAGAATGAGCATGCCACAGCCCATATCAGTCGCATTAGTCGTTGCGAATGAATCAGAGATCGGACGCCTCAAGCGGAAGTTTCGACTGGCCTTGCCTGGAATCGGACGCGCTCACTTTTGCGCTCTGGATTCCGCGAACTGCAATCCCGATCTTATGCCGAAGAATTCCGTACATTTGTGGCTGGCCATGGATGTGCAGTCTTTTGACGCATGCCAGAAGTTCCCACAACACACAGATCGAGGTTTTTACACGGACCGGTTTCCACAACAGGTTGTGAGATTGTTTTCAGATTCCGAACTTGAAGTATGGGTGAAGAGAATCGAGGACGCATATCTATCAACCAGCTAAATCCAAGAGGCACAACAAGCTATGGGATGCAACCGGCGGCAACATCTCTAGTTGAATTCAAGCTCGCCATCGCCGGTGCATCCACTCTATCGTTCGGATAAAAATGAAATTAAAAATCTTGCTCCTGATCCTAGCTCAAAGCGCCTTCGCTGAGACCGTCGAAGTTTATCGAGAAGTGAACGTGGATCATCGGAGCGTTGAAGGAATCAAGATTAAAGAAAACGACTCTGCAACTTGGCCGCGAACATTCGGTATAAAATTGGGGATTGTGGAGACTGGAGACAAGAAACTCTCAGAGATCATCAAGAATTTTGAGGAACGGTCTTGGGAGAACGAGCCGTTCTACGGCCCATGTGAGAACTACATCTTCAAAGATTCGAAAGGCGCATTTTATTGCGCTCACTTTGAATTCATCAAGGGACATCAGATTTTAGGGAAGGGCGTACGATTTGCCATCACGAGGCTAACGCAAGTGGAGGGAGCTGAGAACGTATTCACCGGCTCGCCTTACAATGGTTCGAGCGTTTACGATCAGAATATTTCAAAACAACTCAGGACCATTGCTTTGACCAAACCACAAGCCGAACAACCCGTTACCAACCCCGTGGTTGAGCCAGATGGTGGCGATAAATCTCAACCTCAAGCGGAGGGGCGCTCCCGGTAGCGCGTGTGCCAAGCCTCGAGTCCTTCAATCAAATCAAAGACATCAAGTTCGTGAGTCATTCTTCAAATAGTCCACATAGGATTCGTCCATTGTGCGGAGTGCATGCTGGAGGGAGTGATGACTATTTGGATATAAATGTTGAGCCGAGACTAGTTGCCGAAGAGATGAAGTTGCAGAGACGTCTAGAAAACGTTTGTCACCCGATAAATATATTTGGATATTTCACCATAATATTCCGGAAGAGACGAATGATTCGTAAGCTCAGAAGACGTTTCGAGGTGCCATACTCGCTCTTCTGATCGGAGGTTTTTTCCACAAAACATAAAGACATAAAGACATGAAGAGGCGATCGGCAGGAAAGACGTGCCGCCAAACGGAGGCTAATGCTCCTGTTTGAAATCACGGTCATCCGGGCCGGATGACCCTACCTTTTGAGGTATACTCCTCTTCTCCACCATCCTCATCCCTCCCTGTAGAAAAAAGCCCGAATTACCTTTCTACCTAGCTTCTGAGCCTAAATCCTTAACTTTCCCTGATTTTCACGGTATGAAAACAATCTTGCCCTTTTGAGGAGGGGAGGGAATGCTGTGCTTGTCGTAATCAATGGCCAATCGAGAAAATAAGAAACGTGGGCAAATTGAGGAGCCCAAGCAGTGGTCCAGCGAAGTTGCTGGAGTATGTTGGTTGGCGGGTGGTTTGGTGTTGTTGTTATCTCAGCTTTCTTACAGCCCCGCGGATCTTCCTGATGTAGGATTTCTGCGGAATTTTGCGGATAAGAGCGAGAAGCCTGGGGAAAACTGGTTAGGGCCGGTGGGTGGGATTTTGGGTTTTGTGCAAATTCTTCTGATAGGTGCGGCGGGTTGGCTGCTTTCGTTAGGTTTCATCTGGTTCGGGGTGACGAAGCTGGCGTTTCGCTGGTTGATTTGGCCGAGGATTTCCATGGGCCTGATCACGATTCTGATTTCCGGTGCGGTTTGGCTGCATGCGGCGGATTATTTTTTCACCGACTGGGCCGCTAGATGTAACATGAAGGATTTACCGGGCGGTGTGATTGGAAATGGGATTGGCGGCTATCTGTTAGTGCCGTTTATCGGCAAGCCCGGGACGATGGGTATGGCTAGCGTCGGTTACTTGGTGGGCCTGATTTGGCTAACGGGTCAAACGCCCATGGCTTTCGCGAAAGCTTGCTTGATGGTTTTCAAACGCAAGTTCGATGCATGGCGGATGAGCCGCACTGAGGTGGGTCGGGCTGAAGCTCGTGAAAAGGAATTGCTCCATGAGCGTGAACGTCAACGTGAGCAACGTCGCGTAGAACGTGAAATTTCGAAACTCAAAGACGCGGAAACGGATACTCCGGGTCAGAAAGAACTGCTGATTCGTGAAACGCCTTTGCCGCAGATTATTGATGCGTCGCAGCGTCGCGCGGTGGAGCAGATGGAGTTTGGAGGAAAACCATTTGAAAGGAAAAAGCCGGGTCATCAATCGCTCACCGTGACAGGATTTGAGAATTACGAATTACCGGGATTTGATTTATTAGACGCGGTGGAGGAAGAGGCGGAGGCAGCGGATCATGATGAGTTGATTGCTATCCAGACTACGATTGTGGATACACTCAAAGCATTTGGAATCGATGTGACGCCCGGCGACATCACCCGTGGGCCGACGATCACGCGGTATGAGATTTATCCATCAACAGGTCTGCGGGTATCGCGCATTTCCCAACTTGAAGCAGACCTTGCGCGTGCGACACGTGCCGAGCGGATCAATATTTTAGCACCCATACCCGGCAAAGACACCGTGGGTATCGAGATCGCGAATTCTAACAAAGTGGCGGTTCCGCTGCATGAGTTGTTGCACGATCCGGATTTCCGCTCGGCGAAGAAGAAGATTCCGCTCGCGCTTGGAAAAGATGTTTACGGCAAGACGGTGATCGGCGATCTCGCAGCCATGCCGCATTTGCTGGTGGCGGGTGCGACTGGTTCTGGAAAATCGGTTTGTATCAACTCCATCATCGCTTCCATCCTGTTCAAGTTCGGGCCTGATGAGCTGCGTTTCATCATGGTCGACCCGAAAGTGGTGGAGATGCAGATGTATAATAAGCTGCCGCACATGGTGGTTCCCGTGGTGACCGATCCGAAGAAGACCGTTGCGGCGCTCAAATGGGTGGTGAACGAAATGGAGAAACGCTACCGGATTTTCGCCAAAGAAGGAGTGAGAAATTTCGATAGTTATAACAATCGTCCGCGTCCTGATAAAGATCCTGTGGCGGTGGTTGAGCCAGAGCCGGAAGAAGAACCCGAAGTGGATCAGGATGAGATCGACCAGATCGCAGCCGCGCTTGAGGATGGTGATCTCGGACCGGAAGCGGATTTTGATGAGTTGGAGCTCGAAGAAGATGAGATACCGGATCGTTTCCCATACATCGTGGTGTTGATTGATGAGCTTGCGGATTTGATGCAGACGGCGCCAGCGGATGTGGAAATGTGCATTGCAAGGATCGCTCAGAAAGCACGTGCAGCGGGGATTCATTTGATCATCGCAACCCAGACGCCGCGTGCGGATGTGGTGACGGGAATTATCAAAGCGAACATCCCGAGCCGGATTGCTTTCCAAGTTTCATCGGCTTTGGACTCGCGCGTGATTTTGGATACGAAAGGCGCGGACAAGTTGGTGGGCAAAGGCGACATGCTGTATTTGCCACCGGGTTCTGCGAAGTTGGAGCGCGCGCAAGGTGCGTTTGTTTCGGATGCGGAAGTTGAGCGGATTGTCGATCACTGCGCGAAGCAGGCGAAGCCGCGTTATGAAAAAGACATCCGTGAAACCATCGACAACGCGGGAATGGATGAGGACGAAGATGTTTCCGATGCAGATGAAGAACTGGTCATCAAATGCATCGAGGTTTGCAGGCAGGAACAAAAAGCAAGCACCTCGCTGCTGCAGCGTCGCTTGCGTTTGGGTTACACCCGTGCTGCGCGGATGATGGATATTTTGGAGCAACGCGGCATCATCGGCCCTGGCGATGGTGCGAAGGCTCGTGAGGTTTTTGTGAAATAATTTTTCCACTCGGAATGGTAGATGAATGACGATGTCGCATATTTCCTGGAGTTTCAGGAGACCGAGAAAGACGCCTCGCCGTTGACCATACGGAATTACTCGGCGGCGCTGAAAGAATACATCGAGTGGCGCGGTGGTGATTTTGTTTGTTGGCGAAAAGAACAGGGGAATCATTTTCGCGATTACCTGTTTTTCCTGATGAAAGAAAATATGAAGCGCTCTACGATACGTTTGCGTTTCGCTGCGTTGCGTTCGTTTTACAAATACCTCGTGCTTCGGCGTGGTTTGGAGAAAAGCCCTGTTGCGGAGATTCAGATGCCGAAGCTTGAGCGTAACTTGCCGGTGGTGCTGAGTTTGAAGCAGATGGAAGCATTGTTAGAAACTCCACTGAAAGTAGAAGCTATCGGCAATGCGCCCGCGTGGTTGAAGCATCGCGATGTGGCAATCCTAGAACTGTTCTATTCATCTGGCCTGCGTATTTCCGAGTTACTTAGTCTGGATGTGACGGATGTCGATTTTGTAGATGACATCGTCAAAGTAACCGGAAAAGGCCGCAAACAACGCATGGTGCCGATCGGTGGCGTGGCGATCCGTGCGATCCAGAAATACCGACAAGAGGCGGTGGTGACAAATGGGCCATTGTTTCGCAGCGTGCGAGGAACTAGGATTACCCAGCAAGCGGTGGATCAGATGTTAAAGAAGTATTTGAAAATCAGCGGGATTCACTTTGGAGTGAGTCCACATAAGCTCAGGCATAGCTTTGCGACACATATGCTTGATGCTGGTGCTGATTTGCGGAGTGTGCAGGAACTGTTAGGCCACGCATCGTTATCGACCACACAAATTTACACGCACGTAACCCGAGAAAGAATGAAGCAGGCATATGACGAAGCGCATCCGAGAGCATGAAACCCTTTGCCGAAGTATCCTGATGTTCGCGAAAATTTTAGCATTTTTCGGGTTGTCGAGTTGCGCATCAGTTTTCCCGAATTCTGAAAAATCGTCCACTAATTCCGATGAGTTGAAAGTATTGTTCATTGGTAACAGTTACAGTTTTGATGTTCCAAAAATGTTCAAAGAAATTTCTGAAAAGAACGGCAAGAAAGTCAAAATCGCGGGTTGCACGCATGGTGGCTGGAAGCTTTCGATGCATGCGGAACATCCGCCGACTTTGAAAAAACTGCGTCAGAAAAAATGGGACATCGTGGTGATTCAAGACTTCAGCGTAAGTGGCGCGTATCCTGAGAGCCGCCGCAAAGATGAGATGTATCCATTCGTTGAGTTTTTCGTGAATGAGGCGCGGGCGAATGGTGCGCGTCCCATGCTTTATCAAACATGGGGAAGACGCGACGGTCAGCCAGGTTTGAAAGGCGATGATTTTTACCAAATGAATGCGCGGATCAGAGAAGCTTACTCGCGTGCCTCTGAGAAAGCCGGCGGAGTGGACATCGTGCCGGTGGGTGATGCGTGGGAAGAAGAATTCCGCAAAGGCAACGGTGAGAAACTTTTCCTCGAAGACGGCAGTCACCCAAGTGAATTTGGAAATCGAGTTAGCGCGGAGGTTTTCTATAGAACAATTTTCCCCCGAAATCAATAGGACTTAGGTTATAGACTAAGCGCATGATCCAAGATCACCGACTGCAGCCCGAAGTAAAAACTGCTTCTGAGTAGCGCATCATGACGGACGAGTTTTAGATTTTTTGGATCTGATTCTGGGTTTTGGCCGAAGTGATACATTTCCTCTAACTCAAGTCGCGCTTGATTGAGGGCGCTATACCACTTGTGCGCATCGGCGGGTGAAATCCAGATGGGTGTTTCGTTGTCTTTGGGAAATGCAGCAGCGGTTTCAATCGCTGCGTAAACGTGGTGAAGATCATCGGAAAACGATTCGCGCAAATCCGGAACGACGATGTCCTGCCAGTCTTCGGAAATTTTCTCGTGAGAAATTAAATCGCCGAGACGTGCGGCGAGATCTTTATGAGAGACATTCGCATCCAGCATGATGGAGCGTAGCAAGTGCCAGTCGATTTCGTTTTCGGGGTCGATTCTGAGTCCGCCCTCGATGGTGGGTGCGATTTTCATTCAGAGCTTTCGAGAGAAGTTTTGAGTTGGTGGAGCTGGAGTTGCTGTGCGTAGAACTCAGCTTTTTCGAGTTCTCCAGACCAGACGACGGAGAGTCCTTGCTCGTGCACCTCGAGCATAAGCTTGGTGGCTTGTTGTTCGTTGTAGCCGAAAATTTTCATCAGGACGAAGGTGACGTAACCCATGAGATTCACAGGATCATCATGAACAATCACATTCCAAGGCGCTTGGGTCTGGGTGAGTTCTTCGGTTTGATGAATCGTGACGGTTTCGGACATGGCTTAGTCGCAAGAACTTGAGATGGTAGGCGCGTCGATCCACTTGTCATGTTCTTTAATGAGATCAATCAGGCGGCTGACGGCTTCTTCCTCGGGGATATTAAATTTCACGGCCGTTTTACCAACGTAAAGATTGATTT
The DNA here is from genome assembly GCA_031425735.1 of Akkermansiaceae bacterium. Taxonomy (GTDB): domain Bacteria; phylum Verrucomicrobiota; class Verrucomicrobiia; order Verrucomicrobiales; family Akkermansiaceae; genus Luteolibacter. The sequence continues at coordinate 19,522 of JANPJY010000013.1, read as the reverse complement.
TTCCTGGAGCTCCACCGACGTAACCGAAATCGGCATCCGCCATTTCACCGGGGCCGTTGACGATGCAACCCATGACCGCGATGCGGACGCCTTTGAGGTGACCCGTCGCAGCGCGGATTTTCTGGGTGGTGGATTGGAGATTGAAAAGAGTACGACCACATGAAGGGCAGGCGACGTAATCGGTTTTGAAAATCCGCGTGCCGGCGGCTTGAAGGATGTTGTAAGCGATGCGTAGCGATTGCCCTGGAGCGGTTTCGCCACGGATGAGGATGGCATCGCCGATGCCATCGCACAGCAGCGAACCGATGGTTTTGGAGGCGTTGAGCAGGGCGTTTAGGAAATCTGATTCGTCGCTCTGTGGTTGTAAGGTGTCTTTAAGTAAAATCGGGTGACGTGGGTCAGCTTGGAACGCGAGCATGCGAAACGCGTGGATAGGATGCATTTCCACATGATCGGCAACAGTGATTAAAGTAGGTTCGGTGCGGTCGTTGAGGGCTGAAATCGCCGAGGCATCGAGCGGATCGATTTCGATGACGCCCGCTTTTTCATAAATGATTTCCGGTTTAAAATCGCCCATGCCGGCAATCTTGTGAGCGAGTGCGTTCCAGTTTGCTTGAGTGGTAAAAACTCTAACCGTTTTTTCTCCACCGAGTTCGTGGTTTTGGATGGTTAATGGAGAACTGCGTCGGCGCTCGTAGGAGAATGGGTTGTAGGATGGGGATAATGTAGCTGCCGCGTCTCGCGGCAGGCTGTGATTCTGGCGTCCCGCCAGAAGTTCTGGATAAGCGCAACCAGTCCATTGCCATTTTGAAAAACCGGCTTTCGTTGGGTTATTTAAAACATAATCAATTTGATTTCTAAAATCTTTCCCATTTCTTATTAGGTGATCGTAGCTTTCTTTTTGCCAAATAGAGCCAGAGGTTCCGTTAAGTTTATTGATTTCATGGGAGGTGAAGCTTTTCCATGCATGTAATATTTTATCGAGCTCCTCACCTTTGGCGAGTTTCAGGATGACGTGCACATGGTTAGGCATGATGCACCACGCTAGCATATCATAACGTGTCCCGTCGAAATGTTGGAGCGCGTTGGCGAGTAGCTCAGCGTTTTGTTCATTATTAAAAAGGCACGACCCATGACCTTGGTTGAGAGCGGGTTCGATGATGGAAGTCTCTAGATGGTTTAATTCTTCACGCAGCGATAATATGTCATTGAGCTGGCTACGGGAGGAATCGAGCTTACTGAGTAATTCGATTTTTTCTAAAAGGAGATCACGGGCTTCTCGGTAACGATTCAGGACCACTGTGGGCAATGAGTCGGCTTGGCGAAATGTTACGGCATAAGTTCCGTTTTCGATCTTCCAATGGGGGAGGAATGAAGCGTCGTCTTTGTTAACTTTGTTCCAGTCGATTTGGATATTGGCTGCGTCATCGGATAAGCTGCGAGACGCAGCTTGCACTGCCTGCTGCGAGACGCAGCAGCTACTCACCAACGCCTTCGCCACGGGAATCTCGTGAATCGCATCTTCAGTAAGTGAGACGCGGATGGTGTCGCCGATGCCGTCGGCAAGAAGAGAACCAATGCCGATAGCGGATTTGATGCGACCATCCTCGCCGTCTCCGGCTTCGGTGACGCCTAGGTGGATGGGGTAATTCCAGTCGGAGCCTTCTTCGGCGAGTCTTGCGACGAGCAAACGATACGCCTCGATCATCACTTTTGGATTTGAGGCTTTCATGGAGAAAACGAAATTGTGGTAATCGTGATCACGGGCGATGCGGGCGAATTCGAGCGCGCTTTCACACATGCCAAGCGGAGTGTCGCCGTAGCGATTCATGATGCGATCCGAGAGCGAACCGTGGTTGGTTCCGATACGCATCGCGCGGCCGAGGTCTTTGCAAAGATGGACGAGTGGTATGAACTGCTCACGAATGCGCTCAAGCTCGGCTTCGTATTGGCTATCCGAATATTCGCGGATTTCGAATTTCTTTTTATCGACGTAGTTGCCGGGATTTACGCGGACTTTCTCTACCCATTTCGCGGCCTCCATGGCGGCGTCTGGTTTGAAATGGATATCGGCAACCAGAGGAACGGTGCAACCCGCGGCGCGTACTTCGCGGGCGATGTTTTCGAGGTTGGCTGCGTAGATTTTCGTCTGAGCTGTGATGCGAACGATTTCGCAGCCGGCATCGGCGAGCGCTAAAACCTCGGCGACGCAGGCGGGGGTGTCCCGAGTGTCGGAAGTGATCATCGACTGCACTCGGATCGGGTGATTTGCGCCAATGCCTACATTTCCGACCATGACTTCGCGGGTTTTTCTTCGCGAGAAATTCAATAGATCGGGGCAGTAGTGGAGTGCGGCGTGGTCGCTCATGAGTGGGTAAACCTAGACTGGAAAATTTCCATGGGCAATGCCGAGATACGATGCATAATTAATGGGATGAAAATCAAGATGTCTTGGGCGAGAACGGCGGCGACGATCGCGGCGATGCTTGCGGCTTCAAATCAGGAGTCTTGGGGCGGGGATTTCATACGGGTCAAAGAAACGGACACCGTGGCGAAGCTCCAGACGGCTGTGATTGGCTATGAAAAGGACGGGAAACGCGTTCAACTCATTGGGGCTATCCATCTGGCAGATCGACGTTATTACGATTTTTTGAACAAGCATTTCAAAGATTATGACGTGCTGCTTTTTGAAATGGTCGGCGGGGAAAAGCTGGGAGTTGATAAAAAGCCTGAGGTTGTGGAAGAGGTTAATGTGACTGATCTTGCTGAAGATCCAGAGGTGGCTGAAGAAGAGAATGAAGAAAATCCGCTCGGTGGGCTGAGGCAGATCTATGGTTCGATGGAAAAGGCGCTGGGTTTGGTCGGGCAGGGTGCGGTGATCGATTACATGGCAAAAAATTTCGTGCATGCCGATCTGACTTTAAAGGAGTTCGAGGCATTGCAGAAAGAGCGTGGGGAGTCGCTATTAGGTTTCATGATTGAAATGGGGATCAAGGGAGAACGCCCAAAGCATGATCCGGATAGTCTGCGCTTGATGCGCGGGATTTTGACGGGTCGGACGGATCTCGTGAAATTAGAGATGATGCAAACGATGGTGGAAGGAGAGAATCAGATCGGCACTTTGGCTGACGAGAATGTGATCATCTCGGATCGCAATGCGCGCTGCATGGAAGTCATGGACAAAGAGCTTGCGGCGGGTCGGGAAAATATAGGGATTTTTTATGGAGCTGCGCATTTTCCAGATATGCAAAAGCGGATGGAAGAGCGCGGGTTCAAAAAAGTCAGCACGAAATGGCTAACGGCTTGGCAGGTGAATAAGTGATTCACTCCGAGTCAAAGCTCAAATTCAAACAACTGGTCGATCACATCGGTGAGCCGGGTTGGTGCGTGTTGCCAGAGTTTCTGGAAGCCGATGTTGCCCAAGAACTTTCTCGGGAAAGTTTGCAATCGTGGCAGGAAGGAGAGTTCCGACGCGCAGGTGTGGGGCGTGGGGAGAATTTGGTGATTCGAGAAGATGTGCGGACGGATCATGTGATGTGGTTGAATCACGACAACGTCACTCCGGCGCAGCAACGGTATTTGGATTTGTTAGAAAAAATCCGCATCGAGCTGAATCAAAATTTCTTTCTCGGGTTGTTTGATTTTGAAGGACATTTTGCGGTGTATCCGGAAGGTGGATTTTATAAGCCGCATTTGGACAGGCATAGGGAATCGCGTGATCGCTTGGTGACGGTGATTCTATACCTTAATCCCAATTGGCAGCTAGGCGATGGTGGGGAATTGAAAATCTGGACCACACCTGGTGATAAAGAAGGCGAACATGTGATCGTTGAGCCGAAGATGGGAACGCTGGTGTGCTTTCATTCCGGTGATTACTGGCATGAGGTGCTACCAGCGAATAAGACTCGGGCGAGTATTACGGGGTGGTTCCGGGGGAGGTAGGATCAATACGCCGCTGTTGACCGACTGACGGCTGTAGCAGAGGTGTGAATGGTGGATAGTGAGAAGTGCCGAGTGATCAGTGATCAGAGGTGTGGCGTGGCGTTTTAGTTACGGTCGCTGGCGCCGCCGCGACCCTACCTTTTATCCAACAACTCATCTAACATTCCAAGCGTAACGCCGATGGAGATGTTTAATGATTCTGGTGTAATGATGTCTGAGTTGTCTCCGGGGGTGTGCCACCAGTTGGAGCGGGAAAAGTCGCCGATGATGTCTAGGGTTGGGATACCGATGAGATTGAGGGGGACGTGATCGTCCATGATTGTGCCTGGGGCGGTGCCGAAATGAGGACTGACTTTTTGCTCCTTGGCGATGGAGAACATGAGTTCAGCGAGTTTTTTCGGTGAGTCGGATGGAATGCGGATGCTGAGATTTTTGTGTCCGATCATGTCGAGTAGGATGCCGAACTTGGGTTTATCGTCGCGGGTTCTCCATGTGTTCGCGTAATGACGGCTGCCGTAAAGTCCATCGAGCACCGTCATATTATCTGCAAAGGCTTCTTCGCCATCGAAGAAAACGAGTTCCAGTTTTTCGGCCTGTTCGGGTTTTTCGGTAGCGAGATGTTTGGCGATCACCACCAGCGCAGCGCAGGCAGATGCGGCGTCATCTGCCCCGAGGAAAATTTTGTCTTTGTAGAGTTTGGAGTCCACATGAGCGCAGAGTAAGCCATCGATCTTGCGTTGCCATGGGTTTTGATCTTTGCCTCGGAATCGGGCGAGGAGGTTCGCGAATTTGATTTTTCCAACGGCGGTGTCGCGTTCGAATTCTTGAAGCTCAACTATCCAACCCGCGGCTTCTAATTCTTTGCTTATTAATGAGCGAACTTGATTCAGCGCCTCACTGCCGGCTGGACGTGGTCCGAATGTTAGGATTTCACCAGTCAGTGACTTCGCGTCGTTTCCGAGTCTGTTGGTTTCATCGGGTCTACCAAGAAACCAAAAAGCGACAACCGCAAGAGCAAGGATCAGAGCTAGAAGGAAACGATTGGATTTCACTAGGAGGATTGGTGATGCGTTGCAGAAATAGTTTGGCTGGGCGGATAAAATCCGCCGCCACGTTTAAGCCGTAACAGCTCCGCGATCATCGCTTAGGCCGGATTTTTCGAGGAAGTAATCGTAGCCGCCTGTGTAGCGGGTGACGATGGCTCCGTTCTCGGGATCCTTTTCGTTGCGGGTGACGTGGAGGGTGGTTTCTGCGAGGTTGCGGATGAAGTGCACGTCGTGGGAAATGAACACGAGTGTGCCTTCGTAGGCTTTGAGCGCGTTGACCAAGGAATCGATCGAAAGGATATCGAGGTGAGTGGTCGGCTCGTCCATCAGCAAGAGGTTCGGAGGATCGACGAGAAACTTCACGAGGTTGAGTCGGGATTTCTCACCACCGGAGAGGATGCCGCATTTTTTCTCTACATCCGCGCGGCGGAAAAGGAAGGTGCCGAGAATGGCGCGGGCGTCTTCTTCGCGTAAAGTATCGCAGGCACCCATGACTTCATCGAGGACTGAATTGAATTCGTTGAGAGTTTCTGCTCGGTGTTGGGAGTAGTAACCAATTTTTGTTAGATAACCGACTTCTTTCTTTCCTTGGTCGATCTCAAGTTCTCCAGCGAGGAGTTTGAGTAAAGTAGTTTTACCCGCGCCGTTAGGACCGACTAGGACGATTTTATTGCCGCGCTCGATGGTGAGATCGAGGTCTTTGTAGATGCGTTTTCCTGGGTAGGACTGGCCGATTTTTTGGAATTCGATAACCTTTTGGTTGGAGCGCGGAGGCTGGGGAAACGCGAATTTGAAAGGCTTGCGCGGTGCGCGGGGTTTCTCGATGCGCTCGATTTTATCGACAAATTTGATGCGCGACTGGACTTGCGCGGCTTTGGAACCGACCTGACGAAAGCGCTCGATGAACTCCATGTGGCCTTCGATTTCTTTGTTCTGGTTGCGATAGGCTTGGACTTGGAGGTCGTAACGTTTTTCGCGTTGATCAAGGAAAGCGGTATAATTTCCGGTGTAGGAAATGAGCTGCATCGCATCGGGATCAATCTCGATGACTGTCTCGATCATGGTGTCCATGAAATCGCGATCGTGGGAGATCATGAGGATGGCGCCGGAGTAGTTGAGCAAGTAGCGCTGAAGCCAAAGGAGCGAGAGGAGGTCGAGGTGGTTGGTCGGCTCGTCCATCATGAGCAAGTCGGGCTCCATGACGAGGAGTTGTGCGAGGTGGGCGCGCATCACCCAACCACCGGAGTATTCGCGTGCGGGCTTTTGAAAGTCTTCCTGTTTGAAACCGAGGCCGGAGAGAATCTTTTTGGCTTTCGGCTCGAGCTGGTAGCCGTTGAGGGCAGTGAACTGATCTTGGGCTTTGGCGAATTCCGGAGTCGAGAGATCGCCGGATTTTTCACCTTCACGGATGGTGCGCAACAAACCGATCATTTCCGGAGTCACGCCCATCGCGATTTCCAAAATGGTTTCATCTGTGGGTTCGCCAGCTTCTTGCGGGAGATAGCCGACAATCGCGTATTCATCGCGATCAATCGTGCCTTCGTCTGGCTGATCCTCATCAAGGATCATCCGGAACAAAGTGGATTTTCCAGCTCCGTTCGGGCCAACGAGAGCCACGCGCTCGCCCCAGTTGATGGACATTTCGGCTTCGCGTAAAAGCGTTCTTCCGCCGAGAGTCTTGGTCAGTCTTTTGATCGTTAGCACGGGGACGGGGTAATCCGATCCGGCGGGGAGATCAAGCACAAGGAATGGGTAAGATTTCCGACAGAAAAATGGAGGACAGAAAAATAAGTATGAAGGATGTCATTCGGAGAAGGATAACTGGGTGATTCTCGATCCTCCATCTTCGCTACGATCATTTCGCAAATAAGATACAAACTGGGCTGGCGATTTCGACGGTAGCTTGCGGTTCTCCTAGTAATCCGGTTTCGGGGTTTAGGCTCAAGATGGAGAGGGTATTGGAATTTTGGTGGCCACAGAGGAGCCATTTACCTGAGGGGTCGATGGCGAAGTGGCGTGGGGTTTGGCCGCCGCAGGGGGCGTGTTGGAGGAAAGTGAGTTTGCCAGTTTTTGGAGCGCGTCGGTAAACGACGATGGAGTTATGACCGCGATTGGAGCCGTAGACGAAATTTCCGTTCGGGTGGACTTCGATTTCTGCTGTGGTGTTGGGTTCTTTGAAATCGGCTGGAAGGGTGGGGATGTTTTGGATGTCGATGAGGCTACCTGTTTTGGGGTTGCAGAGGGCGGCGGTGACGGTGTTGGTGAGTTCGTTGATGATGTAAGCGTTTTTTTTGTCTGGGGAGAAATCCATATGACGAGGGCCGGAGCCGGCTGGGGCTTTAAGGCCAGCGGGATTGTTGGGAGTTATTTCAGAGGTCTTGGAATTGAATTTGTAGATCAGAGTTTCATCCGTCCCGAGGTCTGGAGCAAAGAGAAGGGTGTTGGCTTTGTTAAAGTAGACGCCGTGGGTGTGAGCGGCAATTTGGCGGGTGGGGTGTGGACCAGAGCCTCGGATTTTGATGTTAGAAACCATGGTTTCAATTCTGCCATCTGGATCGAGGCGAAACGTTGAGACGGTTCCACCGTAGTAGTTTGCAACGGCGACTGTGGTGCCCTTTTCATCCACGGTGAGGTGGCAAGGGCCAGCTCCACCGGAATCGGCTTCATTGAGGAAAATGAGCGAATCATCCTCCGATATGCTGAACGCCCCGACTTTTGTGCCGAATCCAACCGAGTAGAGGATCGGCTTTTCAGGGTGAAGCGCGAGAAAACCTGCTCTCTCATATTTTGCGATCAATTCAGGCGGGCTTAGAGTGCCTTTTGTGGTATCGAACTTAGCGAGGTAAATTCCTTCTGCCATCGTGCCGATGTAGACCGTTTTGATTTCAGCAAAAACCGTCAGCGTGGTGAGAGCGAGAGAGAGGAAAATGCTTTTCATTTTTTGTTAGACATTAAATCCAAAATACTGGTTCGCATTGTTGAATGAGATATCGGCGATGAGTTTTGAAAGGGTATCGAAGTCATCCGGGAGTTCGCCTTTTTCTGCTTCGTCGCCGATGAGGTTGCAGAGAATGCGTCGGAAATATTCGTGACGCGGGAAGGAGAGGAATGAGCGCGAGTCGGTAAGCATGCCGACGAAGCGTGACAGCAGGCCGGTGGCGGAGAGCGCGTTGAGTTGCATTTCCATGCCTTCTTTTTGATCAAGGAACCACCAACCAGAGCCGAACTGGATTTTGCCAGGAAGGACGCCGTCTTGGAAAACTCCAGTCATGGAGGCGAAGAGGTAGTTATCGCGTGGGTTTAGATTGTAGAGGATAGTTTTCGGGAGGGCTTCGCGGGATTCGAGAGCGTTTAAGAACACGGCGAGGGCTTCACCTTGCGGGACATCGCCCATGGTGTCGTATCCCGCATCGGCACCGAGTTTGGCGGACATGCGGATGTTCGTGTTACGCACGGGATTGAGGTGGAGTTGTTTGGTCCAACCGCGCGCGGCATCGAGTTGTCCGGAGAAGACGAGTAGGTAAAACGAGAAGCGTTCTTTATCTTCCGCAGACACTGCTTTACCAGCGCGTGCTTGATTGAAAATGTTTGCAGCTTCCGCATCCGAACACGGAAGGGCGGGGCAGCGATCTAAACCGTGATCTGAAAGCCTCGCGCCAGCGGCATGGAAATCGTCATGGCGCTTCTTCAAGGCGCTCAATAAATCCGAGAGCTGAGTGATCGATGTGTTAGAAGCATTTTCCAGCTTCGCGATCCATGGATTGAGAAGGTCGGGTCGGTCTACTTGGAACGCTTTGTCCGGACGGAAAGTTGGAAGCACTTTGGTAATGAAACCCGATGCCGCGATTTTTAAATGATCATCAATCGGATCGGCAGGATCATCCGTGGTGCCGACGACCCGGACATCGAATTTTTTCAACAAGCCGCGTGCGGAAAATTCTTTATCGGCGAGTTTGGCGTTGGTTTCTTCCCAGATTTCGTCGGCGGTGTCGGGAGAAAGGAGGGTGTTGATTCCGAAGTAGCGTTGGAGCTCCATGTGCACCCAATGATGCATGGGGTTGCGGAGGGTGTAGGGAATGGTCTCTGCGAAGGCTTGGAATTTGTCTCTGGGAGATGCGTTGCCGGTAATACGCTCTTCGCTGATGCCGTTAGCTCTCAGTAGACGCCATTTGTAGTGATCGTGACCGAGCCACATATCCGCGATGTTTTCCCAACGATGATCATTGGCGATTTCCGCAGGGGAAAGGTGGTTGTGGTAATCGATGATCGGCTGGTGGGCTGCGACTTCGTGAAACAGTCGGCGTGCGGTATCGTTGTAGAGCAGGAAATGGTTGTCGAGGTAAGGCATGACGCGAGGATTTCAATGCAAATACTGGCGAAGGGAAAGGCAGAAAAACGTGCTGGGCAAGTATGGATTGACTTTCAAAGGGGAAGTCATCATTCAATTAGATTATGGCTGATCGTGACGATTTGGAGAAACTGTTTGATGCTGCACTGCATGAGCGCGAGGCTCCGAGTCGATTCGGCACACAGATTGAACAACGCAAGTTAACCTAAGTTTTCAGCAGAATCAACTCGCTGAGTCTCGATGATCTTTTTCAAAAGTTCGGCTTCCGGTGTTGGGTGGCGTGTTAGATTTGGATCGTTATCAAGATCAATGTAGTGAAGACCGAAGTCGGTGTTTAGATCGAAGGGGTGACCCCATTCGCGGTTTGAAGTGATCGACCACCAATTGTAAGCACGGACTGGGACACCTTTGGCGATCGCTTTTTCGACTTCTGCGAGGTGTGACTCTAAGTATTCAGCACGAGTCACGCTGCCAGCCGATGGAGGGCAGCCATTTTCGACGATGAGTAATTCTTGTTTGGGAAACCAACGATGAAGACGTTGCAGCGCATGGAAAAGCCCACGAGGCCAGACGGGAGCGCGGAGAAATCTGCCTTGAGCCGCGTCTTCTAATAGACGGAATTTATTTAGCCGATGCGTGGGAAGTCCCCAGTAATAATCGAGACCGACGAAGTCCTGTGCGCCGATGGCTTCTTCGGGGCAGAGTGGTTTCGCCAGTTTTCCCGCCATGCCGAGATACCACCAGTTCGAGTTTGCGATCAGGCAGGTAGTTCCCCAGAAACGCCATGCCCAGTTGAGCCAACTGCGTTTTGATTCGAGCGCTTGGAATCTGTCGATCGGCTCGATGGGAATGATTTTAATTTTCGATGAATTTCCGAAAATTTGCGTAGCGATTTGTTCTGCGAGAAGAATTTCAAGTCCCGGACCCGGCGCTTGTTTTGAGAGACCCGGAGCATCGACGCGGATGCCGACCCGGAGATATCCACGTTTTAGAATTCTGCGGAGGCCGTGGACGGAATCAATGTGTTTAGGTGGGGCATCCGAGCCGTTAAAGACTTCGTAAAGGGAAGTTGGAAGGCTGGTTGGTGAAATGATGTTAGAAGGTTCGGAAAGCCACGAGACATCGCAGTATTTCCGAAGATTTATTTGGAAATCTCGGATGGCTTGATTGACGTGTGCGAGGAGTTGGGCGTGGCCGTGTGGGGCGAGAGCGACGTAATGTTCATCGCTCAAGCAGGTTTTTAAAAAGCGGAAGTCGCTGCGGCTTTTTAGCTCGGGCGGGAGGAGGTATAGGGCATCGCCATAAACGGCATCGACCTCGCCGGATGAGAGCGCGACACGCGCGTCGTCGTAGTTTCTGAAAAGTTTTTTGCGGGAAGCTGAGGGTAGGTCGCGCTTCCATGATTGGGGTTGATTTCCAATCGCAATGACCGCGACGGATTTTCCATTCAGTGTTGATATTTCGTCTGAGGAATCATCGCTGCGGATGATGATTGCTTTGCCGGTTCGGAGGTAGGGATCGCTGGCTTCGAAGCGGGTTTGATCGTCCATTGTCACGCCGCAGATGATGAGATCGGCTGCGCCGTATTCGCTGACGATGGCTTCTTTGGTGGTGAATTTAAAAAGGGCTTCTGAAAGTCCGCGATGACATGCTCCCCAGTCGAGCAACATTTGCAGCCATGTGGGAAATCCGGTGATGAGCGGATTCACGCCGACTTTTGTATCTGGATGGAGCGCTTTGATTTTTTGCCTCGCGCGGGCGTGGGCGGAAAATAAATGCGGAACCAATTTTCCAACAGCCTGCGCCTCGGCATCGACCGATGAGCTGCGCGGCAATCCCGGCGGCATGTAGTAGCGGTTTTGCCACCAAGGTTTGATATATCCAAAGGTAAGCTGGCTGGGTTCGTTAAACGTGATCCACCAATCAATCTTGTCGCCCAAAGCCTCGGCGACTTTTTCGGCGTAGCGGGCGAAGATGTCTGGAAATTGATCGCCTAACATTCCGCCGTGATCGCGCTCTAACCAAACTGGCCAGACGAAATGGTGGAGCGTGAGCATGGGGCGCATGCCGTGTTTCAAAATGCATTCCGCGACTTCACGATAATGTTGAAGAACATCTTGATCGAAGACTCCGTGTTCGGGTTCGATACGCGCCCAGGCGACAGAGAAGCGGAAAAGTTTACAGCCGATGGCGGCAGCAGAAGCGATGTCTTCTTCGTATCGATTCCAGAAATCTGTGGCCTTGCCGCGAGGTGTTAGACCTTGAGAGCGTTCCCATAAATCCCATACGTCTTCGCGCTCGGGGTGGTATGCCTCGGTTTGATGATCCGCATTGGCGGTGCCGAAGATGAAATTCTTCGGGAAAGGCATCTTATCGAGGGATTTTCAGGGTCTGGCCGACACGAATAACCGATCCCTTAAGTCCATTGGCTTTTTGAATTTTAGAAACGGTAGTTTTGTAGCGGCTCGCAATCGTAGATAACGTGTCACCGCGTTTCACCGTGTGGCGTGAGACTGTAGGTGTTGTGGGTTTCGGCTTCGGCTTTGGCTTCGGTTTGATTGTCGTGGGAGAAGTTTTAACAATTTCTGGAGGTGAAATCGTCTCGACGAGAGGGACATGCGGCTCAGGAAGCGGTTGAATCTCGGGAAGAGGTTCAGGTTTGGAAGCGATCACGGGCTTCGATTTGGTACCGGTGCCTGGTGCTGTGGGTCGGTACCATTTGTCTGGCTGATCGACCCAGTCTTCGACGTAGTTTCCCCGGCTATCGAAAGGGCCGGTAACCGATTGTGTTTGAGGCGCGGAGCGTGTGCCACACTGGGTGAGGAGTGGGATGGCAAGTAGAGCAACCAATTTCCGTGGAATGAAAATCATCGAGTTGGAATATGCGGGTAATATTACGGATATGCAAAGCATTGTTCGCGATAATCGTTAAATTTCAGGGTTTGTGCAAAAACAAGTGAGTGACAACTTATCCTGCGGCTGCCTATCAAGTGCGCCCCGATGTCGATGATTCTTGAATGCCGTCAGACTCTGAAACTGGCCTTTCCGTTGGTGATTGGCCAGGTCAGTCAGATGTTGCTTGGTGTTGCCGATACCGTGATGATTGGAAAACTGGGGGTGACGGAGATGGCGGTATTGACCTTTGCTAACTCTTTGTTTTACGTTCCGTTTGTGTTTGGAATCGGGGTTTTGACAGCCATTTCGGTGTTCACATCAAACGCGCGTGGTGCGGGTGATGCGGCCGCGGGTCGGGCGAGTTTCAGACTGGGCTTTTATATTTCAACCATTCTCGGGTTGCTGCTTTTCGGGCTGATGTGGTTGGTTTCTCTCAATCTCGGGATGTTCGGGCAGCCGAAAGAGGTGGAGGAAAATACTGGGCCATTTTTCCTCATCATCATGGCGTCGCTGGTGCCGGCGTTGATGTCGATGGCTCTGAAAAATCATGCGGATTCTCTCGATAGGCCGTGGACGCCGTTTTGGATTTTTTTAGGCGGAGTGTTGCTCAATGTATTTTTGAACTGGGTGATGATCTACGGAAAACTGGGTTGTCCAGCTTGGGGTTTGGAAGGAGCGGCGATAGCGACTTTGATTTCCCGGATCGCGATCGTAGTGGCGATGTTTGTGTGGCTATACCGCGCCAGTGGATTACGCGAATGGGTGCCTTATCATTGGTTCCGTATGCCAGCGAAAGCGGAGATGCGGAAATTTTTGGGGGTCGGTGTCCCGGCTAGCTTGCAGATGATCTGTGAAGTTTCTGCGTTTTCAACGGCGGGCTTGTTGATGGGTAGATTTGGTGCAACCGCGATGGCGGCGCACCAGGTGGCGTTGATGTGTGCGGCAACGGCTTTCATGGTTCCGTTGGGTTTATCGATGGCGTTGAGTGTTAGAATCGGATCGGCGAATGGCGCGGGAGAATTTCATCGCTTGCGGAAAATTGTGGTCTCTGGCTGGTGGTTAGGCGCGGGCTGGGCGCTAATCGGCGCGATGATCTTTTTCTTTTTTGGAAAATGGTTGGCATCGCTTTACATCAACGAGCTGCCTGTAATCGAACTTGCCGCGGCGATCATGGTTGTGGTCGGGGTGTTTCAATTGTTCGATAGTTTGCAGATCTGTTCCGTGGCGATGCTGCGTGGGCTTCACGATGCAAGGATGCCGGCTTTCATGGGATTTGTCGCATACTGGGTGATAGGCATTCCGATCGGGGTTTTTCTATCGATTCATCTGGGCTACGGGGCCGTTGGGGTTTGGTGCGGTCTGGCGGCCGGGTTGTTCGTTGCGTGTGTTCTGTTAGTTCCGAGGTTGTGGAAGCTGACGGGAACAAATTCAAGGTAGGGTCAACACGCCGTGTTGACCGTAGATTCTTAAAAGGTTGTCGTTGAAGGAGGTTTCACGCCCGTCAGAAGGATTATGCGTTGAGAATTTTGATATGGGTCGTCGGCGGCGCGGCGACCCTACCGAATTTAAAATGGTAGGGTCAACACGCCGTGTTGACCGTAGATTCTTAAAAGGTTGTCGTTGAGGAAGGATACACGTCTGCTAGAACGATCCCGATTTGGATATTTTGATTTGGGTCGCCTGCGGCGAGGCGACCCTACCTTGTATAAATGGATTTCGGTCCGGTTAATTTGGTGGTGATCCAGATGATTAGGGCTAGTGGAGCGAAAATTTTCCAGCCGAGGAGTTCGATTCCCATAATCCATGAAGCGTAGGGAGTTTTGGTGCTAGCGGCGAAAAGGGTGATCATGGCGATGCCGGCGAACAATGGAACCGGCGCGCCGAGAAACCATGCGACGGAGTTTCCTAGAGCTGCGCCGATGAAAAACAGGGGAGTGACCTCGCCGCCTTTGAAGCCTGCGCTGAGAGTGACGATGGTGAATACGAGTTTCCACAACCATGCGTTTGCGGGTGCGTGGAGATCTGGTGAGAAGAATTTGGTTAGAGTGAGCGATGATTCATTTTCAGCTAGGACACCCAGCCCGAGGTAATCGCTGGTTCCTGCCCAAAGAAACAATCCGACGACGAGTATGCCTCCGATCGTTCCGCGCACGGCTTCATGGGGAAACCACGTTTGAAGTTTATGAGTCGTGAAATGGGATGCTGAAATGAAAAGTCTGCCAGCGAGTGCGAGGATGGCGGCGAGAGCAATGCCTTTCCAGAGGAATGATAAGATGTTAGACGGAAATTGGATGGTGGGGTAAGGCGTGTGATGGGTTCCCCATGCAAGGCAGATGTAATGAGCGGCGAGAGCGGTGAATAGACACGGTAGTAGAGTTCGGCTGAGGAGTCTGTGGCGGGTGAATTCCAGAGCAAACACAGCACCCGCGAACGGAGTTCCAAACACCGCACCGAACCCAGCCGCGATGCCGCAGTGGATGAGGAGATGTTGGGCCTCGCGAGTGGAGGCAACGAATCGTGCGAAGCTGGCAGCGATGCTTGCACCCATTTGCACGGCTGTGCCTTCGCGACCCGCAGAGCCACCAAACGCATGTGTGACGAGCGTGGAAATCAAAATGCTTGGCGCAAGGCGGGAGGGGATTTGCGTCGATTCGTTTTGAAAATCATCGAGAATCAACGCGTTGGCTGAACTAACAGATTTACCGTGAGTCCGGTAATAAAAACCCATCAAACAACCCGCCAGCGGCAGCAGCCAAATCAGCCATGCGTTTTCAAAACGTTGTTTGGTAACAGCATCAAGCGACCATAGAAAAAACGCCGCAGCAGAACCGATGACGGCTGCGACGGCGATTAAGACGAGCAACCATTTAACGTTTTTGGAGATCGTCATCGGGATAAGGGATTAACCCAATAGTTCAAATCAAGACAGCAGCGATTTCCCAGTCATTTGCACGGGCTTCTGGACGTTGAGCATTTCAAGAAGCGTGGGTGCGACATCGGCTAAGATGCCATCGCGCATTTTTTTAGAAGCGGCGTCATCGGCGACGTAGATGATTTCCACGGGATTGGTGGTGTGCGCGGTGTTCGGTGAACCATCGGGGTTGCGCATGTATTCACAGTTGCCGTGATCCGCGGTGATGAGAAGTTTGCCTCCGAGGCGAAGGGTTTGTTCGACGATGGCTTTGACGGATTCGTCGATTTTTTCGACGGCTTTCTTCGCAGCTTCGACGACTCCCGTGTGGCCGACCATGTCGGGGTTCGCGAAGTTTAAGATCACGAGATCGAAATCTTTCAGGTTGTCGACGACGGTTTGGGTGACTTCATCAGCCGACATCTGTGGCTTCAGATCGTAGGTTGCGACATCTTTCGGCGAAGGAATGATGAAGCGTTGCTCACCTGGATTTTCGACTTCGTCTCCACCGTTGAAGAAATAAGTGACGTGCGGGTATTTCTCCGTTTCCGCGATGCGCATCTGCTTCATGCCAACTGCCGCAACGGTTTCACCGAGGGTCATGTCGAGCGTTTGCGGAGAGAAGATTGCTTCGCATGGAAAGGTTTCGTCATAAACGGTTAGAGTGACGAAGTGAACTTTGGGAACCGCACCGCGTTCGAAGCCATCGAATTCAGGTTTGAGAAAAGCTTGGGAAAGTTCGCGGGCGCGGTCGGCGCGGAAGTTGAACCAGAGCACCACATCACCATCGCGGATGCGTTGGGTTTCGGCCTCGGTGAAAATCATGGCAGGCATGAATTCATCGGTTTTATTTTGGGTCGCGTAAACTTCCGAAATCGCTTCGGACGCGAGGATTTCCTTTTTGGTTCCGATGCCATGCACGATAGCGTCCCATGCAAGTTTAACTCGGTCCCAACGTTTGTCGCGATCCATGGCGAAGTAGCGACCCACCACCGTGGCGATTTTCGCACCGAACTTGGCGGTGTCGTCTTCGACTTTTGAAATGAATGCTGCGCCGCCGGTGGGTGAAGTATCACGACCATCCGTGATGGCGTGGATGAAGATGTCTTTCACGCCTGCTTGGGAGGCGATCTTGGTCATGGCGATGAGCTGATCCTGGTGGGAATGGACTCCGCCATCCGAAACGAGGCCGATGAAATGAAGTCGGCCGTTTTTGGCTTTTTCGAGGGCTCTTTTGAAAACCTCGTTGTCTGCGATCGTGCCATCCGAAATGGCTTTGTTGATGCGGGTGAAATCTTGGTAAACGATGCGGCCCGCACCGAGATTGAGGTGGCCGACCTCGGAATTTCCCATTTGTCCTTCCGGGAGTCCGACGTCCATGCCGGAAGCGGAGAGGAAGCTGTGAGGATATTGGGAAAGGACTTCGTCGGTGAAAGGAGTGTTCGCGAGGATGACCGCGTTGCCGTCCTGAACGGCGGTCTTTTTGCCACCTGGGTTGGTTCCCCAACCGTCACGAATGATTAGCACTACTGGTTTTTTGCCCATACCGAGGGGCTGTAACGGCTAAAGCGCGGATGGGCAAGGCGGAAGACTCAAGACACAAGACTTTGAGACGGAAGACATAAGACGAAGAGGTATAAGGAGAAGTAGCGATGAGGCGGGCTTTATTTACAGGGAGGGAGGGGGAGTGGGAGGGATGAGTATGGATTGAAGCTTTGCTTAAGCTTTTGGAATGAAGTTTTTTTAATTCTCCTCTCCTCCGTTTTCTCCTCTCTCCGTTTAGAAAAAAGCCCTAATTGATGTAAGGCTCAAAACCAACCATTACTGCCCAGAAGACATCGGGAAATCGCTGATTTGCTCTAATTTGATGTTGTAGAGCTTGGCGATTTCCGGGGCATCAGAGGCGTGGTAGATTTCTTGGTAGTAGATTTCCTTAATCCCGTAAGCGCAGAGGGTTTGCATGCAGGCGGTGCATGGCATGGTGGTGGTGGCGACGATTTTTGCCTCTCCTCGTTTGAACAGGGAACAGAGGTTGATCTCCGCATGCAGCATGAATTTTTGCCGACCCTCGCGGTCGATCCAAAAATCATCGGGAGCATTGAAGCCCGGAGCTAGGCCGTTGTAGGCGGTGGCGATGACGCGGTTATCGTGATCAAGAGCCGCAGCACCGACTTTGCGATAAGGATCCTCGGAACGGAGGCTGGCGACATGGGCCAGCGCCATGGCGTATTGAGGAATGCTGAGGCGTTTTTCGGACACAGGCGGAGTTTTGGTTTTGGCGGGGGAAACATCAAGGGAGAAACGATGTGGGGTCTTGGTCGAATAAAATTTTTCAACGCAGAGCCGCAGAGGTCGCAGAGGGACGCAAAGCTGTGGTTAATTACAGATATTGAAAAAAGAGCGCCATCAGGTTGTAAGCCCCCGGCTTGATCGAGGGCTTTTCAATGTTCGCTAGCCCTGATCAGCATGCTCAATACAAGCTCCCGAAGATCCTCTGGTAACTTATCATATTCGTGGGTGATAGTATTTAGCATATATTCAGGATCATTCGTATTATCTGCACCAGAAATAATAGAAATTGCTATGATGATATTGCAGAAAGCAAATTCTCTCATGTGACCTTCTTTGCATTCCCAACGAACAAGCTCAACACACTCGTATGGATACCAAATTTGATCATCTGAAAGGATGCAGTCATTTTTAAATATTAGCTCACGAAGTGCCTTGCTATGCAGATCTGCATCTTCGCCATAATCAGCATTCGCGATGAAATTAATCTCATCCTCGGTGATTGATTTTACAAACTCTAGAGGATCAATCATTTTCTGGCGAGGCTTCCACGATTTTTTGTGACTGACGACTAATAGGGATATCGGCTTCATCGACCTCGCATAATGTGATCTGGATGGAATCGCCTATTGCGAGTGGCGCGTTCTCAATCCACCGAAGATGCTCATTGGTTGTATCTGCACGTGACGTCAATCCGCCGACATGCAGAAATAGATCTGGTGTTTCATCCACAGAATTGTGCCGATTCGCTATAGATGCTCCCAGCGGTCCTACGGCATTGATGATTGCATTGAGAACGCAGAGGTCTGATGCGCCAGCTACACATATAAGAACATCGTTGCGGCTAATTCTTAGAGCTATCATTATTTGGAGAACAAATAGGCCATCCACATCGGGGAAGGAAGCCCGAATTCAAATTGAGACGTTACATGCCGTTGGATGAGCCGACTTGTGGATTGTCGTGATTTTCTATACACGTCGGTAACTCATCAGGACTCATGAAGACTACCGTCAGAAAGGGAATCAGTAGGAGGATCAATCCAATCGCTTGCTCATGCGGGGCAAAGATGGTGCCAGTCGTTCCGTCACGGCTGAATGTGGAAATGAGCCACATCCCACAGTATACCGTCACCGCAGTGTAGAACCAAAACAGCGCACGTCGAACTCTTGCGAGAAATCCGGCATAAAGCCTGAAGAAGAGCCTCGCGCCCCACCATCCGAGAAGAGACGGCACCAGAAGTAAGGGAATGGCAATAAAGTCGGTCGTCGAAAATCCCGTTTGAATACCAGATCCAATAGCAGCAACGGCGAGCAACATTCCAAGAAACGCACCCGGCACAATCACGAGAAGCGAGAGGCCGAGAAGGCATTGGTGTAGCTTTCTCTTCATTTCTTGCACAACAGTTTTTATTCGTATGTCCACGGGGCACTATATTTATTGAGCATCATTTATAGATGCTGATAGAAATGTCTTTGTTTTGGAAAGTATTTTTTCTTTTCGGCGGGTGTCTAAAACAGGATTGAGATTTTAGTTAAGTAAAATGATCGGAACAGAACGGTTCATCTATCTGATGTGGAATCTACAGAAGACTCTCCATCAAGGCTGTAAAATATCGGCTGGTATGCGGAATCTGGAATCTTGTAAGTGCCGCCTAAATAATCCGGCAACAACTCAGGGAAACGCCTGTATAACGGCGTCATAGCATCAAGGAACATGTCACCCATGAGCTTCCCGACTACCGTTCGGTATTCGATGAAATTCTCCTCGTTATCGTGGTCGCGTACAAATGCAGCACTCTGATTGAGTAATCCAGCAACACGCGCAAGCAGATGGCTAAGTTCTTTTGCTTCGCTGGGTGTCATAGTTTTATTCGAAACAGTTTTTATTCGTATGATTCGGGCTGTATATCCAGCGAGCATCATTTCTAGATCTGATAGAAAAGTCCTTGATTTGAAAAGGATTTATTCTTGTGGAGTGTGGATGATGAGTAAGGGACAGGAATGTCCCTTCTCCTTATTTGTTGGTAACAAGGAGGGGCTGCATTCTGCTGCCCTTCTGAAATAAATTCTTGGTTGTTGGGCAGCAGGATG
>JANPJY010000012.1:0-9591 GCA_031425735.1 Akkermansiaceae bacterium | reverse complement strand
AGGGCTGGAACAACCCAACTATCACAACCCTTTAACCAAATTTCTAAAATCGAAAGGTCAGTGCGAAGCTCCTTCGTTTCCTTTGTTACCTTCTGTTCAAAAAAATATTTTTTACACGAGCAAACGGAGATAACGGAGGGTATGAACATCTCATTCTATCACAAACAAGCACGCCATCTTGCGATTTCCGATTTCACGTTATCGATGGACGGAGCACCGATGTTGGTCCGGGCTTTCAGTGCTGTTTCGATTGAGAAGACGGACTTCATCGCATCGGTGTAGGCGGGATCGATTTTTTTCAAATCTAACTGATCCAACGGCACGTTGCTGCTGATGGATTCGGCGACGGCTTTGCCGACCAATTCATGAGCGGTGCGGAATGGCACTCCGGATTTCACCAAGGCATCGGCGAGGTCGGTGGCGAGTAGCATCGGGTCACTGGCTGCTGCTAAGCATTTATCCTCGCGCATTTCCATGGCGGCGATCATTTCGGTATTAACGGCGAGGACGAGTAAGATTGTGTCCACGGAGTCGAACAAGGGCGGCTTGTCTTCCTGTAAATCCCGATTGTATGTGATCGGCAGACCTTTCATGGCGACTAACAGATTCATCAGATTTCCAACCAAGCGACCTGTCTTGCCGCGTGTGAGTTCGCAAACATCCGGATTTTTCTTCTGCGGCATCAATGATGAGCCAGTGGTATGAGCATCGGATAGATGGACGAAACCAAACTCGCTGCTGCACCACAGGATCAAATCCTCACTGAGGCGTGAAAGATGCACACCGCACATCGAGATGGTGAATAACAACTCTGCGATGTAATCCCGATCGGCGATCGCATCCATGGAGTTGCGCGTCACACCATCAAAACCGAGCTCAGCAGCGATTGCCTCGCGGTCTAAGTTAATGGTCGATCCCGCGAGCGCACCCGATCCCAGCGGAGAAACATTCAGTCTCTGCCTGCAATCGCGGAGCCGACTTTTATCGCGCTGCAGCATTTCCACATACGCCAAAAGATGATGACCCACCGTCACTGGCTGCCCCCGTTGAAGATGCGTGTAACCCGGCATCACGGTGGCGGCGTAGCGGTCGGCTTGATTGACTAAAACTTTCTGTAAGGCGAGAATTGCGACGGAGATTTCATCGATCTGAGCGCGGCAATACAAACGCGTATCGGTCGCGACCTGATCGTTGCGGGATCTTGCGGTGTGGAGTTTTCCGCCCACCGCGCCGATACGCTTCGTGAGCTCCGACTCGATGTTCATGTGGATATCCTCAAGCGAAGTGCGGAACTCGAATTTCCCCGCGCGGATATCGGCTTCGATTTCACGAAGGCCTTTTTCGATGAGATCGAATTCTTCCTGTGTTAGTAAACCGGCTTTCGATTGCGCGCGTGCGTGAGCGATGGATCCAGCGATGTCGTGCGGAAACAATCTCCAATCATACGAGATCGATTCTCCAAACTGCTGCACCAATGATGAGGTGTCTTGTGCGAAACGTCCTTTCCACATAATTCAATAACTTCCGTTTTTATAGGTTCCTGCCGAAATGATTTTCCGCTCGGCACTGGTGTTTTCGAAAACGACATCGCCTTCAATGATCACTCCCGGCGCGAAGTGAAGGAGTCCGGAAATTTTCAGAGAGTTGCATTTGATCAAACTCGGCACGCCTAACGCATCCAGTGAATCGACGAGTTTGTAATCGCCGGAAAGAGCAATGTCCGGCGGCACGCCATGACGCTCGTCGCATAGCCTGACTTGGCCATCGGGTAAAACTTCGTAAGCATCCGAGCGCAGAGCTAACAAATCGGCAGTGGTTTTCACTGGCGCGAAACGACTCCGTGGAATCTCAATCGCCAACGCGCCATCGAAACATTCGATCGCCGATCCCATGGCGATTTCCAACTGGAAAACCGGCGTGGAATTTGGATCGCGTGGATCGACTGTTTTCTTGTTCTTGATCATGGGTAAAGGCAACGCTCCAGAATCGGCAAGAAGCTGTGCTTTGAGTTTTTCCAAGTTCAGCCAGAGACTGTTGGTGTTGAAATACTGATGTTTATCGATGTTTTGAAACTCGTCCAAATCCTCATCGGGGCACTGCGCCACCTCGCGTAACAACAAGCGACCATCGCTGATCCGCTTGGCTAAATGACCGCCTTTTTTATCCGCTGCGGTGCGACGTGTGACTTCCATCATGAAAGGCGCACCTGACTCGGCAAAAAATTCTAACAAGGCCGCATCAAATATCGCACCGAGGTTATCGGAGTTGGAGACGAAGGCGTATTTGACACCGTCGCTAAGCAAACGATCCAACCATCCACTGCCGACCAAAGCCGGATAAACATCGCCGTGGCCAGGTGGGCACCATTCTTGCTCGGGATCGGCTGGCCACTCGACCGGCTTCATCGTGGCCGCATCGATTTTTGGAACCATGTTTTGCATCATTTCCACTTCATTCGCCGATGCCAGACCTTGCTCTTCATAACGCTGCAAATGCGTTAAAGTATCCTCGCTGGTGCTGAAACTGTTCATCAACAACAAGCGCACGTTTTGGCCGCTCTTTGCTCTGAGCGCGAGTGTTTGCCTGACCATGAGATCGAGGAAATTCACCCCGTTGCGCACCGCCAACAAACTTTTCGGTCCTTGCAGCCCCATCCCGGTGCCGAGTCCCCCGTTCAGCTTGATCACCACGACCTCAGAAAGTTTCGCGCTCTGACCACCCGATTTCAAAGCCTCCGATTTTGGTAAACCACTCGCGGCTTCGATGGTATGCTCAGGAATCATCCCGGTCTCATTGCGTTGCAGCGCCTCAAAATTTCTTTTGAAAACCGCAACCGGAGCATCGCCCATACCGGCGGCTCTCATTTTAATCTCAAACGCATCAAAGTCAGACATGGGCGTATCTTTCACAGTCTTTCGATATGGTAAATCCTGAATCGATGGGAAATGAAGTATAGAACCGCGGATGAACACGGATGAACGCTGATAAGATCTGGTAATTAAACCTGATTTTCATGATTAGATCCGCGTTTATCCGTGTCCATCCGTGGTTAATTTTCCAAATTAGCCAGAAATGAGACTTAGAAAAAATCAACCCTTCGCCAAATGCTCCACGCAGAGCTGACTCCAGGTTTCCAGACGCTCGAACAATTCCCCTTTCAGCTCGGCGATGGTCGCCCAGGAAAGATCGGTGAGAGCATCTTCCCGAGAGGAAACCTCTTCGTTTTCCAACTCCACCAAATGCACGACCCCGAGATGCACTTGGCCGACGGGATTTGAATCGTCATTCAGCAAGCCGACGATGCGCATTTCATAGTCGCCTGCGATATCGAGTTCCTCATCGATCTCCCGCTGCACCGCCGCGTAATACGCAGCAGCGCCTTGGCGACCCTCCCCCATGTCCACCGGATTGATGTGACCACCGACCCCGACTGAAATTTTCGCATGCAATCGATTTTCACCGCCAGCCTTGCCGCGCGTGTAATGCAGCACCCGATCACCGCATTTGAAAATGCAATAAGGGATCAATTGCTTATGGCTGGGATCCTCCTCCGCCGCACCGCGATCCAGGAAAAAATGATTTTCCTCACTCAGCAGCACGGAAACGATATCGTCCACCCCATCCACCCGCATTCCTTGAAAAGTCGCTAATTCTTCTAGCAACGGACGCGTAACCACTAAAACCTCTTCACCTGCATATTTCGACATGCCGGAATGTTCAAAATTTCACCCCCAGACGACAACCTTGAAATGAGGAAGTTTTAACATCTACAGTTCTCACGGAGATTTATCGAGATGCTTTCTGATCCAATCGGGATCTCGTCTGCAATCCACAACAGCGATCACCAACGCAATATCGGCATCAAACTCATAGAAGATCGCATACGGGAACCTCTGGCTCAAGAGTCTATACAAGTGGCGGTAAGGTTGACGGTGGATGCCTGCTGTGATCTTTAACCCATCGATGTCCGCGCGAAGATGTGAGAGAAAGTAATTGCCCAGCCCAGGCTCTTGAACTTCATAGAATCTGAAACCGTCACGGAGATCATCAAGCGCATCACCCGAAATCCGAACCTGTATCATTGCTGTCCAATTGAATATTTCACTGAATCCCACTCGTGAACCTCAACAGAACCATTCCGGACACGCTCAATTCGAGCATCCAGATGTTCACGTAATTCCGGAGTTACTGCAGACTGATCTGCTCGCTCACTTAAATCGTCCCAGATGGCCTCGAAAATCTGAAGTTTCTCGCGCAGAGGAAGTCCGCGTATTTCGGCAATACTCATAAATTTGAATCTATCTCAGAACGGTATTTTGGCGAGCAGGAAATATATGGAGTAGAACTTGAGTTTCACTCCCCCTTCTTCCCAGTCAGCACCGCATGCGCAGCTTTCGCCATTTCTGCTGCACCTTCGGAATTCGGGTGAACTTTATCTGGGATCAACGCGTCCTTATCTTTGAATGCGGCATGCATATCGATGATCCCGACACTGAGCTCTTTCGCGAGTTGATCGATCATGGGGATTTGTTCTTGGATGCCAGCTTCAGTGATATTGAAAGCGCCATTGCCGATGACAGGCACGGGACGGCAGATGAAGACGCGTGGTTTGCTTTCTAAACTTTGGAACGAAGTGACGAGTTTCTTGTAATCGGCCAAATAATCCTCTTTGAACTTCCAGTTCTGGGGTTTGGTGTCGTTGGTTCCGAGCATGATGATCACGACATCCGGTTTCATCGCTAATGCATCCTGATACTTCTTTTCCTTCGAGTAAGGGTAGTCACCTTTATCCATCAAAGTCCGGCCACTTACTCCAAAATTCCCTACTTCCCACTTATCTCCGAGCAACGCCTGAAGCTGCTTCGGATAAGGATTCCCCTTCGTTCCAGCGCCTTGAGTAATGCTATCGCCCACGCACGCGAGTTTGATTTTTCCGTCAAACATCGCCGGATCGATGGGCGCCATGGGATCGGCTCCGAACGCCAGGGCTCCCGAAAAAACCAGTCCTAAAAGCGCAACAACCTGAGTTTTCAATTTCATAGTAAAGCGAAGCTATCTCAAATTTTGTAGGAGCGTAAATGAAAGGTTTGATAAAAATTTAAGAAAATGAGCTTGTGATCCCCTTGGCATTTAAACGAGAACTCGACACTTAGATTCACGATCCCAACTCATGCCCATGAAACAACTTCTTCTCATCACGCTTTTGTTTTCCGTTGCCGCCCATGCCGAGAAACCAAACCCAGCCCATTTCAAAGTCGACGTTTTAACGCAGGGTTTTGTGGATCCACAGGAAATGGTCATGCTCCCAGATGGCCGCATTCTCATCTGTGAGCGCACGGGCAAACTCAGAGTATGGACCCCAGGTTCAGACCAACTCACCGAAGGCGGATCGCTGAAAGTGGCGATTAGAAGCAAGGAGATCGCGCGGGAATGTGGATTCATCGGTCTCACCGCCGATCCTAACTTCGCCAAAAACAATTGGATTTACTGCTACTACTCGCTTCCTGATGTGAGCTCACATCGGCTCTCACGCTTCACATTCAAAAACGGTCAACTTGATCAAGCCTCAGAAAAAATGATCCTTGAGGTACCGACAGATCGCGAAGATTCGACATGCCATGAAGGCGGCTCGCTTGCCTTCGGTCCCGATGGATTGCTCTACCTGTCTACGGGCGACAACACCAATCCATTCTCCAAACCCGCGACACCCATCGAGGAAGATAAGAAAGAACGTGATGCCCAACGTTCATCCTCTAACAGCAACGATCTGCGCGGCAAAGTTTTAAGGATTAAGATCCAGCCAGACGGCACTTACAAAATCCCAGCAGGCAACCTTTTCAAGCCCGGCACAGACAAAACTCGTCCTGAGATTTACACCATGGGACTGCGCAACCCATACCGCATTACCATCAATCCTAAAACCGGCACACTCTATTGGAGCGAAGTAGCCCCAGACAAACAACCCACCGGCGAAGAAATCAACCAAGCCAAAAGCGCTGGTTACTATGGCTGGCCATATGTCATCACCGATACCAAAGTTTTCAATGATCTAACTGGAAAACCCTTCGATCCGAAAAGCCTCAAAAACGTATCCAAAAACAACACCGGCATTACCGATCTCCCCGTTCCCCGCGATCCCTTTCATTTTTATGGCCGCAGTTGCTCCATCATCGGCGGCGTCTATCACGCAGTTAAGGCAGAAAATGCCTTCCCAGCTTACTACGATAACTACCTGTTTTTTGCCGATTGGAATAACTCCTGGTTCAAAACCATTAAACTCGATGCAGAGGAAAAAAACGTCGCTGTTGAAGACTTTCCAATGAACTTCAAATTCCGCAAACCTATCGACATGTTTTTTGATAAAGGCATCCTCTATGTCCTCGAATACGGAAATGGTTGGTATGACGTAAAAGATGGCCGACTCCTCCGCATCACTTATTCGACTTCATTCAACCAAACGGCCGAACCACAAGCCGACCCACGGATTGCGGGAATGAATGATAAAATGAAAGGCGTGAAACTCATGCAAGCTACGACCTGCCTTTCATGCCATACGGCTCAGCAAAAACTGGTTGGCCCGTCTTTCGTGGACATGGTCGCGAAGTATGGTAAAGAACCAACAGTCGTGGATGTTCTCTTCGAAAAAGTTAGAAAAGGCAGTGTGGGCGTATGGGGTCAGCAAGCCATGCCCGCCCATACTTTGAATACGGACGATGAGGTAAAAGAGATGATCCAAGCCATCCTAGCCACAGAAAAACCGAAGGGACATACGAGGTAGCCCCAAGGATGAATTCCGAAGAACCGAGCGCCGCAGGCCCTGGACTGCTGGGATTCTTTATTCCCAGCTCTGTCGGTGCGGTAATTTTTTATCACACATCGGTAACAACCCAACACCTGCGCTGATCGAAGCTAACCTTGAGAGCTGCAAATGATTGCAGCAGTCCAGAGCCTGCGGCGCTCAATGGCTCAGAATCTCCTCCAACTCACCACGTCGGATTTTTCCCAGCGAACTTCTTGGAAATTCACCGATGCAGCGGCACTCCTCAAACTTTTCCAAACTGGTCGCAACTCGTTGATAATCTTCAACGCACTCCGCTGGAATCTCGCCTTCGAAAACTGCGACTAGCATATGCTCTTTTCGTGGATCCGGCAAAGCGATCACGGCAAATTTTTCCGGAGAGACTCGCCCTGCTGCTACTTCAAGAAATCGTCGCTCAACCGTCTTGATATCCACCAACACCCCCAGCACCTTCACCAAAGTATCCAGCCGCCCGAAGGATTTGAGGTGATTTCCTGAAATGCTACCGCGGTCATTTGTTAGAAACGAATTCGATAAAGTCGACTCAAATCTCATGCCGAATTCTTCTTGGAACAGATACCCGCGAAACAAAGCATCGCCTGATATTTTCAACCTGTCATCTGCATCGGTTTCCACCTGCCAGATCGGTAAAATCTCTAGATCCCCTTCGCGAAACGGTTTCGATAAATCATTCATCGACTGCGTGGCGATCTGAGATCCAGCTTCGGTCATTCCATAACTCGCCAGCACCGGCCAACCCAGATCGCGCGCAGCTTGACCTAACATTTCAGGTAAACGCCCGCCGCCCACCACCACAGCCTGAAGCTTTTCCGGTGCATGCAACGAGGCCGCTACCAAATCATGCACTTGGGTGGGGACCAAAGAAACATGAGTCACGCCCTCGTCTGAAATCCATCGATGAAATTTTTCCGCATCCCATTTCCCATCCAACGCCGCCAAACCACAATCCGCCTGAAACACTCTTGCTAGAATGGCGAATCCACCTACATGATCGATAGGCAAAGCCAACCCCCACTTGGAATTCATATCGACTCCCAACCACGCATTGACCGCCTGAGCGGAAACAAGCATCGCCCGCTTTTCATGCACCACCCATTTCGGTGCGCCGGTGCTGCCGGAAGTTTTGAAAATGACCTTGCCCCCGCTTAACCCTAAATCCGGAATGCAATCCAAACCCCCAGCTACGACACAGTTCGTTGGTTCATCCCAAAACGACTGCAAAATAAATGAGCTGCGATCCATGGTGAAAAATCTCCGCGACTCCTGGATCATAAACTCAGCCAGGTCAGCGCGGCAAGTTCATCATCAAAGCCCAAACCTGTCCCGCCTGGCGCTTTGAAATCCGGTTTCCAATCGCCCAACTTCTCGGTGAAAGCATCTTTTTCAAACAGATGATGCGTCTGCACCCCGCAAGTTCCAATAAGACCGGGAAAGATCAGCTCAGTCCGCGCTGCTTCCCAAGCAGCAAATGCCTGACCCAATGGATGATCCATATAACTCGTGATCACCGCACGTTGCGAATGCATGATCGCCGCTTCGCCTAACAGAAATGGCTCGTCCACGGCTGGCTTGATCACCATACACTGCGCCGCAATTCGATGCGGTCCCGATTCGCGATCAACCGCCAATGGCACGCGATACTTTTTCCAAAGCTCCGCCCAAACCCTTTCCGAAAACGGACAGATGTCCTCCACGAAATCGATTTTCTGTCTCACGCCTTCAGATAGATTTTCAAGAAACCGATCCGCCGCATCGGGATCGAGCAGCTCATTGAAATCGATTCTCCATTTCAGCGCCGGATGCTCGACTGACATGTCTTCGATAAAACGTATTTCGACAGAAATGTTCCGACCCGCCTTAATCTTCACCGTGTCGAACCCGGCTTCAACAGCCATTGCCAGTTCTTTGACATTCGCATCGACCAATGTCGCGTGACTGCGCGGGACTTCCATTTCTTCAAACAACGACTCCTCGGCGACCCGCGCCGCGTTATCGTATTCCGCGCAACGCAATGCACGTTTCACAATCGGCCAAGTGCGTCGGCCTTTCAGATCTTCCAGGCATTTTTCTAACGATGGATCGCCCAACTCCGGCCATGGGTGAATGCAGCCGTAACCATCGCCGACTCGAATCAACGCTCCTTCGAATTCACGCCGCGATGAAATGGAATTCAAAAATGTCCTCGCCCTGAGGCGATAGGGAGAAATCCAGACATCTGTGCGTTCTAAAAAATCCATAAAAATTCTAACCTAACAGCTCATCAGCGATCGCCATCCATTCATCTTCTAGGCTGACGTTCTTGCCGGGCATTTCCTTGCCAGCTCGTGAATACCAGTAACCCGCATTTCCAATATCGCCTTCTTCACGATGCAGCCACGCATGAATCCATGAACCAGCTTTCCCCGGTAAATCTTGGCAAAGATCATGCGCCTTGTCCCATTTTCCCGCCCGCGCATACCACAGACATTCTCCTATTGCACCCAATCCAGCGGGCGGCTGAAAGTTGTTGATTACGGATTGTGCTAAATCGGTCGCTTTCATTTTCGACCAGATCGAAACCCGCTCTCTTTGTTTAAGCAAACAAAAACCCCTTATAGCTCCGTCCGCATGAGACCTGATCAGGTCACTTGATCTCTTTGAAAAATTTAACCATCAACGAAGTTGCCTGATCTGGATAGCGATGCGTGCCGTCGTGAATGTATTGCACCATGGGCGCGCCGACTTTTTTATTAACGGGCTTATAAAGCAGGCAATCGGGTGCCCACACCTCG
>JANPJY010000011.1:0-7893 GCA_031425735.1 Akkermansiaceae bacterium | reverse complement strand
AGCTTCGACGAACCATGAGAATCCATCGGTGACACGGCGTCCGAACTTGAAGCCCAAGAGGGCGTATGGATCGGCGGCAAAGGTGTTGCGATGATCGATGAAGGATTTGACGGGAACCCATTCGAAGGTGGGTCCGGC
The DNA here is from genome assembly GCA_031425735.1 of Akkermansiaceae bacterium. Taxonomy (GTDB): domain Bacteria; phylum Verrucomicrobiota; class Verrucomicrobiia; order Verrucomicrobiales; family Akkermansiaceae; genus Luteolibacter. Next base: position 7,755 of record JANPJY010000011.1, on the reverse strand, counting down.
GTAGTAGCCTTGGGCGTTTTCCCAAAGCAGTTCACCGCGCACGAGGTGTGGTGGGAGTCCTGCGATTTTGTTGTCGCCGTATGTGGGATCGTTATCGAAGGTGAAACTTCCGTAGGTGTAGGCGCTACGGAAGACGAGTCGGTTCGCGACCGATTTCTCGTCCCATGCAGCACCTAACAGATCGAGCTCCGTTCCGAATTCGATTCCGTAGTGGATCGTATCGTCCGCATTGCGGGTGGTGGAGACGAGGGTAACGGGATCGGTGATAGTGAGGAGTTCGTCTTTCACCATGGAGTAGAAAAACGTGGCATCCCATTTGGCGAAGGATCGTGTGCCACGGCTACCGAGTTCGAGGGTGTTGGCCGTCTGTGCGTCGCGAGCGATGTTCGCGGTGACGGCTTCTGAAAACGATGGCGGCTCGAAGCTACGTGAAACCCCCATGAAATACTGGATGTCATTTTGCTCATGCAACAAACCGAGGCTTGGGGCAATGTTAGCAAAGGAGTCGTCGTAGCTTGTCAACGCACCCGGAGCGGGTGGCGTGTAGAACGGTGGAGCTGCGACAGGATTTGAAAACTCTCTGACGTTTTCACGTGTGGAATACGCAGCAGCCAGTGCCGCCGTGATACTCAGATCATCTGTGAGATGATGGCGGTTTTCGATAAATGCTTCAAGGTTCGTGGCTGTTTGATCGTCGCGATTCCGAAGGGCACCGCGAGCGCCAGCGTTGTTCAAAAATACGGAGTTGTTGGTGTTTCCGTAAGTGAACGAAAGACCCGAGCGGAATTCGTTTTCACGTCCTGCAAGTTCGCTGGTGTTAGAAAAGTTTATTCCAGTTGCGAGGTCGTTGGATAGTTGATCGATGACACCTGCAAACGGCGTGATCGGGTGATCCAGATCTTTGTAAGTCCATGCGGAATAGAAATCCCAAGTGTTATCACCGTCGCGCAGGGTGGTTTTGTTCGCGACACGGAACAGTTCGAAATCACGTCGGTTGTCAAAGTTTACGGCACCGAAGATGGAGTTGTCGGCCTGGCGTGGATTGGCTTCGAGCTCCGCTTTGGTGAGAGAGCCGGGGAGTTCGGAATCGGTATGGATGGCTGCGATGTAAAATCGAGTTTCCAGATCATCACGCAGCTTGATCCCGAAGTTTGTAAACAAACGTTGAGCGGATTGCTCGGCGTGATCGCGGAAGCCGCTTTGTGAGGCGTGTGAGAGTGAGTAATAAAGATCTTTCGATCCCTCGGTATAGCCACCCGCATAGCGAGAGCGGAGATAATCGTAAGAACCCGCTTCAATTCGTACCGATTGTCCAGGTGCGCTGTGGCCAGTGTGCGAGAGGTAGTCGATGGCTCCACCCAGAGTGGTTGAGCCACGCGACAACGCATTTCCGCCACGCCACACGTTCACATGTGATGCGGATAGTGAGTCGATCGCCTGCATGTCAAAGCCTCCGTCGGCAAGATTCAGTGGGATGCCATCCTGCATCACTCGGATACCGCGTCCGTGGAAGGTTCTCTGAAGGCCGGATCCCCTGATGGAAATGCGGGCTTCATCCGAGCCAAAGCGGGATTGGGCGACAACACCTGGTGATAGGTGGAAGGTGTCCGCAAGCGTGGATGAGCGGCCAGTCAGATAACGCTCGGCATCGATGGTTTCGGTTCCACCGGGAATTTTCGCGAGATCTATTCGATCTTGTTCCAGAGTGGGTTGGGTCAGGGTTTGTAATTGGCTCGCTTGTACGACTAGAGGGTCAAGATTTTTGACCTGAGCGAATGTGAAGGATGTAAACAGGAATAGAATAAAAAATGGTTTCATGTGGTTTCTGATTTGAATGTTTTGGGCACGATTCTGCCCGGTAAAATGGAAGGTTAGAGATAGCTTTCAGTAGCCATCAACAAGGCGTGGATTTGGCGGGTGCGCGGAAATGCCGTAATCTCCCTCAACTCACTCAGACTTCGAGCGGGTCGGTTAAATGCAAAATATTCCGCGGTCTCTAGGCAACCGAGGATTTCGGTGGTGGAGTCGGCGGGCTGGCGTTGAGCCATGAAATGGATTGCGCGACGGGCGCGAATCCATGATGGACAAAAGGAGTATGCAGCGGATTTCGGAGGGAGATCTCAGTCGGAGTTAAAAAATGTTCGATAGGCTTACTTGCCAGCGGGGACACCGGAGCTTTCTGGTTTTTGTCGTCCGCTGCCTTCGCTGCGGTGATCTTCTTACAGAGGCAGCAGGGTTTTTCGCCTGAAAACGTGTCCGTCACGGCTTGCGAAAAACTAGTCTCTTTCGAGTAGTCAAAAATCATATTCGTCCATGCGTAGACCTGCATTAACGAATACGGGCCACCTACAAGTTGCAGGCAGCCACACATTACGAACAGATTGCATAGGACTTTTTTCAATGGACGCGCAAGTCCACAAGGTAGTTGAGCGAATGTCGACAATTTTTGCATCCATACTCGTCTACTGACGATTTAGCCAGCTGGGTTTTATTCTTGCCGAGGTGAAAACCCGTCCGGCAGGTTCTCGCAGATTAATTGATCGTTGGTTCGTCCGACTGAGTCTTGTCCTTCGGTGGGGTGATTTCAGGCATATCTGCGCGGTTCAGACCGACCCACGAAAGACATTTTGCTTGCAGAGGAATGGTTGTGATCAGCCCCTTGAAATGCTCGGCAAGCCATGTGGCAATCTGGCGGCCATGCTCAAAGAGGTTGTCAGCGTAGTGCAGCCTTTGGGGATGTTCTTTCGCGAAATATTTGATCGCCTCTTTGGTGGCATCACCGGGATTTTGACCAATGGCAATGACGTTCGTCTTGCGAAATTCCTGTTGGGATTTGATGGCCAGCGCGTCCATGGGAGTGGCGCAAAGGATGGTATCCTTCTCAATCTTGGTAACGTATTTGCCTTTGTGGCCTAACTCGGTATCCATCAACATGAATAGGTCATCTTCGCCGGTTTCCATGATCGGAACTTCCGGGAACTGCGGATCAACGACGAGTATTCCCGGGGCATTCCCTACATGGTTACCTGTCCATGGTTGCTTCGTGAACAGAAGCTGCCCCTCAAGGTTTGCGGCGATGGATTTTTCGCGTATTGCTTGGTCGATGACGTCATCCTTGATTTTTAGGGCTTTGAGCTTCGCCAAAAGCTCCGGCCACTTGGATTCATCCGGAGCCAAAAGCACTTTCTTTTTGTCGCCAACGTCGAGTTCCAACTTTTTGGGAACGGCGCGAACAAGCGAGTCATTGCCGTATATTTCGTGGAGCCTCGCCATGGCAGTATCAAACGAGCACCCGGTCAAATACATGACGGCATTGATCGATCCCGTGGCAGTGGTACGCTGTGATCCTTCACCAAGAAAGGGGATGTCCGGGGTGAGGTTTTGAAAGGCATTCCTCTTCATATCGACTCCGATTTTCTGGCCGTTTGGGAAGTGAAACTCACAGTTGATGTCGATAAATTTCTCTTTATTCGATTTGTGGCGCACAACCTGACTCGCATCTGATTTTGTCGGGATCGGCTGAAATCCAGTGATCGCCTCAATCACTTTGGCAACGGGAAGGTCGCGTACGATGTCGTCGACTTTTCCCGTCAACTTAGAAATCCGATCATCTTTCGCCGCAGCTTGAAGATGGTAATGGTCTCTCTGAATTTTCAGATTTTCAGATTCTACGGCCAGAGCCATGCACTGACGCAACAACTCTTCAATTTCCTCACGACTCAGATTTTCGATCTGTTTGATCTTCTCTTCGCCATCCTTGATGCCTCGGTTCATTCGCGCATATTGCTCCTTGGCAGTCACATATTTGAGTCGTGGGAGATCCGGTTCGGCATGGACACCGCGCAGGACTTGGAGACCTTCTTCTTTCAAGGCGTCGGCGTATTCGTCCTGCAAAATGGAACAGGTTCCGGGAATAATCCCTTTGATGATTTCAACTTTCTGTTTGCCGACCTTCTCAATAATAATCGTATCTTTGTTGAACAATTCCGAATGACCGAGCCTCCTTTCGACACGAATTTCACGTTTCTTTTTTTCATCGCCCGACTTGGATCGACCTTCTTTAACCATCTCTTTTTTGAGCAATGGAAGAATGTAGGCACTGATGTGCGGGTTCATTTCATCCATGTGCAAACAGGCAAGTAGCAACCTACTGCCGAAGCGTTTCCGTAGAAACTTGATCGTCCCGCTGATGTATTTTTCGAGCTTGTCTTGGTTGATTTCGTTTTCGAGATCACCATCACGCAGGAATTCGGGGGAGACCGTCAGCATGAGCGCGCTGGCAACATCAGAGTTTTTTTGCACTTTGACTTTAAGCCTTCGCAATAGTTCTTCGGCGTAAAGTGGGATGCTGTATTCGTTATGAATTCCGATTGTTTCGAGATTTCCGTGAGTCGCTTTAAGCGGCTTCCATTTGGTTTTTCTGCTAAAAACGATGTTGGTTTTAGTCAGAATCTTGTCCGCGTTTGGTGTTTCAACAAACCGGAAATCATGGGCGAGCATTCCGGCAAGGCCTTTGGTTTTGCCCTTGCATCTTTTTCTTTTGTTGCCACCTGTATCCCATTCATGAATGGGTTCCACCCGGACACAGACGAATCGTTTCATCGAGGTTTCGATCATGGCTGGTGTGGAAGGTGAGTGGATTTATTGGCAACAAAACTGATTTGGATCGCGTCCGGTTGAGGCGCGATATTTAGGGTTCGAAGGGAGATTTCTCCCTCGCCCACAGAAAGGTTTAGCTTGGATTTATCCAAGTGACGCAGCGCGGCAGCCCTCCGGGCCAGAAACCTTTCATAGTGGGTTAAATATACCCCAGATTTGGTTCTGGGGCATATTGGTTCAACCCTTGCGTTTCCGCAAGGAGTATTTGCTTGGGAGGGCGTTGATGCCCTCTCCAAGCCGCCCGTGCCGGGCGAGGATGCTGGACCAAGCGGGCTTTCGGGTTGAGGGTTTGATCCCTCACCCAGAAGTCCCTGCTGGGCTCCAGATGCTTTGGGTGGGTGCTCATGAGCCACGTTTGCGGATGGCTTCTGCCATCGCGCCCAGGACAAGCTTGTCGAGCTTTTCTGGGCTTGTGGCTTTGGCAAGCTGCTTTTGAATAGCGGTGGACAGGGCGGCGGCAACTTTTTCGCCGGGCTTGCCCATCATGCCGTAGGATTTGACAACCTCGGTGACCCAGGCCGGATTGACGATCTTGGCTTGATAGTTCACGGTCGTCGAGGCTGGGGATTTGGACTTGGCCGTTTTGGTTGATTCGGGTTTTTCGGGTGTGGGAGTGGGATCGCTCATGGTGGTGGTGTTTTTGGTTTGAGATTTGGAGAACGTGGAGAATTTTGAATTGGGTCTTTGGTTTGTAGCGGGTGTGGGGATGAAGTTGGGATACTGGGAATTGGAGGGTTGAATATTTTCTAGACTATGATTTCGGATAGGGAAGTTGATTGGTCAAGTGATTTACAAATTGAAATCGCCGCCCGAGAAACCGGGCGGCGATTATTTAAGGAAAGCATGGGCAGGTGTTTTAGGTGGGCTGACCAGGGTTGCTATTTCAGGAGGCTTGTTCGTACTCTGTGGATTCTGATGGGAGCAATTTTAGGTTTTTGGATGGCTGGAAGGCGACCGCCGAGATGGTTGGCTCTGCACCTTTGTTGAGGGTGACTCGGATGGAGCGTGTGATGCCGTTAACGAATTGGATCATGATTTGGAACGAATGCACTTGGGTGGTGCGGTAGCGATGCACCTTGGCGACGAGCTTTTTGGGGGTGAGCTGGATCGCCTCGATCCGGCGGGCCAGTTCAGCGCGAAGAGCCAGACGGATTTCACGCTGCTCAGGATCATGTGCTGCCTGTTGGATGCTCAGTGGCTTGATGAGTCCGCCACGGGCAAGTTCCAGTTCGGTGAGTTTCTTCCGGGCGGCGGCGGCTTCCTCAATGGCTACCTTGCGCTTTTCTTCAAGTTCCGCGAGCTGGGTAACCAGAGTTGGCAGTGGGGTGTTTGCGATCACTTTCCCGAGGTTACGGCACTGTTCTTCCAACTCCTGTGCTTTGACATCGAGGCGGGCGGCGGTTTCCGCCAAGGCCGCTTGTTCGGGTGTGCGTCCCTCTCCGGCGACGGCTGACCAGTCCACCTCTTCAAGGGTTTTGAGGACGGCGAATTCAACTGGCAGGTAAGGCCATCGCTCGGCTTTGATTTCATTGCGTTTCCGCCGGGGTTTGTTCACGGCGTCGGTTTCGGCAACGAGGTATTTGCCTTCGCCGTTGCTACCCTTGCATTTGTAGTGGCACGGAATGGAAAGGGTTGCAGGCTGGATTGGTTCTTCGCCTGCGGGTTTCTTAGACATTGGATCCATCAACAATCCGTACACCAGCGAGGGGAAGAGGTTTGAGATTCTATTGCTGGTTCTTCCTCCCGTAACGCCCCGTTTTCCACGGGCATTGGCGAGCGCCTGGACGCGTTGATAGATTTCGAGGTCAACAACCGCTGGATAGTAATCCTTCCAGGCTTCTCCAGCAGGAACACGAATTTGGATGCGCTCGTTGGGGTTATCGGGATCAGTGACGGTTTCAAACTTGTGGGGGCGATACTCGCCGATCACGGCGGGGTTGGAGAGTATCTTCTTGATGTAAGCTTGGTACCAATGGGTAGCCTTCGTTTTTCCACGTCCCCAGTTGGGAACTTTCTGCTCGTTGAGCATTTTTGCGATGGTAGGAGTGCCTTTACCCTGAAGATGCCAGTTATAGATGTCCTGGACGATGGCGGCACGCTGAGGGATGATCACGAATTTCCGGTCGGCTTTGGTGCCCTTGGTGGTGAGCCATGCTGGGGCGATTTCGGTCATAATGATCCCACCCTCGGCGGCTTTCTTGCGCTTTTCCTGCCAGTTATGGATGCCAAGGTCAGATTTGCGAGCGGATTCTCCGCTGGCCCGTCCGAGCTCGAAGACGAGTCCGAGCATTTTCATGCCGGAGCGGTCGGCGCGAAGGGATTCTTCGGAATACTCCTCACCATTTTTGAGCACGACGATGGTCACGCCCGCAGAGACGATCTGGCGGACAAGTCCAATCGAATCGATGGGGTGTTCGCGGCTGAGTCGGTCGAGGTCTTCAACAATCAGGTAGCTTCCCCGTGCGATCGTGCCTTTGGTGATGGATTTGAGAAAATCCCCGAGCGAGCCCTTTTTGCGGTTGGTTCCCTTGAAGCCTGATTTGCCTCTGTCGGTGTGACTGCGGTCGAGCTTGAGCTTTTTCGCTTTGGCCCATTCTTCGGCTTTGTCGATTTGTCGACGCTCGGAGTCGCCAAGTGCTTGTTCGGGCGTTGAAAACCGAATGTAACTGTAGGCTGTTGGGGATGGGGTTTTTGAGGACATGGAAGGAGGATAATTCATAAAGTGGGTAGTTGTCAAACAATTTGAGGATATTGTTGTGCCCAGCTTCAGGCACCACCAACCACTGCTTTTTCACATCATCGGAAAACGAATGATAAAGCTTCTTCCCAGAAGCAACCGGGATCATTTGATCCGACTCGCCGTGGATCACCAAAGTTGGGATACGGATGCTCGGCGCTTTTTTAGCGGTGTTGATTTCTGAAATCTTCACCCCAGTTTTCCATGCGAACACGTGATCCACCGACCCGCTCACCGCCGCCCCAACCACATCACCCAGCAATTCGTTAGTCTGACCAGTCACCACCGTTTGCAACTTATCAAATGATGAGACGACCACCATCGCTTGAAATGGCGACTCCGCTAAAGCACCGACTTGC
>JANPJY010000010.1:0-3011 GCA_031425735.1 Akkermansiaceae bacterium | reverse complement strand
GATACATCACCCGCCATGGTGAGGAACTCAATCAAAAGCTATTTGATGTTATTCAGTCTCTACTACAAGACCCAGAAACGATTCAATCCGTCTGCCGAACTCACTCCGAATAACGGAAGTTATTTTTGGCAATGGGTCTATACCTCAAAGCGTATGTCCCATTCTCAGCCGCTTGGTATCCAGATACTTTTGGTTATGGATGTTAGCGGGTAGGGACAGGGGGATTTGCTCGGTGATTTCCAAACCATAGCCTTCTAATCCGACAACTTTTTTCGGGTTGTTGGTGAGAAGTTTGATGCGGCGGACGCCGAGGTCGTGGAGGATTTGGGCGCCCATGCCGTAGTCGCGGAGATCGGAAGCGAAGCCGAGTTTTTCGTTGGCTTCGATGGTGTCGAGTCCTTGTTCTTGAAGTTTGTAGGCGTGGATTTTTGCAGGCAGGCCGATGCCGCGTCCTTCCTGGCGAAGGTAGAGCAAGACTCCGCCTTCTTCGGAAATGCGTTTCATGGCGGCGTCGAGTTGCGGGCCGCAGTCGCAACGTTGCGAGTGAAACACATCACCTGTTAGACATTCTGAGTGGACGCGAACGAGTATCGGTTTCTCGGGATCGATCTCACCGCGGGTGAGTGCGAGGTGATGCGAGTGATCGAGCGATACCGTGTAGAGATGGCAGTCGAAATCGCCGTAATCGGTGGGCATTAAAATGGTGCTCTCGTGTTTCACAAACTTCTCGGAGCGTCGTCGATACTCAATCAGCTGAGCGATGGTGCAGGCTTTGAGATTGTGCTTTTGTTGGTAATCGCCGAGGTCGCCTACGCGAGCCATGGAACCATCTTCGTCCATAATTTCACAAATCACTCCAGCAGCCGGAAGGCCGGCGAGGGTGACGAGATCGATCGCGGCTTCGGTGTGGCCGGCGCGACGCAACACTCCGCCTGCCATCGCTTGCAGTGGGAAAATGTGGCCGGGTTTCACGAAGGAATCGATGTGCGCGGTGGAATCTGCGAGGAGTTGGATTGTGTGGGCGCGGTCGGCTGCGGAAATTCCTGTGGTGATGCCTTTCGATGCATCGACCGAAATCGTGAACGCGGTTTTCATGCCCTCGTGATTGCGACGGGTCATCTGTGGGAGATCGAGTTCTTCGGCGCGCTCTGAAGTGATGGGAGCGCAGATCAGACCGCGACCGTTGACCGCCATGAAGTTGACCATTTCCCGTGTGCAAAGCGAGGCCGCGCAAATGAGATCGGCTTCGTTTTCGCGATCAGGATCATCCGCGACGATGACGATTTTTCCGGCGGCGATTTCTTGGATGATTTCGTCGATGGAATGGAAGTTAAGAGCTGGCACGAGTTAATGAAGAGTGAAAGATGAAGAGTGAATGGTGAAAACTAATTCAGCATGGGATTCTTTGGTGCTTGGGAAATCAGAGCGTGATAGGGAGAGATGCCGCTGAGAAGTCTTTTCCAGAGGCTGAGATCGTGGGGATGGCTTAAAATATCAATCGGCGGCGGGAGGCTGATCCAGGTATTGCGCTCCATTTCATCTTCTAGCTGACCCGGCGACCACGCGGAATGCCCGACGATGGCTTGAACGAGGTGATTCTTTTTGTCGACCAGAACCTCCGCTGCTTCAGCAGAAATCCTCGGCATGAGGCGGGCTCCGTCTTTTGGATCCATGTAAATGACGGTGAACGTTAAATGCTCCGTCCCAACCGGTCCGCCCTGTAACACCGGCAGTTTCGCGAGTGGAGATTTTTTGAGCTGAGAAACCAGCGACCCCACCGTGGTGCCAATCGGATGGTTGATGATGGCCCCGACAGCCCCGTCTTTCGCGTTGTGTTCCGCGATGAAAATCACCGAGTGATCGAAGGTGCCATCGCTCAGGGACGGGGTCGCAAGCAGCAACTGGCCACGAAGGGAAATGGGTTCGGGATCGGTGGTGTTTAAGTTCACGTAACGGAGTTTAGATGGGATGCGAGGAATTTCAAGTTTAGCAAATGAATGAGATTCACTACAAAACGACACAAGATGAAATTATTCGTATGTTCGTAATTTGGCATGGGAAGGGCTGCTTGGCGGATGATGAAAAAAGGATATTTGCTAGATATGGACGGAGTGATTTATCGCGGTGGCGAGGTCATTCCGGGGGCGGTGGATTTTGTTCGGAGACTCCGAGAGACAGATACACCATTTTTATTTTTAACCAACAACAGCCAACGAACGCGACGCGATGTGGCGACGAAGTTGTGTAGGATGGGCATTGATGCCACGGAGGACGATGTGTTTACCTGTGCGATGGCAACGGCGCGATTTCTTGCGCGTCAGAAGCCAGGCGGCACGGCGTATGTGATCGGCGAAGGCGGATTATTGAACGCGCTGCATCACAATGGATATTCAGTTGTAGAAGATTCACCAGACTACGTGGTGATTGGTGAAGGCCGTGCGTTTACGTTTGAAATGATAGAAAAAGCCGTGCGCTTGGTGGATCGTGGTGCAAAATTGATTGCGACGAATCTCGATCCAAACTGCCCGACCGATAACGGGATTCGTCCGGGTTGTGGAGCGATTGTTGCAATGATCGAAAAGGCCACCGGCAAGCAGGCGTTTTCGTTAGGCAAGCCGAGTCCGCTGATGATGCTGGAGGCGAGAAAACAACTCGGCCTTTCCACCGCTCAGACCGTCATGGTTGGCGACACCATGGAAACCGATATTTTGGGCGGCGTGCAGCTCGGGTTCCGCACGGTGCTTGTGCTTTCAGGCGGAACGAAGATATCCGACCTCGCAAATTTTGCCTACCAGCCAGACATGATCGTCAACGATTGTGGCGAGATCGAGCTGGATCAGGTATACCATCGTGAATTGTTGGAATGTCGAATCGCTTAAAATTGGTAGGGTCGTTTTGATAAAAAGACCCCTGTGGTATTAGCAAACAGGCGGTCATTTAATCGAAATTACCCAACCATGGTTATGCTTAATTAATTTAAAAACCTTAAGACAATGGCCCCAATGCCCAGT
>JANPJY010000009.1:0-22448 GCA_031425735.1 Akkermansiaceae bacterium | reverse complement strand
GGGCCTGACCATCGTCGCGCTGGGCACGATCTTCATCCTCACGCTCGTTAATTTCCTCATCACCATGGGAGCCGTGGCCTTGGTTGATAAAATGGGCCGCAAGTTCCTGCTATCTCTCGGCAGTGCCGGCATCATTGTTTCGCTGGTGGCCGTCGGCTTCCTGTTTCGCAACACCGAGACACTCCGTATCGATTGCAAGAACGCAGTGCAGGCGATGGTTAACGAAGTGGATGCGGAAACCATTCTTGCCGACGGCACAAAACAGCCGGTTAAAAATCAGTTGGTTGAGTTCAAATACGATGACGCCATAGCCGCCGAACTCCTCGCCAGCGCTGGCGAGGAAGGCAAGGCCATTGCTGGGAAATCCACCACCATGAGCATTATCTACTCATGTGGAGATTTCACCGCAGCCACCAACGTGGTGCGATCTGACGACAAGACCGCGAAGATTAAAATCAGCCGCAATGACAGCCTGCCCAGCACTGGTGTGGAGGCGTTTTTCAAAAACCCCTTCGCGGATCTCAACGACTCACGCCATGCCAATTTGAAAATCGAAAACGCATTCATCACACCAGTGCCAAGCACGGCCAACGGCTGGATGATCGCGATCTGCATTTTCATCTTCATCGCCTTCTTCGCAGTCGGGCCGGGAGTCTGTGTGTGGCTTGCTCTATCGGAACTCATGCCAACCCGTATCCGTTCTAACGGCATGAGCATCGCTCTACTAGTGAACCAAGCGGTTTCCACTACTATTGCAGCAATCTTCCTGCCAGTCGTGGGCAAATACGGCTACTCGACGATGTTCTTCGCCTTTGCTGCTTGCACCGTGGTCTATTTCATTACGGCAGCGTTTTTCCTGCCGGAGACTAAGGGCAAAACCCTTGAGGAAATCGAAGAACATTTCGAAGGGAGGAAGTGAAATTCCCAATGTCAGCAAAACGTTCCGCCACATCTCTTGCATCCAAACTCACCGAAGCAGGCCACACCGCCTATTTCGCGGGTGGTTGTGTGCGTGACAAACTGTTAGGGATGGAGCCGAAAGATATCGATATCGCGACCTCCGCCACCCCTCGTGAGGTTTTGGCTTTGTTTCCAGGATCTAACGAGGTCGGCGCGCACTTCGGGGTGGTGATTGTGAAACACGAAGGACACCACGTGGAGATCGCCACCTTCCGTACGGACGGCTCTTATCGCGATGGTCGGCGTCCGGACTCCGTGACTTTTTCTACTCCCGATGAAGATGCGCATCGGCGAGATTTCACGATCAATGGATTGTTTGAAAATCCGTTCACGGGAGAAGTGATCGATCACGTTGGCGGGCTTCCGGATCTCACTGCCCGCGTTATCCGTGCGATCGGCACTCCCACGCATCGCTTTCAAGAAGATGCCCTCCGCCTGCTGCGCGCGGTGCGATTTTCCACCACGCTGGGGTTTCCTATCGAGCCCGTCACTCTCGCAGCTATCAAGGAAAACGCTCATCTGTTAGAGAAAATTTCTCCGGAAAGAATTCGCGATGAGTTTTCCAAAATCATCACCTCTCCGAATCGTCGGCGTGGCCTGGAGTTGCTAGTCGAAACTCATTTGATCGACCGTTTCATCCCTGAAGTCCTTGCATTGATTGGCTGTGAACAACCGCCCCAATGGCATCCTGAAGGTGATGTTTATGTCCACACCTGCATCATGTTGGAAATGCTTGAGTCCGATGCCTCACTCACGCTTTGCCTCGCGACACTACTTCACGACATCGCAAAACCACCCACACAAACTACCGATCCCGATGGTCGTATCCGTTTCAACGGACACGACTCGCTCGGTGCTGATATGACTCGTGAAATTCTAACGCGCCTAAAATATCCCAACGCCATCATCCGCGATGCAGAACACATGGTCTCGCGTCACATGCAGTTCATGAATGTGAAACAGATGCGCAAAGCAAAGCTCAAACGCTTCATGTCAGAGCCGACCTTTGACCTCGAGATGGAGCTGCATCGGGTCGATTGCGCATCATCGAACGGTTTCACCGACAACTACGAATTCCTCAACGAGAAATCCGAAGAATTCGCCAGCGAACCCCTCATCCCTCCCCCACTCATCACCGGCCAAGACCTCATCGAAAAAGGCCTGAAACCCAGCCCGCGTTTCAAAGAAATCCTCGACGAAATACAAACCGAGCAACTAGAAAATCGCCTATCCACCCGCGAAGAGGCTATGACCTTTCTCGAAACGCTTCTGTAGCTAAGATTTCAACGCAAAGCAGGATGAGTGGCAACGAATCTTTACTAAGTGGCGAAGCCGTAACCGCTTGGACGGAGCGAAGCGGAGCCAAAGCCGCAAAGAACGCTAAGGGTCGCAAAGCCAATTCTCAGCACTCATTTCTGGAATATTTAATTCTTCCTTTGCGTTACCTCTGCGTTCTTTGCGGCTTTGCGTTGAAGTTCTTTAAATCCACACTTCCACTTCTTGCCATTTTCTCCGCAAGTATCAATCTGGCTTGGACGTTCAAAAAACTCCGCCTAGTATCCCGCCAATGACTTCCGAAATTCCTACCGCCGTCTCCGATCCCATCAACGCGAAAATCCTCGCCGTTTCCGAAGATCTCATCGCTGGTTTCCAACGCCATCCATTTCATATGATCGCAGACCAATCGGGAGTTCCTCTCGAAACCGTGATCGAGCGCATCCGCGCCATGCTTGAAGCAGGCATCATTCGCCGCGTTCGCCAGACCATGCTCGCGACCAAGCTCGCGCACGGCGCACTTGTCGCTTGGAAAGTACCGGAAGAAAAACTCAACGCCGCCTTCGATTTCATGGCGAAGGAAGATCCGTTCTCCGGCCACGTCGTGATCCGTTCCACCGATACCGAAGTCTCAGGTTCCGGCTACCGCCTCTGGACCACACTGAAAGTTCCTGTCGGAGAGTCACTCGATTTCCACGCGACCAAACTTCTCAGACTCACCGGCGCGACCGAATATTTGCTCATGCCAGCGAATGGCGTGTTCGCCCTCGGCGTCGGCCACGTCCGCCGCAAAACCATGGAGCCCGGCGAAAAATCTGACGAACCAGCGGTGATGATGACCACTGTTCCCGCCGATCTCTCAGTAGAAGAATGGGATATCCTGCTCATCCTCAAAGAAGAACTCACCCTCGATGAGATCAACGAAAACCCATGGGAAAAACGCGCGGAGCAAGCCGGCGTCTCTCTGGACCGCTTCTGTGAAATCGCCGAGACCCTGAACCAGAAAAAAGTCATTGGTCGTTTCTCCACTTTCCTCGAACATGTCAAACCATCCGCAGAAACCGGCGAGCGCGTAACCCGCTTCAACGGCTTGTTTCATTGGGCGGTGCCAAAAGGTCGTGAGATCGAAGGCGGTAGCGAGGTAGGTCGCCACTTCTGCATGACTCATTGCTACTGGCGCGAAGGCGGCTCGCAATTTGGCGATGTCAACATCATGGGCGTCGTTCACGGCACCGAAAAAGATCGTGTGCTCGCACACAAAGCAGCAATCGATAAGCACCTCGAATCCATCGGCATTCCCGTCAGCTACACCAACGTGTTCTGGGGCGGCAGATCAGAAATCAAACCTTCCGAGATCTCTCCGAAAGTCTACCGCGAGTGGCACGCGAAATACGCGTGAAGAATGTAGGATACCTGCTTCACAACTCACTTCTAATTATAGCGCTAATTATTCAGAGGAAAAAATAATTCCTTCAATAAAACGCTCTGTTTGTCTTTGCCAAATCGCCAACTGACAGCATTGCTTCCGCCTCCATCCCCTACCTCCATGTGGACAACCAGAGCCTCTCCAGTGCTATCCATAGAAAATGTGATGTCACGTTGATGCGGTGCCACGACGTGCGCAAACAGCTTTTCTGAAATCTCCTGTTTTTCCCCATCCCAGATGACAGTGATGGATTCGATGATTTCACTATCATCACCAGGTCTGTTGTTATCCGTGCCACAAATGGAATGCCCGTTAATGGACAATAGTTCGTAGGAAATGATTTTCCCATTATCTTCATATTGTTCAGTGATGGATTCTACGATTCGTTTTGAATTTTCAAATTTCCCATAACGAATCAAAACCTCGACCGAATGCCCATTGATCGCAGCTGAAAAAGTTTGTTGTTGCGGCTCTTCCGCCATGGAAAAACCCACTGAAAAAAGAAGAAATAGGGTGAAATATAAAATTTTCATAGCGGTAATCATGGCTTATTCGCGAACATTCTCAGTGTAAGTGCATTTTTCATTCTCTTTGAAAGTCCATCCTACGTCGGGTTCATTTATCCCAAGACTCATGCATATAAGAAGCGATTTCTCATTTGGATCGAAGGTGAAAAACAAACCTTTCAGTGGCTCCTCTTGCCACTTATTAAAATTGCTGGATTCGATAGACAATACGATATGATCATAGAATCCCTGAGGAACGACCTCCTTCTTCCAATTCCAATTCACGGTAATCGATTCAATCATTAGCAATGAGCATTCATGCTGGATCGGACGGATATCCTGGCGCTCTCCGGATATCGCGTTGAGATATTTCGGATTGGTTGGATCGTCATTATCAAGGCCACGGATATACTTACCTTGGAGGAAGTAATACTTTCCGATTGTGTAACCGTTATCAATCGCTCGCCATTCTCCCTGGCGTTTCTTCGCATCAAACTTGGCGAATTGAATCCAGACCTCTATGTCATTCTTGTTCAATACCGCTTTAAAAGTCGGGCGAGTTGGCTTCAATAATTCGAGTAGTTTCTTCTCATCATAAGTCACCAGATTCCTTCCATGCGCAGGCCCACTTAATTTTGCCTGATCGACGGGAACGAGTTCAAGGTCGGGTTCATAATCAACCGTATATTTATTTTCAGAAAGAAGCTTCCTGCATTTTTCTTCAATAATAGGGGAGGTTAATTCGCTAAATAATCTTTGATAGTTTTCATACTCCACTTCGAAACTGACAGGCTGGAGATCCGACAAAAACTTTTTAGCTCGATTTTCTGCCGGCTCGGATGCTGCTTTTTCAAAGCGACTCTCAACGCTGAATTTTCCATTTTGGTCAGTCGTGATAATTTCTTTTTTACCTTTAAAATAACGCACTTCCACTTTTGCACCTTGAATTGCTTTCTTTGAAATGGAGTCAACAACTCTTCCACTAATACCCATTCTGGTGCAGTCTGTTAGAATGTCTGGTCCCTCTGCATGAAGCAAACCAGCAGACATGAATAAAATACAAGACATCCGCAAACTCACAGCGCGACATACGGAATAAGAAAAGGTATTCGACGCAACTACCTTACGTTCGCTTAAAAGAATAGCCATAATATGGGGGAATTAATATGACTCATTTGACTATAGATTTCATGATCAAATGGCAATGAGGATTACGGCATATGCCTGTAAAACTGCTAATAACTATTTTGCTTCCAAAGGGGGAATTCCGAGTTGCTCAGGCAGCGCGACGCGCGGGCGGTCTGTTAGAATTTCCGGCTCGCCGTGGGTGATGAGGACGGTGTGTTCAAAGTGTGCGGAAGGCTTGCGATCTGCGGTGATGACTGTCCAGCCATCATCAAGAATACGGACTTCTGCAACACCGGCGTTGATCATTGGCTCAATCGCCAGAGTCATGCCGGGCATTAACGTTGGTGATTTTCCGCGTGGGCGGAAATTGGGAACCTGTGGTTCTTCGTGAAGTTTGCGGCCCACTCCGTGCCCGACGAATTCACGCACGATGGTGAATCCGAACGGCTCGGCGTATTCAGCAACTGATCCACAGAGATCTGCTAAGCTGCGGCCAGCACGTGCACGTGAAATGGCCTCGTACAGCGATTGCTCCGTGACCGCGAGCAGACGTTTCGTTTCGAGAGGAACTTCTCCGCAGGCAACCGTGCTGGCGTTGTCTCCGATGAAACCACTTTTGATGATCCCTACATCGATTTTTACGATGTCGCCCGGCTGGATACGGCGTGGTCCACCGATTCCATGAACGACTTCTTCGTTAATAGAAATGCAGATCTGCCCGACGAATCCGCGATATCCAAGAAACGCGCTGCGACAATCATTCTTCGCCATCAGATCGGCAGCGAGTTGATCAATCTCTTTGGTCGTCACGCCCGGCCTCACCTCTGCGAGTAACTGCTGCAAAATCTGCGAAGCAATTCTCCCCGACTCGCGCATGCGATCGATTTCTTTAGGCGACTTGATGGGAATACGAATACGCATGGTAAGTGATGGTAGCTCGAAAGATGTTAGGAAATAGATTCAACGTGAGAAAGAATCGCCGCCGAGATCGCTTCGCGGGTATCGGTTGCTGGAACAGAAAACAGGTTATTATCTTCGCGGTAATAGTCGATGACGGGAAGCGTGTAAGCCATATATTCAGCGTGACGATTTTTAAAATTTTCAGCGTCATCATCTTGGCGAGCCGTGGCTGTGCCACCACAGACGGGACAAGATGTAGCATCGCGCAGCTCATCAGTTTTTCCAGACCAACGACAAACCGGGCATTCCACGCGGCTGCGAATACGGCTAACTAAATCTTCAAACGGAGCGACTAGAGCAATCGCGAGATCGAGTTTCTTCCCGCGCGCTGCAAGCCATCGATCAAGATATTGGGCTTGGCCAAGACTCCGAGGAAATCCATCTAAGACCCAACCGTGTTTTTCATCATGTCTATCTAACCATTCGCCAAGGATGGGTTCCATCAACGCATCCGGCAGATAGCCGCCACGCGCAAGGATGGGTTCGGCGGCCAAACCAAGATCGCAGCGATTCTCAATCGCTTCACGCAACAAGGCTCCGGTGCTCAGATAATTGAGATGGAGCCGTGAGGCGATTGCCCGACCTTGTGTGCCTTTTCCTGAAGCGGGTGGACCTAAAAGAACGATTCTCATCGGATCAAAATCTCAGAAAGAGGCAAATGATATGGGAACCGTCGTAACGGCAACCGTCAGATCAGCCTTGTGTTGAACTGTAGATGTAAGCAGTCGCAGCGATCACAACAATGAGGGCGACGACCGTGCAGAGATAGACAATCGTGTTGCGTGATGCAGCATCGCCTGTATTTCCGAGACGATCATAACGACCCTTGAGTTTACCTTTTCTGAGGAAACCATCGTAATGCTTCTGAATGAGGTGTGTTTCAACCTGACGCATCACGTCGAGTACCACACCTACCATAATCAGCAGGGAAGTTCCGCCGCAGAAAGTAAGGATCAAGGAGCTAGGTGGAAGTTGGACGATTTTACCTGTCACTGCGGGAAGGAAGAACAGACCAGCGAGGAAAATAGCACCTGCAAAAGTGAGGCGAGTCATGGTGAAATCGAGGAATTCAGCAGTAGGTTTTCCCGGACGAACACCTGGGATGTATCCGCCATTGCGTTTCAAGTCTTCAGAGATTTGGGAAGGTTGGAACATCATTGCGACCCAGAAATAGGAGAACAGGAAGATACCGACACCACCAAGGATGTAGTACCAAGTTCCACCACCGACTAGCTCGCTATAAAGTGTGTTAGCCCAACCTTGATCTTTGAAAAACCACTGCAACATCATTGGTGGGAGAGAGAGCACTGCGGTTGCAAAAATGATGGGCATCACACCTGCATAGTTCACTTTCAGCGGTAGGTATTGAGTTTGACCACCAAACTGCTTGCGGCCAATAACGCGCTTCGCGTATTGCACCGCGATGCGGCGCTGGGCTTGAGTGATCGCAATCGTCGCGGCGATGACAATCAGCATAAGTGCGATCATCACAACCATCATGACAGCTCTCCAAGGATTACCCTCGGTGAAGAATTTCCAGGCTTGGATCAATGCACCAGGAAGTGCGGAAATAATGTTGACCATGATAATGATCGAAATGCCGTTACCGATGCCTTTTTCAGTAATTTGGTCACCAAACCACATCAACAAGATTGTACCAGAGACGAGCGTTAACATCGTCAGAAGAATCCAGTTCCATGATCCGTCGAGGACGAGTTTTCCAAATTTTTCAATTCCCTGCATGTAAGGGATATTTTCTGGGTTAATCAAAGTCTGGGCAACGAAGTATGCCTGCACAACTGCGATCACGAGTGTGATATAGCGGGTGTATTGAGTAATCTTCTGGCGTCCGCCGTCTTCACGAGCGAGCTTTGAGAATTTTGGAACGATGGCTGTCATCAACTGCACCATGATCGATGCAGAAATGTATGGCATGATTCCGAGTGCGAACAAACCCGCTTGGGTCAAACCACCACCGGAGAAAACTTGGAGAATGGCGGTAATACCACCTGCCTCTGCAGGACTTTTCTGCGCGATCGAATCGAGCCATGCCTTAATGACAGATGCATCGACACCAGGAAGCGTGATGTGCACGCCGAGACGCACGATGACAATAATGCAGAGGGTGAAAATAATCCTATCCCTGAGCTCGGGGATATTCCAGGTGTTCTTGAAGGCGGAGATCATGATATTTGAAAAACTTCAGAGTAAAAAATTTGATTCGATTCTAGCTAGGGTATCGCTTTGAAAAACTCGTTAGATTTTTTATGGGCGGTGCTTGCTTTTGATAACACGGAGAGGAAGCGCGTGGCTTCCTCTCCTAAATCAGTGTTGCTGACGGCTGAAACCGTCAGGCTTTTAGCTTACGATTTTGGAGCAGGATCAACGATGCTGCCACCGGCTTTTTCGATTTTAGCTTTCGCAGTTGCGCTGACTTTATCGAAGGTAACGGTGAAAGATTTCTCTACTTCGCCGTCGCCAAGAAGCTTGATCTTGTCGCAAGGACCATTGACCAAGCCGACTTCGCGGAGGGATTTTTCATCGATGGTTGCACCGGCGTCGAAACGATCATCGAGATCACCTACGTTGACGACGATGAACTTGTCGCGGAAATCGTAGTTATTGAAACCACGCTTAGGAAGACGGCGATGAAGTGGCATCTGGCCACCTTCGAAACCAACACGAGTGCCGGATCCGGAGCGAGCCTTCTGACCTTTGTTGCCTTTACCGGCGGTTTTACCCTGACCAGAGCTTTCACCAGCACCGAGTCGTTTGACGCGATGTTTGGCGCCTGGGTTTGGCTTTAAATTATGAAGTTCCATATACTAGTAGTTAGAAGTTATTGGTTAGAAGTTATTAGGAAAGAGGCACTGCATTGGACTTTTAACCAATAACTAATAACCTCTAACGCAATGCTTAGATTGCTTTCTCTTTCTGCTTTTTACCGCGGGAACCGAGAATTTGGTCACGGGTGCGGACGGATGAAAGGGCTTTGAGAGTGGCTTTGACCACGTTGGCGTGGTTGGAAGAGCCCATCGATTTTGCAAGGACGTCGCGGATACCGACTGCTTCGCAGACGGCGCGGACACCACCACCAGCGATGATTCCCGTTCCGGGAGAAGCTGGTTTGAGGAGCACTTTGCCACCACCGAACTCGGCGTAGATTTCGTGAGGAATGGTGCCGTCAACGATGCTCATTGGTTTGAGAACCTTACGAGCTGCTTCACTAGCTTTTTTGATAGCGTCTGCAACTTCGTTAGCTTTACCGAAACCAAGACCGACTTTGCCGAGCTTGTTTCCGCAAACCACGAGGGCGGAGAAGGAGAAACGACGTCCACCTTTTACGACCTTGGCGCAACGGTTGATGAAGACGACTTTCTCGGAGAGTTCGTTACCTTCGGAATCGGTCAATGCTTGACGTTCTTCACGGCGTGGGCCGCCACGACCACCGCGGCCTTGGCCGCCGCCTTGACCACCACCGCCGCCTTGACCGCCGCCGCCGAAACCACCGCGACCTTGGCCGCCTTGGTATCCGCCGCGTTGTTGTGGTGCGCTGGAGTCTTGGTTAGATGATGGAGTGACAGTTTCTGCGCTTGCAGGTGTCGGGGCCGCATCGGCGGCTTCGTTTTCTGGAGTGTTAGCCATGTGATAGGTAAAATTAGAATTTAAGACCGGCTTCGCGGGCTGCGTCGGCAAGGGCTTTGACCTTACCATGATAGAGGTGACCGCCGCGGTCAAAAACCACGTCCGAGATGTTGATGGATTTGGCGCGCTCTGCGATCAACTGACCGACCTTCTGGGCGGAAGCGATGTTGGCTGCATTGCCTTCGAAGCTCTTGTCCATGGTGGAAGCGGCGGCGATCGTGCGTCCTGCTGAATCGTCGATCAACTGCACGTAGACATGTTGGTTCGAGAAGTGGACAGCGAGACGCGGGCGCTCGGTGGTACCGACCACCTTGCGGCGGATACGGCTGTGGATCCGTTGACGGATAGTTTTGCGTTGGATAGTGCTCATTAAACAGAGATGGTTTATGGTTATTTGCCGACGCTTTTACCTTCCTTACGGCGGACTTTTTCGTCTGAGTAGCGGACACCTTTGCCTTTATAAGGCTCTGGCGGATAGAAACCGCGAACTTCGGCAGCGAACTGACCGACGAGTTGTTTATCGATGCCCTCAACCTTGATCTTGGTGTTTTCGTTGACTGTGACAGTCAGACCAGACGGGATGGGGTGAAGGAGTGGATGGGAGCGGCCGAGGGAGAGATCGAGATCTTTTCCTTTAACAGCAGCGCGCAGACCGACGCCGTGGATTTCAAGATCTTTTGAGAATCCAGTGGAAACGCCGGTGATCATGTTGTTGACGATGCTGCGAACCGTGCCGTGAAGGGCACGATGCACGCGTTGCTCGGTGGCACGGGAAACGACAACGGTGCCGTCTTCTGATTTGAGCGAGATACCTGCAGGAACCGAGAAGTCGAGTTTGCCTTTTGGGCCTTCGACAAGGACGGTGTTGCCTTCAACTTTGACGGCAACCTTTTCAGGAAGAGAGATTGGTTTGAGTCCGACTCGTGACATAATATTTAGTAGTTCGAGTTTTAGGATTACCAGATGTTGGCGAGGATTTCTCCGCCGAGTTTCTGACGTTTTGCGGATGCACCGGACATAACGCCTTTCGAGGTCGAAAGGATAGAGATGCCAAGGCCGGACAGGACGCGTGGGATTTCCTGAGAACCGACGTATTGACGACGGCCAGGTTTTGAAACGCGTTTGAGATCAGTGAGGACGGGACGGCCATCAACGAACTTAGGGCTGAGTTTGAGCTCAGTGCGTTCGCCGGTGACGACTTCGTATTTCCAGATGTATCCCTCTTGTTTGAGAATCTCAGCGATGTCGGCTTTGATTTTGGAGTAAGGGGCGGTGAATTCTTCGTTGCCTGCACGAGCCGCGTTTTTGAAGCGGGTGAGGAAGTCGGAGATAGGGTCTGTGAGAACTGCCATAATATGTGGTTTCCTTTAAATTCTACGTGGGTTATGCGGTGGCAAGTTCAGCTGGAGCGGCGGTGGTTTCTTCACCTTCGGCTTTCTTGATGTCGCGGAATGGCATACCGAGTTCGATGAGAAGCTCGCGGCCTTCTGCGTCGGTGTCAGCGGAAGTGACGAAGATCAGGTCGAAACCGATCTGGCGTTTCACTTGGTCGATTTCGATTTCCGGGAAGATGGTTTGATCGGAGATACCGCATGCATAGTTACCGCGTCCGTCGAAGGATTTTGAGGAAATCCCGCGGAAGTCGCGAATGTTAGGAGCGGTGACGTTGATGAAGCGATGAAGGAATTCCCACATCTGGCTGCCACGGAGAGTGACGCGTGCGCCGAGAGCTTCACCCTCGCGGAGTTTGAAGTTAGCAACAGCTTTTTTCGAGAAAGTGATCGAAGGCTTTTGGCCGGTGATTTTCGAAATTTCTGTGACGGCATCGTCAACTGCAACCTTGCGGTCTGGAGCTTTGCCCATGCAGGAGGTGACGACGATTTTTTCAAGTCTAGGGACTTGATGCGGGTTGGTGTATCCGAGCTTCTTTTTCAAGTTCGGCACAACCTTGTCTTTGTAGTGTTGCAGTAGTGCTGGTGTACTCATTTTGTTTTAGCGGGTCAGCGCGTGGTTTGTGTTTAACGCTTAAGCGCGGGCGGCCTCCTTGCGGTGGCTTAGCCCAGTTTCTTTACATTGGAAATATGGACGGGTGCGTTGACGGTTTTGATGCCGCCATCTGGATCCGCTTCGGAACGGCGAACTGCCTTTTGGACCGTGCGGCCGCCTTCGACAACAACTTGGCCTTTAACGGCGTTGATGCTAAGGACGGTGCCTTGTTTGCCTTTGTGGTTACCGGAGATGATTTCGACTTGGTCGCCTTTTTTGACGTGTGTCTTGATGCTGCTCATGAAAGTGGGATCGTTGGAATTGGATTATAGAACCTCGGGTGCGAGGGAGACGATCTTCATGAATTGTTTTTCACGAAGTTCACGAGCAACGGGTCCGAAGATACGAGTGCCGCGTGGGTTGTTGTCTTTGTCGATGATGACGATGGCGTTGGAGTCGAAGCGAAGAACCGAGCCATCAGGACGACGGACAGGATAAGAGGTGCGGACGATGACTGCTTTCACCACGCTGCCTTTTTTGACGGAGGCGGTGGGAATGGAATCACGGATGTGAGCGGTGATGATGTCACCGAGGCGGGCGGAGCGGCTGCGTTTACCGAGAACTCCGATCATTTTTGCTGTGCGTGCACCGGTGTTATCAGCAACGGCGAGCTTGGTTTCCATCTGGATCATGGCTTAAGAAGTTAGAAATTAGGATTAGAGATTAGAATCCGGATGAGCCGGGCTTAGTGAGTGAGAATTTCTGCAAGTGCCCAACGCTTGAGTTTGGATACTGGCTTGGTTTCGATGATGCGAACGCGGTCGCCGATGACGGCCTCGCTCTTTTCGTCGTGCACGTAGTATTTCTTGGAGCGCTTGACGATTTTGTTGAATTTCGGGTGAGGAACGCGGGCAACGTGTTCGACGACGATGGTTTTTTCCATTTTATTGGAAATGACGACACCAACGCGAGTTTTGCGCTTGTGAACTGCCGTTGTGGCTTCCTGGGATGATTCGCTCATAATGATGGATCGGTTAGAATGGGTAGGCGGTTAGCTAACAGCTCAGGCCTTCTCGGTGGTGATGGTGTGGATTTGTGCGATCTCACGGCGCACTTGTTTGAAGCGAGCTGAGTTTTCAAGAGTTCCAGCTGCACGTTGGAGGCGCAGGTTCATGGATTCTTGTTTGAGATCACGAAGGCGTTTGAGGCGTTCGTCAGCAGAGAGTTCGCGGATGTCTTTGGCTTTAGAAGTGGCCATGGTGTTTATCAGGTTAAAAGATTATTGGTGTGGGTTGCGGGTCACGAGGCGGGTGCGGAAACCGAGCTTGTAGGAAGCAAGGCGCATCGCTTCGCGTGCGGCGGATTCTGGAACACCGGCAACTTCGAAAAGCATGTTGCCAGGGCGGATGACGGCTACCCAGGTATCGACAGCGCCTTTACCTTTACCCATCCGAGTTTCAGGGGGACGGCGGGTGATGGATTTGTGTGGGAAAATCCGGATAAAGACTTTGCCTTTCCGTTTGAGTGAGCGGTTGATCGCAACACGGCAGGCTTCGATTTGGCGGGTGGTTAGCCAACCGCGCTCGAGAGTTTGGAGTCCGAAGTCACCGAAGGCGACGGTAGTTCCGGTCTGGGCATTACCAGAGCGTGATCCGCGGTGACTCTTGCGGAACTTGGTTCTTTTGGGCATCAAAGGCATGGCTTATTTCTCCTTGTGAAAGTTATGTTTAAGTTAGGGCTTGTTAGGCTTTTGAATTATTGAGCGGCAGGTGCTGCACCTTGTGAGCGATTGTCGGGACGACCCCCACCACCACCACCTTGGCGGCGATCACCACCACGGTCTCCGCGGTTGTTGTTGCGATTTCCACGGTCACCGCGATCGTTACGATCGTTGCGTTCTGGGGCTTGGCGGCCGTCGTCTTCTTTTTTGTTGATCCAGCATTTCACGCCGATGATTCCGTAAACGGTGCGGGCTTCTGCGAAGCCGTAGTCGAGAGGAACACGGAGGGTTTGGAGAGGCACTTTGCCTTCGCGATAGCTTTCAGCACGAGCGATGTCAGCACCACCGAGGCGGCCTGCGCAACGAACGCGAATTCCTTCTGCGCCAAATTCCATGGCGGTTTGGATGGAGCGTTTCATGGCGCGGCGGAAAGCGATACGACGCTCAAGTTGGATGGCGATTTGCTCGGCGACAAGTTGAGCATCGAGCTCAGGCTTGCGGATTTCGAGGATGTCGAGTTTGACTTGTGAGTCTTTGCAGATCTTTTGGATCTCTGCGGTCATGATCTCGATCTCTTTGCCTTGGCGACCGATGATCAAGCCTGGACGTGAGGAGTGGAGGGTGACGCGGACACTGTTCCATGCACGCTCGATGATAACGCGAGCAAGACCTGCATTCACCAATTTCGCTTTGAAGTAACCGCGGATAGCGAGGTCTTCGTGGAGTTTATTGGTGTAGTCTTTGCCTGCGGCATACCATTTGGAGCGCCAGTCTTTATTGACGGCGAGACGGAAGGCGATCGGATTTACTTTTTGGCCCATGGTGTTAGGTGGAGAGTGTTAGATGAGTGAATTATGCGGTGGCGGCTTCGGAAGCAGCGGCGGTTTCTTCGGCGGCTGGTGCATCGGCTTTCTTAGCTGCGGCTTTTTTAGGAGCGCGCTTTTTCTTTTCCGGAGCTGCACCGACGAGGGTGATGGAGATGTGAGAGGTGCGTTTGAGGATCGCACCGGCGGAGCCTTTGGCACGTGGCATGAAACGACGTAGGGTTGGGCCGGCACCGATGACTGCCTGTTTGATTACCAAGGTGCTGGTGTCTAGTGAGAAATTGTTTTCCGCATCCGCAATGGCAGTCTTGAGAGTCTTCGCAATGAGTTGCGCAGCCTTTTTAGGAGTGAAGGTAAGGATATCGAGAGCGTTCGAAACGGGGAGTCCTTGGATCTCGCGGGCGACGTCACGCGCTTTTTTAGGCGAGAGACGGACAAATTTAGTGGTGCTGGTGACTTCCATGGTCGGCGGTTTGGTGAGAGTTAGTGAACTTAGTTTTGGGTAAGGAGGACGGCGATATCGCCGAGGCGAGGTGTGTGATCTTTAGAGTCGATTTGCTCGACGAATGCACCGGAAATTCCTTTACGGACATCTGCGAGGATGGCTTTTCCGTAGGGTTGTTGTCCGTGCATGAGGCGGAAGGTCATTCCGATTTTTGCGCCTTGGGTTTCCCCTAGGTTAAGGACTAGCATTCCAGATTCTTGGTCGAGGCTGACGATCCGTGCCTGCTGGAGATTGCCGGTCCGGATGTCGGGGAGGGGTTTCTGGCGGAGACCGCTGAGAGAGTCAAGCTCTCTCATAGCTGTTTCGACACGAACGCGAGCTTCTGGATCCGAGACGACTGCCTGGCGGAGGTAGTCTTGGACGCTGACTGAAAGTTTGGCGGCTGAGGCTTCGAGATTAGCGATGCGCTCATTAGCGATCTGAAGGTCGGCTGCGGCTTGGATCAGGCGGTCATCGCCTCCGTCGAGAAGGTTTTTACCGAGGGCTTCGAGACGTTCGCGAACTTGGTTGAGTTGTGCGCTGGAGTTCTTTTCGGCCAGGTTTGCTTCTACGAGAGCGAGCTGCAAGTTGCGGTTCTGCTCTTGGAGTTGGGACACGGTTGCTTTGAGTTGCTCTGCGGAAACTTTCTCTTCTCCATGGCACGGCACGGTGATTGCAAGCAGCCCGAGGGCGGCGGCAATGCAACGTGTATGACTGGAGGTGAACATTTCTTGGAGTGAGTGTCGTTTGCTGAAGCGGATTATTTCTTACCGATACCACCGTGAGCACGGAAGATACGGGTCGGAGCGAATTCGCCGAGTTTGTGGCCAACCATGTTTTCGGTCACGTAGACGGGGACGAAAGTCTTGCCATTGTGGACGGAGAAGTTGTGGCTCACGAAGTCTGGAGTGATCATGGATTTGCGTGACCAGGTTTTGATCGGTTTACGATCGGAACCGGCTTCGGCAACGGCGTCGATTTTAGCGAGAAGCTTTTGGTCGACGAATGGGCCTTTCTTTAGGGAACGTGGCATATCTAGTTTAAGTTAAAGATTCTAAAAGGGATTACTTGGTCTTGTTTTTGTGGCGCGACTCGACGATGAAAACGCTGGTGGTTTTCTTGCGTTTGCGGGTCTTCTGACCTTTGGCGTGACCCCATGGTGAGAGCAAGTGTTGGCGACCACCACCGGACTTGGATTTACCCTCACCACCACCGTTCGGGTGATCCACAGGGTTCATACACATACCGCGGACTGTTGGGCGAACACCCTGCCAGCGTGTGCGGCCAGCTTTTCCGGAAACTTCGTTCATGTGATCGCGGTTACCGACGACACCGATGGTGCAGAAGCAGGCTTCGTGGAAGCGGCGGATTTCTCCGGAGCGCATTTTAACGAGAGCCCAACCACCGTCACGGTTGGAAAGAACAGCGCTTTGACCAGCGGAACGAGCGACTTTACCACCGCTACCTGGAAGGAGCTCGATGTTGTGAATTTCTGTTCCGAGTGGCACTTTGCCGAGTGGCATGGCGTTACCCACTTTTGGAGCGACGTCTGCACCTGCGATGATCTTGTCACCGTCAGTCAAGCCGGCAGGAGCAAGGATGTAGGATTTGACTCCGTCTTTGTATTGAACAAGGGCAATGCGGCAGGTGCGGTTCGGATCGTATTCAATGCCGAGCACGGTGGCTTCGACGTTGAGTTTGTTACGTTTGAAATCGACCAAGCGATAGTGACGTTTGTGACCACCACCGATGTGGCGGGTTGTGATACGACCTGTGTTGTTCCGACCACCTGAGCGTTTAAGCGGGGTGAGAAGAGACTTCTCCGGTTTGCTTTTGGTGATTTCGTCGAAAGACGGAAGCTCCTTGTAGCGCTCGGATGGTGTGTTGGGCTTGAAAGTTTTAAGTGGCATGACTCGCTGACGTTAAAATTGGTTTCGTTTTGATTCCCACCGGGTGGCGGGGATACTGGCTTAGATGAGGTCGAGGGATTCACCATCCGCGAGGCGGACAATGGCTTTTTTGTAGCTGGCGGTACGGCCTTGGTCTGCGCGGCGCTTGCGGCGGACTTTGCCGTCGTAGTTTGCTGTGCGGACTTTGATAACCTTTTTATCAAAAATGGTCTCAACCGCTTGTTTGATTTCGAGCTTATTGGCGTTACGATCGACTTCGAGAACGACCTCATTGTTCTTCTCTTGAAGAAGTGAGGCCTTTTCACTAAGGCGGACGTTTTTGATGACCTGGTAAATGTCTTTCATGGTCGTAAAATTTAGATCGTTAAAGGGATTAGGCGGTGCGCTGGGCGAGGGTCGAGACGGCATCACCCACGAGGATGATGACTTTAGCGAGGAGCATTTGCTCAACGTTGATATCGGTAGGAGTCACCAATTGTGCCCAACCGACGTTGCGGGCGGCGAGTTTGGTGTTGTCGTCGAAGTTACCAACCACGAGAACTTTACGATCTGCTTGGGTGATAGCGTTGACGGCTGCGACGAAGGATTTGGTTTTGCCATCGGTGATGCCGAAGGAAGGAACCGTGAAGATTTTTTCAGCACGGGTCAGGTCACCAAGCACGCGGCGGAGAGCGAGTTTGCGGACGGACTTCGGAACGCTTTTCGCATAAGAGCGGTTGCGTGGGCCGAAGACAACACCACCACCGACGAAGATCGGAGCGCGTTTGTCGCCGTGACGGGCGTTACCAGTGCCTTTTTGTTTGTAGATTTTCTTGTTGTTACCACGGACTTCACCACGAGTTTTGGTGTGTGCGGTGCCGGAACGGCGGTTCGCACGGTAGGCGGTGATGAGGTCGTGGACTGCTTGGCGGCCTTTGTCCTCACCAATGAGGACAAGATTTGCGGCTTCTGCATCTGCGGCTGTGAAGGCTTTTGCTGACATGGCGGAAAGTTTCAGTTAAAGGGATTAGGTGGACGGATTAGCAGCTTACTTTTTCTTGGCTGCGCGGATCGTGAGGTAGGAGCCTTTGGCGCCTGGGACGGAACCGGAAACGAGGATGACACCGTCTTCCTCGCGCACGGCGATGACTTTAAGATTTTG
Organism: Akkermansiaceae bacterium; assembly: GCA_031425735.1. Taxonomy (GTDB): domain Bacteria; phylum Verrucomicrobiota; class Verrucomicrobiia; order Verrucomicrobiales; family Akkermansiaceae; genus Luteolibacter. The sequence continues at coordinate 4,483 of JANPJY010000009.1, read as the reverse complement.
CACGGTCGATTTGGTGGTTCCCATGTGACCTGGCATTTTTTGGTTTTTCCAAACGCGGCCTGGAGTGGAACCGGCAGCGATGGCGCCGGAACGACGGTGCATCATGTGACCGTGTGCCATTGGCTGACCACTGAACTTGTGGCGTTTGACAACACCTTGGAAACCGCGACCGATCGTGTTACCGATGACGTCCACGAATTGACCAGCTTCGAAGAGAGCGAGACCGGGATGTTCGCTAGGAACTTCGCTGCCGTTTTCGAAACGGAATTCTTGAACGCGGCGTTTCGGAGCTGAGCCTGCTTTTTTGAAGCGAGCGAGGTCTGGTTTGTTGACGCGGAATTCTTTTTGATCGTCGAAACCAACCTGAACGGCGGTGTAACCGTCGGTTTCGGGAGTTTTGGTCTGAAGGATCGTGTTGCCTGTAACGTCGATGACGGTAACAGGAATGCTGGAGCCCGCTTCTTTATCGAAGATGCGGGTCATGCCGATTTTTTTGCCGATGAGTCCTAGTGACATAGAGATTAGAAATTTGAGATTTGAAATTTAAGATGCGGGGTCAGAGCAACGCCTATATGCGGATGGTGATGTCGACACCTGCTGGCAGGTTGAGTTTTTTGAGCTCATCGACGGTGCGAGCGGTTGGATCGACGATGTCGAGAACGCGCTTGTGAGTACGGATTTCGAACTGTTCAGCGGATTTTTTGTTCACGTGAACCGAGCGGTTAACGCTGAATTTTTCGATGCGGGTAGGAAGCGGGATAGGACCAGCAACACGTGCGCCGGTGCGCTTTGCGGTCTCCACGATTTCAAGAGCCGAGCGATCGATAGCACGATGGTCGAAGGCACGCAGGCGGATCCGGATTTTCTGAGCTGACATGGGATTGAGGTGGTAGTTGGTTGTGAGGTGATTGGTATAGAATTAGGCAACACGATCGATAGCGATTTCCTCAACGATGGAGTTGGGAACTTGTTCGAAGTGAGAAGGTGTCATGGAGTAAGAAGCGCGTCCTGAAGAAAGGGTGCGGACGGCGGTAGAGTAGCCGAACATTTCTTTGAGAGGAACATTGGCGCTGACCACTGAAAAGGAACCTTTGGACTCCATGTGCTGGATTTGTCCGCGGCGGCGGTTGAGGTCACCCATAACATCGCCTTGGTAGTCATCCGGTGTGGAGACTTCGACAGCCATGATGGGTTCGAGAAGGATAGGGCCGGCGTTTTTGAAAGCGTCACGCATGGCGAAGATTGCAGCCATGGTGAAAGCGTTTTCGTTAGAATCCACGTCGTGGTAAGAGCCGTCGAGGATATCGACATGGACGTCGATGACTGGGTAGCCAGCGATGACACCGTTGGTGGTCGCTTCGCGGCAGCCTTTGATACATGCGTTGATGTATTCTTTTGGGATGGAGCCGCCGATGGTTTTGTTTTCCACCGTGATGCCTTTTGCAGCTTCGTTCGGTTTGATGGAGAGAATGACGTGGCCGTATTGACCGCGGCCGCCGGATTGTTTGACCAGTTTGCCTTCGCCGCGAGCGGCTTTGGTGATGGTCTCACGGTAAGTGATTTGTGGTGCGCCAGTGTTGGCGTCGACCTTGAATTCGCGTTTGATGCGATCGACGATGATTTCGAGGTGGAGCTCACCCATTCCGGAAATGATGGTCTGGCCGGTTTCCTCATCGGTCTTGACCATGAAGGTCGGGTCTTCCTCGGAGAGGCGGGCCAGGGCGAGAGCGAGTTTTTCTTGGTCGGCCTTAGTTCTTGGCTCGACGGCCATGGAGATGACTGGCTCAGGGAAAGTTGGTGGCTCGAGGACAACGTCGTGTCCTTCGGCGGCGAGGGTGTCACCGGTGGTGGCGTTTTTGATGCCGACCATTGCAGCGATGTCACCGGCGAAACAGGCATCGATGTCTTTGTGTTCGTCTGCTTGGATGCGGATCAAGCGGCCGATGCGCTCGGATTTGCGAGTGCGTGGGTTGTAAACCGTGTCGCCTTTGCGGATGACGCCGGAGTAGACGCGGAAGAAAACGAGTTTACCGACGAATTTGTCTGCCCAGAGTTTGAAGGCGAGCGCGGTGAATTTCGCGTTGTCGGTGGTTGGAATTTCGATGATGCGCTCGTGGTTATCTGGGTCCATTCCTTTGGTGAATGGGATGTCGAGCGGAGAAGGAAGGTAATCGATGACGGCGTCGAGGAGGTATTGAACGCCTTTGTTTTTAAAAGCGGAACCGCCGGCGACCGGGATAAGCTTGTTAGCGATGGTGGCGCGGCGGATGGCTTGTTTGAGATCGGTGAGGCTGATTTCCTCTTCCATGAGGAATTTCTCGCCGAGGATTTCATCGCAATCTGCGGTGGTGGAAACGAGTTCGGCGTAAGCGGCTTTGGCTATAGCGAGTTGCTCGGCATCGAGCTCTTTAACGGTGTAAGTGGAACCGAACTGATCGTCGTCTGAGTAGTAAACGGCTTTTTGGTTTACCACATCGATCTGACCTTTCAGGCCGTCTTCGGCGCCGATTGGGATGAGGATGCGGACGGCGTTTGCACCTAGTTTCTCTTTGATCTCGGAAACGACTTTTTCGAAGTCGGCTCCGGTGCGATCCATCTTGTTAACGAAGACGATGCGCGGGACGTTGTATTTGGTTGCTTGGCGCCAGACGGTTTCGGTTTGTGGCTGAACGCCGGCGACACCACAGAAAACCACGATTGCACCGTCAAGAACCCGTAAGGAACGCTCAACTTCAGCAGTGAAGTCAACGTGTCCGGGGGTGTCGATAATGTTAATGCGGTGTTTCTCTTCGTTGAAAAGCTTGGTGACGTTATCCTCATTGTGCTGCCACCATTCAGTGGTGACGGCGGCGGAGGTGATCGTGATTCCACGCTCGCGCTCTTGTTCCATCCAATCGGTAGTGGCGGCACCATCGTGCACTTCACCGATTTTGTGAATCATCCCGGTATAGAAAAGAATCCGCTCGGTGAGAGTGGTCTTCCCTGCGTCGATATGCGCAGCGATCCCGATATTGCGGGTCCGCTCAAGCGTATAAGGACGATCTGGATGGTTAGGATTCAAAGTTTCAATGATCAAATTTCAACTCTCAATGAAGAGTTGGATTCTCTAGGATATTTTAGAAGCGGAAGTGGGCGAAGGCGCGGTTGGCTTGTGCCATTTTGTGGACGTCGTCGCGTTTGCGAACAGCGGCACCTTGGTTGTTGGCGGCGTCTTTGATTTCGTTGGCAAGCGCAACATGCATCGGAGTGCCTTTGCGGTTACGGGCGTAAGTGACGAGCCAGCGCATGGCGAGGGACTCGGAGCGATCTGGATCAACTTCGAGCGGCACTTGGTAAGTGGCACCACCTACGCGGCGGGACTTAACCTCAACGCGTGGCTTGGAGTTTTCGACGGCACGGGTGATGACCTCGAGAGGATCGACCGTATCGGTTCCTTCGTTGGCGCGATCGATTGCAGCGTAAACGATGCGTTGAGCGAGCGAACGTTTGCCGTCCTGCATGACTTTGGTGATGAGGTGGCCGACAACTGGGCTGTCGTAACGTGGATCGCGGCGATCCGGTTTGGTGAAGATTCTTTTGCGACGTGGCATAACTTGGAAAGGTTAGGGATTAGGAAAATTACTTCTTCTTTTTGACCGGAGCGGCGACTGCGCCGGGCTTCGGACGTTTCGCACCATACTTGGAGCGGGCTTGGCGGCGTTTATCGATACCGAGAGTATCGAGCGAACCACGGACGATGTGATAACGGACACCTGGAAGGTCTTTCACCCGGCCACCGCGTACGAGGACGATTGAGTGTTCTTGGAGGTTGTGTCCTTCACCACCGATGTAGGCGATGACTTCAAAGCCGTTAGTGAGGCGCACTTTGGCGACCTTACGAAGCGCGGAGTTCGGCTTCTTTGGCGTCCGGGTCATGACCTGGAGACAAACGCCGCGGCGCTGTGGGCAGTTGACGAGAGCAGGCGATTTCGACTTCTCGACTGGAACGTGGCGTCCTTTGCGAACGAGCTGATTAATGGTCGGCATGATTTCCTTCGTGTTTCTGGATTGTCTTAAAAAGAGTGTTTGGGACAAACCGGCACGAAGACGGGGGTTTTATAACCCGCAATCGCTTTTTTCCGGAGCTGCACCCGATAATTTCCCTGTATTGTGGCTGATTGACGGCTTTTTTTGTGCCGGTCAGCCTCGCTGTGGGGGGCGGGACTCTATTCATCCGGATCAATCTGACAAGACCTTTTTATGTTTTTTCTGAAAAAAATCACGAATTGCGGGTTTGGCCTCATTGACATCTTAGAAGTCTTTAATTTTCGGGGGATTTAAAAGAAAACGGTCGGGCGGAGATTATTAGACCGTTTGCCAAAAGTCCGTGCGTTTAATTGAGCTTAACGGTGCTTACAGAGCGTATGGTTTCTGGATCGTTGAGAAGTGCTTTTACTTCTTGGAAAAGTTTTTCACATAGCTCCGAACCTTTGTTGCTTAAATA
>JANPJY010000008.1:0-47773 GCA_031425735.1 Akkermansiaceae bacterium | reverse complement strand
TATTTAAGCAACAAAGGTTCGGAGCTATGTGAAAAACTTTTCCAAGAAGTAAAAGCACTTCTCAACGATCCAGAAACCATACGCTCTGTAAGCACCGTTAAGCTCAATTAAACGCACGGACTTTTGGCAAACGGTCTAATATTGATGAATTCCAAAACCGTCAAAACTTGCCTATCGCCCTGATCGCAGGAATTTGCGCCGCAATCGTTTCCGCTGTCGTATGGGCCGCAGTTACTGTCGTGACGGAATATCAGATTGGCTGGATGGCAGTCGGTGTTGGAATTCTTGTCGGGTTTGCTGTTCGTTTAGGTAAAGGAGTTGACAATATCTTCCGCTATATTGGCGCGGTTTTGGCTTTGGTTGGCTGCGTGTTAGGTAACTTTTTCACTATCGTTGGTTTTATTTCAAAAGAGGAAAACATCGATGTCTTCAACGTGATTAGCCTCATCAATTACACGGAAATTACTTCATTGATGATGGAGACCGCTTCTCCCATGGATCTCTTATTTTACGCGATAGCCATTTACGAAGGTTATAAATTTTCCGTGAAAGCTGATGTCGTTGACGAAGTTATGGACACGCCACCAGCGGCTTAACTCGCGTCGAACTAGCACCAGAGTAACGAGAAAGTCTTTCTAGTTACTCTGGTGTTTCGTGCATTACAGCTTCTCGGGATCTATCCATCGCGAGCCCTGAAACAAAACCATTGTTTTTTTGATTGGCGTGGAAATAGACTGCTATCTCACTCGCAAACCCTAGCCCATTCCCTATGTCGAAACCCACCAAAACCAAGACCAAGGCCACCTCTCCCAACTACGCCGCAGCTAAACAACGCTATGCCGATCTCGGTGTGGATACCGATGCGGCCATGAAAAAACTCGCGAATATCCCCATTTCTTTGCACTGCTGGCAAGGCGACGATGTCGGTGGATTCGAGAATACCAGCGAAGGCCTCAGCGGCGGAATCGCGGTGACAGGAAACTATCCAGGCAAAGCCCGCACCCCAGAAGAACTCCGCGCAGATCTCGATAAAGCACTCTCTCTCATCCCTGGAAAACATCGCCTCAACCTCCACGCCTTCTACGGCGAGTTCGGTGGCAAAAAAGTGGATCGCGACCAGATCGAGCCGAAACATTACAAAAACTGGATCGATTGGGCAAAGTCGAACAAGATAGGCATGGATTTCAACCCCACCTGTTTCGCGCACCCAAAATCCGCAGATGGATTCACACTTTCTCATTCTAACAAAGGCATCCGCGATTTCTGGATCGAGCATTGCACTCGCTCGCGTGACATTTCCGAAGCGATGGGCAAAGCACTCGGCTCACCCTGTGTCATGAACGTTTGGATTCCCGATGGTTATAAAGACACGCCGGTTGATCGTGTTTCACCTCGCCAACGCCTTGAAAAATCTCTCGATAAAATTTTCTCCGAGAAGAAAAAGCACATGCTTGATGCGGTGGAATGCAAATTGTTCGGTATCGGTAGCGAGAGCTACGTGGTGGGTTCCCATGAATTCTACATGGGCTATGCAGTGAAAAACCAAAAAGTGCTCTGCCTCGATGCGGGTCACTTCCACCCTACGGAAACCATCGCCGATAAACTCGGATCCGCTTTGATGTTTGTTCCTGAAATCCTGCTCCACGTCAGCCGTGGCGTCCGTTGGGACAGCGATCACGTCGTTACGCTCGACGATTCACTCCAAGGCATTGCCTCAGCCCTCGTGCGCGACAACCTCCTTTCCCGCACGCACATCGGTCTCGATTTCTTCGACGCCAGCATCAACCGCATCGCCGCATGGACCATCGGCACACGCAACACTTTAAAGTCTCTACTCATCGCGTTGTTAGAACCTGCCGCACTTCGTGAAGCGGAAAAATCCGGTGACCTCACCACCCGCCTCGCACTCATGGAAGAACTCAAATCCATGCCTTGGGGCGCTGTCTGGGATCAGTATTGCGAAATGCAAAACGTTCCTGTTGGCATGAACTGGGTAAAAGAAACCCAGAAATACGAAGCCAGCGTTCTTAGCAAACGTAAGTAATTTTTTAAAACAAAACCCTAACACATTATCTATTTATGAATCCTCTTCTCGGAGTTGTCTTTCACTGGCTTGGCGGTCTCGCCTCTGGTTCCTTTTATGTTCCCTACAAAGGCGTCAAGCGCTGGTCTTGGGAAACCTATTGGCTCGTCGGTGGGTTTTTCTCATGGATCATCTGCCCTTGGTTGTTTGCCAGCCTTCTCACCACCGATGTCGTCGGTGTATTGAAAAGCCAATCCACCAGCACACTCGGTTGGACCTATCTATTCGGTGCACTCTGGGGCTTCGGCGGTCTAACTTTCGGCCTGGCCATGCGCTATCTCGGCATGTCGCTAGGCATGGGTGTCGCGCTCGGTTACTGCGCGGCTTTTGGCACTTTGTTGCCTCCGCTCCTTAAAATCTTCATGCCAGACATTCCGGTTGCGGAATCGCTCACTCAAATCGCTTCCACTCATCCTGGCGTTATTACTTTGGTCGGAGTCGGCGTCTGCATCTTGGGTATCTGGGTTGCTGCGATGGCGGGTGCCACCAAAGAAAAAGAAATGCCAGCTGATCAAAAGAAGATTTCCATTAAAGAATTCAACTTCAAGAAAGGTCTTATCGTAGCAACTTTCTCCGGTGTGATGAGTGCCTGTTTTAGCTTCGGCCTGACCGCAGGCGAACCGATTGGTAAAGCCTCGATCCTGGCTGGCACGGATCCTCTCTGGTCAGGACTACCTTCGCTCATTGTTGTCATGCTCGGCGGCTTCACCACCAACTTTATCTGGTGCGTCATGCTCAACTTCCGTAACGGCACAGGCTACGAATATCTCGCAAGCAAACAGCGCCGCCCCGCCCACACCAAAGACAGCAGCATTATTGAAAATCCCATGGACGCGCCCGCTGAAGAGGCTGTCGCTTCATCTCCGTCTTCAGTATCCAATGACTTGAACATCCCACGTCTACGTAACTTGCTCTTCTCAGGCCTCGCCGGAACGACATGGTATTTCCAGTTCTTCTTCTATTCCATGGGTCACATCCGCATGGGTGGTTCTGATCCAGAAGGCTTCGGATTCTCCTCGTGGACCCTGCACATGGCTTCCATCATCATTTTCTCCACCATGTGGGGATGGATTTTCAAAGAATGGAAAGGCTCCAGCAAAAAAGCTCACATGCTGATTGCAGCAGGTATCATCACTCTAATTCTCTCAACGATTATTATCGGCTACGGCACGTATCTCAAAGGTGCGGGCGGTGGTCACTAATGTCCGCTCCTAACAACGCGAAGGATTCACTCTTCAATACTCTTCTTCCTCTTCCTCACCGGGAACGGGAGGGATCACATCTTCGCGTTGGAGCAGTCTTTCCAGATCGAGGTCTTGGATGAGATCAGCGGGAGTTCCGCGGACGATGGATGCGTAGGGAACGATGCGATCTAGTTCAGCGATCGCGCAGTGCACCATCGAGGAAACGATGTCAGCATCGTATTTTTCGCGTTCGAAAAGATTGGTAACGCGGAACACTAACATTTCGCGATCAAGATCATACTCGAAGCCGCCGAGCGTGAGTTGTTTGTTAGCACGCATCAACAGCTCGAGCAAAGCTGGCATCTGCGGCTCGGCAACAAACATCGGGCTTTCGGAAACCACGCTGAGTGCATTCAGTTCAGGGAACGCCTGAACAACAAGATCCACTCGGGTGTGATGGGCTTCAAAGCCAGCACGCAAAACCTCACGGCCCTCGACCAACTCGGTATGCCAGCCGTTTTTACCAAAAACTTCCTCTACGGATAATATCTGTCGTGAATGCGGTCTCATGCGTTGCGCCGAGATACTCGCCCGAGCACGGCCTTGGCAAGCAAGCTCCGAAACTTTCTATCCATCGGTTTCAGCGAAAGATGCAGTCCCGAGCTTTTCTCCTCATTGAAATGCAGGGTCAGCCACATTTCATCATCGCTGATTTCCGCCGCAACAATCTCCTGCCAAAGTACCAACTGCAGGTTTTTCGAGGGAAAGAAAAACGGAAAAATCTCCAACCCGAGCGGAGTTAAAATCACATACGCATGTTTTGCTAAATGCCGAGTGAGCCAAAAACAACCCAGCGCAACAGCGATGCATGGCAACGCCCACAACGGATCCGGTAGTTCCGGATGTTCAGCTCGATGGACTCCAGTCGCCACCAATGTGACGGCAGCACCGATTAAAATCGCCCCAAGCACACCAAACCCAACCGCTTGCCCGGATCGGGTGAATCTCAGTTCCTTTTCCGGTTCACTGACCATGGATCAACGATCTTTATCCCCTGCCTGAAAATCCCGCGCATCAAATTCCACAAAATCGTCCCCGTCTTTCTTGCGTCGCCATGAGTTGAGCAAAACCACAATTCCCAACCCCATCACAAAAAACGAAGCCTCTAAAATAAACGGCGTTGAAATCAAACCCGCGACTTTCCCCACGCTTTCCCCCACCCATCCCGGAATATATCTCCAAAATACCAGCAGACAGATCACCGATGCCATCAACGAAAAAATAATCACACCGCCGACCGCCACTTGCTTGCCTCGATTTTCACTGGTTGGTTGATTGTTCATCACGGAATTCCCTAAACCCTAATCCAAATCCGCCCGCCATCCAAACCCTAGTTTGAAAAACATTTCCGAAATCCTTTCGGGACGTTTTGAAACATGCTTTGATCCAGCCCATGACTCGCGACTCCGACGCCACCCAGCCCCTCGACCAGAAACTCCGTCAGGAAATTCTGTTTGCTCGCGAACGCGTGTATCACTTCGCGAAACCCACACCTTTCGAAAAGCTCGATCTTCCAAGTCTGAATTTCGAGCTCTGGGTGAAACGCGAAGACCTTTCCCCCATCAAAGCTTACAAATGGCGCGGTGCAGCCAACCGTATGGCCACACTCAGCGAACTCGAAGCTAGACGCGGTGTCGTCACGGCTTCCGCAGGAAACCACGCACAAGGCGTCGCCCTCGCCGCGAAACAACTCGGCATCCGCGCTCGCATCTACATGCCGCAATCCACGCCGAAAGTGAAGCAAGACGCAGTCATCAAGCTCGGCCAAGAATACGTTACCGTTCACCTCGCGGGTGATAGTTACGACGATGCCGTCAAAGCCGCACGCGCTGACGAAGCCTCAACCAAATCCCTTTTCATCCACGCCTACGACGACATCCAAGTCATGGCCGGACAAGGCACGCTCGCCGATGAAATCGTTCTCTCCGGCAAAGGTCCATTCGATGTCGCTTACGTTCAAATCGGCGGCGGCGGAATGGCCGCAGGCGTTTCCACATGGCTCAAAGCCTATTGGCCTAACATCGAAATCGTCGGCGTCGAAGGCGAAGGCCAAGCGTCCATGACCGCCTCTATTCAAGCCGGAAAACCTGTTTCGTTAGATCAGGTCGATCTCTTCTGCGATGGCACCGCGGTCAAACAACCCGGCAATCTTCCTTTTGAAATTTGCCAACATTCCATCGACCGCTTCATCACGGTTAGCAATGCGCAAGTCACCAAAGCCATCCGCACTTTATGGGATGGATTGAGATCTATATCCGAGCCTTCCGGTGCCATGGGACTCGCCGCAGCACTGAAAGAAAAGGATTCTCTCAAAGGAAAAAAAGTCGTCGTCATTCTTTGTGGCGCGAACATCGACTTTCTTCAAATCGGCCGCATCGCTCAGTCAGAAGGCGCATCGTCGAAGTATAATCGCACCATTCGTGTGCTGATTCCGGAAACACCAGGAACCATGTTGAAACTGTTAGACACGTGTTTCTCACAGGTCGATATCACCGATTTCCAATACGGAAAAATTGATGAGAAAATTGCGTGGCCCATTTTCTCACTCGCTGCAGATGAACTCGAAACCATTGAATCCATCTCCACTAAACTCGATGCGAATGGTTACACTTGGCAGGACATCACGGGCGCAATGGATGTTAATTTCCGGGCAATTCCCTTCCGCAGCGATCTACTTTCTCACCCCGCTTTCCTTCGCCTCGACTTTTACGAACGCCCCGGCGCACTCCATGATTTCCTAGCCAACCAACTCACCGGCAACGAAAACTTGAGTTATTTCAACTACCGCCAATCTGGCGAACGCATCGGCAGAGCCTTGATTGGATTGGATTTCCCATCATCCTTTGAACGCGATGCCTTTGTCATGTCTCTGCCCCCACACGGCGAGGGCTATCGTCTATGCCAAGCCGTTGATGCAGAAACATCTGCTCGCCTTTCGGGTTCAGCTTTATGAAAACCTCTCGGTATATCTGCTCAATTCCTCTCGACAGTGTCTATTCATCTGACAAAACTCCAAATCTCTCTCACAACCCCTTTCAGTAATGCGGACAGCAATATTCGGTGACATCCACGCAAATCTTGAAGCTCTTGAAGCTGTTATGGCTGATGCTAAACAACAAGGCGTCACGGAATTCGTCTGCCTTGGCGATGTCGTGGGTTACAATGCAGATCCCGTTGCCTGTTTAAACATCATTCGTGAAATGAATTGCCCAACCGTTAAGGGAAATCACGATGCAGACGCATCTGAAGACCACCCACTGGACAACATGAATCCAGTCGCCGCATTCGCATTGCAATGGACTCGGGAACAACTCGATGAAGATCAACGCCTCTGGCTCAAACGCTTGCGCATGGTGCGCCAAGTTTCTGACTACACCATCGTCCACAGCACCTTAGATCAGCCAGTAAATTGGAACTACGTTACCAATCGCTTCGATGCGATGTCGAATTTCTCCTATCAATTCACCCAGCTCTGCTTTCACGGACACACCCATGTTCCCAGAGTTTACGTGAAAACGGACAAAGTGCATGAGATCACAGCAGACTCGATCAAGATCGAGTCCAACGCCAAATATTTCATCAACGCCGGCTCAGTTGGCCAGCCACGCGATGGAGATCCCCGCGCCTGCTACGCCATTTACGACAACGAGAGCAAAATCATCGTTTTCCGCAGAATCGAATACGATATGGCGACGACCCAACAAAAGATTCTCGCCGCCGGCCTTCCCGAAATGTTGGCAGATCGCCTCGCCGAGGGTCGCTAATCGCCCTGCCCAACTCGTCCCGCCCTAGAGCGTGGAACATTGGAAACAATTACGTGGAACAAGGTTTCCGGCTTGACGCATATCGGCTTGCCTCAGATGCTTGCCACCTTCCGCCTATTGATGCCTGCGGCATTTCTCGTAAGTTTTTTCAAAATTACTAAGAAATCGCCGAAACATCGTATCCGGCGACTGCTTTTTCAACTTAACTCTCTGAATTTCAAAACTTTACCTTTTTTCATAAACTCATGTTTAAAAAACTTTTTGGAAACTTGTTTTCCAGTGATATCGGAATCGACCTCGGCACCGCCAACACCCTCATCAATGTCAAAGATCACGGCATCGTCCTTCGCGAACCCTCCGTGGTCGCAGTCAAAGCCGGAACCAATGAGGTTTTAGCTGTCGGTGACGATGCAAAACGCATGCTCGGCAGAACTCCCGGCAACATCGTCGCCATTCGCCCTCTCAAAGATGGCGTCATCGCGGACTTCGAAGTGACGCAAGCCATGCTTCGCCACTTCATCCGGAAAGTAAACAAAGGTCGCCGTAACAACCCACGCGTCCTCATCGCCATTCCATCCGGCATCACCGAAGTGGAACGTCGTGCCGTTCGTGAATCCGCTGAACAAGCAGGCGCACGTGAAGTTTATCTCATTGAAGAACCTATGGCCGCTGCAATCGGTGTCGGACTTCCCGTTCAAGAAGCATCCGGAAACATGATCGTCGACATCGGCGGCGGCACCACAGAAGTCGCGCTCATTTCTCTATCAGGAATCGTTTACGCACGTTCCGTCCGCACCGCTGGAGACGAGCTCGATGAAGCTATCATCCAATACATGAAGCGCGCATATAACCTCATGATCGGTGAGCGCACCTCGGAGGATATCAAAATTCGTATCGGTTCTGCTGCACCTCTTCCCAAAGAGATGACCATGGAAGTCAAAGGCCGCGACCTCGTAGCCGGACTTCCAAAAACCATCACCATTACCTCACAGGAAATCCGCGAGGCAATGTCAGACCCTCTCAACACCATCGTTGATGCAGTCCGCACCACCTTGGAACGATGCCCTCCAGAACTCGCTGCAGACCTTGTAGATCGTGGAATCGTTCTCGCAGGTGGCGGCGCTCTCCTTAAAGGCCTTGATCGTTTGCTTCGCGAAGAAACTGGTCTACCAGTCCACGTTGCGGAAGACCCCCTCAGTGCCGTAGCAGAAGGCACCGGCAAGGCACTACAGGAGCTAGCTTTCCTCAAGCGCGTAACTAACACAGATCGCTGAGCCCTAGGCCCATGCTATTCTAACAATTGCAGCTTCCGGCCCATCGGTCATGAAACCGCTCAACCTTATCGCACTGCTTCTCTTCCTCGCGGGAGCGACATGGGCTTTAACACGAAGTGAACTTGTTGTTAGAGATATTCAAGTCGCATACTTCAAAATCATCAGCCCTACTCTAACAGCCGGTTCCGCTCTCGAAACCAAAGCTAGAAGATTGTTAGATGAAACTGAACACTCCAAAGTCCTCGAAACTAAACTTGCCGCCATTGATGGCGAAATCGGAAGACTCCGTATCATCGAATCCCAGTTCGACGCTTTGAAACGTGAGAACAAAGAACTACGTCACGCTTTGGATTTCAAAAAAGCTACCAACTTTGACGTCGTCGCGGCACAGATCATTCGCCGTCATCCCACCACATGGTGGCAGACCATGGAGATCGATGCAGGAGAAGACCGTGGCATCGGCATCCAACTCTCCGTCCTTTCCAATGAAGGTCTCGTCGGAATCATTGATCGACCCTTCAAACATCGTTCATCCGTGCTACTCATCACGGATGAAAAATGCCAGGTATCTGTTCGCGTTGAAGGAACACCAGAAGTCGGCATCCTTAGTGGCCAACGTGGCAAATTTGATAATAACCCAACTCTTCGTCTTCGTTTCCTCTCTAAAGACGCTGCGCTAAAAATTGGCCAGCGAGTCTTCACCACGGGTCGTGGTGGCATTTTTCAACCCAACATCCTCGTTGGAACGATACTCTCGGTTGAAAAAGGCCCGATCGATTCGGAAGCCCTCGTCGCACCTGCTGTAAACCTCAGCGACTTGGGAACAGTTTTCGTCGTCCTTTCAGAAACCCCTTAATTCTCAACCGCTTGCTTCGCTACAATCTCAGCACTGTAATTCTTCTGCTCATCGCCTTCTTGGTGCAGCAGTTTGTGCCTGCGTTCACCGGCCTAAGTCATGCCAGATTTCTCATTGTGCACCTTGTGTTCCTCTGCTGTGCAGTCACCGTGACCACACCAACCATGCTTCTTTTGGCATTTATCGGCGGCATGCTGTGGGATGCACACTGCTACCTCGCTCCCATCGTGGCGGATCCCGAAGTCTACTCCCAACCCGTCGAGTCTCTGCGCTTTGGCTACTCGATCATCTTATTCGGAGTCGCTGGATTCCTGATGCAGGGACTCAATCCAGTTTTCCGCCAAGGCAAATGGCAGTTCTCAGCCATTCTTTCCGGCATCGCCATCTTCCTTTATCTAACAGCCGAGTTCATTGTGATCTCTTTCATCAGAGGTGACTTCACCATATCACGCTCCATCCTAAGACTGATGTTCTATACCTCAGCTCTCACAATGATACTCTCCCCCATTATTTTCTGGATACTCTACCAAATCGCAAAACTTTTTGATCACTCCCTCTATCCTGAGGCCCGAAAATCAAAACGTTGGTAACACTGCATGGAACCGAAATACAAATTTAGACTGTACTTCCTAACCGCCCTTATATTGGTCGGTTTTGGGACTTTGTTGTCTAGGCTTCATGAATTTCAAATCGAACGAAAAAACGAATTCCAAGCGCTCGTTCCCGGCAATCGTACCGTCACCATACGCGAACCCGGTATACGCGGTGAAATCACAGATCGAAACGGCATACCGATCGCTCGTAACCTCCGCAACTATGTTGCAACCTTCAATCTCGATGAAATCGTCAATTCATATCTTCAGCAATACGATGACAGTCCGACAATTCAACGGCTAACCACTGAGGCTGGGCTACCCCGCCAAACCAAAGAAAAGGACATCGTTAAAATTGTCAACGAATCGACAATCAATCCCCTGCAACAACTAGGTCTCGCTAAAAACTACAACGCCTCTGCATTGCGCACTCATTATCTCACCCATCGTGGATTAGTGCCATTCACTTACCGTGCAGATTTAACCTATGAGGAGTTTTCTCGAATAGCAGAGAGAAACCTCGAATTTCCAGGTGTCACATTAGGCATTCGCCCACAACGCCAATACCCATACGGCACTCTCGCCTCACATGTTGTCGGCTATCTGAAACAATGGGAGAAGGGCGATATATCATCTGCTGACAAACGCGCTTTTGATCACTTCATCGGTGATGAGAAAGGCATCGCTGGAGTTGAGGCAACCATGGATTCCTACCTGCGCGGACCCGAAGGAATCAAAACCGTTCTCAAAGATGAAAAAGGCCGAACCATCGGGATGCTTGATTACACCAAACCCGGTATCGGAGCGGAAGTTCAGCTCACCATCGACGCTCGTATCCAATACTTGTTAGAAAATACTCTACGTCGCACAGGTCGTTCTGCTGGCGTGGTGTTAGATGTCCGGACAGGTGAAGTGCTCGCTATGGCCTCCGTGCCGGATTACGATCCAAATGCTTTCATCCCTTCCATCTCGAGCGAGAAATTCAAGAGCTACACAGCAAAACCCCAGCTATCACCTTTCACCAACCGCGCGATCACCTCGTTCACTCCGGGTTCAACGATGAAAGTGCCTACAGCAATCGCTGGAGCGATCAACGGCATGGCCAACCGTTCATTCTCATGTGAGGGCTTTGTCCCCTACGGAAATCACAACATCGGCTGCTGGCTCTGGAACAAAAGCCGTGGTAGCCACGGAAGCCTCACCCTGCCGAGAGCCATCCAACAATCCTGCAATCCTTACTTTAACAAACTCTCCAACGCGATTGGTTGGAAAGCCATGGTCGATGGATTTTCTCTTGTCGGCCTCGGCAAGAAAACCGGAATCGAACTTCCCAATGAAGATCCTGGCATCCTTCCCGGGTCACGCGCGTGGCGCGCTGCTGTTCCAGGTGCAGTCATGACTCCAGCACTCACCGCGATGTTATCCATTGGTCAAGGCGACACCATGACCAGCCCACTACAACTCGCCGCCATGATCGCGCCCATCGCTAACGGTGGAAAATTCTACCAACCTCGTATCGTCAAAAAAGTCGTCGCAGAAAACGGCACCGTACAAGTTTCAGATTTTCCAAAACTAGAAGCCGACCTTCTTACCTCTGGCGTCAAGGAAAGTGATCTTGCACTCATCCGCCTTGGCATGTGGAAAGCTGTCAACGAAGCAGGTGGAACGGCTGGAAAAGTGCGAATGGAGAAATATGAAATCGCCGCTAAAACAGGAACCGCACAAACGGTTGATAACGGGCAAAAGTCTAATAACTCATGGGTAATGTCCTTCGCTCCCTTTGATCAGCCACGCTATGCAGTCGTCATCATGGCTCAATCTGCAGGCTCAGGTGGTGGCGTTTGTGGCCCTCTGGTGAACATGGTTTACAGCGGAATTTTTGCTCAAGAAGAAGGCATGCGCTTACCCCTCAAACCACAAACCGAATATCCAGGCCACCTTCAACGAATTGAAGCAATCGAGCCCATCAAAGACGTTCTCGCCGCTATCCAAGCCACCCAGGCGCCAGCTTCGAATCCCGATCAAAGCGTATCGGCCAGCAACGACGATGTCGGTGAAACCGGCAACGAAATCGGTGACATTTTACCTACTAACACTCCATCTACCTCAACCCCTATTATTTCTCCAAAACCAACCATTACCCAAGAAACCGATCGTGAGGGTCAAGTGATTCCTCGCGCCACTCCTATCGTAGAGTGAAATCGAATACCTTTATTTTATAACTATTCTAACCTACACAAACCGTGATCAAAAAAATCAAAAGACTACTCGGAATCGGAAATACCGATCCATCCCAAGGCAACACCATCATCGTTAACGTTGAGAAACTCGAACGCCGCGTCGCGCTGTTAGAAGACGGCGTCCTCGAAGAATACACCGTCGAACGCGAAGGCGATCAGAACATCGTCGGTGGTATTTTTAAAGGCCGCGTCAAAAACATCGAACAAGGCCTGAAAGCCATGTTCGTCGACATCGGCCTCGACAAAAATGCCTTCCTCCACTTCTGGGATGCCATCCCCGCAGCACTTGATGGAGGCCTCGAAGAAATCGAACGCGAGAGCTCTAAGAAGAACCAAAAGAAAATTACTTCCAAAGACATCCCGAGCATCTACCCCGTGGGATCGGAAATCGTCATCCAAGTTTCCAAAGGCCCCATCGGAACGAAAGGCCCGCGTGTCACCACCAACATCTCACTCGCAGGCCGTTACCTCGTGCTCATGCCATTTACGGAACAATTCGGTATCTCGCGGAAAATCGATGATCCACAAGAGCGCCAGCGCCTCCGCAAAATCGTTCAGAATCTTTCTGTCCCTGAAGGCATGGGAATCATCATGCGGACAGTCGCTCAAGGAACCCGCACCCGCCATTTCGTACGCGACCTCGCGATGTTGTTAGAGCAATGGGATAAAATCGACCAGCGCCGCGCTAATAATCCAGCCCCTTGCTGCGTGTTCCAAGAACCCGGTTTGATTGAAAAAACCGCCCGTGATTTCCTCACCGATGAAGTAGATCAAGTCATCTGCGATGACGAGCAAACAACCGAGCTCATCCGCGAGATCGCTGGTAAAATCTCGCGCCGCTCGAAACGTCGGATTCGCTTCATGTCTGGCTCATCTCAGCCGATTTTCGAAAAGGTCAACATCCAGAAACAAGTCGACGAAGCATTCTCCCGCCAAGTCTGGCTAAAATGCGGCGGCTACATCGTCATCGATGAAACCGAAGCTCTCATCTCCGTCGACGTCAACACTGGCCGCAACCGTGGCTCCAAAGATGTCGATAAAATGATTCTCCAAACCAACATCGAAGCAGCAGAAGAAGTCGCACGCCAACTCCGCCTCCGCAACATCGGTGGCTTGGTCGTGGTCGACTTCATCGACATGCGCCATCGCAAAGACCAGATGGCCGTTTACAAAGCGATGAAAGAACGGGTCAAACGCGACAAAGCGAAAACCCAGATTCTTCAAATTTCGGCCATCGGCCTCATGGAAATGACCCGCCAGCGCCTCAACGAATCCCTCCGCGATTCGATGTATGAGCCCTGCCCTTATTGCCAAGGTCGCGGCCGCGTAAAAACCCCGATGACCATGTCAATCGAGATTCAGCGGCGCCTCAATACAATCATCCAAACGCATCGTGACCAAGTCGGCGACCTCATCGTCATTGTGAACTCGGATGTATTGAATCGCTTCAAAAAAGAAGATGCAAAAGTTCTTGTCGAGCTCGAGCGCTCTCATGCCGGACGCCTCATCTTCCGCTCCGATCCAACCCTCAACCGCGAGCGCTTCGCCATCGTTGACGCCACCACGGACAAGACCATCGACCAAGGCTGATTTTCAACTTGATGTCTTATTTCATGTGGTAAATAGTTACCACATGAAATACACCTCTGTATTGAAACGCACCAGCATGTCGCTGGACACTACCACCTTGGATTTGATGCAGGAGCTGTCCACGAAATGGAATGTTTCAAAATCTGAAGTGATTCGTCGTGCTGTTAAAAAAGCACAAGAAGACGACATCATCAGAACCGTCAGAATGTCCCCCGTAGAAGCCTTGGAATGGATACGGGATGGAGGAGGACTGAACGAAAGTGAGGCGAAATTCCTTCGCGATGAGGTTGCCGCTGAGAGAGCTGCTAAAAAATATTGGTGGGAGGAAAATGACTCTGCACTTTGATACCAATGAACTGATTCAAATCAGTTTCACTACTTCTGATATAGGCGCGAAGATGCTTCCTTGGCTCAAAAGAGGAAACATTGCGGCCGTTTCTACGATTACTTGGTCAGAGTTCTGCAATGAACCCATCTCGCTTACCCAAAAAAACGCGATTTCCTCCATCCTCGGTGGGAACATCATCGACTTCACAAAACCCATGGCCGAGATGGCTTCCGTTTTATTCAACGGAACGGGGCGACGTCGCGGTTCTCACTCAGATTGCATGATCGCAGCTTGTGCAATCTTATCCGACGCGCCACTGTGCACGCAAAATCTCAAAGACTTCAACCGTTTCATTCCTTTCGGACTTAACCTTCATCAATTCTAATCCCAGCTTCACATCCCCTGCTCTTATCAACATCACCCTTCAATTTCATGTCTCGTAAAACCAAACTCATCGTCACCCTCGGACCCGCAACTGAGTCTGCTGAAATGATCGGCAAACTCATTGATGGCGGCGTGAATGTCTTCCGCCTGAACATGAGTCATGCGAAACACGAATGGGCAGCGGAAATGACCAAACTGGTTCGCAAGGAATCCGAAAAACGTAATGCCCACATCGCCGTTCTTTTCGATCTCACCGGACCATCGATTCGCACCGGTGATCTGGAAAAAGCTTACGATCTCATCGAAGGCGATAAAGTGGAGTTCCGGCGCGCCGATGTTGAACCATCCATTCCTCTGTCCACCACGGTCAATTACCCCGGACTGATGGGTGATGTCACTGAAGGCAATACACTCGTCGTCGACAACGGCGCCCTGCTGATGCGCATCGATCGCGTCGACGAAGATCGCATCATCTGTGATGTCCGGACTCCGGGCACCATGGGATCTCGCAGACATATCAATTTGCCAGGTGTTCGACTCAACCTTCCAGCCCTAACAGAAAAAGACCACAAAGACCTCGCGCTCGCTGTGGAATGCGGTGCTGACTACATCGCGGGTTCTTTCGTCCGCGATGCCGCGCACGTCCTCGAACTCCGTGAGGCAATGGAAGCTCTGGAAGGCGAAGCGCAGATCGTCGCAAAAATTGAAGATCAAGAAGCGATTAAAAACATCGATGCGATCATACAGAATTCAGATGTCATCATGATCGCTCGCGGCGATTTGGGTATCGAGGTCGATTTCGAAGACCTTCCCATCCTTCAACGCCGTATCGTCAAACGCTGCCACGAACTTGGCACTCGGGTCATTGTGGCGACCCAGCTGTTAGAATCGATGATTTTCAATCCCACCCCAACCCGCGCCGAAGTCACCGATGTGATGAACGCTGCTTATGAGGAGGCGGATTCTCTCATGCTTTCCGGTGAAACTTCGGTTGGCCGTTATCCAGAGCGTTGCGTGGAAGCGATTGTCCGTATCGCATCGCGCATCGAGCGCTCCGGCGGACATGGCTTTGGACAAAATGTCATTCTACGTGATGAACGTCAGAAAACCGCACGCGCGGCCGTCACTCTGGCCGATTCATTGGCAGATGCGCGGCTCGTGGTTCTAACACGTCGCGGCGTACTCGCCAACCATGTGGCGTTGATGCGTCCTCGCACCGCCGCGTTTTTTGCCTTCACTCCCAAGGAACGCGTCTGCCGTCAGCTTTCTCTAACAAGAGGAATTCGCGCCTTCCAAATGCCGTTCTGCTCGAACATCGAAGAAACCGTCCGACGCGCAACCAAACAACTTCTCGACGCAGGTCTCGTTCGCGCCGGAACCCCCATCGTCATCGTCTCCGATATCCTCTCCGATCACTTCGCCGCAAATTCGATTCTACTTCATCATGCTTGATATGGATTGTTAAATTCGTCTCCTTCAATTTCATCAACCAAGGCTTTGCGACCCTCTGCGACCTCTGCGGCTTTGCGTTGAAAATTTGAACCCAAACCCACGCTTGATGATGATCAATTCACCACCAAGTTCATGATCTTACCCGGAACATAAATCACCTTGCGTAGTGTTTTACCTTCGGTGAGCTCCTTGATTTTCTCAGAAGCAAACGCCAGCGCTTTGGCATCGTCTTCCGAGGCATCCATCGCCATCCAGATTCGATCCCGCAACTTACCATTCACCTGCACCACCAGTTCACACTCCGTGCGAACCAATGCCTGCTCATCATACGTCGGCCAGGCCGATTCTGAGAGCGATGCCGCCGGAAGATTGAAAGCTTTAGCCACATGTTCGTTGATCTCCTCGGAAAGATGTGGAGCGAATGGATTAAGCACGGTGAGGAACTGAATGAATTCTTTCACCGGAACTTTGCCTGCCTGCGTGAACGCATTGGTGCAGATCATCATTTGTGAAATCGCAGTGTTGAAATTCAATTTCTCGATGTCTTCGCCAACTTTTTTGATGGTTTCATGCACCACTCGGCTGAGCTCTTTATCTGTGCAGGCTCCGCCCACCACTTTATCGGAAACTTCACCTTCTTCAGTCATCGCCAAGCGCCACACGCGAGCAAGGAAACGAGAAACCCCTTCCACACCCTTCATCTGCCATGGCTTCACTTGCTCAAGCGGGCCCATGAACATTTCATAAAGGCGCAGTGAATCGGCTCCGTATTCTTTCACGACATCGTCGGGATTGACCACGTTGCCGCGTGATTTGGACATCTTCTGACCATCCTCACCAAGAATCAGTCCTTGGTTCACCAGCTTCTGAAACGGCTCAGGCGTGCTGACATGACCCAGATCAAATAACACTTTGTGCCAAAAACGCGCATACAACAAATGCAACACGGCGTGCTCGGTTCCGCCGACATAGAGATCGACCATTCCGGGTTTTTCGCTGGTCCAATAACTCTCGGCTTCTTTCGAAATAAACCGATCGGCATTACCCGGATCGCAGTAGCGAAGATAATACCAGCACGACCCCGCCCATTGCGGCATGGTGTTGGTTTCACGAGTGAACCCATCTGGCAAGTTTACCCATTCGGTTGCTTTGGAAAGCAATGGATCTGGAGTTCCCGATGGTTTGTAATCTTCTAACGGCGGAGCCAACAACGGCAACTGTTCATCTGGCAACGCGTAATGCTGACCGTCTTTCCAAATGATTGGAAACGGCTCACCCCAATAACGCTGACGAGAAAACAACCAGTCGCGGAGCTTGAATTGGATCTTGCGCTTGCCTTGGTTGTTAGAAACCAACCATTCGATCATTTTTGCTTTTGCTTCCGTAGTAGGCAGCCCATCGAGGAAACCCGAGTTCACAGCGGTTCCAGCGGCGGTGTATGGGAGCGCGGGCGTCCCGCCCGCATTATCCGCCGTCCAAAGCGTAAATGCATTTTCAGAGAGCTTTGCCTTGACCGGATTATCCAAGACATACTCAGCCACTTTGAAGAAGTGCCGCTCATTACGAATGAGCCGGTCGTAATATTCGGGCTGCCAGAATCTCCCTTCCTTGCCCAGCTGATTCCCAATCTGCTTGGATGAAAAGCTTTTCCACGAGTGCAAGATGTCCGCGAGTTCATGGCCGTTCAGTGGAGAAAAAAGCACGTGTACGTGATTGGGCATAACCACGAAGGCATGAAGCGTATACCGCTCACCGTCAAAATGAGTTAGGGCATCTGAGACTACCTTACGTATACTCGGATCCGTCAATGCACAGGTGCCCGCACCACTATCGAGCCATTCATCAAGCCGATCTGAAAATCTTTCGTGATATTCCTTCTCCAAAGCCTCGCTCCAAGGTTTTGGATTGGAAACAAGCCACGCATCGCGTTCGGTTTCCCACTTCTCGAGGATTTCTTTGGGGAGACTATCATCCATTCGCCATGTAACGAAGCAGGCGGTTTCGCCTTGCTGCCAGTGAGGAAGTTTATGCTTGGTTTGTGAGGTTTCTCCAGACGTGGAAAAGAAGCGGGCGGGACGCCCGCGCTCCCCTTGAACCACCTGTTTAATCGGCAGTGAAAATTTGTTCGCAAACTCAAAATCCCTATCGTCATGAGCAGGCACCGCCATGATCGCGCCGGTGCCGTAGCCCATCATCACGTAGTCCGCGATCCAAATTGGAATCTGCTCACCGTTCACCGGATTCACCGCAAAAGCACCCGTAAACACTCCGGATTTATCTTTATTCAAATCACCACGATCCAAGTCAGACTTCGATGCGATGGATTTCTGATAAACTTCGACCGCCGCTTTATTTTCCTCAGTCGTAATCAACGGAACATAAGGATGCTCAGGAGCAAGAACCATATAGGTCGCTCCAAAGAGGGTGTCAGGACGCGTCGTAAAAACTTCAATTTGGAAATTAGAATTTAAAATTTGAAACTTAACCTCCGCTCCCTCGCTTCTGCCGATCCAGTTTTTCTGCAACAACTTGATGCCTTCCGGCCAATCGAGCGTGTCGAGTTCGTCGATCAAGCGTTGCGCGTATTTCGTAATGCGCAGCATCCACTGGCGCAGTGGCCGACGCTCAACGGTGTGACCTTTCGATTTCCATTCCTCCACTTCTTCGTTCGCCAACACCGTACCGAGGTCGGGCGACCACCACACAGGTGTGTCAGCTACGAACGCCAAACGCTCGGCATCGATTTGTTCCCGACTCCAGCCCTTGGCCTCAAGCTCGGAAATCGGCCGCGCGCGATTCGTTTCCTCACAGAAATACGAATTATAAATCTCCAAGAAAATCCATTGAGTCCAACGCACGTATCCCGGATCTGTGGTCGCGATCTCGCGCTCCCAATCATACGCAAAGCCCAGCGATTTCAGCTGACGGCGGAAATTTTCAATGTTCGCCGCAGTCGTGATCGCCGGATGCTGGCCGGTCTTGATGGCGTATTGTTCCGCAGGCAGACCGAACGAGTCATAACCCATCGGGTGCAACACATTGAAACCCCGCATCCGCTTGTAGCGACCGATGATATCCGTTGCGGTGTAGCCTTCTGGATGGCCGACGTGTAAGCCCGCGCCACTCGGATACGGAAACATATCGAGCACATAGTATTTCGGCTTGGTGGCATCAAAGCTCGGTTCGCCCGGATTTGGGGTGCGGAACGTTTGCTCAGCATCCCAGCGGGATTGCCATTTGGGTTCAAATTGGCTGAAGGGAAATGGTTTACGTGATTCGGACATGGTCTGCGGTGGGCGGGAAACTTGCTCAATCCCCGCCCCAATGAAAAGAAAAACCCTGCTCAATCGAATGACTGAACAGGGTTTAAGAACAAGCAGCGTTCTTGAAATCTATTTTTTAAGCAAACTCTTCAAATGCTCGACGTACGCTACAGGTCCGCCTTCGCGGTAGCCGATATCTTCGGTGAGTTTTTTTCCTGAGGCATCCAATAGATACAAATGGGGATATTTACCTTCTACGCCATATTCTTTATCAAGTTTTTTGTTTTGCGCTTTCAGCTCTGCAGTTTGCTCTTTTTTCTCCGGAAAATCGATCTCTACCAAAACCAAGTTTCCCTTGGCGTAGTCTTTAAACGCTTTTTGGCTAAATACTTCTTTTTCCAACTGGATGCACCAGCTACACCAATCACTACCGGTGAAATTGATGAAAATCGGTTTACCTTCTTCTGCAGCTTTTGCTTTGGCTGCTTCAAAATCATGCATCCATATGGATTTGTCAGAATAGATATAGCCAATACTCCCGAGAATGATGATTATAAATCCGATAGAGACTAACAATTTTAAGCGCAGAGATTTCATGATTTAATCCAAGTCTTTGTTATCTAGCGAACTATCTAGGCGCTCAATAAAACTTTCAACGGTGGGATTATCTGTAGCCATAAAATGACTGAAGACCGCTCCCTTAGAATCCAACAACACAACTGTTGGAAATCCTTGAACCTTGTATTTCATCATGTATGGCTCGTTTTTTTCAGCGAGTTTTATATCTCCTTCAGGATAATCCAAATACACTAATACATAATTCTTAGAAGCGGCTTTGAAGAACTTTTTTTTGGAGAAAACTTCCTTGTCCATTATGATGCAAGGTGGGCACCAATCGGATCCTGTGAATTCCAACATGACCGCTTTGTTTTCTTTTTTCGCAATTGCAATGGCAGCCTCAACATTCGTCTCCCAACCTTTCGGAGCTTTTGCAAACGAGGTCGACACCATGGCCGCCACACAAAACGAATATATCGCGAGATGATTTATAAATTTCATATCTATAAAGATACGATCAGAGACCGGTTTATTCTAAAATTCTTGGCGAAGGACAAAAAAAATCCGAAACACTTTTCATGTCAGACCGCCCTCGCCTTGTCATCGCTACTCGTAATTCACATAAAACCGAAGAAATCCGCCACATTATCGGTGATCGCTTCGAGATTCTCGATGTCACCGCTTTTCCTAAACTTCCAGAAATCGAAGAGACCGGAACTACCTTTCTCGAAAATGCTCAACTCAAAGCGCTGGGAATCAGCCAACACATCGATGGCTGGGTGCTCGCTGATGATTCCGGGCTAGAGGTCGATGCGCTTGATGGCGCACCCGGCGTGTGGTCGTCCAGCTTCGGAGGAGAAGAGGGCAACCATGCAAAAAATAACCAACGCCTCCTGGCTGAAATGGCCGATCAAGACCAACGCAGCGCACGCTTCTTGTGCACGCTTGTCCTCGCCAAAAGCGGCCATGAAATCGCCAACTTCCACGGCACGGTCGAGGGCGAAATCACCCGTGAACCATCTGGCAATGGTGGCTTTGGTTACGACCCTTTGTTCATACCCACAGGTTATTCACAAACCTTGGCCGATCTCGGAGCTGATATAAAAAGTCAACTAAGCCACCGAGCTAAAGCGATTCAATCATTCGTTTTAAGTGTAAAGTCGGGAGGTTTACTTAACTTATAGAAAATATTTGAATTTCCTTACCATTTATAGAAGACTGCCCGCATGAAACGTTCGCTTGTCGCCTTATTGCTCCTTGCGCTTGGCGTCTTACTGAATTCCTGCTCGAGCCAAGTCTATGCGAAAAAGCCGGTTTCGTATCGATTTGAGCATGGCAAAACTGCACTGATCCGTGATGGTATCGCCTACGCACCGCGCAGCGCTCCGGCAGCAGTCAAAAAAGCGATCGCTGCTGGAAATCGACTTCAAGGCAAACCTTATAAATGGGGCGGCGGCCATGCTAACCTTCACGACAACGGCTACGATTGTTCAGGAACCACTTCCTATGTGTTACGCGAGGCCGGCCTACTTCGAGGTTCACTGACCTCGCGAGGATATTTCAACTACGGTAAAAAAGGCGAAGGTGAATGGATCACGATTTATGTCCGTAAAGGTCACGTTTTCATGACTGTGGCTGGACTCCGGCTCGATACAGGCGGCGGAAGCAACAGCACTGGTCCAATGTGGAAAACTGCCACGCGTCCTGGCAAAGGTCACGCGATGCGTCATCCAAGGGGACTTTGATCCGCCCTTATGACTCGTTCCATCTCAGCAAAACCTGACAACACGCGGTCAGCTTGAGAAAAATCCAGACCAGAAGTCACGCGGTTCGGCACCATCCACGCCATCATCCCCGCTGCTTTGGCGGCATTCAGTCCATTGAGCGAATCTTCGATCACGAGGCATCGTGTGGGATCGATTTTAAGACGACGCGCCGCTTCAAGAAACAAGTCGGGCGTGGGTTTAATTCTCGGAGCATCGCCTTTGCAGACGATTTCTTGGAAAAAACCGACCAATCCCAGCTTTTCCAGCCATCCATCGACCCAGTTGTGAGAAGAGCTGGAAACCACCGCAATAGGTATCCCCCGCTCAGCTAACAATTTCAGCACAGCCACGACACCATCCATCGGCCCTTGTTTCTCAAGCGAAGAGCGGATCCTGACTTGGCGACGCTCATCCATTTTAATCCAGTCGAACTTGAGCTGCGTGAGATCCTCAAGGTGTAGTTTGGGCGACCACGCATCGAAATCCGAGCCGATACAGCGTGTGTATAGCGAGAGAGGCAGGTCTTGTCCGTGTTCCTGAAACGTCTCCAACCAGGCCTGATAAATTTCCCACTCTGTATCCACCAAGATTCCGTCAAAATCGAAAAGAACAGCGGATGCGAGCATGCCCTTCGATGGGAAAACCCAGTCCATCCTGCAAGTTAGAAATGGTTCATTTCACTTAATATTTAAGATTTCCGATTTTCATTGGCAGCTTCGCCTTATTCTGCAATAGAATCGCGCGTCTTCTAAGAAATTTCTCAAACAGATGAACGTTTCCTATTTTATCGGCATCTCCTCCGCAATGCTACTCACCTGGCTGGGAGTCACATACTTTCACCAAGTTCCCCAAGAGCGTTATCCAAAACAAAATCGCCTTTCTACGGATACCACCGCAACTACTCCAATCGAGAATGAGGAAACGATAACAGCTGCCGTCTCGGTCATCGAATAAACAAAACTTTATGTCCGAAGCTCCAATACCAAGTGATACCAAATCGATAAAATTGGAGCTTCAACCAGGAACTTACTGGTGGTGCTCATGCGGGAGAACAAGTCACAGCCCGTTCTGTGATGGCTCTCATAAAGGCACCGGCCTTCAGCCGAAAAAATTCGTCCTCGATGAAGCGACTACGGTTAGCCTCTGCCAGTGCAAAGCTTCTTTGAACGCGCCTTTTTGCGATGGTTCCCATCGCAAACTTTGATTTTCTAACTACTCGATCATAACCGCACCATGAGATTTCTCATCAGAGCCATCGTCATGATACTTGCCGCCACATCATTTGGCTGTGGCGTGGGCTCTTACCAGAAAGATTGGAAATCTTCTGTGAATCATCAAGCTAGCCAGCTCGGCTACCGGAATTGGATCGTCATTGCAGAAGCTTCTTTCCCTGCCCACAGCCGTGCTGGCGTCAGCCAAGTGAATGCCGATGCGGAAATTCCCGAGGTGGTTGATTACGTGCTGAACACTTTGGAGAAAACCCAGCACGTCAAACCTAACATTTATCTCACCCGTGAAATGCGCGCGGTGGAAAATGATGTCGCTCCTGGGATAGATGAGATGAGAGTTCAGATTAAAAACTCCCTGCACGGCCACGAATCCACCGAGATTGATCAAGCATCCTTACTTACGCTTATTGAATCCGCACAGAGTAACTTCAATGTCTTAGTCATTCGCACATCCACCGCTCTGCCATATACTTCCGTCTTTCTTGAGTTGCAGCCCGGTTACTGGGATGCCGAATCGGAAAAACAATTGCGGCAAAGAATTTCACGCGAGCGCATGGAAAAACTCGCACCGCCCACTCCTTGAGTTCAGGATCTTTTCGTGACTCGAAACGAAGCGCTAAAAATTGAACGTGAAGCCGCATGGATAGGCGATGCCGTGTTGGCTCTCTACGCCCGACAATTCGTGTTGGACGAGCGCAAATGCATGGATGGCGTCTGGTTCACTCATCTCACTTCCAATGAATTTTTGAGCTCTTTCGGAAACCCAACCAGCGTTGAAGCCATCATCGGAAACATCTATCGCAACGAAGGCCTCGCCGCCGCTCACGCATACATCGAGAAAGAATTTGTGCCGCTGTTTAGAAAACAGATCGCGAAAAAGGTTCGTTAGAAAAATTTCTAAACGCCCTGCCAACCCAGTTTTTGACGGAGGGCTTCGTAGAATGAGGTACCTTCCAAGCGCAGTAGATGAAATGACCTGGAGGATTTTTTAACGACTACTCGATCACCGGGATCGATGCGTGTGGTGTCGCGACCGTCGACGGTGAAAATCATCGTCCCGTCATCGTCATTTTCGGGTGAGATTTCGATTTCGACATCGTCGGATAAAACCAATGCACGCTGGCTCAAGCTGTGTGGGCAAATGGGTGTGATCAACATCACTGATGCCTGCGGCGCAATCAATGGACCACCAGCGGAAAGTGAATATGCTGTCGATCCCGTTGGCGTTGCCACGATCAATCCGTCGGCTCGATAACGATTCAACCACTCTCCATCGACTTTCGCAATTAACGTGACCAAACGTCCGGTTTCACCACGTGCCATCGTGACTTCGTTCAAGCCATGATAGGTTTCGACCGCACCGGATTTTCGAATGACTCTGGCATCTAACAACATCCGCACACTGGTGCGATAACTTCCCTTCGCTACGGCTTCGGCGAAGGCATCGATTTCGTCATCAGTGCAGGTGGTTAAAAATCCAAGTGTGCCGATATTGATGCCCGCAACAGGTTTTTCAAAAACTCCCAAGCGCGCCACGGCGTGCATCATCGTGCCATCGCCTCCCAGCACAGCGGCTATATCGACGTGATCCGAAAACGTGCTGGCATCGATCTCTGAAACTTCACCGGCAAGCTCGGCAGTTTCATTATCTAAAATGCATTCGCATCCTCTCTGCTCAAGCGCAGCTCTGAGCGCCAGCAGAGTTTTCAACCCACCAGTTTTTCTCGGGTTAAGCAGTAATCCAACTTTCACGATGAACACAAAGTGTGACGAATCCCTGCGTCTGACAAGAAAGTTACGGGATAAAACAAAAAATCCGCAGCCCCGATGATCCTAAAATCCGCAGTTATCACTGCGAATTTTAGTCGGTTATTCGTTATTGGTTAAAAGTTATAAGGAGTAATTAACCCCTAATAACTCATAACATTTAACTAATAACTCAGATATCCGCTTACTTCGCAGCAGCGACAACATCTGCGGCGGTCATGCCGAGTTCTTTCATGACGACATCGCCAGGTGCGCTGATGCCAAAACGATCGATGCCGAGGGCCTTGCCTTCGGTTCCAACGTATTTCCACCAGATGTCAGTGACACCGGCTTCGATAGAAATCCGTTTGGTGCAGGCTTTCGGTAAAACGCTTTCTTTGTATTCAGCGGATTGTCTTTCAAAGCGCTCAACGCAAGGCATGGAAACCACGCGCACACCTTCGCCAAGCTGCTTGGCAGCCTCGACGCAATGTTGCAACTCGGAGCCGGTGCCGATGAGGATGGTTTTCAAGGCACCGGTTTCTTTCACCGCAACATATGCACCGCGTAGCACGCCATCACGACGCTCTTCGACAGAAAGATGGTTCATCGTTGGGATCGCTTGACGAGTCAGGATCAGAGCAGTTGGACCATCGGTGCGCATCATCGAGGCAATGAACGCGCCTGCGGTTTCCTCAGGATCTCCCGGACGAATCACATCGAGACCTGGAATGACACGTAAGCCACTAACAGTTTCAACCGGTTGGTGAGTTGGGCCGTCTTCGCCGACTCCGACGGAATCGTGGGTGAAGATGAAAGTGGTTGGTAGTTTAGAGAGAGCCGCCAAACGGATCGCAGGACGAACATAATCCGCGAACACGCAGAACGTCGCGCCGCTTGCACGGAAGAGACCATCGTAAGCAATGCCATTGCAGATCGCGCCCATCGCATGCTCGCGAATGCCGAACCAGATATTGCGTCCGGTAGGGTTGAGGCGGCTGAAGTCACCTTGGCCATTCAGATAGTTTTTGGTCGATCCGAAAAGATCCGCGCTACCTGTTAGAAATTGCGGAATAGCTTTGGCAACATCGTTTATGACTTTCGCGCCAGCGGAGCGGGTCGCGTCTTTGTAATCAGCTGGGAATGTGGCGATCTTCTCGCTAAGATCCGTTGGGGTGGAAAGTGATATTCCTTCGATCAGCTCTTTGGCCAGCTCGGGATTCGCCTTCGTCCAGGCATCATACGTCGCCTGCCAGTCGTTGAACTTCTTCACCAGAGCTTCTTTGCGCTCCGCGAAATAGCTTTTGGTTTCCTCGGAAACGAAGAAGTGCTCGTCTTTCGGAAGACCCAGACCGGCGCGCGCCTCTTCGATGAATTTCGCACCGCCTTCGCCGTGCGCCTTTGCCGAGCCAGCGACTTCTGGGATACCTTTGCCGATGAGTGTCTTTGCGATGATAACTTTAGGCTTGTTGTCTCTGTTAGCTTTCGCCACTTGCAACGCCTTTTGCACGGCATCCAAATCGTTTCCGTCGATTTCCACAGCATCCCAACCTTGGGATTCGAAGTATTGCTTAGCGTTCTCGCTCTGAGTCAGCTCCGCCATCGCATCAAGCGTGACGTCATTGCTATCGTAAATGAGGATCAGGTTGTCCAAACCGTTGTGACCGGCGTAAGCGATAGCTTCTTTGGCAACACCTTCTTGAAGGCAGCCATCACCATGTAGAGCGATGATGTGATGATTGAAAAGGGTGTGTTCTGCGGTGTTGTAAACTGCAGCAGCGCGCTTTCCTGAAATCGCGAATCCAACTGCGTTGGCGATGCCTTGGCCGAGCGGACCAGTGGTCGCTTCGACACCTGGGGTTTCATGATACTCAGGATGTCCCGGTGTGATGGAATGCAGTTTACGGAAAGAGGCGACATCGTTTTTCGAAACCGCATAACCCGAAAGATGCAACCAGCTGTATAGGAACATCGAACCGTGACCCGCAGAGAGGATGAAACGATCGCGGTTCAACCAACGCGGTGCATCGGGATTAAAATTCATGGCTTCACCGAAGAGAACTGCGCCGATTTCGGCACAGCCGAGCGGGAGACCAAGGTGTCCGGAGTTACAGGCGTGGACTGCATCCATGGCGAGGCCGCGGGCTTCGTTTGCAGCGGTGGTAAGTGCTTTCGTATTCATAAAATTAGAGTCGCCGCCGTTATTCTTGGGGGCGGAGTGCGCAAACCCTAGAAATTCGCGCCCTTTTGACAAGCAATCATCGTAATTTTCGTGGGGAATCGATCAAGTCCCACTCATGGCGACCAGTTCCGCATAACATACCCCGCTGCCGCCAAATAAATCCAACGCGCTGCCGACGGTCACATCGACCAAGCCTTTTCCAAGCGCATCGACCAAACGCACATCATCCAACGTCGCCGCTCCGCCAGCGTAGGTCACCGGACATTTTCCCCAACTTCCCAGAAAACTGACTAACTCTTGATCCACTCCGCCGCACAGACCTTCGACATCCGCAGCATGCACCAAAAACTCATCACAATACGGCAACAGCCCTTCCAATGTTTGAGCAGAAATTTCTAATTCCGTGAGCGTTTGCCAGCGATTCATCGCCACCCTCCAGCCATCCGACGTGCGGCGGCAGGACAGATCAATCACCAAGCGCTCTTTGCCAACTTCACGAACTAACTCATGTAGCGCATGTTCTAAAAATCGACCTTCAGAATCAAATAATGCCGAGGTCACAATCACATGACTCGCGCCCACTTCCAGCCATCCACTCGCATTTTCAGCACGAATCCCACCACCCAACTGCATCCCGCCCGGCCATGCCATAAGCGCTTCTTTCGCTGCTTGTTCATTGCCTTTTCCGAGCATAATCACGTGTCCACCATGCAATCCATCCTGCCGGAATTTCTCCGCAAACCACGATGGAGACTGATCTGAAACGAAATTCTCCTTCGGCCCAGGACCGTGATCGCGGAGGCTACCTCCCACGATTTGCTTCACTTTCCCGTCGTGGAGATCAATGCAGGGTCGAAACCGACAGTTCATTTCGAGCTATGGATGTGCACATGGCCACCACATGAGGCGCAAGAAGTCGGAAATTGGCTATAATAACCATTTGGGCAGTATTTACAGGATGGTTTCATCGTCGCTGGATCAAGCGGCGCTTTTACTTGGCAAGAACTCAATAGTCCGACCAAAGCTACGGTCATGTATAAAAATTTCATGATTGTTAATAAATATGAGATAATGGCTATCAACAGAATTGGATAGTGGCGAGATTTAAAAACACAAACTGCTGGCCCGATTTCAACAATCAATCTCCCCATTTTGCATCTTCTTTCTTCCATGTGAGAAATCCGTCACTCATTCTCTCTTCAGTGAAATTCGCTTCAATCATCACATTTTTCATCTTCGCTGGATATCTAGCCCGCGCGGAAGGAACAGCAGAACAGAGCATTGCTGCAGCCGAGCGTGCCATGGAAAATGATCTTTGGGACGTCGCGACCTCGAAATTACAATCCGCAGCCGAACAACCCAACCTCACTCCCGACACCCGAGCCCAGATTTTCATCATGCTAGCGGAAAGCTTCATCCGCAGCAACCAGCCAACCAAAGCCCTCACGCTACTCGATCAACCCATCCTGACAAATTTACCCGAAACTCCATTTTGGCGCGGGCAGGCTCTTGCTGGAATTGGTAGATTCAATGATGCCGCTGAGTCACTAGCGATCGTCGCTGCGCAACCTTCTCATCCGTTTATCCGAGAAGCCGCTCTGACCACCGCTAGCCTTTACCTTTCACTAGCGAAACCGGAAAAATCGCTAGAAGTTCTGAAACTGCTCGAAGCATCTCCCAAACCTTCAGATCGCATTGAAGCTGCTTTTTACCAAATTGAAATCCTCATCGATCTCGGACAATTTGATCAAGCACGCAGCCTTTTTCTTAAAGCAAAAGACGTCCCGAAAAACTTGGTTCCTACTTCAAAGTTTCTAGATGCGACTTTGAGTCTAACGGAAGGAAACGCAACGGCGGCGGAAATCATTTTCAATGATCTACTCGCTAAACCTGATGGCCAGTCCCCCACTCGTTTTGATCTGGCCGCCATTGGTAAGGCTGATGCCCTTGCAGCACAAAACAAGCAAGCACTCGCAACCCAATTTCTGCTGACCTTCATTCAAGAACATCCGAACTCCACCGCACTGGAACCGATGTTTCGTAGGATCATCGATTGGTTACCGGAGAAGATCATCACCATTGACCACCCGACTTTAGTTCAACTCGATGAATGGATTCCTAAATCTCTTCCACCTTCCAGCGGGCTCATCAACACCGAGCCGGACACCGTAGCTGCCACACTACCAGTGGACTCAAGTGACTTCGATGACTTCGAAGTTTTCGCCATGTATACACGAGCTATAGGTCTTCACCGCATCGAAAATCCTAGCGTAAAAATTGAAGCGCGCCTCCTAATGCAGCGTATTCTTCTTATCGCTCCCCTACACTTTCTCGCTCCTAAATCCCTGCTAGAACTGGCAAAATGGCACCTGCAAACTAACGAACCTGAACAGGCATTCGCCCTTTTTGATTCTCTCCGCCAAACCACAAAATCCACGTTAATCAAAGGTGAAGCCACATTTCTCGATGCGAAAATCGCCTTCGAACAGGGAGAGAAAGAACTGGCTGTCTCGCTTTTTGGTGAAGCCGCGGCTTTGCTATCTGAGGAAAATAAGAGCAATGCCCTGCTCAATGCCGCGCTCGTTCGCCTCGACGATACCAACCAAGAATCCCTCACCATCCAGCACGAAGATCCAGTCATCGCTAAGCAACTCAATATCGAACTCGAGCTTGAAAAAGCCCTGACCCTTGATGATCCACAAAAAGCAAAACTCGCACTCGAAGCATTTCTAACCGAACACCCCGATCATCCACGCGCAACTGAAGCACGCATCACCATCATTGAAGCTGCGCTCACCATAACACCACCCGATCTCTCGGTTGCTAGGGCTCAACTCAATGCCATTCAAACTGCACAGCTCCCTTTAATTAAAGACCAACCTGAACGCCTCGCTATCGCTGAACTCCGGCTGCTTGATGCGCTTAATCAAACCGACCAGACCATCGCCCTGGCCAAACAAATCATCGAAAAATATCCCGCCACATCCAACGAATCCGAAGCTTTGTTAATTTTAGGGAAATCCCTTTTCCGCTCAGGTAGTTACAACGAAGCGCGTTTGGTGTTTGAGAAAATTGCCAAAGCCCAACCTGGCACTCAACGCTCACAAGCCTCATTCCTCTTGGCCGCCAGAGCCGCTGCTCTCGGTGCGACCGCACAATCACGCGAGGAAGCCCTCGCGCTTTTCGACCAAGCTATTGCCGTTAATGGCCCACTCAGCTCTTTAGCAATTCTTGAGAAAGCCCGCTTAAACATCGACCTGAATCGGATCAATGCGGCCATCGAATCTCTAACAGCCGCATACAAAAGAATCGCACAGGACGATCCCTCACGTCTTCCGACCGGACTTTTGCTTTCAGAAGCCATCTACGCTCGTGGTGATTCTAAGCCGGAGTCCCTCCTTGAAGCGCTGGAAATCTACAATCAACTCATCGAAATCTCTGCGAACAAGCCCGCCCAGTATTTTCGCATTCAATACCTTCGCGGACTCACCCTTGAAAAACTAGTCGATCCAGAAGATCCAACCAAAACTCGTTTAGGAGATGCCCTGTCCGCCTATTTCTCCGTCCTTGATCGGCCAGTCGATCCCGCTCCTCCGGAATGGGAGTGGTTCGAACGTAGCGGCTTCCGCGCCCTGACCATTTTAGAAAACGCCGAGCGCTGGCCCGCAGCCATTTCGATTGCAGAGAAAATTGCCACGTTCGGCGGTCCTCGTGCCCAAGAAGCAGCAACCCGCGCCCGCCAACTCCGCCTGAAACACATGATCTGGGAAGATTAAACCCACCGTAATTCCAGATACCGACATCGAAACTCGACAGCCAACTTCTCATCCCACAACTTCTCAAACGTATCATGTCGAACGCTCCGCGCTGGTTACTCCCTCTCATCTTTACCCTGCTTGGCTTGGTAGCTGCCGTCATTCTGTTTCCCATGGAGAAAAAAATAGTCGATGAGTATTTAAGCGGCTTTCCAGATTCCCACCTCTCCAGCACCCAAGTCAGGCCTTACATATTGTTAGTGCTGTGCTTCATGCCCGCTATCGCCAGCTATGCTTACTGCTTGGGAAATACTTTCGACCGCTATCTGTCTCGACAGTTTCTCACGATCTTTGCGATCTGCTTGGCTGCTTTTTTTAGCCTATGGATGCTGCTCGATCTTAGTGATAACCTCGGGGATTTTTCTGGTGCAGAAAACAAGTTCGCCAGTGTGGTGGGTTTCTACGTTTTGCGCTCCCCCGCTATCCTTCTCGTTCTTCTTCCTTACACACTCTTACTTGCGAACATCTATTGCCTTGGAAAATTATCCAAGAGCAACGAGATCATCGCCATGGTGCAGAGCGGAACCGGAATCCTCCGTTTATCCCTCCCGCTGATTTTTACTGGATGCTGGTGCAGCATTCTCCTCCTCGGTCTCAATTATCAATGGGCACCCCACGCAGAGGGAAAACGTAATGACATGATCGCCCTGGCCCAAGGCCGACCTATCACCCAAGCCCAAAACGTACTCTTCCGCGCGCCCAACTCCAATCGACTCTGGATGGTCGGCACCTTTCCTGAGAATTTCCTCAAAGGTGATCCTTTGCAAAACGTCGAAATCACCACCATTCGACCGGATCGATCAATTGAAACTCGTCTCCAGTCAGCCTCGGCAAGTTACGACAAAAACACCCGTATTTGGACATTTCACAACCCACTTATCAGTCGATTTGAGCTTGGCCAAGCACCCGTTTTTGAACAACTCAACGAACCTTTGATAAGCAAAACCTGGAAAGAAACTCCCTCACAAATTATCAAGCCCGGCCTCAGTGTTGAATATCTCGGCATCCCGGAACTCAATTCATGGCTCGCCTCTCCTCTCGCAAAACAAATGACGGCCAACTTACCGTCTTACCTCACTCATTGGCACTATCGTTGGGCGCTGCCTATCACTTGCTTAGTCACCGTTTTACTCGCCGTCCCCCTCTCCATTCACTTTTCCCGCCGGGGCGGAGGCAGCGGCATTTTTCTCGCCATCGTTCTCTCGGTCATGATGTTGTTTATTTCAAGCATCACTCTCGCACTCGGGGAATCCGGAAGCTTACTTCCGATGCTTGCCGCTTGGTTGCCAAATATCCTCTTCGCCGGACTCGGCCTTTACCTCTACTACAGACGGATCACTGGCAGACCCATTTACCAATCGATTAAAAACCTTATCAACTTTAACAACTAGCTCCACCCACCCATGGCACTCCAAGAATCATGGCATGTCCGCAACCGCAGCCGCGAATGCAGCATCACCCAAACTCCTTTCATTGAAGGACAACCCATCGTCACCGCACTTTTTCCCGATCCCGAATCCTCCGGTTACGTTCGGAAAGATTTTTGTGAAACCGCATGGGCGGAACGCTCACCCGAAGACGAAGCTCCCTTCTCTTCATGGCGTACCAAATTCCTTCCTACGCCCGCCAACGAGAACCAACCCGTTGTCACCAAACAGAGCGCGGAAGAACTCCTCAAAGAACTTGTTGAAGACGATCTAGAATATACCGAAAACACCCGCTACATTTTAGCGGTGATGTTAGAACGCCAGAAAATCCTGCGGGAAACGGATACCCAACCCACCGCCAGCGGCATCCTCCGGATCTACGAACACCGTAAAACCGGCGAGGTCTTCATTGTCAAAGACCCCAACATCCCTCTCGACCAAGTGGAGAAAATCCAACTCGAAGTCATGGAGCTCCTCTCTCCACAAAAGCCCATCATTCCAGAGGAATCCTCCGAGCAAACTCAAGAGATCGCCACCGAGACCTTAGCTTTGCAGAATCCAACTGACTGACCTGCAAGCTCCTTCTTTTGCTCCCGTGCGCTGGAAATTTCAGCCATACTGGATTTACCACTCCATACTCGCTAGGAGTTGACCTCGCCGCATTCCTGATTACACATACCCCGCATGCAGCAAGACGACTCGAAACCAACTCAAGAAATTCCCGATTCCGAGGAGGAAATCCAAGATTCCGCCGAAACGACCACGGAAAATCAAGTAGCTGCTGAGCTCGATCCGTGGGAGCAACTCGAAGCGGAAGCCGCAAAATGGAAAGAACTTTCCCTGCGCACCGCCGCAGAAATGGATAACCTCCGCAAACGCACCGCCCGCGAGCGCGAAGACGCCATCCGCTACGCCAACCAACGCCTACTCGAAGACCTTCTTCCAGTTATCGATAACTTCGAGATGGGAATGCTGGCAGCCGCTCAAGACACATCATCGATGATCTACATCGGCATGGACATGGTGCGCAAACAACTCAACGAGTTCCTCAGCAACCAAGGCGTCACGGAAATTTCTACCGAAGGCCAGTTTGATCCGAATCTACACGATGCCGTTTCACAAGAAGCCTCCGATCTGCCCGAAGGCACCATCATCCGTACCACACGTCGTGGCTTCAGACTCCGTGACCGCCTGCTGCGTCCAGCCAGCGTGGTCGTTTCCGCTCCGGATTCCAACTAACAGAATTTAAATTTTACTCATCATGTCTGCTCAACGCGACTACTACGAAATCCTCGGCGTCTCACGCAGCGCGGATGCCGCTGAAATCAAAAAAGCTTACCGCAAACTCGCCGTAAAATATCATCCGGATAAAAATCCTGGCGATCCCACCGCCGAGGATAAATTCAAAGAACTCGGCCAAGCCTACGAAGCTCTATCAGATCCAGATAAACGCGCGGCTTACGATCGCTACGGCCACGACGCATTTTCCGGCGGTATGGGCGGCGGACGCGGTGGCTTCCATGATCCAGCAGATATTTTCTCACAAGTCTTTGGCGGTGCCTTCGGTGGCGGCTTCGAAGAATTTTTCGGCGGCGCAGGCCCACGTAAAAAATCGGGCAAACAACGCGGTTCCGATCTCCGTTACGATCTTGAAATCACTCTCGAAGAAGCCGCGCGCGGAGTTGAGAAAGAACTCGAAATCGAACGCAACGTCGCCTGCGGAAAGTGCAACTCCACCGGTTCAAAAGGTTCCGGCGGCGTGAAAACTTGCAGCACCTGCGGCGGACGCGGGGTAGTCGGCCGACAAGCCGGAATTTTCATCCAACAATCCACTTGCCCAGAATGCCGTGGCGCAGGTGAAATCGTCTCCGATCCCTGCGGCGATTGCCGTGGCCAAGGCCGCGTCGAACGCGAAACCCGCATCAAACTCCGCATTCCAGCAGGCGTTGATACTGGTGTGAGATTGCGTTCCACCGGCAACGGCGATGCTGGAGTTCGTGGCGGCGCAGCCGGCGATCTTTACGCCTTCATCCACGTCGAAGATCACGATGTCTTCGAACGCGAAGGCAACACCTTGTTCTGCGAAGTCCCGCTTCCTTTTAGCACCGCAGCCCTGGGCGGCGAACTCAAAGTCCCAACCCTCGATGGCCAATCCTCCATCAAAATCCCCGCCGGAACCCAGGGAGGCACCACCTTCCGCGTCCGCGATAAAGGCATGCCCGCCCTCTCCGGTGGAACAAAAGGCGATCTCAACGTCACCGTCCAAGTCGAAGTCCCAACCAAACTTAACAAAGATCAGCAGGAAAAACTCCGTGAGTTTTCCGAATCCATCGGCGATCAAAACTCACCGGTTCACCAAAGTTTCCTAGCAAAAGCCAAACGCTTTTTTGATCTGTAAGATGGCCTTTAAGCTCGAACACACCGACGGCTCGGCCCGTGCCGGCACTCTCACTCTCCCCCACGGTGAAGTCCGCACTCCCATCTTCATGCCCGTCGGAACCCAGGGATCAGTCAAAACCCTCCACCCCGCAGAGCTCGAAGAACTCGGTGCCCAGATCATTCTGGGAAACACCTATCACCTCTGGCTGCGCCCCGGAGACGAACTCATCCAAGAAATGGGCGGACTCCATGATTTCACGACTTGGCAAAAACCTATCTTGACCGATTCCGGCGGCTTCCAAGTTTGGTCGCTAGCAAAAATGCGCAAGATCACCGAAGAAGGCGTCCAATTCCAATCTCACCTCGACGGCTCGAAAATGATGCTGAGCCCCGAGAAATCCATGGCGATCCAAGCCGCACTCGGCTCAGACATCGCCATGCTTTTCGATGAATGCCCACCTTATCCCTGCGATGAGAAATACGCAGCTACTTCGCTCGCTTTGACCACCAGTTGGGCAAAACGCTGCAAACAATGGATCACGGAAAACCAGCCGCTAACCGCCGGACTGCCCCAAAATCATTTCGGCATCGTCCAAGGCTCCATCTATGCCGACCTCCGTGAGCAGTCCGCTCGCGAACTCGTCGAGCTCGATTTCGATGGCTACGCCGTCGGCGGCGTATCAGTCGGCGAGCCTGAAGAAGAAATGTTCCGCGCTATCGATAATGCCGTCCCGTTTCTCCCCACCGACAAACCCCGCTACGCCATGGGCCTCGGCACTCCACCCCAGATTCTGGAAATGATCGCCCGCGGAGTGGACATGTTCGATTGCGTCATGCCGACCCGTATGGCGCGCCATGGAGTTGCTTTCACTCTGGACGGGCCCATCCATATTAAAAACCTCATCCACGCGAAAGATTCGGGCCCGATCTGCGAAACCAGCCATCCTCACGTCTCGCGTTTCTCCCGTTCTTACATCCGCCACCTGTTCCGAGCAGGCGAAATGCTCGCTTTACGATTGCTTTCCTTCCATAATCTGCATTTCTACCTGTCCCTCACACGGCAAGCGCGCGAAGCAATTGCCAACGGAACTTTCGAAACCTACAAAAACTCGTTCATTCAACGCTACAACGCTAAACAACTCATTCTATGATCCAACTATTAAACACTCTCGCCGCCACCCAAGCAAAACCCGAAGGTATCCAAGGTATTCTCGGTAGCGGATTCATGCTCCCCGTATTGATGATGGTTGTATTCTACTTCCTGCTCATCCGCCCTCAGCAACGTCAGCGCAAAGAGCAAGCTGCTCGCATCGCAGCTCTCAAAACTGGTGACAAAGTCATCACCACTGCTGGTCTTCACGGCATTGTTCATAGTGTTAAAGATACCACGGTAGTCATTAAAGTCGCCGAGGGAACCAACCTTGAGTTCGACAAAGCAGCCGTCGCTAGTGTTTCGAAAAAAGACTAAACATCGTTCCCCCCGTTTATCCTAACCGCTTCCAGGTATCATCTCAAATTCTCACTGAAATCCCATGCTCGCCATCACATTTTTTAACGATCCCCTCGTCATCTTTCTCATCGGACTTGGTCTTCTGATTTTATTCTTTTGGTATTTCGCAACTGAGATTGAGGTCAAGAAGCGCAATATCGGTACACTCCTCCTTCTCGGTATCGTGGGCCTCTGCTCACTCGCG
Organism: Akkermansiaceae bacterium; assembly: GCA_031425735.1. Taxonomy (GTDB): domain Bacteria; phylum Verrucomicrobiota; class Verrucomicrobiia; order Verrucomicrobiales; family Akkermansiaceae; genus Luteolibacter. The sequence continues at coordinate 11,906 of JANPJY010000008.1, read as the reverse complement.
ATCTATCCTCCTAAAGAACGCCTGAAGCCCGGCATCGATATCGGTGGTGGATCTGCCTTCACCGTCCGCCTTCAACCCAAATTAGATGGCGAAGGTAATCCAATGAAGATCACTTCTGATCAAGTCGAAGAGGCTATCAGAGTGATCCAAGCTCGTTTGGACTCTTTTGGGCAAGCTGATCCGCCAACTAAACAAGGCGATGACGGAATTCTTATTGAAATGCCTGGGGTAAGTCCTGAGCAGTTCGCAGAAATTCGTGATAGACTTGAGACAGTTGCAAAACTTGAACTTAAAGAAGTCTCTCCTCGCAACGATGAGCCCGGAGCGAATGGCAAAACCCTTGCTCAACGCGTTCTCGAAGGTGAAGAAATCGAGCCTGGATACAGTGCATATCAATACACTCAGAAAAATAGCGAAGGTAATGAAATCACCTCCACGATTCTTCTCAAACGCGTGGCTGCACTCGGTGGATCCGATATTGAATCAGCTTATCCTTCTCAACAACGCGCAGATGCCGCCAGTGTCACCCTTAACAGCAAGGGCGCAGATAAAATGTTCAATCTTACGAAGGACATGCGCAAAGGATCGGATCGCATTGCTATCTTGCTCGACGGTGAGGTGATTTGCGCTCCAACCGTTAACGATACTCTCAGTAAAAACTTCGAAATCAGTGGGCTAGACGATCCAGGCGAACCTAAAAAGGTCACGAATGCCTTGATGAACCCATTGGAAAACCCGCTCATTGTTGAAGAAGAGCGCTCCGTTTCCCCAACATTAGGTGCAGCTATCGTTAAACAAGGTATTTGGTCGGCCCTGATCGGTCTCGCGATTACAGCCATTTTTGTCATCATCTACTACCGCACCGCGGGCATCGTCGCTCTCGTCGGCTTGCTCGTTAACGGCATCATGTTGTTCGGCGCCATGGCCATGTTTGGCTTCACATTTTCGCTTCCCGGCATCGCAGGTATCATTCTTACCATCGGACTTGCCGTTGACGCTAACGTTCTGATCTACGAACGACTCCGTGAAGAAATCCAAAGCGGAAAATCTCTAAAATCTGCAATCGCGGCATCTTACGATAAAGCCTTCACTGCCATTTTCGACGCAAACATCACCTCGCTAATCTCCGCCATCATTCTCTTCGCAATGTCCAGCGGGAGCATCAAAGGTTTCGCCGTTACACTGACCATCGGTATCGTCGCTTCCATGTTCTCAGCGATCCTTGTCACTCGCGTGCTTTTCCGCTGGGGCACTGATTTGAACCTGCTCAATAAGCTCAGCTTCCTCGACCTCATCAAAACCACCAATTTTGATTTCCTCTCCGCAGCTAAGAAAACAGGTGTCGTTTCACTTCTCGTCATCATCATCTCGCTCGCAGCATTCGCCATTAAGCGACAAGACGCACTCGGTATCGATTTCACTGGCGGCACCCGCTTGCAATTCCAGCTCGATGATAAAGAGGTCAAAGCCGAAGACGCGGACAAGGTTTTGAAATCCCTCACTCTAACACGCGCCGCAGTTCCACAAATCGAGAGTAACCCAGCCACTGGTAATTTGCTCAGCCTGCGCACCGATGCTGCAGATACGGATAAAATTATTGCCGCGCTGCGCGCAGAGATTCCTGTGCTTGGCGAACTAGACAACAAAGGTAATTACGTCATCGGCGCATCCACAGAGGAAGTCTCTGCGCGTATCGGTAAAAGCTTCTTCGTCGAGTCGCTTGTCGCCCTCGCTCTGGGACTTATCGGTATTGGTATCTACATCACGGTTCGCTTTGAGTTCTCTTTCGCCGTCGGTGCCTTCGTCGCACTCCTACACGACATCATCATTGCAGTTGGCGTTGTTGTCATATTGGGTCGGGAACTTTCCCTCATCCATGTCGGCGCCATCCTCACCATCGCGGGTTACTCGATCAACGACACCATTGTTATTTTCGACCGTATTCGCGAAACGATTCTACTTCGCTCAGGTGCGATCAAAGACGTTATGAATGAGGCGATCAACGCCACACTCTCCAGAACTGTCCTGACATCGGCTACCACAATTGTGACTGTAGCGATCCTATCCTTCTTCGGCGGCTCCGCACTCCGTGACTTTTCGATCATGATCTTGATCGGCCTTGTAGTCGGAACTTACTCCTCAGTCTTCGTGGCTTCACCCATCGTTCTCTGGTGGTCGCAACGCAAAGGTGGAAACCTCCGCAAGGATGTTCTCGCGACAGCGCTTGCAGCTGAAGCGGCCAAATCTGAGTAAGCTTTCCAATCTCAAACTTCAACCAAGCGCGATGCACCAAAAATGCATCGCGCTTTTTTGTTAGATAGCGGGCGGAGTTATTACTCGCTGCGCTAAGCTCCTCACTCTCTCAATCAAGTACGCTTGGCGCTTCATCGAGAGCGGGGCGTTTCTTGTCGAATCGCTCTCGATGCTCCCGTCCTTGTGCATCACGACGTGGGCCTTTTGGCCGATCTTCTGGAGTGATCTGCCCGTCCGAATTGGTGTCCATTCGATCAAAAATCTGCTTGCGCTTATCTTCGGGTAATTGACTGAAAAATTTACCCAGACTGAATTCCTCGTAACTCATCCCGCCACTCTTATCGATATCTAGCTCACGGAACTCACGCATTTGCTTTTCGTGCGATTCCTGCCGCATTTTTCGGACCTCTTCCGGGGTAACTTTCCCATTCCCATCTAGGTCGATGCGTGCAAAGAACTTCTCGCGCTGTTCCTGAGGCATGTTCGCCATTCGTGGCCCCGCGAAAAATTCTTCTGAGGTGATCACTTTATCGTTATTTTTGTCCAGTATACCGAACATATCACCATGCCCCTCCTGATGATGGCGCATTTTCCCGTTTCTTTCGCCGCTATTCTGACTATCTTCACCGCGCCTCTCTAAAAACGGCCTGACTGGTTTTTGACGAGGTGTTTCTTCCGCTTGCAAATAAAACGGCAAAACGCATGCATATACACCGAGTAGAACTTGAAGCTTCATTGAAAAATAACGTTTAAAGTTTTAAAATTTGCCGCGAGGATTCGTCAGCTCTCCCTACAACACTCCACCCACCAAAAAGTTTCGCCCGAATCTTCTATCCCGCTTCACATGCACATTCTCGACATTTTAAGTGCCCCAAAACCCTCTCTTTCCTTTGAGTTCTTCCCTCCACGCGCATCTGCCGCCTGGGAAGAGCTTTATGAGACCATTCAAAATCTCGAAACCCTTTCACCCTCATTTGTTTCAGTGACCTATGGCGCTGGTGGCGGCACCCGCGAACTCACTCACGATCTGGTGCTTCGCATCAAACAAACCACCAACATCCCTCCAGTTCCACACCTCACCTGTGTCGGACACACGAAATCAGAAATTGATGCCATCCTCACCCGCTACGCGGCGGCAGGCGTTTCAAACATTCTAGCCCTGCGAGGCGATCCGCCAAAAGACCAACCCAATTATGATTGGTCACAAGGCGATTTCCGCTACGCAGCAGATCTTGTCGCTCATATCAAAACCTTCAACGACTCCGGCCGCCATCCCGATCGGCGCGGTTTCGGAATCGGGGTCGCCGGTTTCCCAGAAGGTCACCCAGCCACTCCGAATCGTGTCGACGAACTCGATCACATGAAAGCCAAAGTCGATGCCGGTGCGGACTACATTTGTACTCAACTATTTTTCGACAATCATGATTTCTTCGATTACCGAGATCGCTGCCAACTCTCTGGAATTCACATTCCCATCATCGCTGGCATCATGCCCGTAACTTCCCTATCCAGCATGAAACGGATGGCTGAACTCGCTGCCGGCGCGCGCTATCCAGCAAAACTCATCAAAGCGCTCGACCGCGCCAACTCCAACCCCGAAGCCGTAGAACGCGCAGGAATCCACTACGCAGCCCAACAATGCGCCGAGCTCCTCGATCAATCCATCGCCGGAATCCATTTCTACACCCTCAATAAATCCCACGCTACCCGCCAGATATACGCTTCGCTGGGACTATGAGGCGCTAGGAAGGAGGATTATTGACCTTTGAACACTCGCCCATCGCTACTCTGCCAGGCAGTTTTCACACTTAGGTAAAGGGCATTTAATTGTGCCTCAGTCAGGAGCCTATATTCAATCGCCTTGGAATGGGTAGTTAATGGATATTTTTTTTGCACCATGTCTTGCACAGTGCTGCCCTTTTCACTGGCTGCGTTGTTGGCAATTTCCAAAACCCTTTCAGCAAGCTGAGCCGTGTTAGACTCCGGCCCCGCTGACGTCACTGGCGTGATGAAATAGAATCGAGCAAGTGACTGACCTTCTGTGTCTATAGTCACCTCATCCACGATCACCGTTCCATCCAACACATACTTGTGTCTGCTAACCGATGTAATCCTCGATAATGCCACGACGAAATTTCCACCAGCTAGGTTAGCTTCCCAAAAGCCTTTTTTACCTCTCTGAGCATTGTTATCCGTCTGAGTAGGATCAGTCGGATTGTTCGGGTTATTTGGATTAATCGTTTGCGAATTTCCCAACTCTGAAAAAACCATCAGCGAGAAAATAACTAGAATTTGAAACTTCAACATACTTCCTCGATACATTTCTGTGCCGCACTTGACCAGCCTCTAAAATACTTCAGAAAAGTTAATCATTGATAGGTAAGATTTTTTCACGCAGGTTATCTACATGGTTCGTTACCGCCCCAACGTTGCGGCACTCATGATCAACGCGAATGGGAATCTTCTCATTTGTGAGCGATCGACCATCCCCGGCGCGTGGCAATTCCCTCAAGGTGGTGTCGATTTCGGGGAGGATATCGAACAAGCACTCTACCGCGAAATTCGAGAGGAAATTGGATTACGCAAAGAACATTACGAAATACTCCAACGTAAAGATGGTTATCGTTATCTTTACCCTGCGGATGTCCGTTCAAAAAAAATCCAGAAGCACGGCAATCATGGTCAGGAGCAAACTTATTTTCTCTGCAAGGTCAGAGCAGATGCGCCAGAAATCGATGTGAACCAATCACCTCGTGAGTTCCGGTCTTATCGCTGGATTCATCCCACCGAGTTCGATCTCGATTGGCTTCCCACTTTCAAGCACGAAGTCTACCGTGCAGTGATGAAGGATTTCTTTAAGATTGATTTAGATTAAAAAAATCTAGCTGAAATGACTCACTCGCTGAGCTTTTCTGGGTAATCACCCTTCGCAATCAGACCTGCAATTGATTGTACGACATAGGATTTATCCTCCGGGAAAGTCACTCCAAACCAAGTCGCACTTGTCTCGATAACTTCACATTCGCACTTTCCTTTGTGAATTAAGTTATCCACCACAGTTGGAATATAAAATTCACTTGTTTCTTTATCACCATGCTGGACAAGAAAATCAAAAAACTCGATTTCGATATTTGCCATGAAGCGCTTTGGGAAAGCCCAGAAATTCATCGATGCAGGCGCCTTCGGATTAAGTGCTCGGCGTTCGCCATTCAAACCTATTCCTACGATTTCACCTGATTGATCACGAGCAATTTTTACTACTTCTTCAACCGCCAATAGCATGCGTTCCTGACTCACTTCACAAATTCCACGATTCACACTACCGTGTTCGGAGAGCGTGTTTTCAAGTGGATAAGCCACTAATCCGCAACGCACTTCATTAGAACTTTTCAAAAAGCGGCTAGCTTTGAAATAGGCATCAGCTCCGTAAAAATCATCCGCATTGATTACAGCAAATGGACCATCTACCAACTCCCTCGCGGCACGAATCGCATGCGTAGTTCCCCATGGTTTCGTACGGCCTACTGGAGGAACAAACGGCGCAGGCAGATCATCTAGACGCTGATATGCGTAATCCACCTGAATGAGCTGCGCAAAACGTTCACCAATCCCTGTCTTAAATGCTTCCGCAAAATCCTCACGAATCACAAATATCACTCGATCGAACCCCGCACGAATCGCATCATAGACCGAGTAATCAAGAACAGTCTCACCATTCGGCCCCATTGGGTCTAATTGTTTCAGTCCACCGTAACGGCTACCCATACCTGCTGCTAAGACGATTAATGAAGGCATAAGAAAAACATTAGTCCGGGCAATAATTCATGTCGAATCAAACTCTGCGAAATTTCTGAATGTGAAATTTGAGACTCATAAAAAACGGGATAACCTGATGGCTATCCCGTTTTTCTAAAAATCAGCTGATTAAAAAATCCTAGTATTCGTAACTTAAGTAGAAGTTAAACTGCCCCCCTTTGTCCGCAATTGAGTCGGGAGAACTAACTGGAACTGCGTAGTCCAATGCAATTGGAACTGGACTGATCGGAAGTTGGATACGAACACCCACGCCGACATCGCTGTAAACATCCTGTGGCCCAATGTCCCATGAACCCGTGTTTACAAATCCCATGTCATAGAACACAGCAGCGCGGACACTATCGATGACCGGCACAGTATATTCTGTGTTTAGAAACGCTAGAGACTGACCACCAAGCACTTCACCCGATGGAGCATCACGAAGTCCACCAATGTCACGGAACTCAAAACCACGCAAGGTTCTACCACCACCAAGGAACATGCGCTCAAAAATTGGCACGTTACCATTGATCGCGTCCACAAATGCAACTTCACCGTTTACCGAGAGAATGCTGTCCCACTTGAGATTCCAATACTTCGATCCTTGGGTTGAGAGCGAAATGGTTTCAACATCCCCACCTAAACCTGCAAACGCGAGTGATACGTCCAGTTTTTCTCCGCTACGTGGAGTGATCGAGCTGTCGCGACTGTCGTAGAGATAACTGAGAGTCAGAGCACTGCGAACGAAATCACCATCTTCAGCAACGAACGCTGGGCTAGCACCGGCCTCTACATCGATTCCAATGGTTTCGAGTGTGTAGGCGAGTTTGATTGAGGATTTTTCAGACAAAGGCTTACGAAGGAAGATCGAGCCACCGGCATTGGTTTGCTCATAGACATCGCTGAAGTAAGATGATTGGCGATAGAAAAGATCACCACCCAGTGAGAGTTTACGATCCATAAACCATGGTTCAACCAATGAAACACTGAATTCACTGCGTTCGGAACCTGCTCGTAGATTCATTGCGAAACGTTGACCGCCACCTGTAAAGTTCCAAGGATTGGTAATATCAAAGTTGGTCTGCTCAAGTGTGAGGAAACCAACAATGTTATCAACTGAACTGAATCCAACACCAACACCAACAGAACCTGTGTTGCGCTCTTCGACGAGAATGTCGATATCGCGATAGCCATTACCACCTGGTGAACCATTGGCTTGCACATCGCTGAAGTATTGCAGGTTTTGCAGACGGGACTTGGTCGTTTCCAATTCAACAGTATTGAACCAGTCGCCCGGATTCATCGGAACTTCACGGCGGATCACTTTGTCCTTAGTTTTGGAGTTACCTTGGATGTTTACGCGCCCCACACGGTAGCGAGAGCCTTCTGTGATCTGATATTTGATCGCGACCTGATTGGGTCCTGCATCCTTGATATCCGGCGAGACAACCGCATCAGCATACCCACGTGAACCATAGAAACTACGGATCGTTTTGATATCTTCCCGCATCTTGGTGGAAGAATAAGCATCTCCGCCATTCAAGGTCATCGAAGGATAGAGCTCCTCGGATTTGAAAACCGACATTGGGCCGAAGCTAATTCCCGAAACCGTATATTTATCACCTTCGGAAATTGGAATCACCAGATCCACGCGTCCATCGTTGACTGGATCACGGCGAATTCCAGGGCTACTTGCGCGCAGATAACCTCTGCTGCGGTAGTAATCTAAAACCGAATCCAAATCGTCATCCAATGCGGTCGATTCGAAACGTCCCGATTTAGTCAGCCATGAGAACCAACCTTTTTCTTTGGTTTTCATCTCCTTTTTCAACTCCGCAGTAGTGAAGACAGAGTTGCCTTCGAAGCGGATCTTCCGAACTTCGTTTTTGGAACCTTCATCAATTACGAAAATTAAGTCAGAGAGACCTGCTTGGCCCGTTGATTGTGTGCGATGAGAGATCAAAACATCTGGATATCCATATCCTTGATAATGCTTCTCTAAATTCCGCCGTGCTTCGAGAATCTCTGAATCGCTCATCGTTCCGCCAGATTTCAACTTGGTCTCCTTGGCAAGTTTCTGATCACTGAAAATCGTATTTCCAACGAAACCAACTCCATTGATCGCCGGACGGGTTTGAATCTCCGCAATCACACGAACGCTCCCTCCAGCAGGCTCCGCAAGAAACTTAACGTTTTCGATCAAGCCGGATTCAAACAGAGTTTTAATGTCATTGTCTAAATTCTCAGCACGATAGACCGATCCCGCTTTGGTCACCATTAAGTTGCGCAATCTCGCTTCGTCGACGGTTTTAGGGCCGCTATAACGAATGGCTACTTCACTGATATTTTTACCTTCAAAATCCTGTGCAAGGATGACTCCCGAGGTGGAAGTCAAGATCATGAAAGTCGTCAGAAAAAGCCGGCTTAGTAGTGATTTGGCACCGGACAGAAGGAGTGTTTGCAAGGTCATATTGGATTGAATGTTGCGACATAAAGTCTACAGACATCGCGACCAGTCAAGGTCAATAGCATTTCCACCCGAAAGACTTGGAATGTATGGAGATAATTAAGGCCCAGTGATGGCTAAAAAATGGAAAATAACCCACTACATGTGTTGCCACACGGCACAGATTAAGCTTTCCTGTATTTGGATTTAAAATGCACGAAAGTCTCGGAGATAAACTACGGAAAGCGCGTGAGGCTTCAGGTGTAAGCATCGAGGACGTGTCTTTTCGTGCCAAAATCCCTCGCCCGGTCATTGAAGCACTGGAAGCTGAAGATTTCGGATTTTTCACCAGCCCTCTCTACGCTCGCAGTTTTCTCAAACAATATGGTGAATATATTGGCGTAGATATCGAACCGTGGCTGGGTGATTTTGTCCCTGCTGTGATGATCGATTCAGATTCGGTCGAATCTATCCTCGGCGGCTCCGATTCCACCACCGAGCACTCCACGGCAGATGCCACAACAAATGATCAGAGCTCTATCTGGGGGCCTATATGGATTTTTCTCATTACTCTCGCCGTCATCTGGGCTTTTGTAGAAATCTACGAAAAACTCGATTCCGAACACGGTCAGAGTCAACCGTATCACAGCCCTGAAATGAGGGCGGAAGATCGCCAAGTGGATCTTCCAGTAGAACCCACAGTGAACGAACCAACCAATCCCGAAGTTCCCCAACGAGCGATCATCGTTGAACCACCACAGCGGTAACTATTTCATCGCACGGAACGTCCGTATCATTTCAAGAAACGCCGGGAGGTAACTTCCCGCCTTGCCTTCCCCGATACCCGGAATCTCCAGTGCTTGTTCAGTGCTCATCGGCATGTACTTTGTGAGCGATTCTAAAACCTTGTTAGAAAACACCACATAGGGAGGAATACCCGCTTGCTTGGAAATTTTGAACCGCAGATCTTTCAACATGGTAAATAATTGAGGATCGAAATCTTTTTCCGAAAGCCCCTGCGGCTTCGCCACTTCATCCGGCCAGCGGAGTTCGTATTCGGCATCACCTCTCATGACCGACTCACCTTTTTCTGAAAGCGTCATCAACGGATACTCACCCGTCTGAGTGATCACCAAACCATCCTCGGCCAACGAACGAAACAACGCGTTCAAGTATCCCGTACTTTTATCTGCAAGAATCCCATATGTCGTAAGCTGATCCAAACGGTTATTTAAAATCTCTTGAGACTTACTTCCCGAAAGCATCTGAATGATTCGACCTCGCCCATACCGACCCTCCCACCCCGCGCTATTGCGCTGCGACATCCGCGCAACACCCGCCAAGGCTTTCTGCACAACCAGCTTTTCTTCAGCAGTGGGCTTACGGAAATCTCCCGCACTGCGCTCCCGACACACATCGCAGTTGCCACAAGTTTCGGCATCGGGTTCACCGAAATAATTTAGAATCCATTGCTGGCGACACGTCCGCGCGTAACACATCTCCACCATCGCGCGCAGCTTCTCTCGATCCCGTGCATCCTTTTTCTCCATCGCATCCTCGTCCAGCGCGAGATCTCTTGTTAGAAGATTGGGTTGTAACAACCGCGTGCCACGCATTCGCTTTCCCTGCACATCGAATCGCTCGATAAACCGTCCACGCGCCAGAACCGTCAACGCACTTCCCACCGCCATCGAATTTTTCACATCCGCATGATCCGCCATCTCTTCTAAAGTTCGGAACACCTCGTGACTCTTATCCGCTTCATTCAGAAGATATTGATAAACTTGGCGCACGGTCGCGGCTGATGGATTAGCTCCATCGATGAAAAATTCCTGCGTCCGAGTGTCGGCGTAATTAAATAGCAACTCACACACCGCCGCCTCCCCATCCCGACCCGCACGACCCGCCTCTTGATAGTAAGCCTCCACACTTCCCGGAATTTCGTAATGAATCACGAAACGCACATCGCCTCTATCTATCCCCATCCCGAACGCATTTGTCGCCACCGCGATATCGACTTTTTTAGAAATGAAAATCTCCTGTGCTTTAACCCGCTCTTGATCCGACATCCCACCGTGATAAGAAACGCAATTCACTCCCCAGCTCGCCAAAGTCTCGGAAACGAGATCCACTTTTTTTCGCGTCGCGCAGTAGATGATTCCCGTTTTGTGCGCTGCGATGACCGCTTTGATTCGCTCATCTTTGTGCGAGGTCTTGTCCACCGCCGTGATCGCAAGCGAGAGATTCGGACGAGAAAATCCACTGACTCGCTCGAAGGGCTCGCTCAACCCAAGCACGGTTAAAATATCCTGCCGGACAATGGGTGTGGCCGTCGCGGTCAACGCCACGCATTGCGGCCTGCCAATTTTTTCTAACGCTTTTCCAAGCCGCATGTAGTCCGGCCGAAAATCGTGTCCCCATTGCGAAAGGCAATGCGCTTCATCGATCGCGAACAAAGAAATCTCCACACCTTCCAATGCCCGTAAAAAACTCTCCGCGCGAAAGCGCTCCGGTGCCACATAGACCAGCTTGAAATCGCCGCGCCGCATACCATCCAGCCGCTCTTTTTGTTCCGGCCACGATAAAGTCGAGTTAATCAATGTCGCACCGATCCCGCGCGCCACCAGTGCGTCGACCTGATCTTTCATCAACGCGATCAACGGTGAGATCACCAAGGTCACTCCCGGAAAACACAGCGCGGGAATTTGAAAACACAGCGACTTACCACCACCCGTCGGCATCACTACTAAACCATCTCTTCCTGAAACGATTTCCGAGATCACTTCCTCCTGCCCGTCGAGAAATTTAGAGAAACCAAAATGCTCTTTCAACGCCGCTCCCGGCGTTTTTAATAATCTCTTTTCTAAAATTTTCTGAGCCACGAGAAAAACCATGACTCAAATGAACAGTTCATGCAACAGTCTAGCCGGATTTTGTTCAACACGAATATAACCACTTGTTTCTTAAATCAGACGCCTTGGTGGAGAAGAATGGCGTCTTTTAAGAACTATTCGGCAGGTTTCGCGGGTTCCTCAGGCTCGCTGGGTGTCTCAAAAGCTACCGGTTTAAGCAACACTTCGAATTGTTTGGCCCAATCGCGGGAAGAGGGATGAGCGATGTATTTTTCTAAATGATTCATCATCCGAGCTGCCGCACCGGCCTGGTCGCCGCTACGGAAGAGATCAACCTCCATAGTCCACTGAAGTCTGGGAAGGGTCTCGGTAAGATATTTCTCGTAAGCGGGACTTTGCGTTCCCGCTGCAGAGGTAGATTTTTTCTCATTTTTACCATTTTTATCGTCCTTCTGCTTCTTATCTTCTTCCTGCTGATTTTCGATCTTGGTGCCCTCTTGTTGAATCCGCTTGATCCAGGTGCTTCTCAATTCGTTGAGACGGCCGCTATTTCTGAGAGG
>JANPJY010000007.1:0-12622 GCA_031425735.1 Akkermansiaceae bacterium | reverse complement strand
TAAAAAATGAAATTTTGGCAGGGCGGATGCAATCCGCCGCCACGTTTCGCTTACTTCTTCAACGTCACGCGCTCTTTGGTGAACGGTAGTTCGCGGGCGGTTAGCCAGACTGTGGGCTGGAGTTCTTGGCCTCCGCCTTTCATGCCTAGTAAGACGACTTCGAGGTCTTGGTTGAGCATGGATTGATCCAGTGGGATGTAATAGGTGTAGCCAGTTTGCTTGTTGGAGACTGGATATTCCCAAGCATTTGAGGGATAGGAAACAGCGCGGTCTGGGGCGCCGACCAAGCGATCACCGACACGCAGGGCGGCATAGCAACCTTCGATTCCGTGTTTCCCTTCGACAGCGACGCAGAGGTAGGAGGTCGGTGTAATCTCGTCGATTTTCACTTTGGCCGACCATGTTTTAACGACGGGTAGGACTTTAGGATGGGCGAAGAAATTGTTGCTTCTCCAGTTTTCGCGGGTCAGTTGGGTTTCGCCTTTCCATGCCTCAACTTCGGCGATGCGCTCGGGGGCAGTTTGCATGCGGAAATAACGCCACTCACCGGCGGGTGGGTAAATGTTCAGGGTATTGCCTTCGATAATGGCTTCATCGGATTGGGTCCAAGTGATGAGATCGCGGCTAAATTCTGCGCCACGGTTTTCGTTGTCGATGAGTGTGCTATCAAACGCTTGGGTGTGGATGGCGATGCGGTCGAAGCTTTGCGGTTTGGAGAAATCGATACGCAAGCAACCGGTAGATATGCGCATGTCTTTGTTACGGACGACTGAATCCATGACGGTTGATAAATCGCCATCGAACATGAACTGATCGGAAAGCGCGCGGGATTTCATGAGTGGTTGATCGAGGAAAGCTTGGCGTGCGTTTTTCACTGCAGGGATTTTGGTTTCACCGGAGCGTTTCAAACTGCGGAGTTCGAGCGCGTTGTTGTCAGCAGCGAACATGGTGGCTTCGTACAGGCTTTCCCAATCGGTAGGTAGTTCTGATGGTGCTAGATCGGCGAGTTTGCGGTGCCAAGGCTGCTTGAGGGCGATGGGGGTGAGCTTGTCGATTTCAACCGGCTTGCCCTCGACATTTTTGACGACTTGGTAAGCACTTTTTTCGAGAGAGGGTTCGGAAATTTTATCGGTGCTCACTAAAACTAGCACGGCGCGGAAGGGATGAACCGTGACTTCGACTGATTTGTTAGGAGCGAGGCCTTTACCGAGGATTTCCTCGTAAGGATGAAGCAAGCGGACTTCGCGGGTTCCTTTGCTGTTCAATCCGATAGTGGAGTCGAGCGCGATTTTGTAAGTGATGGGTTCCCATGTTAGATTGCGGAGGCTGACGAGACGGGTTTTATCATCGCCACGCGAAACGGCATTTTTTCCGTAGGTTTCTTCCGGAAGAACGATGCCTTTGATGAGGATATCGCGGTATTTGCGGTGGATGTTAAAAATGCGGGCGAGCTTTGGGTATTCGTCATCGCGAAGAAACCATGGGCTGCCATAAAGTTGAGGCGCGAGGATCATCGAGCGGTTGAATCCCTGGAGGATGAGATCGTCTTCCCAGAAATCTAGGCATGAGGAAAGGCACACACCGTGATCTTCCGCGAGGCGTTTGAGTTCTGGCGGGAGTCCGCGTGAAAGGGCAGTGGCGCGGTTGTGAGGTGCGGTCATGGTGTTGGCCATGTGGACGTCGATGTAGGTTTCCGCGCCTTCCCAGAGAAAGGTCGTGGCATGCTCCACGCCTTCGCCAAGGTTTAAACGATGGTTGAGGAGGATGAGGTCTGGGCTGTGTTTGCGGACTTCGGTCATCAAACGAATGAAGGCGTCTTGCTTTTCATCGCGGAGTTGGCCGCACACCGCATCCATTTTGAAGAGTTGGAAATTGTGATCTTTACCAAGGGATGCGAGGAAATCGATGCGTGCCTTTTCTTCTTCGGGAGTGTTTCCAAAACCATCGGGACCCAGCCACACGCCGAGTCGACCACCAAATGCTTTGGCTTGTTTTGCGAACGGACCAAAACCATCGGGAAACTGACCTTTGAATTTCCGAGTGTCAGGTGAACCGTAATAATTCGGTGCGTCGACAGCACCTGCATCGAAGGCGTAAATATCCAAAGTCATTCCGTATTCGTCTTTCAACCATTGGAAAAATTCGAGGTTGATCTTGGTCTGCTCAGCGGTCGGGCCTTCGTTGGTGTTGTTGATCCATGTGAAGTAGTGCGCGTGGGACGGTGAGGCTTCGGTTGCGCCAGGGATGATTTTTTCCTGAGCGTTGAGGGTGAGGGGGGAGAGCAGGATGATAGGTAGAAGATGAAATTTCACGAACGCACTAGAGCGGCTAGGCGGTGGGCTTTCAATGTGTAAATTTCAGTGTTACGGACGTGAATAGGGATGATTTGCAGTTTTGGCGTGGCGGATTATATCCGCCACGCCATCAAACATAAATAATTTCGGCATGGCGGATGCAATCCGCCGCCACGTTTAAAAACTCACCCGAGCGCCGATGACTGCACCAAATCCTGCTTCGTTTTGGCCGGAGCCGTGGTTGCGGTAATCTTGGTCGTGGAGGTTTTGGAGGGTGGCGGTGAGAAGCTTCAAGGACGATGAACAGGTTTGGCTATGAGGGCAGGACCAGCAGAAATCCGCCTTCATGGCAGACAGACACCTGCCACCCGGGAGATTTTTATTCTCACCAGAGATATTTCACACCGAGGATCGCATTGGTGCCCGGTTCGTTTTGGCCGGAGCCGTGGTTGCGGTAGTCGTCATCAAGGAGGTTTTCCACGGCAGCTGTGATCTGGACATTTTCGGTGGGATTCCAACCCGCCTGGATGGATGCGACGGCATAGCTTGGAGTGCCATTCGAGGGGAAGCGTTGAGTGTCTGCAACGTCGCTTGCGGCTAGACGATCAGCGGTGGCCGAAGCGAGAACGCGTCCTTCCAACCAGAATGGAGCGGAGGGGTGATCCCAGCGGAGGGCGATGGAGCCGTTGAGAGGCATGACCCGGGATAAAGGTTCCTGGACGGTGGGACCGCCAACGGAGGCAGGGCGTTTGATTTGGGATTCCTGCCATGAGGCGAAGCCGGAGAGCGTCCACTGCGGAGCGAATTTCCAGAAACCTTCCAACTCTACACCATAAATGTGGCCGTCGCCGGAATTGCGGTTGATCGAGTTAGCCCCTGAAGGTACAGCTATAATGAGATCTGAGAAATCAGTGTAGAAAACCGCAAATGCAATGCCGCTTTTGTCACTCTCTTGCCGGTAGCCAAGTTCAGTGGTGATATAATTTTCCGGTTCTAGGTCGAGTGCCCCGGATACGGGAACACCTGAACCTGACGTGAGATTGCCCGTAAGATCGTTTAAGTTAGGAGCGCGAAAGGCTTGGGAGATACCTCCATAGAGCATCTTATGATCGTCAATGCTGTAGGTGGCACGCAGGGAGGCGGATAGATCGTCCCAAGAGTCTTTTGTGGAAATATCTGTGCCTGTAGTGGGATTAAAGACTGTTCCGATGTCGGTTCTGGCATCCGTATAGCGGAGTCCTGCCGTGATTTCAAATGATTCTCCAATAGGACGAATGTATTGGACGTATGCGCCCAAGAGTTCGTAAGTGGAATCGTCACCAACAGGACGGTTGGACTGATGAAAGACAAATCCGGCCCCGGTATCCCGAGACGCTGTGGAATCCACGGAATCACGGTAGTAGTCGAGGCCATAGACCAACGATCCATCGGCTACGGGCGATTCTAGCTCAAGATCAAATCCGAGGGTATCCACCTCATAATATTGAAGACGTCGGTTTACAATCACAGGAAAACCAGGAGGAGGAGTAGAGCGATCCTGGAATTCCCTCTCGGAAGAATCCTGGTAGGAGAGCGTTGCCGTGATTCTCCGGACAGGCGCGGACGCGCGGTCGTCGGTATGGGCAAGGCGAATGTAGCTCAACGAGCGGTCTTGGTCGTAATCACGCGCCAGGAATGTGCCGGGGGTGGTGACGTGATTACCGTGTGTCCAGCCTGGGTTGCTGATCGTGGAGTGCCAGCGGGAAACGCCGTCTTGTTCGAGGTCTTGGTGGGCTACGGTGAGGGTCGTTTGCGGAGAGATCGCCCAGTCGAAGCGAGTATCGAAAGCTTGCTCCGGGTAGCCGGTGCCGCGCATGAGGCCGACGGCGGAATCTTCGATATCGCCGAATTCCTTCGCCGATATGCCCAGATGAAGCCCGAATAATCCGCCGATACCCGTTTGCGATTCCAAGCGGCCGATGTGACTGCCGCGACCATTGCTACGGTATTCGTAGTAAGAGGAGCCGTGGGAGAAAAGCTTGCCCTCTGTTTCATCCGCGAAGCCTGATGATTTGGTGAACGCGTTCAGAGTGCCGCCCGCAGCATCAGAGCCGTAAAGCACGGAACCTTGGGAGCGGATCAACTCAAAGTGATCCAGCGAGTAGGGATCAATCGTGTTCCAATACTGAACCGGTCCACCGCGGAAGGTGGAGTTGTTGATACGTATCCCATCGACGAGAAGGAGATTCTGACGACCCGTGAAGCCGCGTATGTAGGGGGAGCCATGGCCGTGAGCGGTTTTTTGGACGAGGACACCGGGGGTGAGGCGGAGGGCATCCGGTAGTGTGCGGATGCTGTTTTCGCGGAAGTCCTCCGCTGAGAAAGATGAAACAGAGTAAGGAACATCGCGTAGCGCGGTGGGATTGCGGCTCGCGGTGACAATCAATGGCTCGAGAAAATCTTGGGCAAATACTTGTGATGTGCTGAGTGGAAGTAGTAGGAATAGGAGTTTTTTCATAAATGTCGTAAAACCGCCCGTTGCTAGGACTCTTGGTGATGCTCAACAAGAATTAATGATGGACAAAAATTAACCATTTCGTGCAGTGACGATCATAAAATGTTCGGTTTGTTGAACTAAAAAATCGACAAATCCATGTGAGATAAGCATTTTTTCTAAGTTCTCTCTTATGGATAAAAATCGTCCAATTTACTCGAAATCCGGTTCTCTCGCGATGTGGTTGGTGGCGAGTTTCGGGGCGTTTGTGTTGGTGGGATCGATTGCGCTGATGGCGTTTTTTCAGCATCTGACGAAAGTCGAGGAAGAGGTGGCGCTGGAATCATTGGGCCGGACCAACGCGTTATTTTTGGATCAAAGCAATTTGCCGAAAAGCAAACACATGGCGGAGCAGATTGGTCGGGTGATGGGAGCGGATGTGGAGTTTCGCGAATCGGCGGGATCACAATCTGCCGACGGTCACGCGAGGCGTGGGGCTGATCTATTAGAGGTGGGTTTTAAATTGAAAAACGGTCGTGAAGTTTGGTTTTCACGCAAAGCAGACCGACCCGGTGTCGTGCCGTTTTGGAAACGCTTAGATGCGCGATTGGCGTTGGGAAGTTTTTGGGCGTTGTCGCTTTTGTTCTCCGTTGGGATCGGCCGCAAAGTCACGCGACCCCTCGCAAAATTAGCGGCGGCGATTCCAGAGATTGGCGGAGATCAACCACTGCGTGGCTTGCCAAGTTCCGGGCCGCAGGAAATTGTGAGTTTGGCGAACGCGCTGGCTAAAGCGCATGGGTCTTTAGTGGAGGAGAGGGAAAAACGCCGGCATGCAGAGCGGTTGGCGTTGCTGGGAAGGATGGCGACCAGCTTGGCACATGAAGTGAGAAATCCCGTTTCGGCGATCCGTCTTCATGCACAGTTGTTAGAGAGAGTCTGCGGAACGGATGAAAAAATGTCTGCGGCTTTGATTGTGAGCGAGGCGGAACGAATCGAGTTTCTCGTGAATCAATGGCTGCGTTATGCGAAACCAGAGCCGGTGAAAATGATGCCCGTTGATCTGGAAAAGTTGTCGACGGATGCTTGTCATGGCCTGAGTTTGCAAGCGAAGCATGCGGGAGTGGTGATTCATCAAGAGATCGCTCCGGACTGGCGCGAGCATGAGGTGAAAGGGGACAGAGACCGGTTGCGACAGGTGTTGTGTAATTTATTGCTGAACGCCATCCAAAGCATGCCGAAAGGTGGCGAGGTGAAACTGCGAGTGTTGCGTGGATTGTTAGAAGTGGAAGATCAAGGCGTCGGTTTCAGCCCGCAAGCACTAGAAAAATTTGGTGAGCCGTTTCATTCAGAACGAGAAGGAGGCATGGGTTTGGGCGTAGCGGTTTCAAAGGAAATAATAGAATCACACGGCGGAACGATTTCAGTCGAAAACCTACTGGAAAAAGGTGCGTGTGTGCGCATCGCGTGGCCGAAGCCTGAGGATCAAACATAGAGAATTATGGCAGCGATTTTGATTATTGAAGATGAACACGCACTCGGCACCGCCTTGTCGCTGGCGATCCATCGCTTGGGACATTCTGCGGTGCTGGCGGCGAGTGGCGCGGCTGCGCTTGAGCGGATCAAAGCGCAGAAGTTTGAGGCGATTGTGTTAGATATCGGCTTACCCGATGTGAGTGGATTGGAAATTTTGGAGAAGATTCGTAAATCGGGTTCGAAAATTTCGATCCTGATCATCACAGCTCACGCGACCTTGGATCACACGATCACGTCACAGAAATTGGGCGTCGCAGATTACCTGATCAAACCGCTCGACTTGCAGCGCTTTGAAGAAGTGATTTCCACGTTGGTGACCAAGAGCATCCAGATCGCTGAGCCAAATGAGCCCGCAGCGACTTCTTTGATCGGCGCATCGACGAGCATGCATCGCGTCTTTTTAGGGATCGCGCGCGCTTGCAGTGGCGATATGCCGGTGATGTTGCATGGCGCATGTGGCACGGGAAAAACCTTGGCGGCGCGGGTCATTCATACGAATAGCAATCGCAGTGCGGATTCGCTGCGCATGGTTGAATGTGCGACGATCCATCAGTTAGAATCCTTGCAAACTTACTTGGCTGATACCACCGGTACGTTGGTGTTGGAGGGATTGGATACTCTCAATCCGGCGTTGCAGGCAGGTTTAGCAGAGGTGATTTGCCAAGAAAAAATCCAACTCCCAAGATTGATCGCGACCCTGCAAATGGATCCGCGAGAAGCCGAGGGGAAACAACTGTTGAGATCCGATTTGTTTTATGCGTTCAGCGCGTTATCCATCGAGATGCCGGCGTTGCCCGAGCGGTCAGAGGATATTCCCGCGTTGTGCCGATTTTTCCATGGGATGCAGAGTTCCGCTTCGTCGAAATTTGAAATGACCGCCGCCACACTATGCTCGCTTCAAGCATACGAATGGCCGGGCAACGTGCGTGAACTGAGACATGTGATCGAACATGCGCTGGCGATGAGCCATGGCGGACCCATCTTGCCCGGGCATTTACCTCCACATGTTTCACAAGCCTTGCATACATCGGGAGGCAAAGTTGTTTCTAGTGAACTCGATCGAGTGGTGGCGCGTTGGTTGGATTCGCAACTTGAACTCACCGATGAAGCCGAATGGCAATACGATGTGTTGTTGGATCAGATGGAAGTCGCTATGCTGCGGCATTTGTTAGAACGTTTTGATCAGCGTCCCACCCGCCTCGCCGCCGCGTTGCGTATGAACCGTGCGACTCTAAGGCAGAAACTCCGAAGAGCCGGGCTTTCTGCGGAGTCATAGCTAGGTTACAATTTTCAACGCAAAGCCGCAGAGGTCGCAGAGGTCGCAGAGGAACGCAAAGTGGAATCTGATAGTTTCCGCATCGAACGATTGTGGGCGAAACGTAATAAGACCACCGCACCTATCGCTCCGATGAGTGCGCAGAACATATCGATTTGTGTGTCCCAGTGATCGCCCTGG
Source organism: Akkermansiaceae bacterium (assembly GCA_031425735.1). Taxonomy (GTDB): domain Bacteria; phylum Verrucomicrobiota; class Verrucomicrobiia; order Verrucomicrobiales; family Akkermansiaceae; genus Luteolibacter. The sequence goes on along the minus strand of JANPJY010000007.1, from coordinate 4,866 downwards.
GTTCCGAGAAAGGATTCTGCGGCTTCAGCGGAAACGAGAGCTGCCACCCACTCGATCAGTTCATAAATCGCGCTGATCGCCATGCAGAAAGACACGGTCAACACACTCATCCAACCGCGCGTGGCGACGATGCGATTTCTCATAAACACCTCGCGGCTCAAGATCGCGGGAGTGAGTCCTTGGAAAATATGACCAAGCCTATCGTAGTGATTGCGGGAAAGATCAAAGGCTTCCTTTGCCCAATCGCCAATCGGCACGCGCGCATAGGTGTAGTGACCTCCAACCATCAACAGGATCATGTGCAGTCCAATCAAAACGATGGAGAAGTTAGAGAATCTCCAATTTTTTGATTGAGCGATAAAAAGAGCGATGAACCCCGCAAACACGGGACAAACTTCTAACCACCAAGTGATTTGGTCATATGGATACCAAGCCGACCAACCCAAGATGGGTATCATCAAAATGAGGAGAATGAAGTTTGGGTGGGTTTTCATACGGAAAGTTTAAGTCCGAAACTTACTTACTCCGTGGTTCCAGGACCTTGGTTCCAGGCTTTGTGCATTTCTTCCACGGATGGGACTTCTGACGGTCTGACGATGCGGAATCCGAGCCAGAAAGCATTTGTAAAATACCAGATGGATTTAGGAATTTGAGGATCAAGATCTTTAAGCTTAGGGTAGGTGTGACCGCGACCTGCGGAGCGGAGCATTTCGGGATTGGCCTCCCAGTGGCCACCCCGGAAGACGGTCGGGTAGCGATTCGGTGCAGGCACCCATGGGTTGGTGGAGCCGTCTTTAATTTTTGCGTAAGCGTCTGGAAGATACTGATCGAGAGTTAATTCAGCGGCATTGCCGTGCATGTCGTATAATCCCCATGGATTAGGTTTTTTCAGACCTACTGTATGATAAGCCGATTCTGAATTAGCAGAGAACCATGCGTATTCACCGAGTTTGGAAGTATCATCTCCAAATGAATATTCTGTGGTGGTTCCGGCGCGGCAGGCATACTCCCATTCGGCTTCAGTTGGGAGTCTGTAGAAATGACCAGTTTGGGCAGAAAGCCATTCGCAGTATTTGTTGCCCGCGTGGTGAGTAACACCCACGGCTGGGAATCCCTTTTCGTATCCGCTACTCATTCCGTTGTGCATTGGGACATAAGCAGCGGGTGTGGGCTGAGTAATCGCGTCAACTAGTGTTTCGCCTTCTCTGATTTCTGGCGGTTCGGAAGTTGACATGTCGGCATCGCGATTCAGCGAGCCGTCTTTGTTGCGACCTCTGATACTATCCATATAGGGATAGTAGGAGTCCCACGTGATTTCGTGTTTCGCCATCCAGAAAGGATTGATCGTGATTTCCTTTTGCGGAGCCTCGTCCGTTTTATGGTTTGGCGATTTAGGATCGGAACCGATTTTAAATTTTCCGGCAGGAATGGGAATGAGATCAATCTTCGCGCCTTCAACAAGCGGAACATCTTGGGTGTAGGCCTCGTGTTTTGCAGCTTCGGCTTTTTGCTTAGCGATGATGATTTCGTAAATCGCCTTGGTAGTAGGCAGAAGGTGAGGATTTGGGAGTTCCTCTGCACCGATGGCGAAACTTGTTAGAAGAGAGGTAATAAGGAGTTGGTATTTCATTGTCGTTCTCTCTTCTTTGAAGTTTATAGTTTAAAATTTATAGTTTCAAACTCACTCAGTCGGTCCTGGGCCGTAGTTCCAGGCTTTGTGCATTTCCTCGACGGATGGAATTTCTAACGGTCTTACGACGCGGAAACCGAGCCATGAGGCGTTGGTGAAATACCAGAGAGATTTGGGGATTTGTGGGTCGATGACTTTGAGTTCGGCGGAAGTTTGGCCGCGAGCGGAGGAGCGGAGCGTGGCGGCTTCGGCATCCCAATGGCCACCACGCATGACGGTGGGGTAGCGGACAGGAGCTGGTATCCATGGGTTGGTGGCACCGTCTTTGATTTTGCTAAATGCGTCCGCGACGTATTGATCGAGGGTGAGTTCGGCAGCGTTACCGTGCATGTCGTAAAGGCCCCAAGGGTTGGGCTTTTTGGTGCCTACCTTTTGGTAAGCAAATTCGGAGTTATCCATGAACCACGCGTATTCGCCGAGTTTGCTCGCATCGTCGCCGAAGGAGTAGGCGGTAGTGGTTCCGGCGCGGCAGGCGTATTCCCATTCGGCTTCGGTCGGGAGGCGGTAGAAATTGCCGGTTTGGGCGGATAGCCATTCGCAGAATTTGTTAGCGGCGTGTTGAGTGATGCCGACAGCGGGGTAGTCTTTGGAATATCCATCGCCCATGGAGAAGTGCATGGGAATGTAGGGAGGCGTGGGTTGCGTGACGGTATCGACGAGGGTTTCGCCGTCTTTGACATTGGGTGACTCAGAGGTCGACATATCAGCGTCGCGATTCAACGTGCCGTCTTTGTTACGGGCTTTTCCGTTTTCCATGTAAGGGCGGTAGACGTCCCAAGTGGTTTCAAGTTTCGCCATCCAGAAAGCTGGGATGGCGATTTCCTTTTGCGGAGCTTCGTCGGGCTTGTGTTTGGGCGATGCTGGATCGGAGCCGATTTTATATTTTCCTGCGGGGATGGGTATGAGGTCGATTTTTGAACCTTCAGCGAGCGGTATTGGCTGGGTATAGGCCTCGTGCTTCGCGGCCTCGGCTTTTTGTTTGGCGATGATTTTTTCGTAGATCGCCTTGGTGGTGGGCAGGAGCTGAGGATTCGGGAGTTCTTCTGCGCTTAAAGCGAGGCTCGTAAGCAGGGGGATGAGAATGAGTTGGCGTTTCATGGCTGGGAATACGTTGGGAGTCGGTCGAACTTGCGTTGAGTCACTGAGATTTTTGGGAGAACTTTCCAATCAGGGAAGCGAAATCCACGGGCTCTGCCTTATCGGCGTTGATGATGGCGAGTTTTTGGAGGGCAAAAATTTCCGAAATGCCTTTTTGGGCGAGGGCGATCATGTCGGTCATCTGTGGGGCAGTGAAGTCGGCTTCTTCGCCGGAACCTTGGACTTCCACAAACTCCCGCGACTCGGTCATGACGATGTTGAAATCGACGGTCGCGGCCTTGTCTTCGAGGTAATTGAGATCCAACACGGCAGTCTCTTCAAAAATCCCGGCTGATACCGCGGCGACGAGTTTTTTGAGCGGGAAATCTTTGATTTTACCTTCGGACATCATGCGGTTAAACGCGATGGCGACCGCGACGCAGGCACCAGTGACCGATGCGGTGCGGGTTCCGCCGTCGGCTTGCAGGACATCGCAATCGATCCAGATCGTGCGTTGGCCGATTTTTTGGAGATCAACCACCGCGCGAATGGATCGACCGATGAGGCGTTGGATTTCAGAGGATCGGCCGTCGAGTTTCCCGCGTGAGATGTCGCGGGCTTTACGGTCGTGGGTGGAGTAGGGGAGCATGGAATACTCGGCGGTCAGCCAGCCACCGGTGACTTTTTGGTAACGCATCCAGCCGGGAATGTTGTCTTCAACCGTTGCGGAGCAGATCACACGGGTATCACCAAAGCAGACAAGCACGGAGCCAGTGGCATGTGGGGCGACATTTGGATGAAAGGAAATTGGGCGGAGCTGGTCATTAGCACGGGCGTCAGGGCGAGTCATGGGGCGACGATGATAGGTAAAGTTCAAAGTTCAAAGTTCAAATTCCAAGGAAGAGATTGGGTAGGGCTGCATCGTCGTAGAGTCTGAGCCTGTCGAAGAGCCGAGGCAGCCGTGCGAAGCGGGGTCTCACTGGGACAGAAAAAGAAGAAGTTATGCGCGAATCCGTCTTCGCCGCCTACTTAGCTAAAGCTACGAAGGCCTAGACGACGGACATGTTGTGGATCGTCAATAAGTCGCAAACGACTGACAAAACGTCTGTATATCAGAAATCCAAATACCACCTCGGAAGCCGCTCAAAAAAATCCTGATATACACACACCACAGGAATAAATCCTTTTCAAATCAAGGACTTTTCTATTCATTTTAGGAATGATGCTCGCTGGATATACGATCCCGAGGTACTACTAATTAATACTGTTCTGCAAAATAATTCTAAGAAAGTCCAAAGCTTGGTGTCATAACCTACGATGAAAATGAAACTACTCATACAAATTCTAGCTATTGTAACCTGTTGCTCGCTTTCCCATGCCGAGGATTCTGACCTCCCGATGGCCAAACTGCCACCAGATTCAATATCTAGTGCAGGAACTTTATCGCTATTCGCCGACTACAAAGCCGTGTCTTCAGATGGGACAATCCCTGTTTATGTCATTAATCAGACTGATAAGCTTCTCAAGTTAGCAGCTCAAGAGGGAGACATCTATCTGAAGCTCGAAGCTCAAAACAAGAATGGTGAATGGATTAGAGCACAATCGCACGTTTTTAGCTTTTGCGGTAACAGCTACTTTTACTCACCCACGATTCGCCCAGGCCACTTCATTAAGGTCTCTGGATACCAACCTAAGGCAGGAGACAAGCAGAAGATTAGATTCTCACTTTACCAGCAGGATATTGAGTTGTCCTCCAACGTTGGTATAGGACTAGCATCAGCCAAGGATATTGAGTTGTCCTCCAACGATGATATGACTAAGCGCGAGAACGCCAAGAAGCAGAACAAGTCGGCGCATGACAACCCTTGACCCGCTCTGAGTTCGAATGACCACTGTTAAGATCACCCTTAACCCGCTCTCGAAAGCGCGCTCCCGGTCAGGGGTGCATGGCCTTTGACGTTCTCCAAAAGAATGACTTCCTTCGACATTCGAGATCATAAGTTAGCGTGGCGATGGACGAATTCTGATCATGCTGTGCTTCCGGACGCTGTTCTTGATCAGATGATTCCGTTTTCTTCCGATCAGGCAGCGGAGGCGTT
>JANPJY010000006.1:0-30392 GCA_031425735.1 Akkermansiaceae bacterium | reverse complement strand
GCAGTAATTTGGCAACGGCGACGGGGATCTCGAAAGCTCCGGGAACGCGGATAAGGTCGATGCGTGCCATGGGGATGAGTTCACCCAGCTCCGAAATGGCGTTTTCCACGAGTGCATCCGTGAACTGTTCGTTGTATTTTGAAGCAACAATACAGATCCTGGCTTTGTGGCCGATGATTCTTGGTTTGGGTTGCAGCGCGGTAGACATGTATTGGCTATGAAGGTAAGCGAAATAAAAGTCAACTGGCAGGGATAGACAATCTTGAGTTCTTTATCTGAGTAAACATCAAGAGGCGAGACAACCTGGGCAGCTTTGCACGAAATGACCGGGTTCGATTTCGGAGAGTTCAGGTTTGGAATCGGTCAAGCAAAGCTCGGGGTTACCGAGAAGGTTGCGGGGTTGAAACGCACATCCTTGCGGGGGATTCGCGAGATTTGGCGGGAGTCCAGGAATGGTCATCAATGGCTGACCTTTGGGCTGCGCGGCGGGGATCGATTTCAACAAGGATCGCGTGTAGGCATGCAGAGGATTGCTGAAAAGATCTTTGCGCTGGGCGCTTTCCACGATGCGTCCGGCATACATCACGTTAATGTGGTCGCAGACTTCAGAAACGACCGCGAGATCGTGGGTGATGAAAATGATCGAAGTGCCGAGTTTTTCCTGACGATCTTTGATCAAATCTAACACTTGCTTCTGCACGGTGACATCGAGCGCGGTGGTCGGCTCATCACAAATCAGAAGCTCGGGTTTGGTGATCAACGCCATCGCGATCATGACGCGTTGGCGCATGCCGCCGGAAAACTCGTGAGGATAAGAATGAATGCGTTTTTCAGGATCTGAAATTCCGACTTCTGCCAGAGCATCGATCGCACGGATCAATGCGGCTTTGCCTTTGATGTTTTCGTGAAGCTCCAGAGGCTCGGTGATCTGATCGCTGATCCGCATGTAGGGATTCAGCGAGGTCATCGGATCTTGGAAAATCATCGAGATCCGTTTTCCCCGAATTCCGCGAAGTTCCTTCTCGCTCGCGCTGAGGAGATCGATCCCATCAAACATCGCCGTACCATGCACGATACGACCCGGAGGTGTCGGTATCAAACCGAGCAGGGAATAGCAGGTTACCGATTTTCCCGAACCCGACTCACCGACGATCCCAAGAGTCTCGCCGCGCTCGAGTTTGAACGAGACATCTTCAACCGCGTGAACCACACCATTTCGAGTATGGAAACGGGTGGTCAGGTGGTTGACGTCGAGTAACATGGCGAGCGGTTCGTTAGGCTGATAGATCAGGCTTTATCCAAGATGGAATTCCAGTGTTCGAGGTTGTCCTTTTGATCGGCGAACAAATTCGTGGTGTCGTCATGGATCGTGACGGAAGTGATTTTATCGCCGACTCCGTTGAACTTGCAGCCACGCTCGCCGGTGTTGTTTTTACCGGTGATTTTTTCGACGACATCTAAACCGTTGGTGACTTGACCAAACACAGAGTGGCGGTTGTCGAGGAAAGGAGTCGGGGTGGTGGTGATGAAAAACTGGGAGCCGTTGGTTCCTGGACCGGCGTTAGCCATGGAGAAAACACCTGGAGCACGGTGACGGAGATCGGGATGGAATTCATCTGCGAACTTGTAACCCGGGCCGCCGCGGCCGCTTTCGGTTGGATCGCCACCTTGCAGCATGAAACCTTCGATCACGCGGTGGAAAGCAACGCCGTTGTAATAACCGCGCTGCGAGAGATTAAGAAAGTTGGCGCAAGTGATGGGGGCTTTGGATGCGTAAAAAGTCGCGTCGATGTCGCCTGCGGTGGTGTGGAGTGTGATTTTAATATCGTTCATAGTCGTGAAAAAAGTCTGTCGCGGAGATGGTGGGGAAATCTTCTCTCTCATCCAAGCCATATTTCCTGATCTAGGCTAAATGAAAGGAACCGCGATTTCCAAATCGCGACCTTTTGAGCGAAATATCTCAGGCCTTCTTACCATTGCAGACGCGATTTGGAAATCGCGGCTTCTGTATGGGATCAAGTATCTCGCATTTCTCTCTTGGCAGTCGCTCCAGCATGATCCAACAATCATTTGAAAGTTATGTTCCAACTCAGTTACGACGCTCAATCATGTCTTGCGACTGCAATCACGACAGGTGAATACGACTCCGATATCGCTAAAAAGGAAATGCACGAGATCATCGCGCTTCCAAATCTTCAGGATAAGCTGCGCGTTTTAAGAATATTTTCGAATGTCACATTCGAATTCGATCCAAACGAAGTAAATGAGCATTTTGCTTATGTGCAAGATTGCCTCAATAAGACTCATCTCAAAACTTGTCTGCTTGCCATAGTCACAGATAAGCCTCTCAACACGGCACTTGGATTCTTATATCAGTCGAATCAAAGCAGTGGGAGTTGTCATTACACCGTCAAAGTTTTTTCCACGCAAGAAGCTGCCATTGCATGGTTGCTCGCTAACTGAACTTTTATCGAGATACTCATTTCCATTTTTGTTGCTTAGACAAATCCTTTCAATTTTCCAACCTTCATCCGTGAACCAACCTCTATCAGACTGGGACAGCAGCAAAAGCATCGCGAAAAACATGCTGCGGGATCGTGTTACGCGACGGAAAATGTTGAGCTATGGGTTATTAGTCATTTTGGCATGGATCGCTCTTGGGATGTGGGGAATTGATGAGTGGCTTGCCGGTAGCGCGATGCGTTTCCTCATCTGGTGGGGTGTGTGCATGTTGCTCACTCTCATGCTCATCATGTATGCTCTATACGATGCGCTTTCGGTGATTCGGGAGGAGAGAGAAAAGAAGTAATTATAAAAACTCCGCACGAATCGCCGCGTTGAGATCGTGTGCGGATTGAACAGCGTGAGAGGAACCAATTAAGACGGGTTTCTCGGAATCTGGAACGTCATCTCTTCCATGCGAGCCTTTGACGAGTTTCGCATCCAGTGGGATGACATCTAACAAACCACGAATCCCCAGCTTCTTCTTAAGCAAGAATTTTGCGATTTTTAATTTTGGGAAAGAGATCGCTGGATCGATGAACAGTTCGCAGGGATCGTATCCGGGTTTGCGGTGGATATCGATAGTGCGGGCAAAGTCTGGGGCGAGAGTATCGTCTTTCCAGAAATAGTAAGTGAACCATGCGTTTGGCTTGGCGATGGCGATAAGGTCGCCCGCACGTTCGTGATTGCGCTCGCGGATTTCATCGATGCCTGAGGTTTTTCCTAACAAATCACGAACCTCGTTTTGGATCGATGGATCGTTGATGTATATGTGAGCAACTTGGTGATCTGCCACCGCGAACGCTTTGCAACCGCCGTAGTCGAGAGTTTCGCGACCCAGTTCGTTTTTGATCGAGAGCCAACCTTTCTCGCGAAACAGGCGATTCAGGTGAATGGGTTGATCGACCGGAGAAATGCCGTATTCGGAAAGGAGCAGGACACGGACGTTGCGGGATTCGTAAAAGGAAATGAGATCGGTGACGACGCGATCGATCGCACGGACTTCGTTCGGAATGTTAGCAGCGGCCGGGCCGTCTTTTTGCAGGCAATAATCGAGATGTGGAAGATAGACGAGCGAGAGCGTGGGCTGATGTTTTTCTTCCACCCATTTCGCGGAAGCGGCGATCCATTCCGAAGAAGCGATCCCAGCCGCAGGACCCCAAAAAGCGGGGAATGGAAACGGGCCGAGATCGGCTTTGATTTCGTCGCGCATTTCCATGGGCTGGGTATGGACATCGAAATGTTTCGATCCATCGGCTGGGTAAAGCGGGCGAGGGGTGATGGTGAAATCCGCGCTGGAATGCATGTTATACCACCAAAACAATTTCGCGCAGGTGAAGTTCGGGTTGGTGGCTTTGAGTTCGCGACGGAGCGTGTCCCAGATTTTTTCGCCGTGGACGATGTGGTTGGATTGTTTCCAAAAACGCACCTCCGCGCTCTCACGATCATACCAGCCATTGGCGACGATGCCGTGTTGCTCTGGAGGAGTGCCAGTTAGAATCGACGACTGAGCGGTCGTGGTTAGGGCGGGGAATGCTGGCTTGTAAGTTTGCAAGCCATGCTTTTCAGCGAACGCAGTCATCCCAGGCGCGTTTTCTCCGAGCAGAGATTTTGAAAGGCCAACGATGTTTAATACGGCGAGTCGCATGTTCGATGGGACTTTATGCGTCAAATTTCAAAGTCCAAGCGAGAAGTATTTCGTGGCGGCGGATTGTATCCGCCATGCCAATTCAATTTATAGATTTCTGGTGTAAGCTTATCATACTGAAATAAATGGGCATGGCGGATAAAATCTGCCGCCACACTTGATCTTCCTCGCGGCAACGTGTTTAGGATAGAGCCATGTTCAAGAAAGTGGTTGAGACCATTGAAAAAGCGAATGTTCGGGCGAAGCTAAAGAGTGGTAAGTTGGCGTGTCCGGATTGCGGCGCGGCGGCGGGGGAGCTTCCCAAAGATTGGGATGAGGTGATGGTTTGTGGATCGTGTGGAGCGAGGGCATCACTGAGTGAATGGGCGGGTGGTGCAGATTCAGCGCAAATGGTAGGCTTTGCGGATCGCCCCCCAGCCAACACGAAAATCCGAAGGGGAACTGTTGGTGCCGATCAAGTCATCTGGCACATCCCAGCGACCGGTAAATTTGGGTTCTTTTTATTCTTCGCATTGTTTTGGCTGCTTATCACAGGGGCAGTCAGCGGCTCATTTATTTATGCATTTTTGACCGGGGGGGAAATCGAGAGTGATGGACCAGATTGGGTCTTGATCCCATTCTTCGGGCTATTTTGGGCGGTGGGCTTGGGTATGATGTACGCCGCTTTCCGGCAGAAATATCTAAAACACACTGTCACTTTTGGCAGCAATCAGATCACGCTGCGCAAAGAAATGTTCGGCAAGAGCAGTCAAAAATCGCTCTCAAGATCCAGCATTAGCTCAGTATCGCAAAAAGAATTTTATCAGCAGAACTACAAACCCATTTTCGGAATCGAGATCCGAGGGATGGACGGAAAGTTGCGATTTGGATCAGGTCTAACAGCAGAGGATAAGGCGTGGTTGGTCGCGGATTTTAATGAGGTGTTAGCAGGTAAAGAGAAAGTTGAATCCAATCAAACCGCCGAAGGATTAGCTCCCATTCGCGTGGGTTCTCGAAAATCGGTTTTCTCGGTATCGATTCCAAAGCCCGGCGCGAGTGCGCTGATTGGTTCTTTGGTTTTTGCGATTATGGGGATTGGGTTTGTTTGTATTGGTATTTTCCTAATTGAAGGTGAATCGATATCTAAAACCCAACAAGGAGAGGAAGGAATCATGATGTGGTTGAACTTTCTATTAACGAATGGGTTCCGAACGATTTGGATCTTATTTTGCTCACTGTTTGCAGTAATCGGATTGGGAATGACTTTTTCGACCTTGAGGTCGATGAAGAAAGACCAACGCATCGAAGGCAACGAAGCCGAGATATCGATCCGCACGTATCGCAACGGTTTGATTTTAGAAGATCGTTCGTTTCCACGTAATCAAGTCCATGACATCCGCGGCACGACGTCCGGCTCATCAAATAATAAACAGATGAAACGGGTGGAACTCATCGTGGGCGAGAAGACCGAAAAAATCGCCAGTTGGATGGACGGGGATTTGGCGGATCAGATGATTGCGGAAGTTCGGGCTGCGTTGGGTAAATGAGGGATTTACGCCGCAGGCTTTGGACTGCTGGGATCATTCCCAGCTTTACCCTAGAAGCTGTGGATCGGAGGGATGGGTTGCTACCGGAAGTTTGCGTTAGAACATCATTAACCCTGAAAGCTGCGGATAACCGCAGCAGTCCAAAGCCTTCGGCTAAATTTCTACTTCGTTACCCAACTTGGCTACGGAGATCTGTTTGCCTGTTTCTTGTAGGGCAGCTTGTAGAGCTTGTGCTCCTTCGGGTTCACCGTGGACTAGCCAAGTTTGTGTTTTTGACCCTTCGATGCGGTTGAAATAATCGACCAGTTCGGAATGATCTGCGTGACCGGAGAAGGAATCGACGATGTCGATGTGAGCGTTCACATGGAAAGAGTCGCCAAGAATATTGACCTGTTTCACGCCGTCGCGGATGCGTCTGCCGAGCGTACCTTCTGCACAGTAACCAACGAAAAGGATGGTGGTATTTGGGTCTTCGATGTTGTTGCGGAGGTGATGCAGAATCCGTCCGGCCTCGCACATGCCCGATGCAGAAATGATAATCGCGATACCTTCTAGATCGTTGAGTGCTTTCGAGCCTTTCACGGAACGAACGAGTGTCAGATCTTCGAAGCCAAAAGGATTTTGTTTTTCAAACAATGCATCATAAACTTCTTCGTTAAACGAATCGGGATGGAGTTTGTAAATTTCCGTAGCACTGACCGCGAGTGGGCTATCGACATAAACAGGGATAGCCGGAATTTGTCTGGAAATGAACATTTCATTGAGAACATAGAGGAGTTGCTGAGTGCGCTCGACCGCGAAGGCAGGAATCAGAATTTTACCTCTGCGTTGGATCGCACGTTTGATGACCTGACTGAAATGTTCATCAAAACCCGGAGGGGCTTCGTGCTCACGTCCGCCGTAGGTGCATTCCATTAATACGTAATCGACATCTTTCACTGCCACTGGATCACGCAATACTTCGTTTCCACCACGCCCGACATCGCCAGAAAATACGAAGCGTTTCTTTTTAGCATCACTGTGATCTTGAATATCTAACACAACCTGAGCCGATCCGAGAATATGTCCGGCATCGACAAACGTAAGCTCAACACCATCGGAGATGTGAAGGGGTCTGTCGTAGGAAAGCGTGACGAATTGGCGGAGGCATTTTTCCGCATCTTGTTCGGTGTAGAGTGGCGTGGCATCGGAAAGACCTTCGCGTTGGCGTTGTTTGTTGAGCCAATCGATATCGCTTTCCTGAATTTTTGCGCAATCGCGCAACATGATCTGGCAAAGATCGCGTGTGGCGTGGGTGGAGAAAATGCTGCCTTTGAAACCCGAGCGAGTCAGGTTCGGTAGATTACCACTATGATCGATGTGAGCATGTGATAGCACAACGATGTCGATGGTTTTGGGATCGAAGTGAGGGAAACAGCAGTTGATCTCATAAGCATCTTTGCGGTGGCCCTGATAAAGCCCGCAATCGAGGAGGATGCGCTTGCCGTTGATTTCAAGTAAATGCTGAGAGCCAGTAGTGGTGCCAGCAGCGCCACAAAATTTAAGTTTCATACCTTAATCCTGTCTTTGTATACAGGTAGTGCAATGAAATTTTAGTTAGGCATTAACCCTATAAACATTAGTCTTATAGGACTTATAAGATCTATTTCATTTAGAGAAACTTCTGAAACACCAGCGAGTCCCGCCCACTCGCAATAAATTGCTCACGGCGCTTTTCTGGCAACGCATCCAGATCACACAACGAGTATTTTGCGCGAATGAAAAAATCCGCCGCGCGATTCGTCAGTGCGAACACCCGGGCGATGTTTTTCTGCTTCGCTAAACTTTCCGCATGAGCAACCAGCTCCACGCCATATCCGCGACCTTCGTGAGCTTGCTTGACGTAGAGGCAGGCAACTTCCGCACAGTTTTCCGATGGATATTCATGCAACGCAACACAGCCCACGACGTTATCGTCGATCGATATCACCGAGTAATCACCGATGCGTGCTTGGATATCTTCGTAAGTCCGCGCGATGAGTTTGGTGCGACGCACTACGCGCCCGATCATGCCGAGTAGTTCCGGAATATCTTCGTCACGTAGTTCACGGATGACCCGATAGCTATCGGCGTGCACCATGGTGCCGACGCCTTCGTTAGAGAAAAGTTCATCAACCAGAACGCCTTGCTGGCGACCGTTGAGGACGTGAACACGAGGCACGCCGAGATTGCAGGCATTCGCAGCAGCGGCTAACAGCTCGCGACCCTCGACGTTTTGGGATTTTAAAACATTCGGAACATCCCCAGCGCGGATCGCGTGGGCAGGCTGGCCGTTGACTAAAATGCTTTGTTGCAAAAGCGCAATGACTTTGGAAACCCCGATGCGTTTTGCGAAATCGACGACTTCAGAATCGAGCGGGCCAATTCCCGATGCATCGATGATGGCGGATTGACCACGGTTGAGGATATCATTGACCTCTTTCACGGCGAGTTCATCCGTGATGGGGCGAGTCACGCGGGCGGCCATGATTTCGCATTCCAGAGTCCAATCGTAGAGATCTTTCAGGTCGCCTCCGAGAACCCCGAGCACCAGTTTCACGCCTAGATCTTCTAGAACAGCGAGATCGAGCAGGGTTTCTGCGACCGCAGGTTCGGGAAGTAAATCTGCTTCGATGAGGACGCAAAACACTTTTCCCCGGAATTGGGGAATGTATTGAAGCACAGCACGCAAGTCACTTTTCTCGACCACGCGGAGGAACGTATCGTGCGAATTTCAATCATACAAGTGAGGAGAATGGTGGACAGGTGGCAGCGATAGACGCAACCTAACTGCGTGAGCGAAGTGATGATAGAAACGAGAGATTTGCATAGGAGCTATCGGATCGGAAAAAAATCGATCGAGGTCCTGCACGGGATCGATCTGCGGATCCACAAAGGTGAAAAAGTTTTCCTCTGCGGACCGAGCGGTGCGGGAAAAACAACTCTGCTCTACACTCTGGCCGGCCTTGAGCGCCCCGAACTCGGCAGCGTCCACATCGCCGGCACGGATATCTACAAACTCGGCCGCAAGGAGCAGGCGGCGTTTCGGAATCGTTCGATTGGATACGTGTTCCAAAATTACCACTTACTACCCGAGCTGACCGCACTGGAAAACGTCGCGGTTCCAGGAGCGATCGCTGGATTTAACCACACCGAAGCCGCATTGCTTGCTTTAGAGCGGGTCGGACTGAAAGATCGGTCGGATCATTTGCCCTCTGAAATGTCAGGCGGTGAACAGCAGCGCGTGGCCATCGCTCGTGCAATTGTGAACCAGCCAGCTGTGCTTTTTGCGGATGAACCGACCGGAAACCTAGATTCAAACACGAGTAAAGAAATCATGGAAATACTTTTACAACTCGCTGATGAGCATGGAGTTACATTGGTGGTTGTAACTCACGATCAAAGCCTTGCGAAGGTCGGAGACCGAACCTTGGTCATTAAGGACGGCAAGGTGAATTAACCTTACTCAAAGTAATTTTTTAGAGCGCGCTGCTCGTCCGGATTGAGCGATTCTCTCCAAACTCGATCGCCGCCAGCACCTTTAGTGGCCTGTCCACCTGATGATAAAGTGGTGGCTTTCTGATCCACTGAATGCTTTCCATCCTGAAGCTGAAGAAGGTCGCCGGGCAGGGCACGGGAAAGATCTGTTGCCTCGAGAGCTGTTAAATCACCGACCGCTAGAGCATCTTTCGGGTTTCTCAGGACGTTAGGATCGTGGCCTGGACCGCGCTGAATACCGCCTTTTCCGGGCCCGTCACCGGGTTCACCTTCGCCCTGGCCCTCACCTTGACCTTCTCCACCATCACCTAAAAGCTGATCCGCCCAATCATCGCCTTGACCTTCTCCTTGCCCGGCTTCGTTCAGTCCCTCCTTGAGTTTCTCCATATTATCCTTTAGCTGCTGCATCTGCTCAGGATTGAGATTGCCCATATCTTTCGGGTCGAGTTGGGAAAGTTGATCCAAAAGCTGTTCATTTGGCTTCATAGCCCCATTTTGTAAACCTTGCAGGGCATCATCGAACTGCTCGGCGAGCTTTTGTTTCTGCTCGGAACTCAGATCTTTTGCTGCATCTGTGAGCTGCTGCATCGCATCAGCGGCCTCAGTAAGATCTTGTTGAAGGTCATCAAGGCTGGAATTGTGGGATTCCTTTAAGCTGTCAGTAGCCTCCAACGATGCGTGACTGAACCATTGTTCTTCCTCTTGGGCACGGAGCTGATCGAGTCGCTCCTTCATATCCTCTAGGTATTTCTCATCAACCAATGCGTCTTCCGTGAGCTTTTCGAGCTGTGAATCAAGCTGCGACCATGCCTGTGGCTCACGAGATGTTTCGGAGTCGTCAAAAGATTTAGCTTTGATCGGAATCAACAAGCCAATTGCCAGTAAAATCAAGGCAGCAGCAGGGGGGGTAAGGGTTTTTGGGAGGTGCCAATTGAGCGATTTTGAGAGGCTTTTTGGGCGCTCAGGCCATGGCAAAATGCCCGCAGAAGCCGCTGAAAGCGCAGAATTCATCTGTTGAGTGGCCTCGATGCGAACCAACGCCTGCGCCGGCGATTCAAAGCGTTTCCAAGTTCTTTTCAGGACAATCAGGCCTAAAATAAGAAATATAGCAGCTAAAGATCCACCCAGAATAGCGGGATGGAGCTCGGGAAACTCACGGCGAACACCTAAAACCAAAACCGATCCAATCACAGCCGCAATCAACAGAGGACCCGCGAATCCATCCAAGAACCAAGCTAGATTGATCCGACGCGACAATCTCGCAGCTTGTTGCATCCAGTAACGCTTATCCTCGGATTCTTCTAAAGCCATTTCGGTGAACTTAATCAGAGTTTTCATTGGAGGCGACTCGTTTTTTCAAGAAGCCACAAGTTCCTGACCCTATAATGAAGAGGGAAATAGCTCTGTGACCTCGGCAGATTTAATGATTTGGCATTACATATATTGTAACAAGTTGTCATAAATCCAGCCCCAAGCCATCATAAGGTCGATTTAAGCCAAAAAACGAGGCTATGCGAGGTTTCCTCGGAAATAGCCGACTTTGTTGACTTCTTAAGATTAGAGACTTCCGGCCAGTCGAGTTTCACGATGAGTTCATCGTCACGTTGGTAGCCGCGCTTTTTCCAGAACTCATCATGAGATCTGTAATTCGCCGGACGCGCCGCATGATCATCGGGTCGGATCACTGAGCAAAATGTGGTGAGCGTGAAATCATGCTTCAGCGCCCATTGTTCACGCAGGTCAAAAAATCGATGCCCGACGCCGTGTCCGCGAAATTCTGGTAAAAGCACCGATTCGCCAAAATAGCCGATTTTTGACAAATCATATTCAGCCTCCTTAAATGGCTGCTGAAATGCTGGATCGGCCTCGACCAATGGCAAGCAGGTCGAAACCCCAATGATCTGATTTTCGAATTTCGCGATCACCAGAAACGAGTTTTCTGACTCCGTATAATGAGCGAGATATTCGCGTTCGTAGCCTAGATCGCCTTCGTAGAGATATGGATATTCTCGGAAAACCTTACAGCGAAGTTCTGCCAGATCATCGATAAACGACATCGCGTCTTTTCCATTGAGTCCGGTGCATTCGATCATGTCGGAGGAAATTTAGATAAGATTTGCTACGGTGATCGATTCAAAACCGTGCAGATTAGAAATTTTCCCGCTTTGCAGAATTCAGAAACCGTCGATGATCTAACGAACATTCCAACATGACCCATATCTCATTTAAAACGATTTTCCCCCTGCTACTCCTCATTTCGGCACCTGCCTACGCCCAGGAAAAGCCCGCAGCTGAAGAGAAAAAGCCCCCTGTCGTTGAGGAAAAAACGGTCGAGCCTATCCAGAAAAAGAGCTCCGTGAAGATCGATGGTAAGGACATCGCTTACGTATCGACGGTTGGAAAACTCGTTTTGAAGAATAAGAAAAACGAACCGCGTGCGTCGATTTTCTACACGAGTTACACCCGTGAAAATGCTGCAGACGTTTCAAAACGACCCGTCATGTTCGCATTCAACGGCGGTCCTGGATCGTCTGCGGTTTGGTTGCATCTCGGAATTCTCGGCCCTCGTAGATTGGATTTACCCAGCGATGGCACACAGCCTGTCACACCCCCTGCCCGTTTGATCGATAACGATCAGAGCATTTTGGACGTGTGCGATCTCGTGCTCATTGATCCTGTTACGACCGGTTACAGCCGTGCGGCTGGGAAAACGGAAGAGAAAGAATTTCACGGATTAAATGAAGACATCGAGTCCGTCGGTGATTTCATCCGGATGTGGATCACAAACAATAATCGTTGGAGTTCGCCGAAATATCTATGTGGCGAATCCTACGGCGGTATCCGTGCGGCGGGCCTGGCGAATCACTTGCAGGATCGCTATGGGATGAGCTTGAATGGCGTAGTTCTGCTCTCAACGCTGCTGGATTATCGCACTCTCGTGGCTTCCCAGGGCAGCCAGCTTTCCTATCAAATTCTCCTGCCAACCTTTGCCACCACTGCTCTGCACCACGGAAAAATCAAAGGCGAACGCGATGCCGTTTATCAAACAGCCAAGGAATTTGCTTACGGCGATTACGGGCTCGCCTTGTTGAAGGGCAACGAAATCAAGACTGAGGAATTTGAAAAGATCGCTGCAAAATTGGCAGAGCTGACGGGAATTTCTGTCGAGATTTGGAAAAAACATCATCTATGCCTCGATCCATATAACTTCCGTGCAGAGCTCCTCAGAGCTGAGGGAAAAGTGATTGGTCGCTTCGATGCGCGGGTTGCTTGGGATGTCACCGATCCGACCTTAGATTCGGCCGAATACGATCCATCTTATTCCTTGGCCTATCAGGCATTTTCCACCGCGATGCTGACCTACCTAGGCGACGAACTCGGCTGGAAAGAAGATCAACCCTACGAAATTCTAACATCTGAGGTGAGTCCATGGAAATACGGATCCGATAACAGCATCGTGAATCTCACAACCAGCCTCGCCACCGCCATGCGTGATAATCCTAAATTGCGTATCTTAGTCATGGGTGCCCACACCGACCTCGCAACGCCACCCGAAGGCGTCGCCTATTCGTTCCGCCAGCTAACTGGCACATCCCCCGCACTGCTTAGTCAGGTAAAATACACCTACTACGATGCCGGCCACATGTTCTACACCAACCCAGCCGACCTCAAAAAATCGAGAGCTGATCTCCTAGAATTCGTGAAATAGAGCGTTAGGTGATACTTGAAGAGATAATCCACATCTCCCCTCACCCGCTACAGTAAGATGCAAATTCAAGCTTTTCAGCTTCATCTATGAAATTCCACTCCTATCTCATCGCTTTTATTCTGACATGTTCCGCAGCTACGTCACTTCGAGCTGATCCGGCAGATCAAGGAATCATCGACGCCCACCTTCATGCGATGTCCTGCACAGCTAATGGCTTGGAGCAAACTACTGAATGGATGAAGGCAAACGGTGTGACCCGAGGACTCGTGCACCCGATCGATGTTTCACGAGATAAAAATGAAAGAGACCGTGCCGTCATGCTCGCAAATTTCAAAAAGCACGAAGGCAAAATGGATCGCTTCTGCATCATCAAGCATGAAGAGGTCAGTTCCGTCGAAGAAGCCGTAAAAATTTTAGAACGGGAAAAAAAGGAAGGCGCGATCGGTTTTGGCGAACATTACGGTAAAGGTCTGATGTTCGACGACCCAGCGAACATGCGCCTTTACGCAGCCTGCGCAAAAGTGGGTTTCCCGGTCATGTTTCATATGGATGACATACAAAATAAAGATACTGCCGAATTCAAACATTTAGAAAACGCTCTCAAAACTTACCCTAACTGCATCTTCATTGCTCACGGCCCTAACTGGTGGAAACAATTTGGCAGCGGCAACTGTGAACGCATGCTTACAGCCTACCCGAATCTTTACGCCGACATCTCAGCTGGTAGCGGTGCGAGCGCCCTAACCAAGAACAAAGAGCACACGAGTCAGTTTATGATCCAGCACAGCAGGAGAATTTTATTTGGAACCGATTGCGGTTGGTGGACGTTTGATGCAAAGGAAAAAAAACCTGCGGTTCAGTTTGAGTTAATGAAAACCCTCGATATCCCAGATGACATCAAAGCACTGATCTACCGTGATAACGCGAAGCGGTTATTCGGATTCGATTGAGGCGCCGCCCGTGAAACTACTTTTGATCTATGCCCTTCACTTCTGCACTTACGAAATGAGCCACGGTATGAGTCCGATATAGTGATTGTGGTGGTCTGCATCAGTTCCCCCTGAAATTTGAGGTTTGAGATTTAGAATTTGGAGTCTAGCTTCGCCGCATGCGTCTCGACGATACGTTTGCCACTCTCAAAAAACAGAATCAAAAAGCCTTCATTGCCTACGTGGCTGCTGGCGATCCTTCGTTTGAACTTTCTTTGGAGGTAATGCACACGCTCGCAGATATCGGCGCCGATGTGATTGAGCTCGGCATGCCGTTTTCCGATCCGCTGGCCGATGGAATCGTGAACCAGATGGCTGCCGACCGGGCTCTGAAATCAGGCATGACCACGGCACGCACTCTTGAGCTGATCAAAGCGTTTCGCGAAAAAAACGACACCACCCCCATCGTCCTCTTCACTTACCTGAATCCGATTTTCACATACGGATTTTCCCGCTTCCAAAAAGATGCAGTCGCAGCCGGCGCGGACGGGATTTTGTTATTGGACCTGCCGCCAGATGAAGCCGAACTCTCCGCCGAGCTCGCGGAAAACAAGTCGCTCTCCCATATCCGCCTGATCGCACCATCGACCCCACCGGATCGCATTAAAATGCTCGCCGAAAAAGCTGAGGGCTTCATCTATGCCCTTTCACGCAGCGGAGTCACCGGCGGCCATTCAGCACCAGCAGCCACCATCCCCGCTCAGGTCGCCGCCATCAAACAACACAGCAAAGTCCCAGTCTGCGTCGGCTTCGGCATCTCAAATCCCGAGCAAGCCATCCTAGTCGCAAAATCCGCCGACGGCGTCATCGTCGGCTCCGCCATCGTCAAACGCATCGAGGAAAACCTCTCCAACCCAGCTCAAGCCGTCAGGGATTTTGCAAAGCCGTTGATTGATGCGATCAGAGCTTAGAGCGGAGAGCTGAGAGCCGAGAAAAATACCTTTCTTCCTCTTGATAACGACCTAATCCGCTTATACTACCTCCTCACATCCCTTTCACTCTTCATTATTCATCATTCACTCTTCCTATGCTTCTCCACTTTTACAAAATGAATGGCGCCGGTAACGATTTCATCGTCATCGACAACCGCGACTTATCGATCTCCCTCGACGATGACACCATCGCCGCACTCTGCGATCGTCATCGCGGGATTGGTGCCGATGGTTTATTAGCGGTCGAGCCAGCAGAAAATGGAGCCGATTACAAATTCCGCTACTATAACGCCGATGGTGGCGAAGCCGAAATGTGTGGCAACGGCGCGCGTTGCTTCGGTTTCTTTACCGCGCACCTTGGCAATGAAGATGAAGAACTTCCTTCCAGCGTTTCTTTCGAAACCATCGCCGGAACGCTCACCGCGGAAATCGTCGGCGATGAAGTCCGCATCGCGATGTCGGAACCAAAAGATCTCGCGCTCAACACTCCCGTGAAAATCGATGGATTTTCCGGCGATCTCCATTTCCTCAACACCGGCGTGCCTCACGTCGTTAGCTTCGTGGACGATTTAGAAAACACCGATGTCTTCAATGTGGGTCGCGCCACGCGCTTCCATTCACACTTCGCACCGAACGGCACCAACGCCAACTTCGCGAAAGTGCTCGCTCCCGATCACATCGCCATCCGCACCTACGAACGCGGAGTTGAAGACGAAACCCTCGCCTGTGGCACTGGCATGGTCGCCTGTGCGCTCGTGCATCACTTGCTCACCGGCGCGGAATCGCCCATCAAAGTCGATGTCGAAGGCGGCGATACTTTAACCATCGGTTTCGAGAAAACCGGCGATCAAACTTTCAAAAACGTCACTCTCACCGGCCCAGCCGATTTCGTCTTCGAAGGCGAAATCGAAATCTAACACTAGTTTGTCCGGAAACTGAAACGTCTCTTCCAATACCTGTTCGTCGTCCTCGGCTGTGTTCATTTAGCCGGTGGACCTTATTCCGTTGTGCAGCTCTATGCATGGGCGAACATGTTGGTGACCTACTCGCAGGAGACTTCCATTTCCGAAGCGGTCGTCGATACGTTCAGCGGTGAAAAGCCTTGTTGCCTTTGTAAAAAGATCAGCGAAGCGAAATTATCTGATTCCAAAAACCAGGATCCTGAACCCGTTCAACTTTCCCAGAAACTGTTCCAAGATTATTTCGCACCAACTATAGTCGGCCTCCACGATCCCTTTTCCTCCCCTCTCCCGCCCATCGATTTTCCAGCCCTTGCAGATGCGCATGATTGCGCCGCAAAAGGCCCGCTAGCTCCGCCCCCACGAGCGTAGAACTGTTTCGTAGATTTATACGTAAAAGGTAGGGCGCCATCGCCGAGGGCGCCGCGCGTAGCGAAACGTATTCGATTCTTCATTGGGGAATTCTATTTCTCCTCATTCCATGCGGCGCCCTCGGCGTTGGCGCCCTACCAAAATGCATATCCATTTCTAACACTTCTTATCTCACTCAGTGAAACCATATCTCTTTCTCATCCTGTCATCCTCCATCACTTTAGCTGAACCTGAAACCCTCAATTCTATTGTCGTCAAAGCCGAATCTAGCCTCACCCAACCCACCCTCGAACAAGATCGAATCGATCTTGCGAAAATCCCGGGCGGAACGGAGACGATTGACTCCGAACGTTTTCTAACAGGTCGCTCCTCCACGTTTACCGATACCTTTGCTCTCTCTCCGGGAGTCGTCGCGCAATCACGCTTCGGTTCGGATGAAGCACGCATTTCCATCCGTGGCTCCGGTTTGCAACGCACGTTTCACGGTCGCGGCATCCGCGTCATGCAAGACGGCATCCCCATCAACCTCGCCGATGGCGCGTTCGATATGCAAGCAATCGATCCCCTCGCCGCTTCTCATATCAACATCTGGCGTGGAGGAAATGCGTTATCGCGTGGCTCAACCACTTTGGGTGGAGCCATCGATTACCTCTCGCACACCGGCCACACCGCACCCGGACACTCCGCACGGATCGAGGCGGGTTCTTATGATTACCTCCGTACTCGCTTCGCGGGTGGCTACACCGAGGGATCGAAAGATCTTTATTATTCGCTCTCACACTCTTCGCAAAGCGGCTACCGCGATCACGCCGAGCAATCCGCCCAACGTTTGTTTTCAAACTTCGGGATCCGACTCCGCGAGGATCTGGAAACCCGATTTTACCTCACCGCCATCCATACCGATTCCGAACTCCCCGGATCTCTAACCAAAGCCGAACTCGAAGCCAATCCACGCCAGGCCGATACCTCGGCGAACGGCGCGTTGAACTTCGACAACCGCCGCGACTTCGAGCTGTTCCGCGTCGCCAACAAAACCACCCTGCGCGATGGCGAGAACACCTGGGATTTCTATTCCGCATGGACTTACAAAGACCTCGATCACCCGATCACGCCTTTCGCTGGTGTCCTTGATCAACTCTCCAACGACCTTACCACCGGAGTCACGTTTTCTAACAATAGCGAACTCGCCGGACGTGAAAATCAATTCCGTTCGGGTCTTTCATTCACCTACGGAAACACCACCGATTCCCGTTTCATGAATAACAACGGAACTCGTGGTGCGCTCCGTCAGCGCGATGACCAGACCGCCGCGAATCTTGAAGCGTTCATTGAAAATCGTCATCACCTCACCGACGAGCTGAGTTTCACAGCGACACTCGCCGCTGCCTATTCCACCCGCGAGAACGACAGAGAGTTTTCCAATCCCGTCGCTGTCCCACCGTTCTACACCCCGCCCGCTCCGGTTACGTTGACTTCTTACGACGATTCATTCGCCAACATCGATCCCAGCCTCGGCTTGATGCATGAGCTCAATGACATCCAATATTTCATCGGGATTTCACGCAGCTTCGAGCCGCCATCGTTTTCGGAAGCGGTCACCGCGAACATCGCTCGCGACGCACAAACCGCCAATACGCTCGAACTCGGTAGCCGAGGCAACCGCTCCTTCGCGAAATGGGATGCCACGCTTTTCTACTCCATGGTGAAAGATGAACTCCTCACCATCACCGATCCCCTCACCCTTGTCTCCACCACCCGCAATGCCGACGACACAATCCATTACGGAATCGAACTCGGAACCGAGCTCGATCTGTTAGGAAATACCTGGGATACAGAAACACCGAATCACAGACTCATCTTCCGCAGCGCCTACACCTACGGAAACTTCCGTTTCGATAACGATCCCACCTACGGCGACAACCGCATCGCAGGCCTCCCCCCTCACCTCCTGCGCGGCGAACTGCTCTGGGAAAACGCCCAAGGCTACTACGCCGGACCCACCTTCGAATGGGTCCCCGTCAAATCCTTCATCGACCACCGCAACACTTTTGCCGCAGATCCGTATGCCCTACTCGGCTTCAAATTCGGCCGACGCGTCAATGATGGTTTCTCATGGTTTGTCGAAGCTAAGAATCTAACTAACGAAATCTACAGCGCCACCCACGGCGTCTTAGACAACGCCGCAGGAGTTGATCAACGCCAGTTTCTTCCGGGAGACGGGAGATCGGTATATGCGGGGATTGAGTGGAGATTTTGAGAGTGTGGCGGCGGTTTTCAACCGCCATGCCAGCTTTAGCACACACTCTGTGTACTCCGTGGTTAAAAATCATAGTTGGTATAGCGGTTAAAAACCGCCGCCACGCTTACTCCTCCAGCCTTTTCATGATGATTTTCTCGGAGGTTTTGGTTTTGAGTTCGACATCCGGCGCGAAGGTTTGGATGCGCCATTCTTCTAGCAACCAGCCGATTTCCCAGAGTGCGGGATTGTTAGGCTTGGCCTTCCATCTCTCAAACCACTCGTCCCACAGCGGGCGGATGAGATTCATTTTTTCGAGGTCTTTGATGAGGGGTAAACTTTCGATGCGGCCGAGCCGGGAGCGGATGGCGCGGAATCTTCTGGGGAGATCGATGAAATGATGGAACCCGGTTTTCCACACGAAACCCTCGCACATGAGCCAGGAAAGTTGTTCGTCGAGGTCGGTGGCGATTTCGCCGAAGTTACGATCGCCGTGATGGGTGTTGATCCATGTGCGGACCGTGCGCTCGGCGGCGACGATTTCATCGAGGGCTTTTGAGAGTTGCGTCGCGGCATCGAACCATTTGCCTTTCGCGTTCTCGTGGGCGATGGCAAAGTTTTGGGGACTGCGTGGAAATGCACCTTTGACCACAACCTCGGCGGTTAGCAGGAGCAGTTCATCGAGCTCTATCCCGAGACGTGGCATTTCGACTTTTGCCAGCAGGCCAAGCGGGAATTTTTTCCCTAGGTAATCGACCTCACGTTCGGCACCTAACAGTAGCAAGCGAGCTCCGCCGCGTCGGTGGGATTCGCGGGCTTCGTGAAGGTTGGTGAAGGCGCGCACACCGACGGTTTTACCTTCGTCCACCAGAGCGGGAAATGCCGGGCCACCGGCGGTCATGACTTGTTCGGGCAAACTCTCGCCGTCCCATGCGCTCATGCCGCGTCGCTCGATATCGGCGGTGGCAGCGGCTTCGAAACGCGCTCGCATCCGATCTGATAGCTGGAGTTTCAGCTCTGCGACATCGGTTCCCATCGCAAGTTCTTCGCCTTCGTCATCGCAGACCCAGATTTTCGTGATCAGCTCCTCGGGGAGTTTGGTTAGATCGAATTCCGAAGCCGGAATCATCGCGCCGTTGCGTTCGTGAATATGCTCGGAAAGCGTTTCGCATATGCCTTTTTCCTTCGGTGCACCCGACCATAGTTCTGCAAAACTGAATGCGGTTTCAGAAATGGGTTGGCAGGATTTGCGATAGTCTTTGGGCAAACTGCGCATGAGAAACTCGGCACGTTGTTCGAGATTTCCATCGACTCCCCACTCCGGCAGCCATTCGGGAATAGTCGGAAGTTGATCGACGTGAATCCCTAACGTGACCCCGTCATCGCGTTCGCCCGGTGCACAATGATAATAGAGCGGGTATTCTTCGCCTTCGTGTTTCAGCACATCCGGAAAATTTTCTAACCCTATCAAATCCTCCCACACCACATCGGCCATTCCGAGCATGAGGGAATCTTCGTTCTGCTCTCGCCATTTGTGAAAGGCTGCCGCAGTGGAAATTTCCTCGGGAATCCTTGCCGCAAAAAACCGCACCACGGCGTCTTCGCTCCACAACATCCCCACCCGCCGCAACTTATTCTCAAGCCCTTTGATTTCTGCTCGCATAGCTTCCATGTGATCGAGAAAACGGGTTTTCCGCCGCAGTCCCCCACCGAGAATCCCCTCGCGGAGAAATACTTCGTGCGCGGCTTTTTTATCGACCCGACCGTAATGCACCTGTCGACCCTCGATGACATGCAGCCCGCCGCAGATCACGGTTTCTTTCCCATAAACCGCGCCTTGTTTTTCATCCCAATGAGCCTCGCCGTAGCGACTGCGGCAAAGATGCGGAGCGACGATTTCCACCCATTCAGGTTCGATCATTGCAACGCGTCGAGCCCACTGCCGAGTGGTCTCGACGAGCTCGAGCCCCATCACCCATTCGTTGCGCTTCTTAAGACCGAACAAACTCGATCCGGGAAACACCGCAAAAAATCCACCCGATGCGCTGCGGTAAGCTTTGTTTTCCTTATCCCAAAGCCCGAACTGCCGTGGCGCACCCGCCAAAAGCGAACGGTGAATCGCACTGTAGTCAGCGTTTTCCTTTGGAGCTTGAATCTTGAAGTTTGAAATTTCAGCAAGCTCATCGACGATATTCCCCCACTCCGTCACGCGCTTCGCATTGAGGAAATGTTTGCCGCAATATTTCCGCAGTTGATTCCACTTCCATTTTCGGCCGTCGTAGAATTTCGAAACATCGCGCCAGAGATTCAGCATCGCAATGAAATCGCTGTCGGGATCGTTCCATTGGGCATGTGCGGCATCGGCCTCGCGTTTCTTCTCGGCGGGACGCTCGCGGGGATCACTGGTTTCGAGTCCGGCGACGATGATCGTCACTTCCGACTCGCAGCGCTCGTGCTTCGCTTCGATCAACATCCGCCCCATCCGTGGATCGACCGGTAACTTTGCCAGCTCTCGCCCGATGTCAGTGAGTCGCTTTTCCAAATCAAGGGCGCCGACCTCCCGCAAGGCGCGGTAGCCTTCGGAAATGGCTTTTTGGTTGGGAGGATCGATAAATGGAAACTCGGAAATTTCCGGAAGTCCGAGCGCTTTCATCCGCAGAATCACGCCCGCCAGCGAGCTGCGGCGAATTTCAGGATCGGTGAATTCCGAGCGATCTAACAGATCGTCTTCCTCATAAAGCCGCAGGCAAATCCCATCTCGCACCCGACCGCAGCGACCTTTTCTCTGGCGCGCGCTGGCTTGGCTGACTGGCTCGATCTGCAAGCGCTGCACTCCACGCGCCGGACTCCAGCGACTCACCCGCGCTAGGCCGGAATCGATCACACAAGCGATGCGCGGAATGGTCAGCGAGGTTTCCGCGACGTTGGTTGCCAGCACCAAGCGACGTTTGTTACCGGGTTGGAAAATTCGCTGCTGCTCGCTCATGCCGAGTCTCGCGAACAATGGCAGGACTTCGGTGTTTCGATAATTTCGTCCTTCTAATAACTCCGTCGCTTCACGGATCTCGCGTTCACCGGGCAGGAAAATCAGGACATCGCCTTGGGGATCGATATCGCTCAGGTAATCCACACCTCGCGCGACGTGTGAGGCGATTTCTTCATCGTCATTACCCGGGAGGAAAAATTCTGCCACTGGAAACATCCGACCCTCGGCCTCGATGACGGGAGTCCCCGCTCCGAAAAATTCCGCAAACGCCCCAGCGTCGAGGGTTGCAGAGGAGATGAGCAGTTTCATCTCGGGTCGGCGTTCTAACAAACATTTCAAATAGCCGAGTAAGAAATCGATATTGAGTGAGCGCTCATGTGCCTCGTCGAGAATGAGTGCGTCGTAGCGGTTGAGATCGCGATCTCCCTGGGTCTCGGCGAGCAGGATACCATCGGTCATGAACTTGATCCGCGTCTCGCGCGAGGTCATGTCGTCAAAGCGAACCTGGTAACCCACAAAATCCCCCAGCGGCACCGAGAGCTCTTCCGCCACTCGCTTCGCCACCGACACCGCAGCGATCCGCCGTGGCTGCGTGCAACCGATGAGTTTCTTCTTCCTTGAAACTTGATCTTTGGAATCCGACTTCGCTAAAGCTTCGACGGACATGTTTGAAACTTCGAGCGCTTCCGCGACCATCTTCGGCAACTGCGTGGTCTTGCCTGAACCGGTGTCAGAAACCACCACCACGACTTGGTGATTGCGTATCGCATCAATCAGCTCGCGGCGTTTGCCCACAACTGGCAGATCAACCGGATAATTCCACTCCCCCGAAAAACTCATCGGTACGGATCTTAATTCGCTTTTGGTTTTGGGTGGATATTGAATTCAATGCGTTTGAACGCCGATTGAGCAAACTCCGCGCGACCGAAGTTTTGACTGTAACCGATGAGCTTGCCTTCTTTGACCTCATCTAGCCTGAATACCAATTTTGAGCCATCGGCAAGGATAGTTCTAACATCTCCATTGTAAAGTTTTGGAGTCTCGGAAGAGGCTTTTTTGAGTGTGATATTATTGATTCGGTGAACAGGAAAGCTGACTTCAGTGAAAGGAGTTTTAATTTTAATCATATCGCCATCAATGGCGAGGACTTCCCCTTCGAGCGTATCGCCATTGGACAAACTCATTCGACTTTCAGGTAATTCCTTTTCATCAGGATTTGGTGCTTCCATTCCGCGTTGCATTTGCAAGTGACCAGGAAATCTTTGGACACGGAGTTCTATTTCCTCGATGGCGGATTCATCCACGTATCCATCCCAATGACTGATTGCGATGTTAGAAACTGAGGTTTCATTATTTTCCATGGAAACGAAATGAAGACCTTCGCCAGTAGCCGCATCGAGTTCCAGATTATCCCACATTCCAAAAATTTCTTCGTCGATGAAGATCATCATCTGATTGGATTTCCGACTGTAGCGTATATCAATTCTGGCTTTTTCATTCGGCTGCATTCGCCGAGGATTTGTTTTACTGTAAAGCCATGCGCTATCACTCAGGCGTCTCAATTGAACCATGCTGCCATGAAAAATGATTTCATAGCCATTCCTGGGATTGGAAGTCGTGAGATCGGTTGAAAAGAGAACGATCTTAGAACGAAGTGTTCCTCTCCAGCTTACATCGTAACTAACTTGAGCTGCTTCCGGAAAATCGAAATCTCGGGCGAGACTGCCTATTTTAGAAGAAACAAACTCGCCATTGGAGAATTTCCAACTGTTCTCTTCTCCGCTTAGTTTCCAGCCATCGATTCCATCAGGACCGCGGTAGATGATCTTCGAACCACGGGATATACTGATGGATTTTACGTTCGTTTTTCGGAAAACCATTTCTCCAGCATACCAGGTTTTTAGGCGAATCTCTTGATCATTCAGTCCCGTGAGAAGTCCTTTTACTGAATCACCATTGGTTAATTCCAGCAATGCCTGGTGGCTTGCAGCATCGGAAATTTTAGCATCGAATTCTGCAGGCAACGACAGATCTAAAATTTGATTCAGTTTGAACTTGGCTTGCTCTTTGAGAGTTTCAGATTCCCAAGTAAGCATCTCCAAATTGAGAGCGATAGCGTTTCCGCTGAGCTTGTCACCATTGGCAAAGCGCACGGTGGCAGCATCTTGTGCAGCAAAGCAAATACTGGTTAGCAAAATATAAAGGAGAGTGATCTTCATTTACCTGTTTCTGGTTTAGATTTTGAGACCATGTGACGCTCCAAGCGGGTGGCAGCGTGTCGATTTATTTCTAAGTCTCCGAGTAATGGGTGCGTGATGATAAGGGCGTTCTCGTTGAAAATACATTTTTTCACTTGGATAACACCACGACCTTGGAAAAATAAATTCAGACCTTCAAATTTTTCAGGTTTCGCTTCTGACTTTCTAGAGAAAAATATGTTGGAAACTTCAGAGTCAGGCAGATCCATCGTCTCTTCTTGGAAATTACTTTTAAATCGATACACCTTACCCTGTTCTGCATCGGCAATGGAAAGCAAGCGCCCGCTAAAACGTTCACCATTGCGACCAATGATCGCGTCTTCTTTTCCATCACCGCGATCTTCGGTGCGATGCCGATCGCCGCGGTCTTCCCACTCTGTTACTTCGATATCTGAGATACGGATCTTATTTTCACTTCTGGATTGATTTAAAAATGTGACCCCCGAACCATTGGGGATGTCCGGATGTGGATCTTCGTATCGACCTTCTAACTGATCATTCAAATAAAGCTCCAGGCGTCCGCCTTTGCGGCTTAATCGAATTTCGATCCATAATTCTTTACCAGGAAAATTATCGGGCGGGCGGGCGATCACGGCGACTGGGGTGAAACGGTTATTACCGGTAGATTCACGTTTGATCTCAATCCCCGCTCTAGCGAACTGCATGTAGTATCGGTTTACGCTTTTGCCGGAAAATTCTATAGGATCTCCAAAAGAAAACCGGAAATTTGGATTAGCATCCCAAGCTAGCTTGAAGCGAATGGAATAACTTTCCGGCAACTTCATGTCGCGGTAAATCAGCGTGCTTCCGTTGGCAATCAGGGCTCCGTCTTCAATTTGCCATTTACTAACTTCGTCGGTGCCGCTCGTCCATTCATTGATATTATTGGGACCTTTGTAGATATGTTTTTTGGGGAATATCCCAACTTCTAACGAATCAATCATCTCACGTGAAACGTCGATATCTCCGAATATTGGAGAGCTAATTTGCAAAGATTTTTCAGTTAACCCACGAATACCAACGGGAAACGAATCACCATTGATCAAAGTGATATTTTGAGTCGGTATTTCAAATTTTTGCTCGGATTTACCAAAATCGATTTTACTGATTTTATCAACATTCACTTTCAATGCCTGACTCGCATATGATGTGTTTAAGGTAACGGTCCCTTGATCATCCATGCTAACAATTTCACCGTTGATTTTGTTATCACCAAGAAACGAAACTTCTGCACCACTGACGAGAGTGGCGAGACATAGGTAGCAGAAGCTAATTTTAAAATTCTGAGTTCGACTCCTCATTTTTCGTAGATCGGTAAATAGCGGTAATTGAGAGCTAATGAAAGTAACGCGCCCGCTGTGCTGAATGCTTGGCCATAGTTTCCAGGAAAGGATCCATCTGATGATTGGATCGTTCCCATGTAACGAATGTTCCGGTTGTTCCAATCCTTCCAAACGGTTTCATCAGCATGAAACAAAGCCTGCGACATGTAATATTCGTAGTAGTAAGGATAAGAACGATCTCTGAAATCTAAGTTTTTCTTTAAGAATTCGAGGCTCGCTTGGTATTCTTTCGTGCCAGTTTCTTTTGCGAGTGATGAGCAGAGCAAACCAATCGCGGTTAAGGTGGGCTTTCCGCCAGCGGATGAGGTGTAGCCGTAAGAGCCGTTGCTAGCACGGCAGTTATTGAGGTAGGTCAAACCTTTACGAATCGCTTCGTCTGGAACAGGAAATCCTGCGTTTCGCGCGGCAAATAAAGTGACGAGCTGGCTGCCTGTCACCGTGGTATCTGCATCTTTATCATCTGGATTGTAGCGCCATGCTCCAGTCGGATTGCGTTTTTGTGCGCTTAAAATCAAATCCACCGCTCTTTTTAGAGCATCTGCGATTTTTGGATTATCGACCACACCGTAAGACTCCGCTAAAGCTTTCGTTGCGAAGGCATGGTTATACATGCTCGTCCCGATGTAACCGTTGTCCTTAACCTTGTTTTGTTTTGAAATGATGTAGTCGATTCCGCGTTTGAAAACTTGCGAATACTCACCGTTGTTAGGATCACTTCCATGGGCAAGAAATGCAGCTATGCAAAGGCCAACGACACCTGGTTCATCCCCAGAACCATCACTCCAAGAGCCTTCGGCGTTTTGGCTTTTTGCGAGATAGTTGAGGCCGCGGCTATAAATGATATCCACCTGTGCAGGAATGCGATCATCTTTGCGATCAAGAAAGCCTTGTGCCCGAGCAGCCGCGAAGGACCCCAGAAGCATGGTTATGAAAGAGCGTCGATAAATCATTTTCCTAATTCCTCCATGCCACGGTTATATGCGTCCAACGCAGATTGAAATTCACTGGGTAAACTTTTGCCGGTATTTCCTGCTGCTTTTGGAACACGTCTTTCTATAGATTTTCCATCTTTACCACCACCGAAGGTATCGTTTTCAGAATTCGATTCTCCACCACTGCCTTCACCACCTTGATCGCCGCCTTCGCCCTGTCCCTCTCCTTTGCCTGGTTCCTTACCTTTTCCCTTACCCTTGCCTTTGCCCTTACCTTCTCCCTGCTCCATCATTTTTTCCATCATGTCTAACATTGCACCGCCAGCTCCGCTGCTGCCTTGTTGTTTTTCCTGCTTAGCCTTAGCTGCTTTGTGAATGGTTTCGATGATCTCAGTTTGTGCAGCAATCGTGCGCCCACCCGTATCGGGTTCAGAAAGGTAATCCGTGGTTTCATCCATGATAGATTCCACTTTAGAAAGTAATTCGATGACATCTGGAATGGTTTGTTCGATCACGAGTTGTTGGACATCTGCTGATAGTTCGTCCTGCTCGTCTGCGACTTTCTCTGCGCCTACCGCATGCTGCTCAAGAATTTCCTTCTTGTTCAATTTTTCTGGCTCCGCGTGAAGCGTCGCGCAGAAAAGCAGAGTGAATAAATAGATGAGTTTGAATTTCATCGTGTCGGAGTGGTTACGGGTGAATTGGCCTCACGTTTGAGTTGTTCCAAAACACGAGTTCTAGAGCGTAAGTCTTGTTGTTGTTGGATCATTTTCATGACGCGCAGCATGAATTCGAAATCCTCATCTTCTGAATTTGGAGCACCTCCGCCGCCACCTCCGCCACCGCCCTCTTTATCCATTTCGCCTTCAAGAAGTGCTGCCCATTCATTGAGTTTATCGGCTGACATTTTAGATGTCTCGATCGCGGTGTATGCATGATTGTCATCTAATTTGTTATGAATTTTTTCAAGACCCACATCAATCGTAACATCCACCGCTTTCTTTTGCTCATTCACACGGATTTTACTATCGCGCATGAGATCAACCACTTGTTTGAACACAGCTTCACCAGTGCGGGCGTGGTAATGTCCGAGATCTTCTTGGATCCAGCGAATGTCGGAAGCAGTGAGAACTTGTTGTTTGGCGATCTCCTCTAATTTGCGTTTATCTTTGGGATCAACTTCGGATTTTCTCATGCCGATCGTGTTTGCCAAACTTGCAATCAAGTTGGTGGCGATTCCGTTTTGCTCTTCCGCTGCTTTTTTCAGACGCGTGATAAACGTGCTCGCTTCAAATCGCTTGTTCGCATCTTTAGCATCTGCGAGAGCTTGATTCATTTTTTCGACAACTTGCTTCTGTTCCTCAACGGCTTTTTTAACATCGTTTTTGGCTTTTTCTGGGGTGTTAGAAGGTTCACCTGAAGCTTGCAATTGCTCGCTGACTTCAGGCATTTCTTTATCCGAAAGTTCCTGCATCGACTTCAACGCTTCCGCCATTTTTTTCATGGTTTCTTTGTCGATGTTTTCATTGCGTGCAGTGTCTTTCATCAACTGCTCCATGCGCTTTGTTAGCTCTTCCATGGCACGGATGTTTTCATCTTCGGCTTTCTCTTGATCGGCGAGACGTTCTTTGCCTTTTTCGTTTTGAAGTTCCTCGCCATCGAGTTTTTCAAGGCGCTCATTTTCATCGAGTAGGTTCAGCTCTTTGCGAGCAAGGTCATCAAGCTCACTGATCACTCGATCAAATTGGCTCTTCAACAACTGCGCATGCTCTTCACGGCTGAGCACATAAATCAGGATTGGTTCTGAATAAATCCGACCCCGATCCGGAAAATAATCCTCTACGAATGAACGCAGGATGAGGCGTTGAGGAGTGATGCCAAAAGCCGCCGGTGAAAATGAAGCAGGTTCGCTGATTCGCTCAACTTCCGGGCCGCCATTAGAAATGATGATTTCACCATTCGCGGCTGGTTTCTCGCCCGGGAGAGTTCCCATGGTTACCCATTCGATCCCCGCTTTTTTGATGCCGAAGTCATCTTCACCAAGAATTTCAAAATCTAACACCTCTTCCGGTAAGATCGCTTTTTGCTTATCCAATCCCTGAATATAGGCGGTAGGCAGCCCATCTTTCACGGCATCGACTCGGATTTTAAAACTCTCACCCCCAACTAGACCGAACTCATCGATCCATGAAAACGGAATCGAAAACGGCGTGATGCCCGCATCGATGGGGCCGAAGCTCGCATCGACATGGGAAATGTTTAATGCTCCCTCGATGGGTTGGAAGTCTTGTGCTTTTACCAACTCACCGGAAACTTCAGTCGGGCCGAAATTACCTTTTCGGAGAGGACTACTGGTTTCCATATTGAACGTCAGTTTACTGCCTTCCACTGCGCTGATCTCGCCGATGTTGAGTGCCACTTTGCTCTCAGGGATGTTTAAATAAGCAGGCGGTTTTACCGTGACCGTCGTGTGTAGTACGACTGGACGCTGCTTTGGGTGAATTTTCAAGCGATGCTTAAGATCGCCGAGACGGAAGGTGATGATCCCCTGGGACTGTTGACCGGGAAATCTAAATTCATAGTGATCTTTCCGAAGTGGGACCGTCACTTCCGGTTGACTATCAAAACGTGCGATAGCGATCTCTGGTTTCTGTTCTGACTGATTCTTGAGTTTCAGAGTCACTCCAAACGCTTCGCCATAAGGTACAGCGAGGTAGGTGATCGGCTGATCGAGTTGGGTGAAGGTGTAGCGTTCAATATCTGAAAGCGGGTTTAACCAACGCTTCAATGCATTTAAACCCGCTTTGGGAGTGAAAATGAAAGCCGTGCTGACTAAGAGCAATAAAGTGATCGCAGCCAAACCCCACTTACGGTGACGCGCGGTTGGTAATGCATCATCAAGTTCGCGTTTCTGCGCTTCTGCAGCCACGACCTGCATGGCAGCCTCGCGCAGGCGCGGGGAAAGTGTTTCGCCATTTTCATCCTGCGCTTGAAGCTCAATGACACCAAGCAAGCGATCGCCCAGTCCGGGATATTTTTTCGCGATCAGACGTGCCAATTGACCCTCATGGCGATGACCCCAAACCCAGCGGTGAAGCCAATAAGGCGCGAAGCCGACAAATAATGAAATGCCACCGAGCAATATCAATAGCCGAGCCCAGTTGGGAGTTTGCCAGATCCGATCCAAGCCAAACAGCAGCAAGAACGATAAAAACAGCCCAATCAATCCAAGGGCTATAATTTCGATGACTTTTCGCCGCCACAAGTGCTTGCGAAAAGATTCCAGCTGTCTTTTCAGACTTTCTGGAATCGCATGACGATCATCGGGTAAGTTGGCTGACATCTCTAAATGACGCTGAAAATAAAAAAATGAACTGAATTAGTCTGCCAGAGATATGCCATACCTCCAGCAGTTTTCTCAAATAATCCTAGAATCCGCAGTCGGAACTCTGAATTTAGGGATTAAACGCCTCGGCGCGCCTCTCATCGATGCAACGTTTCAGCCAAGCCACCAACTTTTCAGCCTCTTTGGATTCGGAACGCATCGACATTAGCGATACCCAATCGAGGTGTTCGCGGGATTGCACCCCCGAAATGCGGCGAATATCCAACTTGGACATGATCGCTTCAGTCTCCTTCGGATGAGCGTTCAAAATCTGCGCCGGACGCGGCAATTCATCCAAAACCTCAGCCGTCAGACCAAACGAAGTCACGCCCACACCATATTTCGCACTGAGTTTTCGCAAACCATCCGCCAGCGCCTCATCATCGATAGGACCCGCATAAATCAGCTCCCCACCCTGCGCCCACTGGGAAACAGAAAGCGCTTGGAAAAAATCCTCACGATACGACATCAGCGAAGGCAACAACCGGAGCCGCGCCGAATGCAAACGGAACGGCGTGATCCCAAGACGTTGTTTGAATTCCAGCATTTCAGCATCCAACGACATTTCCTCATCAGGCGAGCCACCGGTTTCCCAATCCACCAAAACCAATTCCGGAAATTTCCATAAATTGCCAAGTGGCGATTCGGTTGTAAAAGGATCACGGAAAATAAACGGAAAACGGCCGTTGATTTCAAAATAACGCGTCACCACCGCGCGGAATTTTCTGATCCGCAGCATCGCATTGTCGACGGTGGTCTCATCGCCACTCAGATCATCGAGCCGACCCTGCGTCCACGCCAACAACTCCTGCGCGCCGGACAACGCCGGTAAAGGCTCGCTGCGCCGATAGTAGCCCTGCCCTTTTTCCACTTTCGCGATCGATGACGTCGGATCGCACGACATGATCGAGAAATGATAACGCAACGAAGCATCGGAATAATTTCCATTCAAGCTCAGCCGAGCCAAACGAATCAACTCAGTGCCCTTAATCGCATCTGTGGGGTTAGATGGCAGTAAGGTCGGCAGGACGTCGTTCAGTTGCTTTCGGAGACTCATAGGAGAAGCGATCAAAAATCTTGTTTCATCCAATCTTTCTCG
>JANPJY010000005.1:0-9252 GCA_031425735.1 Akkermansiaceae bacterium | reverse complement strand
GCTTGGCGGATAAAATCCGCCGCCACGACATCACCTCTTTCACTCCTCACATTCCCCCAACATAACCTTCAACGCCTCCACATCTCCTGCATCAATTTCTCTCAACAATGGATGCGGTGCTAATCCACAAGCTTTGCTGGCAATGACCGGCAGCCCCATCGCTAAGGCTCGTAATGCAAGTCGTGGCTCGTGTTCCACCCATGCCGGAATCACTAAACCCGCGCAGTGTAGCAAATCATCGAGCGTTGCTTGGCGGTGATTCACGCCTTTCAACACATCACCCACTCCTTCCTTCGCTCGACCTAAAATCAATAACTCCAGCTCTGTATCGCGAAAGACCTCGGCAATTTCGTAAATCCCTTTACGTCCCAACGCCGATGCTGGGAAAAACCAGCTCTTGCTTGGATTCAGTGCATGCGTCGTCACTTCGGGAAACTTCCAATCTAACAAAATCGACTTCTCCCCGAAATGCGCAGCGATCGCCCGATGCGAAGTCACGATCCGCGCTGATGCTGCTAGCGCCTCACTCTCCGCATAGACGAGCTCTTCATCGGCTCTGAAATCTGCCAAGGTATCGGATTCCGGATGCCGTGCCGCAGCCTCGTCCAAACGCCGTTGCAGTTCTTTCATCGGCCAACGATTCACTAGCACATCAAATGTTCGCCCTCCCAAAACTCCCGCACGCCACAAGTGCGGCAGCAAGGTTTGCGAAACCACCAAATGCCGCGCTTTAGGATCAATCTCGCGACCCATTTTTTCCGCCAACGCTTTTTGCGATTCTAATAAAAACTTTTGCCTCACCGCGCCTTGAGCCGGTAACTTCCGCTGCTTCCATGAACGTAGCAAAGTCATCAAGGTCTGATGGCGCATCGAAACCCCAGCAGGTGCTTTCCAGCTGTAATTGGATTTCTTCCAACGAATCCCATCCAAAGGCGTGAACCATGCATCGCCCACATGCGCGTGACGACTGCACCATTCCTGAAACTCCGGCCAAGATCCTTCTAACAAATAAGCACTGTGCCCCAACGCCGGAGAATGCAATTTAGTCGCCGTAGGATGACGGAAACACGACACCACTCCGCACGTCAGGCAGTCACCATCCGCCGCCGCCCGCACTGGCAAACCGACAGCAGGTGCCGCAACTTTTTTTGATGCCGCATCTTCCCGCACTGCACGAATCGATACCACCAAATCCTTTTCGGTCAGTTTCATCTCTAACCGCCATGCAAACGCCGCCCTGAAACGTAAATCGACATAGTTCCAAAACACCGTCGCGTCTCGCTCAGGCGGTAAATCCGATCCTGGCAACATTCGCGAGTGTTCGTGCTTCTCCACCACTTCCAATCCCGCATCGACCGCCGCCGCATGCAACAAGCCAGAAACCTGACACAACCCACCACCGAGGTTCGGCACCAAACAACCCGAGCGAAGCTCACGCCCTTCAGTGAAACCTTTCTTCCGCGTCGTGCGTCCGAGTTGTTTCCAAAAACTAAAAATTTCCCCCGCCGGAACTTCAATGCCGTCCAATGCCATACAAGCAACGCGCAAGTTTTGAACTTTCCCAGCTGTTAGAGGAAATTCCGCCTCACTGATCTGCGTCCACAGCGGCGCTTTCACCTCAGCGATGATCGCTTCCTCGCGCAGACTTTTTCCCTTTGGATGAAACGCCACCTTCTGCCCACGCTCCCGCCAAATCCGATCCAAAATCAAGATCCGGGTCTTCAAATAAAACAGCACCGAATCTAAAAAAGTAGGATCACGATGTGCCTCATGCTGAGAGTCGTTCATTTAGTATCTTCATCTATCTAATCGATAACAGCCGCGAAAGGAAAATCATACGGTAGGGTCGTTTTGATAAAACGACCGCCATCTTAAGCGTCCCCAACAATCATTTACTCAAAATGTCCCTACCGTTCCACTATTCATATCCCATACATATTTCCAATCGCTGGGCCGTTCAACGAGTCCCGCGCGGACAGGATTGTTCAAAATATATTCCCGCTTCTCCGCAGCGGATGATTGAGATCGCAATCTGTGGTCGAAAAATCCCCATTGCCATTCAATCCCAAATTTTGCCGTCATCCACCGCTTCCAACCCCGAATAGCAACAGGCATTTGAGTTTCTCCATAAAACCGCATCACGGCATGCACGTGATCGGGCATTGCGACAAAAAGCGTGCAAATCCAGATGCCGCGCTCTTGGCGATTCTTGATCGCTTCAAGCATCTCGATCCAAACCTTGTCTTCAGCGAGTTGGTTGATGCCGCGCTTCTTGCAGCAAATTGTGATAAAATACGCTGGATGTTCATTGCCTATTATAACAAACGGCGGAATTTCGTGTTTCAGATAGATTCTTTGGGGGAGATCAGACATGTCTTCTTCTAACACCCCAGTCAAATCATGGTGGGTCATTTTGATAAAATGACCCACCAATCCCCATCCAATTGAGCGCCCTCTAACGCGTAGAACCATCCCCACCCAGCGGTCATTTCATCGAAATGACCCAACCAATTGTCCTACGGACCGCCATTTTCGCACCTACCCCAACGGTCATTTTATCAAAATGACCCTACCAAAAAACTTTCACTTGCACTCACTAGACGACTGGTCTAATCAGCTCTGCGTGAGCCAACCCCATACCAAAGAACGCATCATCGAAGCCGCTGAGGAAATCATGTGGAAGCGGAGTTTTCACTCCGTTGGCCTGAACGAAATCCTCAAAACGGTCGGTGTCCCGAAAGGCTCGTTTTACCATTGGTTTGAGTCAAAAGAACATTTCGGGGTCGAGCTCTTAAAACACTACATCGGCGCGGCGACGGATGAGAAAAACCACGCGTTGTTTTCTAACCTCGTGGAAAAAAATCCCATGCCACGCCTGCTGAGTTTTTTGGAAGGATCGATTCAGAAATTCGAGGAAAACGGCCAACGCTGCCCGTGTTTGGTTTTGAAACTCGCCTCTGAGGTCACTGATCTAAGCGAGTCGATGCGCGAGGTTCTCGCTGAGGGAATGGCAACGTGGCTTGGCCTGCTGGCGGGGGTTTTCGATGAGGCTAAAATGCTCGGGCAAATTTCTAAAAAAGTAAACTCTCACCATGAAGCACAGATCTTTCGCGATCTCTGGGCCGGGGCCATTCAACGCGCAACGATTTGCAAATCCACAGAACCGATGAAACTTGCGCTCACCATCCTCGAACAACGGATCGCCTCTTATCAAACCACAGCCCATGGTAGGGTCGTTTCGATGAAACGACCGCAATCTCAATCGCTAGCCTAACATATCGGTCATTTCATCGAAATGACCCTACCAGCCTAAATCACTCACCCACACTGCATTTTGAAACTTCATTTCTTACCTCGCATTGGTTCTGCCACCGTTCTCATTTTCCTGCTCAGCTCCTGCAAAATGGTCGGTCCTGAGCATTCGGTTCCAGAAATGGAATCCGCCAAGAAATTCAAAAACTTCAATCCTGATTACTCATCGCGTATCGGCAAAGACTGGTGGCGCACATTTGGCGATTCCCAACTCAACGCCCTGATTGCCGATCTCGAAAAAGGAAATTTCGATCTCCGTGCCGCTGAAGGCCGACGCAACCAAGCCTACGCCGCACTCGGCATCGACCGCTCCCTGCTCTATCCGCAGGTCATGAGCGGCTCATCGGCTACGCGTAGTCGCGCTTCAGAATCAGACCGCGGCGGACCGGGCGGTGGCATGCAGAATTATTACAACGAATACAACGTCTCGATGTCGCTCGGTTATGAAATCGATCTCTGGGGCCGAGTTCGCCGCATCGTCGAAGCGGGTAAAGCAAATGCCAGCGCAGCGGAAATTTCTGTCGATCAAGTCAATCTCTCTCTCCAAGCGCAGCTTGCGACAAGTTACTTTGCCCTGCGTTTTATCGACAGCGAATCGGCTGTTCTCGAACAAGCACTCACCACCCGCAAAGAATCGTTAGATCTCGCGCGTGATCTGTTCAATGCAGGTCGTTCGAGCGAGGTCGATGTCGCGCGAGCCGAAGCTGAACTCGCGAGTGCGAAGGCACAGCTCGTCAGCTTGCAAGGTCCGCGAGCTTCATTGGAAAATGCAGTTGCGGTTCTGGCAGGTAAGAACGCATCGAACTTTTCCATTCCAAAACAATCGATCAGCCGCAGCGCTCCATCCGTTTCCGCAGGCACTCCCGTCGAGCTTCTTGGTAGACGTCCGGATGTGTTCGTGGCAGAACGCAAACTGGCTGCAAGCTCCGCTGAAATCGGCGTCGCGACCGCGCAGTTCTATCCGAAAATTTCTCTCATCGGTTCCGGTGGTTTGAGCTCCGTGAAAGCCTCAGATTTCCTGAAATACTCCAGCCGAGAATTCTCTATCGGGCCGGAAATCGATCTCCCGCTTTTTCAAGGCAAGCGCCGCTTAGCCGATCTCGAACTCGCCAAGGCGACTCACGAAGAAGCATTGGCAAACTATCAGCAAACCGTCCTCGTCGCTTTCGCGGATGTTGAAAACGCACTGGCATCCCGACGTGCCGCGATCAACGAAATCACCGCGCAACAAGACAGCGTCGCCGCATCGAAAAAAGCCTTCGAACTTTCCAACGCACGCTACCGCGAAGGCGTTGCGAGCTACCTCGAAGTCATAGACAGCCAACGCGAAATGCTAAACGCCCAACTTAACGAAGTTCAAGCACGCGGTCGCTCCTTCGCCGCCACGGTGCAACTCATGCAAGCGCTCGGCGGTGGTTTTTCCAAATAATCTAACAACGCCAACATCACTTTTATGAAATCATTCATTCTCTTACTCGCCGCATTGCTTCTCACCCAATGCAAACCCAATCAAGAAGCCGCTGCTGCGCCGCCAGCCATGCCGGTTGAAGTCGCCAGTCCAGACACGAAAACCATTGCCCTGAAAGAAACGTACACGGGTCGATTCAGCCCGGTCGAAGAAGTTAAACTCCAAGCCCGCGTCAGTGGTTACTTGGAATCCGTGCATTTCAAAGAAGGCCAGAAAATCAACAAAGGCGACCTCATGTTCCGCATCGATCCACGTGTGTTTGATGCAGCACAAACCCGTGCAGAGGCCATACAAAAACAAGCCATCGCAAAGCTGGATCTCGCGAAATCCACTCTGCAACGTGCAGAAAAATTGGTCAGCCAAAACGCAATTTCCAAAGAAGTGTACGACACCCAAAAAAGTGAACTTGCACAAGCCGAGGCAGACCTACTAGTCGCCGAAGCAGACCTCCGCAGCGCGAAACTCGAACGTGAGTTTGCAGATGTCCAAGCACCCATCTCCGGTATAGCGGGAAGCTTCAATGTCACAGTAGGTAATTTTATCAACGGTGGCACAGCCGGTGGCACGACTCTGACCTCAATTGTTCCTCATCATCCAATCTACTGCCATTTCGAGGTCGATGAGCGACGCGTGTTACAAATGACCCGTATGTTCATCGATGGAAAATCCGACAAGCGGGATAATACCTCAACACCCGTCGAGATTGCTTTGTCCGATCGTGATGATTTCGATTTCAAAGGCGTCATCAATTTCACTGAAAACCAACTCGATCCTAAAACCGCCACCCTTCAAATTCGTGCGTTGGTGGAAAATGAAAATGAATTTCTAACTCCCGGCTTATTCGCGCGGGTTCGCGTGCCGATTGGTGCTCCAGAAGAACGCCTGCTGGTTCGAGACGCCGCACTTGGCTTTGATCAAGACAAACGCTTCGCATGGGTGCTACTTCCTAACAACATGCTGGAGCGCCGCTTCGTTGAAATCGGAACGCTCGATGGCAACATGCGCATCATCACCGGTGGTCTAAACAAAGACGAAAAAATCGCCGTTTCAGGACTTCAACTTCTACGCCCTAACATGCCAATCGCTCCGATGGATGTTCCGATGACACCTTCGGTTCAAAGGTAGGGTCGTTTTGATAAAACGACCGCCATCTTACGCGCTCAACCTCATCTTAGAATTTCAAATACGAATCACTATCAACCATCGGTCATTTTATCAAAATGACCCTACCATTTCCAAAGAATGAAAAACTTCTCTTTCTTTTTCATTGATCGCCCACGCTTCGCGACGGTGATCTCTATTCTCATCGTTTTCATCGGTGCGATCTCTTATTTCAATCTACCTGTCGCGCAGTTCCCAGAAGTTGCGCCACCGACGGTGATCGTCACCACGAACTATCCGGGCGCTACTCCAGACACGATTGCTAAAACTCTAGCCGCTCCCATCGAGCAAGAGGTTAACGGTATCGAGGACATGCTCTACATGAACTCGCAGAGCACAGCGAACGGCACCTACTCTCTGACGATCAGTTTCAAACTCGGCACTGATCTCGATAAAGCGCAGGTATTGGTTCAAAACCGTGTTGCTCTTGCAGAACCTCGCCTACCGGAATCGGTTCGCCGCATTGGTGTCACGGTGCAGAAATCCTCACCGGATCTGTTGCTCGTCGTCCAAATGTTTTCCAAAGACGGCACGTTTG
Source organism: Akkermansiaceae bacterium (assembly GCA_031425735.1). GTDB lineage: Bacteria > Verrucomicrobiota > Verrucomicrobiia > Verrucomicrobiales > Akkermansiaceae > Luteolibacter. The sequence continues at coordinate 2,773 of JANPJY010000005.1, read as the reverse complement.
ATCTCGGTTACATCTCGAACTACGCGCTGCTGCAAGTGCGTGAAAAACTTCGCCGCATCGACGGCATCGGCGATGTCAGGCTTTTCGGTGCTCGCGAATACTCGATGCGTATCTGGCTCAATCCTGAACGCATGGATTTCTACAAACTCTCAGCGGATCAAGTCATAGCCGCCCTTCGCACGCAGAACGTCGAGATCGCCGCCGGGACGATTGGCCAAGAACCACTCGATAAAAAAGTGCCTTTCCAAATCAACGTCACTTCTAAAGGTCGCCTAACAGAAAAAGAAGAGTTTGAAAACGTGGTCGTGAAAACAGGCGAGGACAATCGTTTCGTGCGACTTTCCGATGTAGCAGAAGTTGAGCTAGGCGCGCTTGATTACAACGTCAACGCTTACCTCAACGAGACCCCCACCCTCGCCTTACCCATTTTCCAGAGACCCGGCGGCAATGCTTTGGAAACTTCTGCTGCCATCCGCGAGACGATGGATGAGTTGAAGAAGGATTTCCCGAAAGGTCTCGAATACGACATCATCTACGATCCCACTCAGTTCATTGATAAATCCATCGATGCGGTGATGACCACTTTGTTTGAAGCAGTACTACTCGTGGTGCTGGTGATGATTGTTTTCCTACAGTCATGGCGCGCAGCTTTGATTCCTGTTCTTGCGATTCCTGTCTCACTCATCGGGACGTTCGCGGTGATGCAGATATTTGGTTACTCCATCAATAACCTCACCTTGTTCGGGCTCGTCCTCGCGATCGGTATCGTGGTGGATGATGCCATCGTCGTTGTCGAAAACATTGAGCGAAATCTGGAAGAAGGCTACCCGCCGCACGAAGCGACGCGACGTTCGATGAAAGAGGTCAGCGGTGCGATTTTCGCCACAACCTTGGTGTTGCTCGCGGTGTTTATCCCAACTGCATTTCTCTCAGGCATCTCTGGCCAATTCTACCGCCAGTTCGCGCTGACGATTGCAACTTCCACTGCGATTTCCGGTTTGGTTTCACTCACGCTCAGTCCAGCGCTCGGCGTGTTGCTGTTGAGAAAAAAATCTGAGAAAGCCGATCTGCTTGCACGCTTGATTAATTTCTTATGCGGTTGGTTTTTCAATATTTTCAACCGAGCCTTTGATGCAACGAACCGCGGTTACACGACCTTCATTCGCCGTAGCTTGCGGCTCGGCTTCGTGATGCTCATTCTTTACGGTGGCCTGCTTGCAATCGCGGGTGTCGGTTTTAAATTGGTTCCCGGTGGTTTCATCCCACCACAAGACCAAGGCTACGCCATCATCGCCGCTCAGCTTCCAACAGGATCATCGCTGGAGCGCACCGACGAGGTTGTCCATCAACTCATTAAACTCGTCTCCGAGGTTGAAGGCGTGGAGAACGTGGTCAGCTTCGCAGGTTTCAACGGCGCGACGTTTTCTAACGCCACCAACTCCATCGTGCTATTTCCGGTTTTCAAACCGTTTGCAGATCGTGCCAAAGGCGAAGTCGTATATCAACAACTCACGGCTGCCATCCGGAAAGTCGACGCGTTTGGAATCGTCATTCCCCCGCCTACGGTGCGTGGACTCGGCACGGGTGGTGGTTTCAAAATGCAAGTGCAAGACCGCGCCGGAATCGGCTACACCGCACTCGAAAACGCAACATGGGCACTAGCCGGAGCAGCAACTGCCGATCCTGACATCGCGCAAGCATTCACTCCCTTCACTTCAGCTGGTCCGCAATACTACGCCGATATTGATCGCGAAAAAGCCCTCATGCTCGATGTGCCGCTCGGCAACCTTTTCCAAACTCTAGAAATCTATCTCGGCTCGTCATTCGTGAACGAGATCAATTTATACGGCCGCACTTATCGCGTAACCGCTCAGGCCGACGGTGACTTCCGTGATGATTTTGATGATATCGCCAAACTAAAAACGCGTAATGCATCGGGTGAAATGGTTCCGCTGGGTTCAATGATGGAACTGCGGCAAGCCACAGGCCCGGATCGTGTGATGCGTCACAATCTTTACTCTGCAGCCGATCTCATCGGAGCCGCTGCGCCAGGTGTTAGCACGGGAGAAGCCATTGCCAGAATGGAAGAGCTCGCCGCAAAAGTTCTACCACCCGGCATCAGTTTCGAGTGGACCGAAATCGCTTACGAAGAAACCAAGAACTCAGGCTCCGCGCTGATGATTTTCCTCATCGCGGTGTTCTTCGTCTTTCTTGTTCTAACAGCTCAATATGAAAGTTGGGGCTTACCTCTTGCGGTCATTCTCACCGTGCCGCTCTGCCTTGCTGGTGCGATCTGGGGAATTTACTTCCGCAACATGGACAACAACATCCTCACCCAAATCGGCCTCGTCGTCCTTATCGCCCTCGCCTGTAAAAACGCAATCCTCATCGTCGAGTTCGCACGCCAACTGGAAGACGAAGGCAAAGCCCCGTTCGAAGCCGCCGCCGAAGCCGCAAGACTCCGACTCCGTCCCATCGTCATGACCTCGATGGCTTTCATCCTAGGAGTCATTCCTCTAGTCATCGCCTTCGGACCCGGTGCGGAAATGCGCCAGGCCCTAGGCACCGTGGTTTTCTTCGGAACCATCGCCGTTACGTTCTTTGGCCTGATTTTCACCCCGCTGCTTTACACGTTTGTTAGAAGAGCGAAGAACGAAGGGTAGGGTCATTTTGTTTTAGACCGTTTGCCAAAAGTCCGTGCGTTTAATTGAGCTTAACGGTGCTTACAGAGCGTATGGTTTCTGGATCGTTGAGAAGTGCTTTTACTTCTTGG
>JANPJY010000004.1:0-39389 GCA_031425735.1 Akkermansiaceae bacterium | reverse complement strand
GATGATTTTCATACCAAGTTGCCCTATATTCTTATTCTTGCAGATTTGGTTGTTCCTTTTTCATGCACCTGAGTTAGGGTCACCGAAACCCAAAAAACCCAGCAATTCATGACCACAGGCAAACTACTTATCCCAAGAATCTTAGGCTCATGCGTTGCCTTAATCGCATTGATTTTCGGATCAAGCGCAATGGCGCAAAATAAGGCTGCTCCTAGTAGTGAACCAGCATACTACACCGCTGGAAACTCGCCAATTTTCAATCCTTTCCCTGACCCTAAAGATAAGAAGAATCCATCATGGGTCGTAAAAACCCTCGGCCCAGTCGGCATCGGCATTAAACTCGTTCGTCCGGGCATGACCATGCAGATCGAAAATGTAGAAAAAGGTTCCCCAGCTGAGGCGACCGGTAAGCTCAAGCAGGGTCAGATCATCGAGAGCATCAATGGCAAAGTTCTAGAAGAGATCGACCCGCGCATCATTCTTGGCGACCTCATCACTGAGGCAGAAGCAAAAGATGGTAAGGTTGTTTTGAAAATTAAAGATGCTGGTGATGTGACCGTTACCATCCCAGTGATGGGTAGTTACAGTAAGACTTGGCCATTGAATTGCCCTAAGTCGGATAAAATTGTTAGAAAATTAGCCGATCTTATAGCTAAAGAAGCGGAGCCTAAATGGGGGTCGGTCATTTTCCTTCTCTCCACGGGAGACGAGAAAGATCTCGCAGTGGTTCGTGGATGGATGAAAGACATTAAGACGATCGGCGGATTGAACTGGGAGAAAGGTTACAAAGGTCCGGGTCTTTGCGAATATTATTTGCGGACGGGTGATCAAAGCGTCTTGCCAGTCATCAAGAAAATGACCGAAGAACTCAGGGTTCACATGTATAGCGGGGGATGGAGTGGTCGTGGTGCACCAGCAGCTTTCACTTATTCAGTCGGCTCAGGACAGGTGCATGCCTCTGGTGTAAATTGTATGTCTTTCCTTCTCATGGCCAAACTTTGTGGTGTGGATGTTGATGACTACATGTTCAGCAAAACTTTCCAACAATTCTACCGCTTCGCCGGTCACGGTAACGTCGCTTATGGTAACGCACTTCCTGAAGGGGGGTTCCGAGACAACGGTAAAACCAGTGGACTCGCTTTCGGTTTAGGTGCTGCAGCTATGATTGCGCCAGAAGGTGAAGCATCCGTTTTTGCTAAGGCACGCGATAACTCCGCCATGAAAGCCTTTTACGCGACCAACTGGTTCCACGCAGCCCACACAGGTGGCGGTATGGGTGAAATTTGGCACCACACCGCGATGAATCAGGTGCGGGAAAAGCGTCCCGTCTCATACCGTTCATACATGGACACCAGACGGTGGGTGATGGATCTTTCCCGCAGGTTAGATGGCAGTATCGGCATCGCGGGTATGGATGATCGCTATGATGTATCCGCATCTGAAGGCAACATGGATTGGGGCACATTTTTTGCACTTACCTACACATTGCCACGCAAACATCTTCAACTCTTCGGTGCACCACGCAGCAAATGGGCGAAGTCCATGCCTCTGGCTCGTCCATGGGGAAATGAAGCTGACGACGAATTTCATTCCATAGATCCAATAGAAGGAGGACCACTGACCAAGGAGGATTTGCTCAATGAAAAGGTCGAGACTCATGCATCACTTGCGGTTATCGCTAAACTCGGTGCTGCAGACATGACGGACCAGACACTCTTCAAATACCTTCATCACCCTGAATACGATTTACGCAGCATGGCAATGGATCAGCTTGTAAAGCGCGGTAAGGTTGAGCTAATCGTTCCCCTATTGCAGTCTGAGGATGCACGGCTTCGGCAGGCAGGTTTGTTAGCTTTAACCGGTATGTTCAAGGGTTCGCCTATATCGCCAGATAAGGTGACTCCTGAAATGTATGAGTTGGTTGGTAAGATGATCAATGAACCGAAAGAATCTTGGTGGGTCGTGCTGCATGCTATTGAAGCAATGGGTCGCGCTAATCCTGAATTGATTGCCAAGCATCGCGATCGCTTGCTTGAACTGATGAATTACGACTGTGATTGGATCCAAACTGCTGCGTTATGCACGCTTGCAAAAATTGCTGGCGATCCAGCACATTACAAAATTGTGCTCCCTGCTATTATTGAAAGATCCGCTTCTTTCCGAGTTGACTCTGCTTCAGGTAAAAGCTCGAAGGCAATTGCAGATGTATTGAAAGCCGCCAGTCCTGAAGTGAAAAATTTCGCGGATCCATTGCTGAAAACGACTTACACAAGTATGCCTGATGTAATAAAAGAACCTTACACTGGTGCTGTTTTAGGCGGTGGGGCTAAAACGATCCGCTCACGCATTGGAACCATCGTGCAAGAATTGCCTGGCGGTTTAGAATTCGTGCGGAAAATACCAAAAACAACGCTCGTCTCATATGTCAGTGGAAAAGATTCGGATATGTATACTTATAACGGCACATCCATTCCGAATAAAGCGGTTATCGGAACTTGGGCATGGGCAGTTCATCCTGCCCCAAATACCCCAGGAGAAATTGATGCGAAAATCAATGCATTCCTTAATCCAAAGAATGGCAAAGTGCCAACTACAATCGATAAACCAAAAGATGTAATTCAGTTGTTAGAAGGTGGTAAAGTAGCCAAGTCGAAGTTTTTCGGGGGCTATTTCTGGTCGGGCGATATGTTGATCGGCATCAACGATGACCAAGCACTTAAAATGGAAGTAAGAACTGTTGGCGGCCGAGATTTCTTAATCGTAGAAAGAGGTGGATTCAATACCCCACCGGAAAGTGATGAGGTCGTTGCCATTCCTAAAGACTTTCATTGTGGCTATCATGTCTATGTGAGGCAGTAAACAGTTACCCCAAGATTTCATCTTTCGTTGTTTTACCGCAATGAAAGGTGGGCTAGTCATCATGGACAGCTACAACACTCCGTTAATATCTGATAAAGCAAATATCCAATATCTCAGAAGGGTTGGGATGTTGATCGAGATCCGACCTGATTGTATTGATAATTATCGTCAACTTATCGCAAAAGGTCATCATGGCGTTCGTGAACTTTTGGTGAAATATCATTTGAGAAATTTTTCGATATTTCTGCAACAGATAGAGGATCGGTGGTTTGAGTTTGCTTACTACGAGTATGCGGGGCGAAATTTTGAGGCAGACATGGCCGCACTTGCCGCGGAGCAAAAAAATCAAGAATGGCTAAAAATCTGTGAACCGATGTATTTGCCGATAGACGGTGAAATGGGTTGGGTAAAGATGGAGCATATCTTTTTCAATCCATGATGTAGCGGCTTCGGGGTCGACATCTGTGATCAAACTTTTTAGTCTCTAAAAATGTTCAACATCGTATTGGTCGAGCCGGAAATTCCTCACAACGCTGGAGCTGCTGGTCGGCTGGCGCTGGCTACTGGGTCGGCTCTGCACTTGGTGAAACCATTGGGTTTTTCACTCGATGATAAGTATGTGAAAAGAACTGGTTTGGATTACTGGCAGGATGTGGATCTGCATGTGTGGGAATCATTTCAGGAATTTCAAACTGCGATGGCTGGCAAGAAAATGTGGATGCTATCAACGAAGGCCGAAAAGTCGCCATGGCAGGCAAAGTTTTCTCCGGGTGATTGTTTGGTCTTTGGTAAAGAGACCAAAGGTTTACCCGTTGAAGTGGTCAGAGGAGCAGGGGATGCTGCTTTGAAAATTCCAATGGTGCCGGGTGGAACTCGGAGTCTGAATTTATCGACTGCGATAGCAATCGTCTTGTACGAAGCTGTCAGGCAACAAGCGCCGGAATGGTGAATAGAGACTTATTTCGAAACGAAAGAGATCTGATCTGGATTAACGATTTCTATCAGAAATGGATTTTGAGTTTTATCATCTATAAGAACGCCATCTAGTGAAATTTCTTTTCCAATGAATTTTTCGAAAGACTTAATATCGTAATCTCCTTTGAAATTCACTTTATAAATAACTCCACGCAGCTGACCTGCTTGGTAGGGTTGAGAAAAGTATAAGACAATAGCGGACTGAGATTTATTAAAGTTAGCTGACTTAAGTATTCCTTGAAGTTTGACAGGGCTATTTTTCTCAAGTTGCGCGATCGGAATAACATCCTCTGGTGTGTAGATCTTGACTGGTGTTTTACTCACGGGGTTATCCTTTTCCGTCTCTACAATCATCTGATCGCGCTTATCGATTTTGATGTAGTGCGGTTCTGGTTTGCCTATGTGTCGGGTTACGACTCCATGAAATGTAACCGTCTTTCCCACCAGCATTTGTAGATCCTGCTCAATTTTTGCAAAACTTTCATTACTGTTATTTCCGCCTTCGTAAGATTTTGGGTACAGCACTACTCTGGTTTGTTTGCCGTTCCAAGGCTCAGAAAAGGATATGTATAGCCCCATTCCTGGTTGTGCAATTTTCACGGATTTTACGACACCCTTGAGCGTCGCTGGTTTATTTGTTTTAACTTTTGAAATGTCCTTAACTTGGTCCGGCGAAAAGATGACAGCCTTGCTTTTTATAGTCGCAACTACCGGAGTATTTAATTTGGCTTTCGCTGCTGAAGATTTGCTAATCTCAGATTCGACGATTTTATTCTCTTCGACAATGGATGTATTATTAATGGAAGCGGTCGTGTTGGATGTCAGTTGTTTTTGTTGCTTCTGATAAAAAAAGAAAACGACCGCAGCGGTTAGACATGCCGATAGAGACATGACTGTAACGCTCGTTTTGGTGAAAAATGATTTACTGGGATTCGCAACAATAATTGGCCCTGCGGGTTTAGGAGCCTCATTTGTTGTTGGCTCTACTGGTGCTAACTGCGATGTCTGATCAGGTAGGCATTTGATCGCTTCATTCAAATTCATTTGTGGAGAACGACGCACTAATTTGAGCCAGCCTCCAAGCCCTCGACCCGCATTGTCACTGATGGGTTTTGATCCCCAACCCATGAGAGCTTCGACCATGCTGATAATGCCTGTGAGGTCTTTGTGATGCGATTGAGTTCCTAGCCATTTCAAAGGACAGATTCTGAAGCTGAATGTCGGTTTATCGTTCTGATTACTAACAATAATAGCATCTAGCCTGGTATCGATCCAAACCGCCTCATTTTCGAGTGTGTCGGATAAAAATTTGCAGACATCGATTGCTTGTCTCACCAGATCGATGACCATGCTCGGATCCATGGTGTTTCCTCCGAGTACAGTGGCAAGCGATTCACCATCGATCCACTCAGTAACTATAAATGGCATCCTATCAATCGGATCAGTATCGCCTAGGATGGTAACGCGAAGGGCAGGATGTTTGATCTCTGAGAGTTGCTGGCAAGCGCTTGAAAATACTTTGCATTCTTCTGGATCTAAACCCTCACCGCCTTCTTCGTCTTGTCCAAAGGGCAAAAATCTACGTATTGAGACGATCCGATTGGTTGATTTATCTAAGGCGCGATATGTAACACCATCCTGAGATTGGTAGGCTATGTCTTGTATCTCGAAACGTGTCATGGGGGTAAAAAGAAACGAACGGTAACTCAATCAGAATGGTGCGGAGTAAACAATAACGTTGGAAAATGGATGGGTTGATGAAAATCTGGCTCAGCCCCCGGAAGTTTGGAAGCACTAAGATAATGCTGTGAGGGTGAATCACATATGATGGTTATATTTGCAGCAGTGATTGAGCCAAAGTCTATTTCCTTTTTGAGAAAATCTACGGGAATTTGGAGTCCGACCACAGAGTGTTGGGCGTCAGTAAGGTCGCGATGAGTCTGAATGTGCGCAGTGAACTCGGGTTGTAGGACGGAGGGCACACGAACAGATGAGAATTTTGAGGCCCACCAAGCGCCATTAGAAGTGAGGTTGAATTCTAAATACTCGCCCGTGGTGGGGTTAGCCAGAAACAGCTCGGCAACGTCATATTTCCATAGCTCTGGGGTAAAATGACCCGGAGCCGCGGCGGGATGAATCATCGCGGAATTGGGAAAAATGCTAATAAACCACACAGATTCTGAGTCTTTTGCTAGAGTGAACATGTGAGGTGAGATGGACTTCCCAAACCAATCTTCGTGCATTCCACACAATGGCAGATCCAGGTTTCCCCACGATAAAGGGGTCTCAGACGTGAAAATTTGCATGACATCTATCCAATCAAAAGTGATCGAAAAGGCGAGCGGTCATTGCTCATAAATCGATGTGTCTGATAAAAAAGCAGTGATCTAGATAATTTTATGGTCTTTAGGTATGTCGTTTGCTTTTAATGGAGTAGCTTTTCACCCCATGGCACGTTCCCGTTCAGGATATTACAGCACGATCGAATACATCGGTCCGCGTCCTAGAAAACCGAAAAAACCTAGTTTATTCGGGGGTTGGGTGATTGTTGTTATCGCCGTTATCGCAGGATTTTTATTCGCTAAACCTTGGGTTGGAAGCTTGGTAGCCGCACAAAATGGACCAACTGAAGCTCAGAGTGAGTCGCTCATTCGGGAGTTACAAGTTTCTGATCTCATGGGAGATCGCCTTGCAGCAGAGGCTCTTAAGTATGCGAATCGTGGGATTGCATATGATTCTGCTTACTACGAAATCGCTTATCCCAACGGTGATATTCCCCGCTCAAAAGGAATGGCTGCGGATTTAGTCGTTCGTTGTTATCGCGAAGTTGGTCTGGATCTTCAGGAATTACTGCACGATGACATGCAGTTTGATTTTCGAGTCTATCCGCAGTTATGGCAGGCAATAAACCCAGATGAAAACATTGATCATCGTCGGGTTCCAAACTTACAGCGTTTCTTCAGTCGCAAAGGACAGGTATTAAAATCCAGTCGAGATGAGAAAGATTATCATGTGGGTGATATTGTAGTGTGGGCTCTCTCAAACGCGGAGATTCACATTGGAATCGTGGTTCCAGGTCCAGAAGGTAAAAGCGGTTCACCATGGGTCGTGCATCATCCCGCATACGACACTGTGAAATGGGAGAATGCCTTATTTGATTATCAGATTCTGGGTCATTACAGCTATGCGGTCGCAGCCCAATAATGATTTTAAGTCGGCTTGAGGTTGGTGTGGATGCAATGTTGTGGTGAGTTACTTTGAATTTTTTCAGTATGTCGACTTGGCGCCCCATCACTAGATCGCAATTTTGGAGGAGATGGCTTCCCGCGTGGATGCAAACGCCAGTGATTCTGATGTTTTGGACTGCGGTAATGATGTTTCTCGTCGCTCTCGGGGTCGCGTTTTTTTACTATTTGAAAGCATCGGATTTTGACCTCGATGAAGTTGGTAAACTACCCAGGCAAAATATTTATTATGATCGGAAGGGAGTGGTCATAGACGTTCCCGATCAAGGAGGACGGAAGATTATCCAGCGCTCAGATATCCCCATCGATTTAGTAAACGCATTAATTGCACGAGAGGACGCCCGATTTTTCAAACATGGAGGAGTAGATGTCAAAGGGTTGGCACGAGCTACAGTTCGTAACCTCAAGGATAGAAATTTTACCCAAGGAGCATCCACGTTGACCATGCAGTTGGCTCGGAACACGTTTGAAATGCGTGCGAAATCGCTGCATCGAAAAGCTTTAGAGATCGCCCTGACGTTGAGAATTGAATCACGGTATTCAAAAGATGAAATTCTAACAAATTATTTGAATCGGATTTATTTTGGATCTGGTGCGTATGGAGTAGAGCAAGCCGCACAGACGTATTTTGGAAAGCCAACCGATGAGTTGCATCCGGGTGAGTGCGCGATGATTGCGGGAATCATACGTGGACCGCACATTTTTTCGCCTTTGAGAAATTTAGAGGGTGCTCTGGAGCAACGCAATCAAACCCTAGCGAGAATGGTGGATGCAGGGCATATAATCAAAGCGCGTGCTGAGGAGATTAAAGCGATGAAAATCGTTTTGAATGAAAAATCTCAACAAAATGAAGTGCAGCGATCATATGCTTTACTGGCTGTGAAACGTGAGTTGGAGACAGCGATGGAGAAAGAAAACATCCTGCTTAACGGCTTAAAAATTTATACCACTTTGGACATTGGTTGGCAGGCAAGATTGGAAGCGGAGTTGAACCTTGCAGTGAAAGCTTTGGAAAATGAAAAGGGTTGGGAACATAGTAGTCATGTGAAACACGAAGCGGGAACGGAAGCTAATTACGTTCAATACGCTGCCGTAACTACAGAGACCAAATCCGGTGAAATTCTAGCGTTAATCGGGGGTAGGGATTTTTCTCATTCAACTTACGACAGAACACAAGCGAAGCGTGATCTAGGATCTGCATTTGAACCTTTTGTCGCTGCCGCAGCTGCAGAGCGGGGGATGCTAGTGTTGGCGGGTAAGCCTGTTCAAACAGGTCGGCAAATTGGTGCATTGGAAGTGCAACGTTTGGCGAAGCGCTGCGGAATTTCTGGGCCGTTTCTCGATACAGAAGACTTATTCCGTGGTGCGGTTTCGGCTACGCCTATGGAGATGTCAGTTGGCTTGGCAACGTTGGGGAATAAAGGCAATAAGCCTCGCCCACATTTCATTCGTAAGATCACCGACAGCGATGGCAATGTGATTTACCAAGCAAAATTGAAAGCTCTGCCTGCGTTATCAAAATCTGCAGCGGAGGATGCGGTGAGTGTTTTAAAAAATATGTCGGGAACACGTTCGTTCACCGGAGCCACCGGATCTGAGCGTGATGCCTGGGTGATGCGGCTGGGTCCAAGTGGATCGACAGCAATTTGGATTGGTTTCGATACTCCTAAGAAGATCGCTCCAGAACTACGGCTCAATGCACTCTTGGAAGAATTTGTCAGGCGATTAGGGATTTAAACAAGGTTGGATATTGACGGCTGACTTAGGGATGGGCATGGGTATGACCATGAAACGTTGGTTCTTGTTTTTTGCGATGGCAACGCGTCTGTGCGGGCAGGATTTGGCTGATCAGGTGGTGCCGGAGGAAATTAGCAAATCGGCCGTTGCTGCGGTGGAGGCGCTTGGTAAAGATGTGGTGCTTGGAAAGTATCAAGTGGCGATTGATCGAATGTATCCGCAATGGAAAGAACGTGCCGCGAAGCGAATGGGTGGCATGGAAAATCTAGAGAAGCAATTAGCAGATGTTTCCAAAGAAATGCTCAAACGTGGAATTTCGATTACGGATTTCAGGCCGCAAGGTAAGCCTCGTGCGTTTGAAGTTTATCCAGGCAAGGCTGTTCAGATTGTCGACGGCAAGGAAACAGAAGTGATGCGCTACACAAAATGGTTGGTGCTAGTGCCAACAGTTACTCGCGTCCGTATGATGATCAAAGGGGACCCGGTGGCGGTGAATTTGGAAAGCACAGGATTTCAGGTCGCGATTTGCGACAAGGGTAGCGACGAATGGTATTTCATCGATGGATCAGCGGTTACTGTGAATGAATTACGCAGTTTGTTTATCACCTTGCCGGAAAACTTGGAGCTGCCACCGCTAGAAAAGAAACAGATCAAATAATTGAACCGCATGTCGAAATCTGAGAAAAAACATAAAACAAAGCTCAACGATCAGGAGCTTTACAAGCATCTCATCAAGTTCTGGAACCGTGCACAGAGTGATCTTTGCGAAGTGCGTGGATCGTCAATTCATGGACGTGGCGTTTATGCAACGAGGGACATTGCGGCTGAGGAAAGAATCATCGAGTATGTAGGTGAACTGATCGACAAGAAAGAAAGCGGCAAACGTGGAACGGTTCAGCATGAACGTTCAGTTAAAAACGGCGATGCAGCAGTTTATATTTTCAATCTAACTCATAAATACGACCTCGATGGAAATGTGCCATGGAATACCGCACGTTTGATCAATCATTCCTGCGAGCCAAACTGCGAGGCATGGATGACCGGCAAACGAATTTACATTCACGCCTTACGCGACATCAAAGAAGGCGAAGAGCTGACTTTTGATTACGGTTTCGATGTGGAGTGCTATGAGGATCATCCTTGCCTGTGTGGACGCGACGCATGCGTCGGCTACATCGTCAGCCGTGAGCAATGGACCATTCTTGAAGAGAAATTAGGACGTGGAAAACATGCTGAGAAAGCGAGCTAAACTGTGGGCCTGATTGCCAAAGAAACGATTGAGCAGGTATTGGCGGCGACGGATATCGTCGACCTCATCGGATCTTACATCCCGTTGAAACGGGCCGGCACGAGTTACAAAGCCAACTGTCCTTTTCACCACGAGAAATCACCTTCGTTTAACGTCAGTCCAAGCAAGCAGTTCTTTCATTGCTTTGGCTGCGGCAAGAGCGGCAACGCGATCGGTTTCGTAATGGAGCATGAAGGTTTGGTCTTCATGGATGCGTTAAAGAAATTAGCTGCGAAAGCCGGTGTGCATCTCGAAGAAGAACCCGACGATCCACAGTCACGTGCGGCGAAACGATCGCGGGGAAAATTGTTAGATTTACACCGCGAGGCATCAGCATTTTTTCACGAGCTCCTGAAAACTGACTCCAAATGTCAGCATGCTCGGGACTATTTGAAGAGTCGCGGTTTTGGCAAAGAAATGGCAGAGCGTTGGGAAATTGGTTGGATGCCTGATAATCCCCAAACCTTTCTCGACTGGGCGCGCAGCCGTAATTTCACAGGTAAAGATCTTGTTGCCTCGGGGCTGACTTCACTGCGAGATGAAAATAGACCTGCTGCCGGATTGTATGTTCGTTTCCGGGATCGCTTGATGTTTCCGATCCGGAACGAAGTAGGCGATGTCATTGCATTCAGCGGACGTCAGCTCAGAGATGATCCTAAATCCGGAAAATACATCAACTCGCCCGAGACCGATATTTTCAAGAAATCGAACGTGTTGTTCGCATTGGACAAAGCAAAGAAGTCCATTCTCAAGGAAAAGACCGTCATTCTATGTGAAGGCCAGATCGATGCGATTTCTTGCCATGAAAGAGGTGTTGAAAATGCAATTGCTCCGTTGGGCACCGCGTTCACTTCTCAGCATGCGCGCATTCTCAAACGCTACGCACAAACCGCCGTATTGTGTTTCGATGCAGATCTAGCAGGAATGAAAGCCTGTGAACGCGCATTCCGTGAACTCACTCCCGAAGGTCTTTCTGTGAAAGTCGTAGAGCTCCCCGCGGGCGATGATCCAGATACATTCCTCAAAGCACATGGTGTGGAAGGCTTCCGTAAAGAAGTCGCAGCAGCCCGGGATTTCTTCGATTTCAAAATCGAGGCTGGCCGAAGAAATGGCCGCTTAGAAACCGCAGAAGGCCGGACTGAGATGACTCGCGAGTGCACTGAGTTACTTGCGGTGATGGGCGATCATGCGGCGCGTGATCAACAGATCAATGTTGTGGCATCGATGCTCGGTGTCGGTTCTTCCACCCTCAGGCAAAACATTGGTCTCGCTACTCAAAAAGCCAAAGCCATGGCTGAGCGGTCAGGAAATCGTGATGACTCGAAACAACCCGAGGAAGTTTCCATCCAAGCCGTGCCGCTAGATCGCACCGTTGGATATCTGTGTCACCTTGCTCTGACATCCGCTCCCGCCCAACACTTTTTAAATGAACAATTCGAAACCCTGCACGAAGCGAAAGCATGGGTGGAGGGGATCGGTCTGTTAGAGAAAATTTTGGCAGCCGCCCCGGATCCCGAGTCGAATGCTGCGGTTAACGCCTTCGTATCGGGCCTGCGTAAAAGCGAACAATTAGCGCTCCACAAAGAAATGGGCAGCGTTGACATCAAAACTGAAGATGGGCTCCAATCCGCCGAACAAGCACTAGGCATGTTATCTTCCATCGTTCTTCAAAAACGCGATGCCGCAGTCAAAGCCGCTTTGAATGAGCCCGGCCTATCAGTCGAACGTATGAAAGAGCTCCTCGAAGAAGCTAAAGAAATCGCCGGCTTACTCCGCTGGACCGGCCGCTCGCTCTACGACGACGAACTTCCACAAGAAACCAAAAAGGCCGAGAAGAAGCCTTGGGAAAAGTGGAAGAAGTGATCAATCGAGCAAAGTGGTCCGCGTGAAGAGGGGGATCACGTGGATGCCACGGGCTTCGATGGCTTGTCGGCCGCCTTCTTCACGATCGACCAAGACGATGGCGAATTTGACGTGACCACCTTCGCGTTCGATAGCGTCGATGGCTTTCAGAGTCGATCCTCCGGTAGTGATGACATCATCGACGACGATCACATTTTGGCCGGGGGCGAAATTGCCTTCGATTTGTTTTCCGGCGCCGTGACCTTTGGGTTCTTTGCGAACCGTGAAAACTTGGAGTGCTTCATCGGGATGCTGGCGGGCGGAGGCCATGCCGATGGCAAGGGAAATAGGATCGGCTCCAAGGGTCATGCCGCCGATGGATTGGATGGAGAGTTTTTCCGAATGGATTTTGGAGCGGACTGCGTGCCAGCCGAGGTCGCCGATCATGGCTGCGCCGAAAGGATCGAGGGCTGTGACGCGGCAATCGATGTAGAGATCCGATTGTTTTCCTGAGGCTAGGGTGAAGGATCCGGTGCGGACGGATTTCTTGAGAAGGAGAGCTTTGAGGTCGGCGGTGGTTTGAAGCATGGGGGGAGAGTTTCGGTTTATCGGAAAAGTTTCAACCGCGAATCGGATATATGGGGAAATTCCACTAAAGAAATTCGGGTTTTTTCTCATCTCCAGCTTGCCACGGGACTGGGTAAGCCTAGGTTTGTGTCTGAGACACACATGAAGATCTGGTTAGACGGCAAGTTGGTAGATGAGCAGGAAGCGAAAATTTCGGTTTTCGATCACGGTTTATTATATGGTGACGGAGTATTTGAGGGCATTCGTTTTTACAACGGACGCATCTTCCGTTTGGAAGAGCATATTCGGAGATTGTTCGAATCGGCCAAGGCAATCTTGCTGAACATGCCCTGGACTCAGGAAGAGGTTTGCAAGTTCACCTGCGAGACAGTCGCGGCGAATGGTTTGAAAGACGGATACATCCGTTTGGTGGTCACTCGCGGTGCGGGTGAGCTGGGATTGAATCCTTATCTCTGCCCGAAAGCATCGATGTTCATCATTGCATCGACGATTAAACTTTACCCGGAAGAGCATTATGAAAAGGGCTTGGCCTTGATTACTTGTGCGACCCGCAGGCCCGCTCCGGGAGCAATGATGCCGCAGGTGAAGAGTTTGAATTATTTGAACAACGTCATGGCAAAAGTGGAAGCGATCCAAGGTGGCGCACTTGAAGCGGTGATGCTTAACGAGCAAGGCTACGTGGCCGAGTGCACGGGGGATAACATTTTCATCATCAAAAACGGTGAGCTCATCACGCCTTTGATTTCCGATGGCGCGTTGGATGGGATCACCCGCTCGGTGATTTTAGAAATCGCTCACAAGCTCGGCGTGAAAGTCGTCGAGCGTTCGATGACTCGTTACGACATCTTTATTTCGGACGAATGTTTCTTAACCGGAACCGCTGCAGAAGTCATTCCTGTGGTATCGTTGGATCGACGCGTGATCGGCGATGGAAAGCCAGGTTCGTTGACGAAAAAGTTCCTTTCGGAGTTTCATGAGCTTGCCAACAACACCGGAACTCCGTTTGGATGATAGATATTGGATTCGATAAACCATGAAGTGTGATTACTGCGATAAGAAGGCGACGGTGTTTCTCACCCAGCTCGCGGAAGGACAGATGAAAAAAGTCTGTCTCTGTGAGAGTTGTGCCAAAGAGCGCGGTGTTACCGATCCGACAGGATTTTCGATGGCGGAAATGTTGTTAGGAAATTTTCAAAAAGCCGTGACGGGTGCGGTGTCTACGCCAAACGCAGGCAAGCCAATGGGCTCTGGAAAGAGTTGCCCGCAGTGCGGATTTTCGATGGAGGATTTCCAGAAAGTCCGGCGCTTTGGTTGCGCGAATTGCTACAAGGTTTTTGCGGGCGAGTTAACGCCGATGCTGAGAGGGATGCACAAGGGAGCGACCCATGTCGGGAAAGTTCCTGAGGGTTTGATCGAAACGCATTTCAGGATTCAACGGATCGAAGAACTTCAGGGAAAACTTGAAGAAGCGATCGCATCGGAGAGTTACGAAGAGGCGGCAGATATCCGTGATGAAATCCGCAAGCTGGATGAAACGGGGGTGGTGAAATGATGCGTTTTTCGACATTACTAAAACATCCGGCTGACTGGATGATTGGGTCGGACGAAGCTCACAGCGCGGTGATTACCTCGCGGATTCGACTTGCTAGAAACCTGCGGGGTCATCCGTTTCCGGGTTGGGCAAAGAAAAGCGAGCGCGCTGCGATCTTGGATATCATTCGCCCGGCAGTGGAAGATTTACCACCGATGAAAGATGGGTTTTCACGAGAGCTCGGCGAGTTGAGCTCAGTGCAAAAGCAGGTCTTGGTTGAGCGACATTTGATTTCTCGTGAACATGCCGCACGCACCGATGGCTCGGGTGCGGTGATTGAACGGAGACAAAGTTTTTCGATCATGCTTAATGAAGAGGATCATTTGCGGATGCAATCGATTCGTCCCGGGCTGCGGCTTACGGAAGCATACGAGGCGCTGAATGATTTGGACAGCGAGCTTGAGGAAAAACTCGACTACGCATTTGATCCGCAACTGGGATATCTCACAACTTGCCCAACGAATCTCGGAACAGGCATGCGAGCATCCGCGATGTTGCATTTGCCGGCATTGGTGTTGAGCGACCAAATCGGTCAAGTCCTGCAAGCGGTCAATAAGATCGGGCTAGCTGTCCGCGGCTTGTATGGCGAGGGGACTGAATCGCTGGGAAACTTGTATCAAATTTCCAATCAATCGACCCTTGGTGAAAGCGAAGAAGCGATCATCAGTCGCTTGGAGCGGGTGATTTCACAGGTCGCGAGCCACGAGCAAAATGCACGTGAGAAACTCATGGAAGATGATCCAGATATGGTGGCGGACAAAATCGGCCGTGCCTACGGGGTTTTGCGTCATGCTTACCTCATCGATTCCAAAGAGGCGCTCAATCATCTTTCCTTGCTACGCCTCGGCGGAAATCTTGGATTTTTCCCAAAACAAACCGTGAATCTGTGCGACTCTTTACTCATGGATATCCAACAAGCGCATTTGCAACTGCATGCGGGGATGAAACTTTCCCCAGAACATCGGGATTCAATCCGTGCAGAAATTTTACGCTCTCGTTTGCAATCCCTAAATTCTCCAGATAACTTTTCATCAAATCACAAAACCCTCCGACCTGATGAAGGCGGTAACCTAGATTAAACCATGAATAATTTCACTCCCAGAGCGCAACAAGTCCTAGCCTTGGCAAGAAAAGAAGCGGATCGATTCAACCACGCATACGTCGGCACGGAGCATCTGCTTCTGGGTCTGATCAAGCTTGGCCAAGGTGTCGCGGTGAATGTGCTTGAACGCATGGGTCTTGAGCTTGATGCCGTGCGAATGGAAGTTGAAAAGGAAGTGGGTTCAGGTCCTCCACAGAAAAGCCCTGGCAACATTCCTTACACGCCGCGCGTTAAAAAAGTTTTGGCATTGGCCAACAAAGAAGCAAAAGCGCTCAATCATTCTTATGTCGGAACCGAGCATCTTCTGTTAGGTTTGCTCCGCGAAGGTGAGGGCGTTGCTGCTCGTGTTTTGAAACGACTCGATGTCGACATCCAACGCACCCGCAATGAAATTTTGGCAGAGATCGATCCTAACTTCTCACCCGAAGACATGGATGACGACGATGACGACGACGATGATGACATGGGCGTCTTCGAAGATGAGCCTGAAAATCAAGCTGAGGCTAGTCCGCAAGAATCCGCTGAATCAAAAACCAAGACCCCAGCGCTCAAAGCATTTGGTCGTGATCTCACCAAACTCGCGCAAGAAGGCGGACTTGATCCAGTGATCGGTCGTGAATCTGAGATCGAGCGCGTGATACAAATTCTCTGCCGTCGCACCAAAAACAATCCGGTGCTGATCGGTGAAGCAGGTGTGGGTAAAACCGCGATCGTCGAAGGACTCGCGCAAGAGATCGTCACTGGAAATGTTCCGGAGCTTCTGCGTGATAAAAAAGTGATCACTCTGGATCTGGCGCTCATGGTCGCTGGCACCAAATACCGCGGTCAATTCGAAGAGCGCATCAAAGCGGTCATGGATGAAATTCGCAAAGTGAAGAACGTGATTTTGTTCATCGATGAACTTCACACCATCGTTGGAGCTGGTTCTGCTGAAGGAGCCATGGATGCTTCTAACATCATCAAACCCGCACTGAGCCGTTCTGAGTTGCAGTGCGTTGGCGCGACTACACTCAATGAGTACCGTAAATACATCGAAAAAGACTCCGCGCTGGAGCGTCGTTTCCAACAGGTAAAAGTCGATGAGCCATCGGTGGCCGATGCAATTCTGATTCTGCAAGGCCTGCGTGATAAATATGAATCTCACCACAAGGCGAGTTACACCCAAGCAGCGATTGAGGCTTCGGTGAAACTGACCTCGCGCTACCTGACCGCACGTTTCCTTCCAGATAAAGCGATCGACGTGTTAGACGAAGCTGGTGCGAGAGCACGGATCGGCACGATGACACGTCCGCCATCGATCAAAGAAGCGGAGCATAAAATTGAAGAAATCAATAAGCTCAAAGTTGCGGCGATTGCTGAACAGGATTTTGAAAAAGCGGCTGCGCTGCGTGATGACGAGAAGAACGCGAAGAAAGCACTTGAGGATACCATCAAAGACTGGCGTGCATCGTCTGAAGAAAAAATCGTGGTCGTGGATGATGAAGACATCATGGCGGTTGTTTCCAAATGGACAGGCGTTCCATTGAAACGCATGGAACAGAAGGAAACCGAAAAGCTCCTGAAAATGGAGGAAGAATTGAAAGGCCGCGTGATCGGTCAGGACGAAGCGGTCATCGCGATTTCCAAAGCGCTGCGTCGCTCACGTGCGGACCTAAAAGATCCGAAACGTCCGATTGGTTCATTCCTTTTCCTTGGCCCAACCGGTGTTGGTAAAACCTATCTCGCAAGAAACCTCGCGGATTTTATGTTCGGCGACAAAGAGGCGTTGATCCAGATCGACATGTCGGAATACATGGAGAAATTCACCGCATCGCGCTTGATCGGATCGCCTCCGGGTTATGTCGGTTACGAAGAAGGCGGTCAGCTTTCTGAGGCTGTGCGTCGTCGTCCTTACTCGGTGGTGTTGTTCGACGAAGTCGAAAAAGCCCACCCGGATGTGATGAATCTTTTGCTGCAAATTTTGGAAGACGGAACCGTGACAGATTCGTTGGGACGAAAAATTGATTTCCGCAACACGATCATCATCATGACTTCGAACGTCGGAGCGTCGTCGATCAAGCGTCAGACCACGCTTGGATTTGGTGCGATGAATGCGGATCAAGCTGACTTTGAAGGCATGAAGGAAAAAATTCTCGAAGAATCGAAACGCTACTTCAAACCTGAGTTCCTGAACCGTTTGGATGATCTCGTTGTTTTCCACATGTTGGAAAAAGTGGATCTCAATCAGATCGTCGATTTGGAAGTTTCCAAGTTAGTCGCTCGTTTGACAGACAAAGATATCCACATGACACTTGCCGAAGACGCGAGAGAGTTGCTCAGCGAGAAAGGTTTCGATCCGAACTACGGAGCACGTCCGATGCGTCGTGCAGTGGAGCGTTATCTTGAAGATCCGTTGGCTGAAGCCTTGCTGCGTGGCACGGTGAAAACTGGCGACCAAGTTCGCGTCACGCGCAAAGAAGGTACCGAAGAGCTTCTCTTCGATACCTCAAGCACAGACGGCGAGCCGGGGAAAGATGCTAAAAAGGTGAAAGCCAAGTAATCATGGAGAAGCATTGTTTCACTGCGAACGCAGATTATGAGGAGAACAATACCCAAGCGATCCGACTCGAAGCCGGCCAAGAAGTAACCAGCGGACCCGCTGACAAAACATGGCCCGGCTGGATCTGGGCGACCGATTCATCGGGTCGGAATGGTTACGTTCCTGCAGAATTTCTTGAGCCTCTCGGTGAAGATCGTTGGGCGGCGACAAAACCTTTTGATCCTACCGTTTTGAAAATCACTCGTGGCGATAAACTCACTTCCATCCAACAAATTCACGGTTGGCATTGGTGTGAGAATGAAGCTGGCTCGAATGGATGGGTCGCGGGGTATCTGCTGAGACCCGTCTAGGATCTTTCGCCGCAGGCCCTGGACTGCTGCGGTTCTTCATCCGCAGCTCTCAAGGTGGATAATTTTAAACGGAGATTCTCGGTAACAACCCAACATGCCCCAATCGCCAACACGTAACCAAGAGCTGGGATAAATCCCAGCAGTCCAGAGCCTGTGTCGAGTTGTCTCCGCCTTTGAGATTGAAGTCAGTGCGATCCTTCCTTACGAATCATCTATGACGCAATTCTCCAACCCATCAAAGACGACTAGTCGCTTTGCGTCGCGACTAGTCGTGGAATAACTGTTCTGCCAAGAAAATGTCTCCTTACCTACAGCAGATGGTTCACCGATTCGAGGTGTTACGCGATGCCGAGATTTTAGGTTGGTCGGGCGTCGAGATGGCACTTACCGAAGGGCACGAAGGCGGCGAGATCTGGGACGATGTTTCCGTTCCTTATCTTCAAATGCTTCACGTCGATGCCATGCTGGCAGATGGAAGTCGCTTAAGGATCTCAACCGATCAAGCAGATGACATTTGGGGATTGAGCATTCACCCGGTGGAGGACGCTGGTGGCTGCGGATCAGATTGGAGCGGTATTTATCGAGAAGGCGTACTCGAATTCCTTCCCCGCGGAGCAGTAGGCAATGTGGAGTTGGCAATTGGCAACGATCTCATCGAAGGCGTAAGATTGTTGATCGGCGCATCCACTCTTGAGTTATCCCCCGGAGAAATCTACGAAGAACCTTATGGGGCATTTCGGACCGCCATGCACGATGAATCGGTTCTTGCTCAAGTCGATGGAGCACACCCAAGGCAGAACAAGCCGTGCATGGCAACACCCACTAGCCCCTCTGTTCTCGATGCTCTCACGTAATTTCAACCCTAACCCCGCGATCATCGTTGGCTGCCGCTAGTGGGTGTGCCATCACTTTGACGTTCTAGGCGGCAAGACATATATTTTATGACACCATCCATGCACAAGATTTTCGGAGTTATGATTTGTTTGTTCGCCATGATTCGCTTGGTGAGCCATCCCGCGGAAAAGAATAGTTTCGTTGAGTATGTGTTAATGGCGGTCATGCTTGCGTGCGGCATATTTTTGTTTTTCGCCAAGAAGCCACAAGGTTCGGATAAGAAGTAAGATTATGACGATGTTGCTGCCTAACAGCGCTGGCATTTAATGCGTTTCGGATATCCGCCGTTCGGAAGTCTTCAGTCGTGTGGCTCAGCTTTTGGTCGTTGACGTATTTGGCAGAAAAGCGCGTCTGGAGACGCGCGGTCCGATTGAAAAAATCAACAACCTGTCACGAATTTCCAATTAAGCGAAACGGTGACCTTATCGCCGTTTTCACCGGTGATTCTCACTTCTGTATCACTCACAGGAACGATAGATTCGACTTTTCCAAAGTTGGAAGGAACGGCAGCGACGGCTTGGATGTTTTTTAGTGTGACCGGTTGGTCTTTAGAGAAACTCCTGGTGCATGGAACGCCGAGTTTGTGCAGCAGGTTTTTGCGGGAAATATCCACGCTGTCGCAGAAATGGGAGCAAACATCTTCGATTCCGATGCGTGCGGTGTGGCGTGAATTCCATGGTGCGGCTGAACGTCCACCGTTAGAAATCCAGAACATGGTTGCTGGAAAGTCGGTTGGATTTTTAAGCGCAAACCAAACAAATCCATCGAACACGCACGCCGACCAAGCGAAAGGTTGTTCTGCGGTGCTGGCTTCCGAAACCATCATGACCAGGTCGTCGCTGTTGGAGTTTGAAGGGTAAAAGCTGAGGTCGGTTGTTCCGCCAGCGGCTAATGGCACTTCTGACAGAGCAGAAAAGAGCGCACCGATTTCGAGTTGCTGATGCGCGCCGTCTGCTGGATTTGAAAAGTATTCCGGGTAAACCGATGCCCAGCGGAAAGGGGAAACACTGAGCCTAGCTGATCCAGCAGGTAAGCTGGAAAGATCCAAGATTGGATGAGTTCCGTAAGACCAATCGCCTTCAAGTCCATCGATGAGATGGGTTAGATAGATTGCGGTTTCACTGGGGCGGAGGGAGAGAGTCTTGGTGATCTTAGCGGAAACATCGGAAGCCTCGATTTCAAGGGTAAGTGATGATGAATCTTGGGAGACAAGTTTCCACGCCACATTTGCGGTTTCGCCGTGAGGCGGGCCATCTGATTGGGGTCCGAATGGTAGGCAGAGAAAATCTCCACGTAGATTTTTTAAAAGGACAGGTAAAGCGGGATCAATTTCGTCAGGCTTCCAAGGAGCAAGCGCGTATGGAGATACAACGCGATCATCGAGTTTAAATGTCACTGGTGCCAGATGACCGCCTTCTTGTGTGACGAGGAGAGAGACGAGATCAGAAGAAAGCTCGTATGATTGGGCTCCGTGTATGGATTGCATTTGCCGAACTTTAAAATTCAGGGACAGACCAAGCAAGATTTACTACCCGCAATCCAATACTTTATTTAGTATTACAAGAAAACCTCCTGTTTCACCTAAACTGGTTCATCTCTATTACTATTTAAGTAGTTCCAGAAGATCTCCAACTTTGTGGATTTTGGAATCATCGATCTTAATTTTGAAATTTTCCTGAACATTTTCAAAACATTGATACAATTCACTAGATGGAATTCTTAGGTCATCTATGAATCTAGAATCCGGTGTTAGCTTTTTAGGACTGATTTCAAAGTAAGCTGCAAGAAGCTTGATTAAGTCATCACTCCTTTCTTCTAAACTCCTTGTATCTAGTTCAGTCATGCAAACAGCAAGAGAGGAAACTTGTCTGTGTTTTTTATTAGCACGCTCTTTTGAAAGCTTCGCGAACCTAATTGGTATGAAAATCACTAGATAAATGATGCCAGAAGCGTAACAAAACCAGATGAATACTTGGGAATCTGAAATGGTTTCCATTTGGTTGGGACTATTTTGGATCAGAGGAGGTGAAAGTGGCAGTAATGGTGTAATTTTGTTCCTTAAAGATCACAATAAAATCATCTGATTGGAATCGGTATTTGAACGGATATGTTTGGATCTTATTTCCAGTTATAACGAGATGGGTATCATCCATCGTATATTGGGCATCAACTAGATCTGTGATCTTACCGTCAACATCCCATAGAGTGATTTTAGCAGTTCCATTGGGTCGAAACACAACTTCACACTTCGTAGTCATCAAGACTTTGTCATAATGCTCACTGGGAGTTTCAACGGCTGATAATTTCCATGTACCTACAATACTGTGTTTCTTTTCTGTGCAACTTCCACAGATGAAGAGACAAATGATGCTAATTACCGCAATGAAGAGATTTTTCATATCTGAAAAGTCATTTTCTTAATTACGAACCGCTGTGGTTGAGCTCGTCGATAGATCGCTTGTAGTGGCGGATGGCCATGCATGTAAAGAGCACGAAATAGAGCACGCTAAAGAAAGCCGTCACCACAGTCGCTGAATCATTATTGATGCCGCCTATATCAGTCATCGCGATGGATACCGGTGGGATCCAAACGAAGAGCCAGAGAAAGCCTTTGCTAGAAAGTGATTCAGCAATGCCAAAAAGAGTCACAGAAATGATGCTGCAAGCCATACACATCAGGATGTAGTTTGAGACTCGTGCGGGGCCGTGCATCTTATAGAAATTCACCAGAATCGCTGGAAATATCATACTAGAGATTAATCCCATAGCGACACTGACCTCTTCGTTACGGATGGATGGATCAGGAATAAAGAACATTGAAACCGCTGCGAAGATCGTGAGTAGGAAGCAGAAGAAAACTCCAGTTGCCCAAGTAGGGAGTAGGAAAATTCCTAGAATTTTTCCAAGTGCACCGTATCGGAAAAATTTATGGACGACAGGTGGAACGAGTATACCGAACTCCGTGAGACTGATGGTAAAGACTGGAGCAAATATCGCGGAATAAACGGCAATCATGATTTCGATATCACTGATATATATTATTCCGATCACGGCAGCTGCTACAGTGCAGATGAAAGAAATCACGCGACGTAAAGTGGAATAGTTTTCCGCGTAAGGTGCGATGAGTGAAGTTCCGATCGATAAAAGGAAGAAGCTATAATACAGGCACGTTGTGAGGTAGAGTGCGGTAGCGATTCTTGATTCTGTGGTTTCGAGCGAGAAGAAATCGAATGAAGTTCCACGGCCATACATCCTAGTTTCAAGGATCATTACAATCAATGAGATTGCGGCCATCGGGATGCCGATCAAGGGCAATATAGAACGAAGGATGACAGATGTTGAAGCTGAAAGACCAACGGTTATTGCTGTGAGAGTAGCGGATGTGATGAAAATCAATATTAGCACAACGACTTCTCCCACGAGATTCATGCCTCCAAAAAAGTAGCGCAGAATAAGATATGGAATGATGGTTACGAAAATTAATGCGGATTGGCTAACGAGTGCTGACCATTTTCCGGTTACGATACGCCAAGCCGAAAGACGGGTAAGCACCATCATATCAATCGTGTTACCTTTGATTTCTGAAGATAATGCACCCATTCCGCGCATAGGTTGGATGACAATCACAGCAATGGAAAAGAAGATGAAGATGATATTAGAAATTGTGCTACCTGCCTGATCGGAAGATGAGGTTGTTCCGGCAGCAAGAAGGATAATGCCAAGGACAATCTGTAACGTGAGGAAGACGCCGATAAACGCGCGAGTGCGGAGGCCTTGGCGCAGCTCTTTCACCAGCATTGGCGATAAGCGGTCTGAGAAATCATCTGGAAATGCAATTTTCATGAGGGAGTATTTGGCATGTAACCTTAGATTAGAGCCTCGGGTTCTTCGATGGGTGTTTGATTTGAAAGCGGAGGCGGCGTAGCGACTGCTTGATCGCCATTCTCGATGTTAGAAAGCATATCGATGAACGCATCTTCGAGGTTACGTTGCTCACGGTGGAAATCGATGACACGGAGATTGTCTTTCACCATGCGCGCTAGGATATCCGCCGCTTTGGCTGGATCTTCGGTATCGATACGAATGCGTCCACCCATTTTCCGGGATTCCAGTAATTCAACGTTCGGTTGGAGAATCGCCCAATCGGAGAGTGCCTGCGGATCGCCATCTAACTGCACATCATAAAGCACTCCGCCGAGGGAGTCGGATGTGCGTTTCAGTGATTCAGAATCGCCGTGGTGAACGATGCGGCCGTTGTTGAGAAACAGGAGAGTGTCGCACATTTCGCCGAGCTCGGAGAGAATGTGAGAAGAGATGAAAATGGTTTTTCCTTCTTTAGCGAGAACGCGGATCAAGTGTTTGAGTTCGACCCGGGCTTTAGGGTCCAAGCCCGCCGCAGGTTCGTCCATGATCAGAACTTGCGGATCATGCAGAAGGGAGCGTCCAAGGCAGAGACGCTGGGTCATACCTTTTGAAAGTTTATTAGAAAATCGATCCGCGAGCGGGACGAGATCGGTAAACTCCATGACCTCGTCGATCCGCTGGCGGCGTTCCTTGCCTTTGTAGCCGAGGGCGCGCGCGTAGAAGTCGAGGTATTCCAACACGGTCATGTTGTCATAGTTTCCGAAATGATCCGGCATCCAACCGATCAAACGTCGTACTTCTGCAGGATGATGAATGACATTGATGCCACAGATTTCCGCATGTCCCATGGTCGGGTAATCAAGACTTGCGAGAATCCGCATGGTGGTGGTTTTGCCAGCGCCGTTCGCACCCACAAATCCGCAAACCGAGCCGTGAGGAATTTCAAAAGAAATACCATTAACAGCCTGAAGTGGACCAAAGAATCGATAAAGATTGTGAACTGTAATTGCTGATTCGCTCATAAAATTTAGAGTTTAACGAACGATGGGTCCGGTGATGATAGTGGTGGTTTTCCAGTCGATCGATGGATGGGTTTCGATGCCGGGCGCTTCTTCGGTGATAGCGATGTAGTGGCCGTTGCGCTCTTTTACTTTTTTAAGGAAGGATTTGTTACGCTCTGTAAATTTAATGTTCATGTCGTTCAGGATGGGTTGAACCATGCTGGGATCGATGGAGGTAAGTTTTGCTGATTTACCTTTGGTTAGGTTTTCGACGCGATGCCAGTTGCCGTTATCATCGCGGTAGAGCAGGGTTTTGATTGGGAAATCAAAGTTAGAAACTAAGCGGCCGGCTTCTTGTTTGGTAAGTTCGATTCGACCACGAGTTGGCACGACTGAGGAGATGAGTTGGCCTTGTTCCGAGCGACTTTGGAACCAGCTGCCTGAAGCAAACAATTTTCCACCTGTGGGTTGGATATCGTAATTCCCGGAGGTGTCATGAGAGTTGGTGAATCGCGACCAGCGACTCGATTTAATTGGCACGGGAACAAAGAGTGCTGAGCTATCGATGGAGAAACTTGGTGAAGTCATGACTCCGGTGCGTGAGAATTGTTCTTGGTGGATGAAAGCGGCATTTTGATTTTCATCAGGGCGAACTTCCATCAGGACAAGGCGTTTGCCTACACCGCCGAAGCCGTCTTGGAATATGATCAAGACGATGAGTAGCAGTGAGGTTGCGATGGAAATAATCGGAGTTGTGACGAATAAGCGGTGCCTGCGACCCGACTTCGCGAAGATGAATAGGTTTACCGGTCCAACGATGATACCGAAGGCAATAAGGATGAGGATGAAAATGACGGAGTTGAATGATTTTTCACCCAGTTCTTTTTGAAGCGGCCAGGTCGAATTGAAATCATCCGTGACTGTTTTTATGCGAGTTTTGTTAGTTTTACGATAAACGAGATCAACGGTTGGTTTAGGATCGAGCCGATCTCCTGAAATGGATTTGATTTGATACTCACCGAAACTGCTATCGCTAGGGAGTCCCAGTGCAGTGGGATTCTGTTTGTTTTCGGAATAGATGATAAGTTGCCCGCCGAGTCTGAGCCATGCTGTGATAGCGTTGCGAGGTCCTGGAGGAATGGCCATCCAGTCGTTATCAGTCATTAATATGGAATCGTATCCGGAGAATGCGCGCCAGTCATCGGGTAATTGAGATGGAGTGAAACGTGACGAGAATTGTCCTCCACCTCCTGAATAGCTGGTGCCACGTGTTGCGACTTCTGAATCGAGAGCTGATGCATTTGGGGCGTGAAGCGTATTGCTTAAAAGAACAATAGGTTGGCTGACTGCAAAGCGGACGTTTTCTTCGTGATTCGTTTTTCCCATTGAGCCGCCAAGTGTGGCTTTAAATTGCTCATAGGAGTTGTAGCCATTTTGTGCGGTTAAGGGGACAAGGATGTCGTAAGTAACCGATTTTCCCGGCTCCACATAAAACGAGAATTCCGATGAGGTAGATAACGAGCCTTGGTAGTCCGAGGTACTCTGAAAATTCAGGTAAATGCTATGTGGGACGACTTGTCTGTTAGAAATATAAACTCGAACTGGGTGAAATCCACCTAGGCTTGGGGTGGAAAAGAGTGAGGTTACTTCTATGTGAGTATCAGATTTGGTATCGATCACTTGCCTGAAGAGAACTTCTTGGGCGTGGGCGAATGTGACACTACCGATGATGGCCGTGAGTTTCAGGGCGGTCATGAAAAGTTTCCGGAAACCGTTCCGGTTCGCTGGGTGATTCATTTAGGCAGGGGTGAGATTTTTTGGGGTAGCGTTACCTTGGAAAGGAATCTGATTGATGAGATTTTCGATCACGGTGTTAGTTGTATGGCCGTCGACTTTGGCGTGGTAATCTAACACAATACGATGGCGAAGAACAGCGGGGGCGATGGCTTTCACATCTTCGAATGAAGCATTGGAACGACCATGAATAAGGGCGCGGGCTTTGGCTGCGGATGACATGGCAAGTGCGGCACGCGGGCTGGCACCGAAACGGATTTGTTTGGCGGCTTCGTGTTGACCGGGGTGAGTGGAGTCGACCAAGCGCGCGATATAGTTAGCGACGACATCTGGAAGATAAATGCGACGAACTAAAGCGAGCAGGTTGGCGAGAGTTTCCGCAGTCATGATGGCGGATACTTGGGGTTCTGTGCCGAGCTCACGGTGTAGAACGATGCGTTGCAGGGTAGCAACGTCGTTACGAGTGATTTCTAGTTTGAAAAGGAAACGGTCGAGCTGTGCTTCGGGAAGTGGATAGGTTCCTTCGAGCTCGATAGGGTTTTGGGTAGCGAGGACAAAAAACGGTAGGGGAAGTTCGTGGGTTTTCCCGAGAACCGTGACGCGGCGTTCTTGCATGGCTTCAAGCAAGGCTGACTGAGTTTTAGGCGAGGCTCGGTTGATCTCGTCGGCGAGGACGATGTTTGCAAAAAGTGGACCGGGTTGGAAAACGAACTCACGACGTCCGTCGATTTCCTGAAGGATAGGATTTCCGGTGATATCTCCTGGAAGAAGGTCGGGCGTGAATTGAACGCGTTTGTTTTCGAGTTGGAGGAGTTTTGAAAGTCCTTTCACTAGCTCGGTTTTTCCTAAGCCGGGAAGACCTTCGAGGAGAATATGACCGCGGGCGAGAATGCCAGTGATTACCAAGCCAATGATCTCTTCCTGTCCGAAAAGGATTTGGTTGAGGCCTTGTTCAAGTGAACGTAAGTGCTTAGCTGCATCGGCAACTTCAGTTTCGGTAGCATGATCCATATATGAAGAATTCAGGAATTAGTTAGAAAGTGCAAGTGCGTAGGTAAGAAGATTCTCATACTGTGGCGGTGGAGAAAGCGTAAATAGTGCTTGCGACTTGATGCGTCTGTCGTTGGAGTCTGTGCGAATTCAATTTTTAATAAAAAGTTATGTCGAACTCTGTCGAAAACTCTCCGAATAGCGCCAACGGCTGGTGGTCACAACTTCAACCGTATCAGCGTTTGGTCTTCATTGTGGCGACACTTGCATGGTTATTTGACTGCCTAGACCAGCAACTTTTTAACTTGGCCAGAAATCCTGCAATGGCAGCACTTTTGGAAAAGGGACAGGATACCAAATTTTATGGAGGGATCGCGACCGCTATCTTTGTGCTCGGCTGGGCGACTGGCGGAATGATTTTCGGATCGTTAGGGGATCGATACGGCCGTGCGAAGATGCTTGCGGTTACGGTTTTGCTCTACTCATTGGCGACCGGACTTTCAGCGCTAGCAGGATTTCCTAAACTGCCGACGATTGCGCAGACCTTACAATTAACTTCGATCCCGTGGTTTGAGGGTCTTTCACCACATTACATGGATTTCACCATTTTCCGCTTTATCACTGGTCTTGGTGTGGGTGGTGTTTTTGGTCTCGCGGTGGCTCTTGTCGCCGACACCGTGCCGAGCACGGTGCGCCCTCGTGCGCTTGGTGTGTTACAATCCTTTTCAGCAGTCGGAAACGTTGCGGCAGGTTTGATCGGTCTGGGCATTGCGCTCACGGTGATTGGTAAAAATCCTAACTACTGGATGTGGTTGTTTGTGATTGGTGCCTTACCCGCATTCATGGTTGCTACCATTCAACTCCGCGTCAAAGAGCCAGAGGCTTGGATCGTCGCTAGGGATCGCGCTACCGCTCAAGGTAAGAAATCGGGCTCTTACAAAGATCTTTTCAGTCATCCCACATGGCGCCGCCATGCCCTACTCGGAATGGTTCTTTCATGTGCAGGTGTGATTGGGCTTTGGGGTATTGGAGTGTTTTTAAACGATCTAGTTGGCGATATTATCGCCAGTGATTTCAAGGCAAGCGGCGCAACGCCCGAGGCTATCAATAAGGGGAAACAAGTGTGGGTTTCTTTAAATCTTCTTTGCTTCAATGTCGGAGCCTTCTTGGGCATGATGGCATTCACTCGCGTGACCGAACGGTTGGGTCGCAAAAAAGCCTTCACCATCTTTTTCATAGGTGCTCTGGTCTTCACGGTTTTTGTCTTCCAAATGCTTGGGAGGATCAATGGTCGATGGGATATCCTGTGGATGGCACCTTTGATGGGTTTCTTCCAGCTCGCCGTGTTTGCAGGATTCTCGATCTACCTGCCTGAGCTTTTCCCAACCCGTTTGCGCGCAACCGGCGTGTCCTTCTGTTACAACGTCGGGCGCTACCTTGCCGCAACAGGACCCTTGACTCTTGCTCTGTTGGCTAAAAATCTTGCTGATAAAGCAGCAATCAAAGCCACCGCGGTGGGTGGTGATGTTGTGGTTGCAAAGATCAATGCGTTTCGCGATGCCGCTTCGTGGATGTGCTTGATTTTCTTGCTTGGGCTGATGGCATTGCCATTCCTTCCTGAAACGAAGGGGCAACCCATGCCCGAGGAATAATCAGTTTTAATGCTCAGACTGAAAACGCAGCGCGGAGATGTTTCATGCTCTCCGCTGCCAGTTTTTCTGGACTGATGGTGGTATCGAACACTTCGACCGAGACCCATTTGTCGTAACCACCACGGATGAGTTCGGTGACGATGGATGGGAAATCGATATCGCCCATGCCCGGGCCGCGGAGGTTGGGATCGTTTGCGTGGAAGTGCGCAGTCCATGGCAGAGAATCACGGACGATTTCTGGGATGGGTTTCGTATCGGCCGACATGGCTTTCACGTCGAGATGGAGACGGACATTCGGGGAATCGATTTGCTCTAAAAGCTTTATCGTCTCTGCGGCAGTGTTGATGAAATTGGTTTCCGATGTACCGAGAAATTCGAATGCGACCGTCACATCAAGCGCCGCGAGGTGAGGGGAGAGGCGTTGGAAAAAATCGATGAAGCGTGTTTCGGCATCTGAGCGGGACCATTCGGGAGCGAGCGTGCGTTGCTGCGGACTACCCCAAACCATGATTTTTCCACCCATTGTTGCGCAAATTTCCGCAAGCCTGCGCGCATAATCAAACGTGCGTTTGTGGGTGGCGGGATTGGGATCGGTAAGGTGATAGCCCTCCGTTTTAGCCAACAACCAATGCAGCCCGACCATTTCCAAGCCATGATCACGTACGATAGAGCCGTAGTTTTCCGCTTCGAGTAGGGAGAGTGTTTCTGGGTTCCCCAAGGTAAATGGAGCTACTTCAAGCCCCGTGTATCCGTGGCGAGCTGCTTCAGCGCAGCTTCCAGCGAAGTCGTGTTCTCGAAAAGTCTCGTTGCAAATAGCGAAGCGCATGTGGGGAGTTAGTGGTTAAGAGCGGTGATTTGAAGTTATTTTTGGTGTGAAGGGCATTCTAAAGTAATCTTTGCTTAGGATGCCGTTGATCATCGGGCATTCCGGACTTCTGGGCTTGACAAGCGGGGGGTGGTTTGTTGCCATCCGCGCGCGGCGATTTACCTCAAATAACTTAATAGTAAGGAATACCTTATTTCTTTAGATATTTGGAAAATCCCCACGATTCACCACGTAACAAGCCTCACTTTTTACCCTTATGGACATTACTTCGCCTCTCTGGTACTTCGCTTACACCACCGTTTTGATCGGCCTAGCTGGTTACGGTTCGCATCGTCTAACCATTATTTTCCTGTATTTGAAGCATTCCAGAAAGCGTCCGGAGCCTCTGAAAAATTTCGCTGAGCTGCCGTTAGTGACCATTCAGTTGCCAGTGTTTAACGAAATGCACGTGGTAGATCGCTTGTTGGATTCGGTTTCTAAAATCGATTACCCACAGGACAAAATTCAGATCCAACTTTTGGACGATTCGACTGATGACACGGTGTCGATCTGTAAAGCTGGCATCGAGCGCATGCGCGCACTGGGTTTTGATGCGGAGCACATTCACCGCACGGATCGCACGGGTTACAAAGCCGGTGCATTGGAACACGGCACTCAATTTGCAAAGGGTGAGTATCTTTTCATTCTGGACGCAGACTTCGTGCCTAACGCGGATGTACTGCTGAAAACCATCAACTACTTCACCGATGACAAAATCGGCATGATTCAAACACGTTGGGGACATTTGAACCGCACGTTCAACGTTTTGACCCGCATTCAAGCGATGTTCCTGGATGGTCACCTTGAGCTTGAGCAAACCGCTCGTAATCGTTCCGGCCGATTCTTCACCTTCAACGGCACCGCGGGTATCTGGCGGAAATCCTGCATCGCAGATGCAGGTGGTTGGGAACACGACACACTCACTGAAGACATGGATCTCAGCTACCGCGCGCAGCTTAAAGGTTGGCGCTTCATTTTCCTCAACGATGTTGAAACTCCTGCCGAGCTTCCGGTTGATATGGATGGTTTCAAGAGCCAACAACATCGCTGGACCAAAGGTTCGATCCAAGTTTGCAAAAAGGTTCTGCCTGCGATTTGGAAAAGCAACGTGCCTTTGTTCGTGAAAATGGAAGCCACCGCGCACCTTACTTCTAACTTCGCTTACCTGCTTCTCATCTGCTTGTGCTTCCTGATTTACCCAAGCCAGCAAACCCAACCAAAATTTGGTGAGTTGACCTACTACATCGTCAACGTTCCGATCTTCTTCTTCGCATCGGTTTCTGTGATCCTTTTCTATCTCACTTCGCAGAAAGCCCTTCGCCCGAAAACGTGGTGGAAAGAAATCCCATACTTGCCACTCTTGCTCGCACTCGGAATTGGCATGTCGATCACGAACGCCAAAGCCGTGATGGAAGCCATTTTTAATCATCAAACTGCCTTCATCCGCACTCCTAAATATGGGATTGAGCAAAAGAACTCGGATTGGAAAAAGAGCAGCTACAAAGCCATCAAAACGCTCACTCCAGTCGTCGAGTTACTGTTTGGCTTCTTCTTCCTTTTCGTGGTTGTCGAGGCAGCAATGAAAGGCAACTGGTCATCCGCTATTCTCCTACTTCCATTTCCTGTTGGATTCTTCTACACTTCATTGGGTTCGATCGCACGCATGATGCCTTCTTTCGCTGGCCCAAAATCTGCTGAAGTTCCAGCTACTGAAACCCCCAAGTAACGATCGATTCATTATGCGCCACAGGTTCGCAAAACCTCTAATTTTAGTTGCAGGGCTCTTCGCAGCCCTCAATTTCAGTAGCTGCGCACCTCAAGCAGATAGTCGTAATAAAATGCTAGTGAGTGTCCGGGATCAGAAAATGGTCCTGATGCGCGATGATAAGCCGGTCAAAACTTACAAGATTTCTACCTCCAAATTCGGAGTCGGAGACACACCTCGCTCGAACCGCACTCCGCTGGGACGCATGCAAGTCGCCAAGAAAATCGGAGGCGGCCAACCAGCGGGCGCTGTTTTCAAAAGCCGCAGGCCCACGGGTGAAGTTCTCAAACCGAATGCACCGGGTCGGGATCCTATCGTGAGCCGCATTCTCTGGCTCAAAGGAACGGAATCTCATAACTGCAATGCCTTTAAGCGCTTCATCTACATCCACGGAACTCCAGAAGTGAATCGGCTCGGCACGCCTGCCTCTTATGGTTGCATCCGTATGGGAACCAAAGATGTGATCGATTTGTATGACCGAGTCGGAGCCGGCGCGGATGTTTACGTGGTGCGTGGTTCTTTGGGAAACATGGTCACCGAGAGAAACCTCGTTGCTCGCTGATTGATATCTGAAATTTCCCTCGGAAAATACGAAACATGAGCTTGACAGATCAGGTCTCTGACAACTAATTTCCCGCCCCTGCAACGCAAAACGACTTTTTAATTCTATAAATCATGGCCAATACCAAATCAGCAATTAAGCGCAACAGACAAACCGAGACCCGCACTGAGCGGAACCGCGCTGAAAAAAGCCGCATGAAGACCATCCGCAAGAAGACTCTTGTCGCGATTGAGTCCGGCAACAAAGCAGAGGCTTCGAAAGCCAGCGATAAATTGGCCTCCGTGCTCGATAAAGCTGCTAAACGCAATTTGATTCATCCGAATAAAGCTGCTAACATCAAGAGCAAGACCGCGAAAGCGATCGCCGCGATTGGCTGATAGTCCGCAAAGAATCTTTCTTTTCAGTCAAGCGGTCCGGTCTTCCGGTGCCGCTTTTCTTTTTTAACCCATGCAGACCCCATCTCCAAACCGCGCAGAAACCGCCGCTAAAATCGCTGCTTCTCCTTATCAATATAAAGTATGTGAGGGTTGCGATTCGATTGTGGGCAAGGCCACGGCGTTATGCCCGAACTGCCATAGCTTCCGTTTCGACGACACGCCAGAATCGGTGACGAAGCAGGCGGTGTTGTTAGGGAGTCGGGAGCAACGCTCGGTTACGGCTGACGATCTTGCATAAGACCATGGCGACTGCATTCAAAGAATGGCAAGTAGTCT
This sequence comes from Akkermansiaceae bacterium, assembly GCA_031425735.1. Classification (GTDB taxonomy): domain Bacteria; phylum Verrucomicrobiota; class Verrucomicrobiia; order Verrucomicrobiales; family Akkermansiaceae; genus Luteolibacter. The sequence continues at coordinate 7,173 of JANPJY010000004.1, read as the reverse complement.
GTGATGCGTTGGCGAGCGGTAGGCAAGCGATCCTGCTCCGCAAAGGCGGGATTCACGAGGGGCGTGAGGGATTTTCTTTTGCACACGATTCCTTCTTTTTGTTTCCCACACGCTTTCACTCCCAACTCGATCAGGTGCGAGAAGGGGATTTCCAACCAGAGAAGGAATGGGAGCCCGGGGATCTGATAGAAATTCAGCATCACGTTGAGGTGTTATTTGCGATGACTTTAGAGAACTGGGAGCAAGTGGCTCAGCTTTTGCCTTATCATATCTACACTGAGCAGACGATTAAGGAGAGATTTGATTGGTCAGGAAAGGGGATGGCTGCTGGTAGTATCCACTTAGCACTCGTGAAAGTTTCGCAGTTAGAGACTCCATGGCGGCTGGAATACGAGAAGCGTTTCGGCGGCTGCCGATCCTGGGTCGAGCTCCCAGAACCGCCCGAAAGGCTCCTTTTGAGCTCCACCCCGGTCATCGAAAAGGTAGGATTTCAGGAAATTTCTCGGAAAATTGCCGATTTGGCAGGGGTCAGAATTCCCTGATTCCATCATGATTCTGCCCAATTCCGGCCGTTTTCGGGGCTGAGGCGAGGTTTTTAAAGTTTGCCCTGAGGCCTTTCCGAGGGTTTACTACGCAAGTTTTTTGATTCGGAACGAATCCTTCGCTCCTGTTAACTAACTCACCGTTTGCTAACCCATCCCACCATTATGCGACTCCTCAAATTCCCGGTTATTCTCTCGCTTGCAGTGCTTCCCTTTATCGTCAGCTGTAGTTCTGGCATTAATACTGTAGCAAAAAATGATATCCGTGGAGTTTCCGCAGCAGACTTCAACTCGGTGCCGAAGCCTTCCCAGACTTTACTCACCGCAGCTTCCGCGAAACCGAAGGACAAACATAAGATGCCGGTCTACAGCTACAGCGAGCGTCAACGGGTTGTTCGGACCACGGCATACACTTGCTCTGAGTCCGATCATATCAAATATGGCAGTAAAAACGCTACAGGCACAAATCTTCGTTACTCAAACAAGGTTAGAAGCGCCGCCGCTGATTGGTCGTTTTATCCTGTGGGCACCGTTTTCCGGGTCAAAGGAATGCCACAGCTTTATGTGATCGATGACTACGGTTCCGCACTTACCGGAACAGGCACGATCGACATGTATCAGCCGAGCCGTGAGATGATGAATCAATGGGGCCGCCGCAATGTTGAAATCAGTGTCGTGCAATGGGGTTCGTTTGAGCGCAGCGCAGAGATTCTGAAAGACCGCGTCAAATATCCTCACTGCCACCAAATGCTTTCAAATATCACGCGCCAGCGTCCTGATCTGAATCGCGTCGTCATGCGCTAAGCAATTTCACTGCAGCGGCGACATCAATCGCGCAGCACGGCAGGCTATTTTGAATAGGTAGGATTTATCCGTAAATTCCTCAACTCGCGCTTCGATGCAATTTGAGAAATCTTGCTCAAGCATGTGATTCACCTCTTGGATGAAATCCGCGTCGGTTACAAAGGCGGTGACCTCGAAGTTGAGCCGGAACGATCGGTTGTCCAGGTTGGCGGAGCCGACAGCCGCCATGCGTTGGTCGATGAGCATCACCTTCTGATGTAAAAAGCCATCTTGAAAGCGGTAGAGTTTCACACCGAAGGGAATTGCTTGTTCGTAATAGGTGTATGAAGAAAGCCAGACGAGAATGTGATCAGGGCGCTCGGGAAGCATGATTCGGACATCGACGCCACGCATCGCGGCGAGTTGCAAGGCGGTGATTACCCCTTCGTCTGGGACGAAATACGGGCTGGCGATCCATAATTTCTCTCGGGATGAATTCGCTGCTTCCGTGACTAACATCTCCCATGACTCAAGCGGATCCGCGGGGCCAGTGGGGATGATGGCGGAGATTTGATTTTCCCGTTGTTCGTTCGATTCCCAAGAAAGATGCGGGATCTCGTTGCAAGCCCAAAACCAATCTTCGAGAAAGACCAACTGTACCGACTGAACCGCCGGTCCTTGGATGTAGAGATGCGTGTCTCTCCACGCACCAAATTCTTTGCTGCGTCCCAAATATTCGTCTCCGACATTGAGTCCGCCGAGATAAGCTTCGATTCCATCGACGATGAGGATCTTGCGATGGTTGCGAAAGTTGAGCTGCAAGCGCGACCACCAATGACGGTTGGCGCCAAAAGATTGGCATTCGACGCCGGCGTCCTCGAGTTCACCTAGAAAGGTTGATGAGAGTTTGTGAGAGCCGATTTCATCGAACAGGAAATAGACTTTCACGCCGGCGTTCGCGCGGTCGATCAGGGCGTGTTGAAATTTTTTGCCTATTCTATCGTGCTTCACGATGAAGAAATTCACGCAGATGTATTTCTCCGCGCGCTTCAACGCAGAGAAAATTTCTTCAAAAGTTTCTTCTCCGTCGATGAGTAGATTGAGTCGGTTTCCTTTGGTGAAAGGCAGGCCGCCGAGTTCTTCGGCGCAGCGTTCGAAGAAATCTTCCTCGGGGAGATCGATGGCGAACTTCTTCAAGTTGTCGCTCATGTCCTTGGCGATTTTTCTAAGCTCTGTATCGTTTCCTCTCCTTGCTCGGACGTAGCCTTCGAACCTACTCCTACCTAAAAGCCAATACGATGGGATAGCAAATATCGGCATGAACAACAAAGAAACCACCCAAGCAATGGTTCCTTGCGTGGTGCGGGTGTTCATTAATGCGTGCAGGATGTGAAAGAAACCGATCACATATAACAAAACTACTACCAGCAGTCCCCAAGAGGTGGTGAGGTCCATATTTAATCCGAACATAGACTGAACATGCATGGAAAATGGGTTTACGACAAGAAGTCCCCGTATGGGGTGATTTTCCGGTTTCTACCAAGACCGACTTGCATGTAGGATCTGCCCATGAGTCAAACCGCAGTCACACCGAAGAACATCGTTCTGATCGGTTTCATGGGCAGTGGGAAATCCACGGTGGGTCGAGAGCTCCACCAACGCTTGGGTTATTCACTAACAGACATGGATCGATTGATCGAAGAAACAATGGGAAAGAAAATCACCGAGATTTTCAAAGAGGAGGGCGAAGCCGCGTTTCGCGATTTCGAAACCTTGCAGCTTCTGGAAATCGCCAAGCAAACTGAGAGGCGTCAGATCATTTCAACGGGAGGCGGAGTGGTGATACGACCCGAAAACCGCAGCTTGTTGCGCAAACTCGGATACGTGGTCTGGCTGTCGGCCCCGGTAGATGTGATTTATGACCGGACCTCACGTAGTCAAGATCGGCCACTGCTGAATCATCTAGATGCTCGCGAGAGAATCTCCACGTTGTTAGCGGAACGTGAACCATGGTATCGAGAGACCGCTCATTTAAAAATCGATACCTCGGGGTTGGATTCGAAAGAAATCGCGACCGGAATTTTGGAGAGCGCTCGGTATTATTTCACTCATCCTGAATGAACGATCTTAACTCGAAAGTGAAAGCGTTGGCCGCTGAACTTGGCTTTGACGATTGTCGGATCGCTCATGCCAAACGTGCGACCCATGCCGACGATTTCGAGGCATGGATTGAAAACGGCAGCCATGGCGAAATGCAATGGTTGGAGCGAAATCCCAATCGTCGCTGTGATCCGCGGGAAGTCCTGCCAGGTTGCAAGGCAGTGATTTGTTTGGCGGTGAATTATTACACCGGAGACGATCCGTTTCCGGAAGGTCATCCCAAAAATTATCGGATCGCCAAATATGCGTGGAATGATGACTACCACGATCTGGTAGAAAAGCGCCTCGCGGATTTCAATGCAGCTCTTGTTGAACTCGGCGGCACGCAGCGATACTACGTCGATACTGGACCGATTCTCGAACGCGATTTCGCAACTGACTCCGGACTGGGCTGGAATGGAAAATCTACCGTGCAGATTCATCGTCAGCTCGGCACATGGTTTTTTCTCGCTGATATTCTAACAACGCTAGATCTCTGCGCCGATCCAGCGTTCGGCGATCACTGCGGGAAATGCACGCGCTGCATGAACGCCTGCCCGACCCAAGCCATTATCGCTCCGCACAAGCTCGATGCGCGTCGCTGCATTTCCTATCTCACCATCGAAAACAAAGGACCCATCCCCGAGGAATTCCGCCGAGCGATAGGGGATCGAATCTATGGCTGCGATCAATGCTTGGATGTCTGTCCATGGAATCGCTTCGCGAAAGAATCCCGCGAAATTAGCTTTCAAGCCCGCCCAGACATTTTTAACCACAGCCTCCGTGACTTTCTCGGTATGGATGATGAAGCGTTCAGGCAATTGTTCGCGAAATCTCCCATCAAGCGCATCAAGCGCCCGAGGTTTTTAAGAAACGTATGCGTGGCTCTTGGAAATACCGGGACGGGTGCAGATCTGCCCGCGCTGGAGAGTGCCGCGAAGGATTCTGATCCACTGATCGCGGAACATGCAGAATGGGCGATTCGGGAGATTGTTGAACGTGGCTCGGCTCCCTCCACCAAACTTTCAGGGTGAAAAATCCTCAACCACGCTTATAGTATGTGACTTGCATTTTAACTCCCCTGATGGCGTGATGGCTCGTGTTCGATAAGCCAATTAACTCTTTCATTTTATGGTAGTCAGTATTTTCAACGATGTGATCGGTCCCGTGATGCGTGGGCCTTCGAGTTCGCACTGCGCTGCGGCGCTGCGGATTGGCCGACTCGCTAGGGAGTTGATGGGGAATAATTTTACAGATGTCTTGGTGGAGTTCGATCGCAATGGATCGTTGCCGACCACGCACGATACTCAGGGTTCGGACATGGGTTTGTTCGGTGGTTTGATGGGTTGGGATGCGGCGGATGCGCGTTTGCCTGGTTCGATGCAGACTCTAAAAGATACGGGAGTCAGAATTGCCATCGAAACCGTGGATGCGGGGGATCCGCATCCGAACACGTATCGGCTGACTCTACGCAGCGATGCGGAAACCCATACGCTCCGCGCGATTTCCACAGGTGGCGGGATGATGGAAGTGATCGATATCGATGGCTTCGCGGTTTCTCTTTTTGGCGACTGCCATGAAACGTTACTTTGGTCGGAAGGCGATACGACGGATCTCGTCAAAGTGCTGGAGCGCGAGTTCGAAGCTTATGAAATTCTCGTTCACAAATCTGAAAACCGCCGTTTGATTGAGGTCAAGGCGGGTCAGTTTATCGATGAGGCGATCACTTCAAAACTCCCCAACGTCCGCTCCGTCAAAAGACTTTCGCCGGTGCTTCCAGTGACTTCCGGAAAAGAAACCCACGTGCCTTTCACGACCTGTGAGGAAATGTTAGCGTTCGATGCAGGCAAGGGGACTCCGCTATGGAAACTGGCGGTGGCTTATGAAATGGCGCGCGGTGGAATCAGCGAGGCGGAAGTCATCGCGAAAATGGTGGAGATCGTGAAAATCGTGCGTCGCTCGATCGCCGAAGGCATCGCGGGAACCGTATATGACGATCGCGTGCTCGGTCACCAATGCGGACGTTTCGATGAAATGATGCGTGCGGGGACTTTGCTCGATGGTGGTGCGCTGAATCGGATTATTTTATATGTCACTGCACTCATGGAAGTGAAAAGCTCGATGGGAGTCATCGTCGCAGCCCCGACAGCCGGTGCCTGCGCGGCCTTGCCCGGAGCGGTAGTTGCGATGGCCGACTCGATGGGCCTAGGAGAAGAGGAAATGGCGAAAGCCTTGTTGGCCAGCGGCATCATCGGCGTGTTTATCGCGACCCGTTGGACCTTTGCGGCAGAAGTCGGTGGATGTCAGGCAGAAGGCGGATCCGCCGCAAGTATGGCGGCCGCCGCTTTGGTTACTCTAGCCAAGGGCCCACTCAATCAATCTGTCGCCGCATCTTCCATGGCGTTTCAAAGCATGATCGGCCTGATCTGCGATCCGATCGCAAACCGCGTCGAAGCACCTTGCCTCGGCAAAAACGTCATGGCCGCAGCCAACGCCCTTTCTTGCGCCAACATGGCACTCGCAGGTTACGATCAAGTCATCCCGCTCGATGAAGTCATCGAAACCGCCAAGCAAGTTGCCAAACAAATGCCCCGCGAAGTCCGCTGCACCAACCTCGGAGGACTTTCCATCACCCCAACCGCAAAAGCCCTAGAGGAAAAACTCGCCGCAAAACGGGCAAGCTCGTGTGGCAGTGGTTGTGGATGCGGTTAAGAAGAGTGAAAGCCGTAGAGAATGATCTTTTGGTAGGGTGCCACGCCGAGTTGACCCTACCTTTTGCATAGGGATTCAACTCAACGATCTACGGATCTTCGCCGGATCTCTACGGCAATCCAAAACTCGATAAACCACCACTACTTCATCGCCATCGACACGATAATAGATCGCGTAGGGAAAGCGCTTTGAGAGTAAGCGATGAAATCCAAAAATCATTCGATGGATACCTGCATATAGCACCAGCGAGTCGATGTCTGAAAATAGGCAATCTTGAAAATAATCTCCAAGTCTTGGAGACTGTCGCTCGTAAAAATTTTTCCGGATTCAAGGTCGTCGATTGCAGACGAGAGGATATGGATCTTCATTTATGAATTTCTGATCCGCAGTTTCGCATCATTCCAATCGACTACTTCTTCTTTGCCTGCTGCATAGCGGTGTTCTGTCTCTTTTAATGAAACTTCGTGCCATGGAGGAGAATCCATTTCTTCTTCAGAACTAAGTGATGTCCATAAAGATTTCATCAGGCGTATCTTATCGATTCGTGGCATGCCCATAACCATTTCTTCAACACTCATAGTCTTTAACTAGCACTAGATTCCAAGTGACTCAAGAGTCAAAATATAAACAAGAGATATCTTTCCTTATCTCTCTCAATGGATTCAGAACAAAAGGTCGTTCGTGAATGCGTGGGTGGGGGAGTTGGAGTTTGGGATGGTCGAGAGTGAGATCTCCGAAAATGAGGATATCGATATCGATGATGCGGGGGGCGTTGCGGATGGGGTGGGGTTCGCGGCCGAGTTTTTTTTCGATGGCCTGAGTTTGTTGCAGTAGATCTAACGGATCGGTTCCGGGGTAATCGAAATCGACAGCGGTGTTGAGGAAACGCGGTGAGTCTGGCGGGCAGTTTTGGGGTGCCGTATCGTAGAGTGATGCGGTGAAAAACGGTTCGTTGGGACTGGCGATCTTACGCAACTCTGCGATGGCGGCGGCGATG
>JANPJY010000003.1:0-2213 GCA_031425735.1 Akkermansiaceae bacterium | reverse complement strand
GGCACTCTCCAGTGAGCCAGTAATGCGAGTAATAACTCCCGGGTTCCGCTCGCACGGATCCCTCCACCGACCATCACTACAGGACGCTCAGCGGCGGTCGCTCTCTCGTGCAATTCTTTACATACACTGCACAATTCGTCTCCTCGCAAAATTGCCGTGTCCTCTTCAGCCGTGAACCCGTTGAGCGCCTCGGCGTTGATCTTAGCACCTTGCACGTCTATCGGCACATCAAGCCACACCGGTCCAGGCCGTCCGCTTGTTGCCAAATGCAGCGCCTTTTCGAGATGAAATCGAATCATCTCCGGTTCTCGAACTACCTCCGCATATTTGGTAATGCCTGCCACCATTCCAATCATATCCGCCTCTTGATCCCCAAGTTGCCGCAAGCCGGAAATGCCCTGAAAGGCCATGCACGTTTCACGCTTAACTTGACCTGCAATGACCAGCATTGGAATCGAGTCCGTCCACGCGCCAAAAACTCCATTCAGCGCGTTGATGCCCCCTGGCCCTGTCGTCACATTGACGACACCGATCCGCCCACTTATGCGCGCATAACTCTCTGCCGCCATCGCGCTGGCCTGCTCGTGGTGATTGCAGACGTACTTCAATCGCCGCTCGCGCCCGATTGCGTCGTTCAAATGCATCGCACCACCGCCAGTCACCAGAAAGACATGATGCACGCCGTGATCGGCGAGGAATCCAGCAATATAATCAGCGACTCGGATCATTTCTAAATGCAGGTTTGATTCCACATATGTGAGCGAACCACAACCCGATTTCGCTGAATTCCACGCGCCGCAGGACCGAAACGATAATACCACCAAGCAAAACCAGCATCAGCAGCGGATGCAGCACAACCGAATCCGACGTTTCGAAGGGATTCACGCGGAATACCGGATCGAAAACAAAATGGACGTAGCTTGTCGGAATCATCAGCAATCCAAAGATCACAGCGAAGAACGCATCTTCGCGAGCATTCTTATCCTGACGGATGAAGAGCAGCATTGGGATCAAAAAATGAATCAACCGATAACCACCCGAGGCATAAGGAAGTAAGTTCATCGCGCAGATGAGAAGCGCCACTTTTTTCCACAGCTCCATCCGCACGAAGCAGATAAACGCCGAGAGAAACGTGAATGCAATCACGGAGAAAATGAAGTAGGAAGCCATCATTCTACTCGTGAACGCGCCCACCGCAGCGGCATCGGCCCCCTCCAGAAACCATTTATTTGAGTAGATTAGCACCTTGAGCAATCCGAACAGGCTGGCGCCAAAATAGAGTCCCTCGTTTCCATTTACGTAAATCGCGTTATATGCTACCAAACTTCTTTGAAAGTAGTCAAAGTTTGAAACAATCGTTCCAGGCACAAGACAGAACGATACGCAGATTAGCGCAACGGCCACGGAGAGCGAGAGGAATATCTCCTTGAACTTGCGGTCACAAAAATACATGGGGATAAAAACGATAGCGTAAGGTTTCACCGCAATCGTCACGCCCATCGCCAACGCGGACCAGGTAGCCTTCCCATCCCGATACCAAAGAATGGACCCAGCGAGCAGGATGAAGATAAGGTTCTCAAAATTCGCGCGATCCAGCGCGAAAAGCACCGGATAGGAGCATAGTATAAGCACCGAAGTCTTCAACAAGGCGCTGTCCGAACTTACAACCTTGATCGTCCTGCGAATAAGCTGGAACGCTGCCCCGAGAAACAACAGCACGGTGACAAGCCACGATAAGTAAACATCATTCGGAAAGAAAACCTCATAAAGCAGACAAGAATAAAGCATCAGTGGGGCGCTTGCGATGCCAGGGATCAAGGGGCGCTGCTCGGGAGGCTGGACGTTGAAAACCTGAGCGTTCCGAAAATTGTCGTAGAAGTCGGAAAATTGAGCCTCTCCGCGAAAGAGAAACGTGTTGAGGGGATACGGCTGCCGAGCCACCACCCCCACCTGATAGTGGTAGGCAAGGGAGGCCATAAAGCCGACGAAAACGATGGTTAGGATTATCGACAACCGCTTCGCGCCGGGGTGTGGAGCAGATCCGAGTTTCATCGAAACTTCGGTGATATGCGGAGCGGAAATCGAGGCTCGCTCGGATATTTTTGTGTGTTCCCTCATCGTAGAGGCGTTTGCGGTAGCAGTCTTGAGCGTGACGAACCAGTACAAAGCGGAAATTATCGCGTCTTCGCCCTCAGTTTTCGATTCTCGGGCGC
>JANPJY010000002.1:0-104560 GCA_031425735.1 Akkermansiaceae bacterium | reverse complement strand
CCGGCTCCTTTCGATTTCACAGCCGGTCAAAGACACGGCTCTCCAGTAAACAAAAAAACGCTCGGAGTTTCCTCCGAGCGTTTTAAAGTGATTTCCTGCTGATCGAAATTAGCGGGAGTAAAGCTCGACGATGAGCTGCTCGTTGACGAGCGGATCGATTTCCGAACGCTCAGGAACGCGGGACATAGTCGCAACCATGTTTTCGCGGTCCACTTCGAGCCAATCCACAGCTGGAACAGCTTGTGTTAGATCGAGCATGCGAAGAGCGAGTTGTTGTGAAGAAGGCTTGGCGCCAACTTTGATCACATCACCTGGCTTCACTTGATAGCTTGGGATGTCAACGCAATGGCCGTTCACAAGAACGTGGCCGTGGTTAACCATCTGACGAGCGGCTTGGCGGGAATTGCCGAAACCTGCACGGTAGCAGATGTTATCAAGACGACCTTCAAGAAGCTGAAGCATCACAGTACCTGTGATACCACGGCGACGAGCTGCCTCTTGATAGTAAGAGCGGAATTGTTTCTCAAGAACGCCGTATTGGAAACGAAGCTTCTGCTTCTCTCCGAGTGCGACTGAGTATTCAGATTTCTTCTTACGGCCTGCACGAACTCCGTGCTGACCTGGTGGAAAATTGCGGCGCTCCAATGACTTGGATGGACCGAAAAGAGATACGCCGAAGCGGCGGGAGATTTTGGTGCGGGGACCGGTGTAACGTGCCATGATCTTAGAAAGTTAAGTGTTTAAAAGTTAAGGATTAAACGCGACGCGCTTTCTTCGGGCGGCAACCGTTGTGTGGAATTGGAGTAACGTCACGAATCGAAAGAATTTCGAGACCCAAACCTTGAACTGCACGAACTGCGGACTCGCGACCTGAACCAGGACCTTTGACGCGAACATCAACTTCCTTAAGACCGTGACCCATTGCTTGGCGGCAAGCATCTTGTGAAACCACTTGCGCAGCGTAGGCAGTGCTTTTACGTGAACCTTTGAAACCCATCTTACCAGCACTCGACCATCCGATCGCATTGCCGCTTTGATCAGTCACACTCACGAGGGTGTTGTTGAACGTTGCGGTCACGTGAACGATACCGCGCGAAACGTTCTTCGAACCTTTTGCCTTGTGAATCTTGATTTCTTCTTCGCCACCACCGATTTCAGCGAAGATGTCTTTCTTCTGCTCTTTTTTCGGTGCGCCGTCTTGGACAGCAGACGCGTCAGCCTTCTTAGAAGCCTCTGCCTTCGCGGCAGGAGCCTCTACGCTTTTATCCGACTTCGCTTCAGCGGCAGTCGGGGTTTCGGGTTTAGCCTCGGCAGCGGGAACCGCTACTTCTTCAGCTTCTTGGTTGTTGGTTTCTTCGGACATATGTCTGGATCTAAAATGGAAGTTTTCACTTCCGGAGAGTATTTCGTAATCTCAGCGGATTACTTCTTAACACCGACGGTTTTCTTCTTACCTTTGCGGGTACGGGCGTTGGTGCGGGTGCGCTGACCACGAACAGGAAGACCGCGCTTGTGGCGGATGCCACGATAGCAGTTGATCGATGTCAGGCGCTTAAGTTGGGATTGGCGCTCACGGCGAAGGTCACCCTCTACCATGATTTGCTCGGCTTGAATCACTTGCGCAATTTTCACCAACTGATCTTCGCTGAGTTGACCAGTGCGGATGTCCGGATCAATGCCGGCATGGTCCAGAATGCGGCTCGCCAATGGGCGTCCGATTCCGAACATATAAGTTAAAGAAGCCTCGATGCGCTTCTCATTGGGGATTTCGATACCTAGGATGCGTGCCATGTTGTGAAGATTTTCGCGTGATTGTTGTGGAGCACCGATGCATACCGGAAGCCCCGCGGGGCGGGTGATTTACCAGAGTTCCACTCTCTGGCAAGCCGGAAATGGAAAAAATCCCACAAAGATACCAATTTTTTATCATTTCTCCATTTTCCGTCAGATCTTGCTGATTCTCCGGTATCACGACTCGACAAAAACTCCGGCACTCGTAGCTTCCAGTCAGCATTAATCATTCATGGATACCACCGACGAATCACATCAAGAAATCTCCCTACAAATACCAAGGGAAACAGCTTCCAACCAACTTCCACCTGATGATGTCGCCGCCATCGATGAACTTGGGAAAACCTACCAAAGCTTCCGAGCCGAGCTGGCAAAAACCATTATTGGACAGGATGAAGTCATTGAGAAACTCGCAATTTGCCTTTTTGCTCGCGGTCACGCCCTGCTGATGGGTGTCCCCGGCCTAGCCAAAACGCTTTTGGTTTCATCCGTCGCGCAGACGTTCAATCTCTCTTTCAATCGTATCCAGTTCACCCCCGATCTGATGCCAGCCGACATTACTGGCACCGACATCATTCAGGAATCCGGAGTGGGTGGTAAACGTGAATTTGAATTCATTCATGGTCCTGTATTCGCAAACCTCGTCCTTGCAGACGAAATCAACCGTGCTCCAGCCAAAACCCAATCTGCCATGCTTGAGGCGATGCAGGAAAATAAAGTCACCGTGCTCGGTAAAACCTACACCCTCAGACCACCATTCTTCGTTCTCGCGACCCAGAACCCGATTGAACAAGAAGGCACATACCCCCTCCCTGAAGCTCAGCTGGATCGCTTTATGTTCCTCATCGAGGTCGAATATCCAACCGCAGATGAAGAAAAACGCATAGCCCGCGAAACTACCGGAGCAGCGAAAAACGAACTCTCCAAGCTCATCGACGGCGAAAAAATCATCGCGTTCCAACAATTGGTTCGTCGCGTCCCCGTTCCCGATCACCTTTACGACTACGCTGTAGAAATCGTCCGCAAAACTCGCCCAGGCCAACCGGAATCTCCACAATGGATCAAAGACACCGTCGGTTGGGGTGCCGGTCCACGCGCCGTGCAATACCTCATCCTCGGAGCCAAAGCCCGCGCCGCTCTCCGCGGAAATTACATGGCCTCCCTCGAAGACCTTGAAGCCGTCGCTCCCGCCGTTCTCAATCACCGCGTGATCACCAACTTCGCCGCAGAATCCCAAGGCATGACCTCTAAGAAAATCATTCAGAAACTCATTTCTGAGATGAAGGATAAGTAAGACCACTGAAGGTTCCTGCTTTTTCTAACAAGGAGAGAGGAAGAACAGGAGAATGAAAAAATACTTCACATGAATCAAGACGCCGAAAAGATAAATATTTCTGCTAACATCGAAAATGAAATCAAGCAGCTCAAAGTCAGCCTTGATTTTCAGACATTTACAATCGCTAGAGAAGCTTCGAAGACACGCGCAACCATATGGATTGTTTTTTTTATCAGTGTTATATTCTCGGCCACAGTTATTCTAAGTCCTGACCTAGTTATCCCTTTATTGGGGATTTCTGGACTCTGCATTCTTACCGCCTTGATTGGAAAACAATTAGGAATCATTTTTTCACGTAAGTCTAAGCCTTAGAGTATTTCTGAGATGATGTTTTAAGAGAATAAATCATTCTCCTCACCTCCTCCGCCTCCTCTCTCCCTGTAGAAAAAAGCCCGAAAATGTCCACCCACTCATTCATCGACAGCGACCTCCTCTCCCGCCTCGGGTCTTTGCCTATCGAGTCGCGTGTGCCGATGATGGGTAACGTCGCCGGCAAACACCGCTCGCCTCACCGTGGCTCCTCGGTCGAGTTTGCGGAGTACAGAAAATACGTTCCCGGCGATGACACTCGACGCCTCGATTGGAAAGCCTTTGCCCGCTCGGACCGATTCTACATCAAAGAATTCGAAGCCGACACCAACCTCCGCGCCTACTTCGTGATCGACGCCTCCGGCTCGATGAATTTTCACAGTCCCGGCATCGAATCGAAAATTCAATACGCGCGCCGCATCGCTGCTTCGCTCGCTTATCTGTTAGTTAACCAAGGCGACGCCGCCGGTCTCTCGATCTGCACTGACAAACTCCATTTCGAAGTCCCGCCATCACGCCGCGCTGCTCACCTTGAACGCTTTTTCTCCACCATCGAAAAAGTCGAGCCCTCCGGTGAAACCGGCCTGCTTCCCGCCCTACACACCATCGCGGAAAAAATCGGCCAACGGGCTTTCATTGTGATCCTCTCCGATTTCTTCACCGACACATCAGAACTCGCCGATGCGCTCCAGCACTTGCGCTACCGCAAACACGACATCTCGCTTTTCCATCTCATGGATCCACAGGAAATCGGTTTTAACTTCGATCGCCCACACCGCTTCGTCGACCTCGAAGACAACACCGCCATCGTGGTGGAGCCGAACCTCATCGCCGACGAATACCATACCGCTCTCAACGAGTTTTTGAAAAACGTCCGCGACAAAGCACACGACGCGAACGCCGACTACCAACTCGTCACCACCGACACCCCGCTCGAGCCTCTCCTTCGCGAATTCCTCACCGCCCGCCTGCCCAAGGCAAAACACTGATGACATTTCTCTCCCCTGTCCTCCTCTGGTTCCTGGCCGCCGCGAGCGTCCCGGTGATCATCCATTTGCTCAATAAACGCCGCCACAAAACCCTGCAATGGGCGGCCATGCAGTTCCTTCTCAAAGCCACACGTGAATCACGTGGCAAAAAGAAACTCCGCCATATCCTCATCCTGACTTGCCGCGCACTTGGGATCGCCGCACTCGCCTTCGCCGCCGCCCGTCCGATTGTTTCCGGCCTTCTCGGCTGGGGCACTGGTACGATAGATACCGTAGTTCTGATTCTCGATCGCAGCGCATCCATGGAACTCCGCTCTGGCGATGGCCAAGACGCCAAACGTGAACTCGTCCTTCAAAAAATTCGCGATGCGATGTCAGACATCGGCAGCCCGCGTCTCGTCGTCATCGACAGTGCGACCGGCAAACCACAGGAAATTCCCTCACCCGATGTGCTCGCCGAAATTTCCGCCACGTCCGCCACAGATTCCAGCGCGAACATCCCAGCTCTGTTAGCCACGGCTGCGGAAGTATTAACCTCTTCAACCGGTCGTTCAGAAATCTGGCTCGCCTCCGATCTCCAACGTTCTAACTGGCGCCCCGATGATGAACGCTGGGCCGCCGTGCGCGCGAATCTGCAAAGCCTTCCTGAAAAGCCTGCGATTCGTGTCCTCTCCATCAGCGGTGATGCCGCAGCCAACATTTCCTTCCGTTTGCTGGGAACTCGCCGCACCATCGACGGCTTAATCCTGAATCTAGAGCTCAGCCGATCCAAAGACAACCGCGGCAGCATCAGCCTTCCGGTCACCACTCAAATCAACGGCGCATCGCAAAATGAAATAGTCACTCTTCCTGGCCAATCCCTGCGTTTCCAAAAACGCATCCCCATCAAACTAGAAGAAGAATCCGGCCACGGTTGGCTCTCCATCCCAGCCGATGGTAACCCTCGCGACAACTCCGTCTTCTTCGCCTACGGCCCAGCGCACCCGATGAAATCTCTCATCGTTTCCACATCTAACGAAGCCGCCGATTACCTCACGCTCGCCGCCGCGCCACCGAATTTCGAAAAGCAATCCGTCACTCGCATCGACCCTGCCGCCTTCGCTGCAACTGCAACATCCGAGCTCTCAATGATCCTTTGGGCAGCTCCACTTCCTACCGGAGAAAGTGCCAAGACTCTTCAAAATTTCCTCTCCAGTGGCGGCCAAGTCGTGCTTTTACCCAGTTCTGAAACCGCCACGACCGAAGCATTTCTCGGCACTCAATGGGAAGCCGTCTCTCTAGCTCAAGCGGGTAAATTTTTCATCCTGAAAGATTGGGATCACACCGATGGTCCACTGCGTGACGGAGTCGATGGAGCCCCCATCCCCGCAGAACGTCTCCGCGCGATCAAACGCTCCATCCCAAAAAGCGATGCCGCTGTGCTCGCCAAATGGGAAGATAGCGAACCATTTATCACTCGTAAAATTGTCGATCAAGGCACGCTCTGGACCATAGGCAGCATTCCCGATTATTCGTGGTCAAACCTCGGTGATGCCGATGTCTTACTGCCTGCCGTGCAACGCATCCTAGCGCAAGGTGCAGAACGCTTTGACGCTTCGTTCCTTGCCGAGGTCGGTTCTGATTCCGCGAATCCAGTCCCCGGCGAAACTCGCACCCGCCTAGATGACTACTCCAAAGAAAACAGCGATCACGTCGCGGGTATTTTCCGCCTCGGAAATCGCCTAACCGCTGTCAATCGCCCACTTGCCGAGGACGAACTGGATATCACCAGCAAAGAAAATCTCGATGCGATGCTTGAAGGAACCGATTACCGACTCCTCGATCAAGCTGGTCAAGCCTCCGACCCATCACTCTCCACTCACATCTGGCGCGCATTCCTTGTCGCCGTGCTGTTTTTCTTGATCAGCGAGGCTCTGCTCTGCTTGCCAAAGAAAAATCCTGTAATCACTCCAACTCCTCAGCACCGAGCGCCGACCACAACCTAAGCGTGCTTGTTAGAATTTTTTAACCATGGAATGGGATTTTAACAGCGTCGCGATCGTCGGCTCCGGCGCGATTGGTTTGTATTACGGAGGACGCCTTGCCGAGGCCGGGGTGGATGTGAAATTTCTCGCAAGGTCCGATTATGATCAGCTTTCAAAATTCGGATTAGAAGTTGAAAGCGTGGCTGGAAATTTCCATCTAAGAGATATTTCAGTTTTTAAAAAACCTGAGGACATCGGCCCAGTGGATCTAGTCATCGTTGCATGGAAAGCCACCGCAAATGATGCGCTTGCCAGCGTGTTGCCGCCACTGATGCGTGAAACCACCCAAGTATTGACCTTGCAGAACGGCCTGGGAAATTGCGAACGCATCGCAGAAATTGTCGGCGCGGATCGTGTATTGGGCGGGCTCTGTTTCGTATGCATCAACCGAATCGCACCCGGAACCATTCGCCACACCGCTGGCGGTCGGATGACCATAGGAAGTTTTTCGGGAAAACTTTCCGCTGAATCGGAAACCATCGCCCAAATTTTCAAAGCAGCCAAAGTTCCCGCCACCGCTGTCCGTGATCTCGCCAAAGCCCAATGGGAAAAATTACTCTGGAACATTCCATTTAACGGACTCGCCGTCGCCGAAGGCGGAGTGACGACCGATGTGTTGTTGGCGGATCCCGTCATGGAATACGAAATCCGCACGCTCATGCATGAGGTCATCGCAGCGGCTGCCGCACAAGGTATTCAGCTGGATCCCAATTTGATCGACTCCAACATCGAACGCACCCGCCCGATGGGACCTTACCAGCCCTCAACCATGATTGATTTTGTCGAAGGTCGCGAACTTGAGCTCGGCCCGATTTGGCAAGAACCCTTGATGCGTGCAAATGAGGTTAGCGTGAAGATGCCAGCCTTAGAAAAATTGTTGAAACGCATCAAAACGAGATTATCAGAAAGAGCCTAATTCCATCCTGCGTAGTATTTTCTTTATTTAACCCATGAGTAGCGATAAGAAAAAAGTGTGAATCCATCAAAAGTCTACTTTGTCGATGATGACAAATTTTTTCTTGGCGTGGCTTCCCAATTGCTGCGACAGGCGGGCTTTGATGTGGTCACCTATCTCTCTGCGGCGGAGCTCCTTGATGATCTTAAGCCTGATTCAAAGGGCTGCATTCTCTCGGATTTGAACATGCCGAGTATGGACGGATTAGAGCTGCAGAATGCGATCCAACAAAGCGTCAATCCCTTGCCCTTCGTTTTTCTCACCGGGGCTGGTGACATTCCCGCATCAGTAAGCGCGATGCGACAAGGTGCTGAAGATTTCTTGATCAAAGGGGCTCACAAAAAAGAACTGGTAGACGCCATCAACCGAGCTTTCTTGAGAAATAAAGAGGAGCGGGCTGCACGAGCCAGACAGTCCAAAATACAAACGAAACTAGCTCTATTAAGCAAAAGAGAACGTGAAGTTCTTGAGCATGTCGTGCACGGCAAGCTCAACAAGCAGATCGCAGATGATCTCGGCATTCACGAGCGCACGGTCAAACTTCACCGCACCGCAATAACAACCAAACTCGGACTACCTTCCGTAGCAGAGTTGACGAAATTCTGTATGGAAGCGGGATTTTCCTCCAACCAGTGATTACCCTACCTTCCCCTATGGGCTGTAGCGGGAGAGGTGCTTTGTGTGGAACTGTTCATGCAAGGTGAGTGTGAACGGAAATATAATTCAAAATTTAAGACGCATCGTTTTTTGCGCGCTTATTTTGAGTAGCGTGTCACAACCACTCAGACTCAGTGCCGCAACGGTGACTTGGGACGGCGGTGGAGCGAGTAGTTTATGGTCTTATAACGATGGTGCTGGTGGTGGTGGCAAATACACCAACTGGGGCCCCAATGGAAAGCTTCCAGTTACTGGTGATGGCTTTGAATTTGGCGGCACTGCACGACTCTCAAATACCAATGACTTAAATAATATTTCAACTACTAATATAACATTTATGTCTGGAGCGGGTGCGTTCGTTCTAGGAGGTAATGCGCTCACATTTACGGGTGGAGGCATCACCAACAGCAGCACTAATCTCCAAACCATCAACATGGCTCTGGGCTTAAACGCCACGATTACCATTGCCGCAACAACTGGTAGTGTTGCCGTAGTCGGCCAAGTTAGCGGTGCGGGTGGAATTAGTAAAACAGGCGCAAACACTTTACTTCTCACTAACGCCAATACATACGCAGGCACAACAAACATCACGACTGGCTTACTTTCAGCCAATAACATCACCGGATCCGCAACCGGCACAGGTGCAGTGAGCGTCACTGGAACTTTAGGTGGCGCTGGAACGATAACTCCTACAGGCAGCAACGGAATCACGGTAAATAGCGGTGGAGCCCTCGCACCAGGAAACGGCACAACCCCGGGTACCATGACCTTTAATTTCACCTCAACCACAGGCAAGTTAACGATGAGTAGTGGCTCGGGATTTCAGTATCATCTGGGTTCAGCAGGAGTCGGCGACATGTTGGCTATCGTTGGAGCCTCCGCTGGAGACGTTATATTCAACAACAACATGATCAATTTCATGGGCACGGGTGCGGTTGGTTCATACAAAATTTTCGATACGAGTTTAAATTCCACTACGTGGACAGGCCTCACTGTCAACGGTAGCGGTCAAATCACCGGTGGATTGACTTATACGAATTTAACCGGCGGCTACTCCGCCATTTTATATATGGGCGGTGGTAGCTACGGTGGAACTTCCGGTGATATCTATGTTCAAGTCATCCCAGAACCGAAGGTCGCCCTTCTTGGTGGGCTAGGCGCTTTACTGCTTCTCCGCCGCCGAAGATTCTGAAGACAAAACGGTTAGCAGACCAACATCATTGACCCTGCGATTGGCGCGCTCGCTCTTGTTGCTCCTGTTGTTGGCGGGCACGCTCAATTTGTTGCTGCTCCGCACGACGTTGAGCTTCTTCCTGCTGCTGACGTGCGCGTTCTTGCTGCTCCTGTTGCGCACGCATTCTTTCTTGTTGTTCTTGCTGAGCACGGAGTTGTTCCTGTTGCGCCTGCATGCGGCGTTGCGCTTCTTCTTGCTGCTGACGCGCGCGTTCCTGCTGCTCTTGTTGCGCACGCATTCTTTCTTGTTGCTCTTGCTGCGCGCGGAGTTGTTCCTGTTGAGCCTGCATGCGCTGTTGCGCCTCTTCTTGTTGCTGACGCGCGCGCGCTTGCTGCTCTTGTTGTGCCTGTTGCGCACGCACTCTGTCTTGCTGCTCTTGCTGCGCACGTAATTTTTCCTGCTGCTCCTGTTGGGCGCGTGACTGTTCTTGCTGAGCACGCATTTTCTCCTGCTGTTCCTGCTGGGCGCGTAACTGTTCTTGTTGATCACGCATTTTCTCCTGCTGTTCCTGCTGGACGCGTGACTGTTCTTTCAAGCGATCCTGTGCCTCTTCCTGCTGCTTACGAGCCAGTTCTTGCTGCGCTTGTTGTTCACGCAATTTATCATCTTGATTACGAGCTTGTTCTCTCTGCTCTTGTTGCGCACGTAATCTCTCTTCTTGCTCCTTGCGGGCGAGTTCCTGCTTATCTTGCAAATCGCGCAACTTGTCTCCTTGCTCCTTTTGTTCACGATTGCGCTCTTTTAGCTCGAGTTGCTCATTCAGCTTTGACTGCTGCGCTTCCAACTGACGCTGCACTTCTAACTGTTGCTGACGCGCACTTTCTTCTTGCTGAAGTTTTAAGGCGCGTTCTGAGCGAAGCTGCTCTTCACGCACTGCGTCTTGTTGTTTGAGTAATTCTCTTGCCGCTTTTTTATCCGCATCACTTTTCAGGTCAGAATCTCGACTCGGAGGTAATTGAGGACCATTGGGATTATCATTCAAATTACGTTGGAGCGGCACTGTCTTAGGCTCATTTGATTTATTAACGTCCAGATTATCCCCAATGCTAGGGACGGACGGAACAACCCCGCGCGGCAATCTATTAGATTTAGTTTCTCCACCACTGATCTCATCCTTCTCATTAGTTGGCGAGCGAGGAACCGTAGAGTCTTTTGCTGTTTTCGGAACTCGAGGCGCTTTAGGATTAGGAACCGATGGCGGATTCGTATCCGTAATCGCCGGCACCTCAGGATTAGAAATGGTAGGGGTCTGTGTATCAGTAATCGTAGGCACTTCTGGATTAGGAACCACGGGTAGCTTTGTATCCGTAATCGCAGGCACTTCCGGATTAGGAACCACTGGCAGTTTCGTGTCCGTAATCGCAGGCACCCCCGGGTTAGGAACCGCGGGTGTTTCCCCAACAGGCGGGATATTACCTTTATCAATTGGCCTTTTCTTCTGATCTTTTGGAAGAGCGGTAGTATCAGTGACGGGAGGTTGGTCAGAACTTTCAGTCCCTCTATTGGTTTCTACTCGGTTGCGATCTATACGACGGGTGGTTTCAATTTTGGCAACTTCTTCACGGCCTTTTTCGAGGCGGCTTCTGCGTTCCTTTTCAAATGGCACACTACCTCCCGCATTCGTGACTAGCATTTGTGCTTTAGTATCTTCTTCAATTCTACGTTCGCGATATTGCCTACGGACGTCTTCGGGAAGCTCTTTGGATCGATTTACGACCACGTTACCCAAATCACGACTCACTCGTGACGGACGGAGAGCGCGATTCCAATCTGCATCCATACGAGGTGCTACGACTTGTAATTCATCGCCGCGGAACTGGGAATTTAGACGACGACCACCCCGTCCAAAATCTGGACTCTGATCTAACCGAAGACGATGAATAGGGAAATCTCTGCCGATGCGATCGCAAACATTTCGATAACGAGGACCACCGACAAACACCCGTCTGTCACGAACGACATAATGAGTGATGTTTGTCGTGTTGTGATAAATCACGATATTTTGTGAGACAGGCAAGCAGTGTCTATAGATGTCATTTCCGAAATGATTATATGAAATAAAAGAAAACCATCCGGTATCGATCACGAATCGAGATTCCACCGATGAATCCCAAGAGTGGCCGCGCCATCCGAGCGTTTCGGGCGGCAATGGCGCCCAACCGATGTGACCGGGGCTTTCACGCCATGTTACCCAAGCTGGCGCCCACTCGCTGCCCGGAACCCATACCCAGCCGACATTTCTCAATAGCGCCCAGCGTCCGTAATGATAACAAGCCCAACCGAATGGCTCGTTAGAAACCCATGTCCAACCTTGGTTGGTAAACGCCCAGCGGCCGCGTGTGTAAGGGCGCCATGCGGAATCGCGCACCACCGAAGGCTGATAAACATAGCCGTAATCACTGGTTTGAAACCACGAACCATACGCACCAAGAGGCTCATAGAAATTGTTGTAATCTCCCGTCGGACCACTGACATATTGTTTTTGAATCGGCGGCAGCGCATCTAGCGGCTCACGCCCAGCGAGATCCAGCTCACGTTCGCTGAGCCGTGATTCCATTCCCGTAATATGTTGTTCGCGGTTGTCTAAATCGCCCTGCACTTCGGAAATTTTCCGCTCACGTTCCATGAGCTCAGCTTGCCGTCTTTGTAATTCATTTGCGGCAGTAGCATTTGCGGCATCTTGCCTCTCTTCCATCGCTATCCGTTCCTGTTCGATCAGTGTGCGCTCGCGCTCAATTGCGTCTCGCTCGGCGAGAATTTTCTGCTCTTCTAGTTCAGCCTCAAGCTGCTGCTGTCGTTCGACGGCCTGGGCGGCCTTCTTTTCGAGTTCGCTGAGTTTTGATTCGACTTCGCTACTTGGCTTTTCACAGGAAACAAAGGCAAGTGCGACGATGGCGGTTAAAAGGGCGGTTTTCATCGAACGATAAATTGGGTTGCGCGGGTTTGGACTAGTATGAGGAAAAATTGATTCGATCTTTTTTTAAACCTAACCCCATCCCTCAACTTAGGATGAAATCGATATAAGGAGGCTCGCCCCCCACTGGCTCACCGGGTATGCGGGAAATTTTAACGCCAAGGGCCTCTTCCATGGCTCGCTGCTCCATCGCCACCGCACGCGGAAACTTTTCGAATACGGGGCGGAGCGGATGATGAAACTCACGCAACGTGATCTTCTCAGTGCTTTCATCAAGCATGCAGCGCATGAAATGGCCTTCTTTACTTCGCAGTTTCACGAACAGACCCGCGCGATAAAGAAGCGTCGTGCCTTGGCTGATGCGGGCTTTCCAATACGTTTCCTGCTCCTGGAAGTATTGATACAGAAGCTTTTCTGGAGCGGTTTCGCCAAACAGCGTCCGCGCATGTTCAAGCATTTGGATCGAAAAGGTCGATGGAATCGCGGGAAACATCGCATCCGCTTTTTCACTCAAACGGTAGAAAATTTCGGGTCGGCCAATTTCCGTCCGAGGCACCCGAATCCTCATCAGATAACCGTGTTTCGTGAGATCTTCACAATGCTGCTTCACGGTCATATAACTCCCACCGAGTTCCTTGGCCAACTCACTCACTGCCATCCCGCCAGACATTTTCAACTGCATCAAGACACCAAGCCACTGGGGCTTGAGGAGATCGTGAAAGGCGTTGAGAAACATGGTTTAAGCGGATTTTTTTGAACAGGCGTCTCGAGCCTATCGTAGTTTTTTTCCTTGTCGAGCCAGCGTCTCGCACGAACCTACGAATCGCTATGAAATTCCTTTTTCAGCTCGCTATCGCTCTCCCTGCCTTCCTAGCGACTCTTGTCGCGGCTGAACGACCGAACCTTGTTTTCATCTTTTCTGACGACCACGCGCTCGAAGCTATTTCCGCTTATGGCGATCGCTTCGATCAAATATCCCCTACTCCAAATATTGATCGTATCGCCAAAGAAGGCATGTTGTTCGAGCGATCATACTGCGGAAACTCCATCTGCGGGCCTTCTCGCGCGAGTATTCTCACAGGCAAGCATTCTCACATGAATGGCTTCTTGGATAATAACTTCAGCCGATTCGATGGCAATCAGCCAACTTTTCCTAAAATGTTACAGAAAGCAGGATACGAAACGGCCATGATTGGAAAATGGCATCTCATTTCTAACCCCACTGGATTTGATTATTGGGAAGTCCTCCCCGATCAAGGAAGCTACTACAATCCGGATTTTATCCAAATGGATGGATCAACTAAACGCTTTCCAGGATATGTCACCGACCTTGTCGTCGATAAGTCGCTCGACTGGCTAAAAAACCGCAAAGACAAGTCAAAGCCATTTGTTCTCATGTCCCAGCAGAAAGCTCCGCACCGCAACTGGGTGCCTGCTGAGCGACATATGAATCTGTTCGACGGCGTAACCATTCCCGAACCCGAGACCCTGTTCGATGATTACAAAAATCGCGTCGGTGCAGTTTCTAACCAAAAGATGTCCATCGCCAAAGATTTCCATTGGGGACACGATTTGCTGCTTCCCGGAGAAGCCACTGATCCGCGCTTTTCAAAGCAATTAGGTAATGGCGAGTACGGACGCATGACGCCCGAGCAAAAAAAAGTTTTCGACGATGCCTACAGCGATGAAAACCAAGCGCTAATCGATCAACTGAAAAAAGGCATGAGCGATGAAGAGGTCATTCGCTGGAAATATCAACGCTACATCAAAAACTACCTGCGCTGCATTCGTGCAGTAGATGAAAACATCGGCCGCTTGCTCGATTACCTCGATGAGTCAGGGCTCGCTAAAAACACCATCGTCATCTACGCGTCGGATCAGGGATTCTACCTCGGCGAGCACGGTTGGTATGATAAGCGCTGGATGTTTGAAGAATCGCTTTCCATGCCATTCATCATCCGCTGGCCGGGCGTTGTCAAAGCCGAGACACGCAGCACGGCGATGATTCAAAATATTGATTACGCACCGACGTTCCTTGAAGTTGCTGGAGCACCCATTCCCAACGACATCCAAGGTAAAAGCCTCGTGCCGGTTTTGAAAAACGAAGGCAAAGCACCAACCGATTGGCGCAGCGCGATCTATTACCAATACTCTGGCGAAAACACTCACCATGTCGCCGCTCACGATGGCGTCCGTAATGATCGCTACAAACTAATGCGCTTCCCCGATACAGACGAATGGATGCTCTTTGATCTCGAAAAAGATCCTCAGGAAATGAAAAGCGTCGCTGGGGAAAAAAAATACGAATCTGTCTTTAAAGACATGCGTGTTATCTATGATTCATTACGCAAGCAATACCAAGTGACCTCTTCCACCTTTCCGGATCAACGCTGGAACGAAAAGTGGTGGAAACAACGCTGGGACGAGAAAAACAAAGAAGCAGGCACTCCAGAGGCACAGAAAGCCAAAATCGTTTTCCTAGGGGACTCCATCACTCAGGGCTTCGAGGACAAAGGCAAAGAGTCATGGAATAAACACTTCGCTCCACTCGGTGCACTCAACTGGGGTTACTCCGGTGATCGCACAGAACACCTCATCTGGCGCCTGCAAAACGGTGACATCCAGCGAATTAATCCCCAAGCCGCCGTCATTCTCATGGGCACCAATAACACTGGCCAAACTCAGCGCCCCGCAGAAGAAACTGTCGGTGCCATCAAACGCACACTGGATGATCTCGCATGGAAATGGCCCAACACCAAAATTATCCTGATGTCAGTTTTTCCACGTGGTGAAACTCAAGAGGATCCGCTGCGGAAACTGAACTCGCAAATCAACGAGCAAGTGAAATCTCTCGCCGATGGCAAACGCGTCCACTTATTAGACATTAACGAGCAGTTTCTGGATGACGCTGGTAACTTGAGCAAAGACATTTTTCCTGATCTTCTCCATCTCGCTCCAGCGGCCTATGATACGTGGGCAACCGCAGTTTCAGCGAAACTCAAAGAACTCGGTGTGGAATGAGAGTTGGTTCCTAACGAGAAATCTTTTCCCAATCGGCCGCCTCAAGACAAGTAGGGTCCGCAGCAACCCAGTGACCCGGTTCGATTTCTCGAAGTGAAAGATCCATCCCTATCGTTTCCTCATATCGAGGATGATTCATGCGATGGCCAAACGCGCTTCCCGCCGGCGGATCGATGGGTGATGGGACATCGCCTTCTAACAAAATCTTTTTGCGCTTGATCTTCGGATCCGCAATCGGCACCGCGGAAAGCAACGCCTTGGTGTAGGCGTGCTTGGGATTACGGTAGATCGTTTCAGAATTCGCGAGCTCGACAATTTTTCCCAAATACATCACCGCCACCCGATCACTGACGTGCTTGACCACAGAAAGATCGTGAGCAATGAAAAGATACGAGAGATCGAACTCTTTTTGAAGATCCACTAACAAGTTAAGAATCTGAGATTGCACGGAAACATCCAACGCAGATACCGGCTCATCGCAGACGATCCATTTTGGTTTCAGCGCCAGCGCTCTCGCGATTCCAATCCGTTGCTTTTGTCCTCCAGAAAACTCAAACGGATAACGCTCCGCCGAACTAGCAGATAAGCCCACCCGATCTAACAATTCATTCACCCATTTCCTACGCTCCTCACGTGAGCCGAGGCCATGAATCTGGTAAGGCTCTTCAATGATCGAACGGACATTCATCCGTGCATCAAGCGATTCCGCGGGATCTTGGAAAATCATTTGGAAATCCTTACGCAGCGGGCGGATCTGGCGTTGGCTGAGATGAGTGATGTCTCTGTCCTCAAAAATAATTCGACCCGATGTTGGATTTAGCAAGCGCACCAATGCTTTTCCAATCGTCGATTTCCCGCAGCCGGATTCACCAACCAAGCCCAAGGTTTCTCCGACTCCAAGCTCTAGGGAAACTCCATCGACTGCTTTCACGGCTCCGGACTGCCGCAAAAATAGACCACTCCTGACGGGGAAATGCACCCGTAGGTCTTCAGTTTTTAACATGATGGAATCA
Organism: Akkermansiaceae bacterium; assembly: GCA_031425735.1. Lineage (GTDB taxonomy): Bacteria > Verrucomicrobiota > Verrucomicrobiia > Verrucomicrobiales > Akkermansiaceae > Luteolibacter. The sequence continues at coordinate 88,317 of JANPJY010000002.1, read as the reverse complement.
CTCACAGTTCTGAACAGTTTCTACAAATTTCTAACCAATGCCCCGGCGAAACTTCTTTAAACGGCGGGCGCTCACGACTAATCGGCGCGTTGATTCCCAAGCGCTGACAAAAACGACAACCATGCGTGTGCTCACCCAAGCCAGCTACGGTTCCAGGAATGGTATATAAAAGTGATTTTGGGGGAGTATCGAGCGTCGGGATCGAGCGCAGTAGAGCTTTGGTATACGCATGTTGCGGATTTTCAAAAAGCTCATCGACCGGTGCGCTTTCCACCACTCGGCCCGCATACATAACAATCACTTCATCGCAGGTTTCCGCGATCACACCGAGATCATGCGTGATCAACAAAACCGACATTCCCATTTCACTCTGCAACCCACCGAGTAAATCAAGAATCTGCGCTTGAACCGTGACATCCAAAGCCGTCGTCGGTTCATCGGCAATCACCAGATCAGGTCGGCAAGCCAGCGCAAGAGCGATCACTACCCGCTGCCGCATGCCGCCGGAAAGATGATGCGGATAATCCATCATCCGCTTTTCAGGAGCAGGAATCCGCAGCAACGCGAGCATTTCGGTCGCGGCATCCCATGCGTCTTTCTTGCTCATGTTTTTATGAATCCGAAAAACCTCTGAGACTTGTTTGCCGATCCGATGCACCGGATTCAGCGCCGCCATGGGCTCTTGGAAAATTACACCGATTTCACCGCCACGCACTTCACGCATCCGCTTCTCGCTGCTATGCATCAAATCCTCTCCTTTAAATAAAATTTCACCGCCCAAAAACTTCCCGGATGGTTGCGGTAACAAGCGCACAATCGACATCGCTGTGACACTCTTGCCACAACCCGATTCACCCACCAATCCCACCGTCTTGCCATATGGAATTTTAAAAGAAACCTGATCCACAGCTCGCAATAAGCCACGATCCGTTTCGAATGAAGTGATCAGCCGATCCACTTCTAATAAATTTTCCGCACTCATTCCGGCACCTCCTCTAATTTTACTGGATCTTGAGTCTTCGTCTTCGGAGCAGTTCGGTAATCATCAAAAACTCGGTTCACTTCAGGAAACTTCTTGCCGTCACGCTTGGCCTTAACCGTTTCCTTTTTTATTTCCTCATCGATCCAATGCACATGGGCCTCAAATGGCTCATAAACAACAGGCACACAGAATCGTGTCTGTTCGGAATCCGGCCATCTCAACCAACGCCAGCAACCCACGCGAATGAAGTCCGTCATGTAACCCGGAACGAAAATAGCCTCGTCGTGCACAATGTGTTGAAGCTTATGAGTCGCCTCCTGCAGCTCTTCCTCCGTGCGAGCGTTACGGGCTTTTTCCGAGAGCTGATCCGTATCCTCACGCGCCCATGCAAACACATTGTTCGTTTGCGTTTTAAGATTACCACGCTCGTCACGGGCATTACTGGAATGCAAATATTGATAATAGTCAGGCGTCGGCGGAGTGATCACCCATGCAGTGAAAGACATCTCATGTTGTTTCTGCATGACCTTCTTGTAGTCCACAACTGTCTCATTCGAATCAAGGCGCAAATCAAACCCGCAGGCTTTGGCCTCCTCACGCAAAATCGTAAGCATCCGCTCTAGTGTAGGATCTGCTCGGTAACTCACAGAAATTGAAAGCTTGGTTCCATCTTCCCTCTCTAAAATTCCATCGCGATCCGTTCGAGTGAATCCCGCTTTTGCAAATGCCTGCCGCGCTGCGGTAATCGAATAAGGTCGCGCCTTGATGGTAGGATCACTGAAAAGAAGATATCCTTGGTTAAAAGAATCTAGGCGCTGGTAGTCACCTCGAAAAATGACCTCGATCACTTTCTGCCAATTCATCGCATGATGAATGCCGATACGAATATCCTTTTGATCTAGCAATGGCTTACTGACGTTTATGTAAAACCCTCTTGGGATCGCGGGATATTGATTGAAAAACGTATAGCGCTCAATGTAACCATCGAAAACTGGATCTATTTCTGACTTCTCATACCAATATTCCGGACGAGTAATGTAGGCTGAATCCAACTCTCCCGCACGAAATAATTCAAAGGCTTTGGACTCGTCGCGCACCACCACGTGGCGGATCCGATCCACATTGAAACGATATTTGTAGTATTTGTTGTCCTTTGCCCACCAGTTTTTTACACGCGTTTGAGTCACTGAAACACCTTTGACAATATCTTCTTCTAACACCTCATACGCACCTGTTGTGGGTGGAAATTTCCATTGATGACGCTCTGTGAAATCCGGGCCGTAATCCTCATAAAAATGTGGAGGCGATGGAGGCATAAGTCCTGCACTTGCTGGCGCGTAAACCCGCGCCTCTGGCAGGGAAATCGATAAAGTTAGGTCATCGTAAACCACGATACCTGCGATATTTTCTCTCCAAAACTGTTTGGCGAATGGATTGACGATATCATCGGAAATTCGGATGTAAGATCCGAATATGAAATCCTTTGCTTTTAACTTAACTCCATCTGAATAACAGGCGTTTTCGTTAATTTTGAAATAAACCGTACGACCATCCTGTGAAACCGCCCATTGCTTCGCTAAACCTGGAATCATCTCCATCGATTTTGGATGAAACCCGACCAACGGCATGTCAATTTCATCATACAGACTTCCACGGAAGCCATTGTTAGAGTTATCACCAAATGGGCGGAGCGTGGGAGGAAACGAGGCAATATCATGGTTAAAGGTTCCACCTTTCTTTGCCCGAGGATCGCCGATTTCCTCATGCTCCATCCCGTCTTCCCATACTAGATCACTAGGAATTTCAGAGGGATTTCCGTATCGAAAATAATCTCCTAAACCCAAGCGAAATTCCCATTTTTCCTGTTCACGTTTGAGATTGGCAAGACTGCGCTCAACTGCCTCACGTTCCTCACCCTCGAGGCCTTGCAGCTTAGCCTCTGCTGCTGTAATGGCTTTCAGAGTCGCTTCTTTCTGCTCGTTCAACCATTTGGTGATGTGAGCATTGTAGCTTGGAATGAAATTTTCAAAATCCGATGTTCGGTTCATCGCGAGTTCTTCCTTGCGGCAGCCGAAGAGTCCAGCCAACACAACTACGCATCCTAATATCTGTAGTGTTTTTCGCATCAACGGTAGTAACTGTATTTTTTAGGATCGAACGCTTCTCGAACAGCTTCGCCAATGAAAGTGATTAGCACCAGCAAACCTGCGAGCGCGATGAAAGTTGAAGAGATCAACCAAGGCGCAGACATATTCGAAAGCCCATCGCTCAAAAGTCGTCCCCAAGTCGCATATTTGGGAGGCAATCCGAAGCCTAGGTAATCGAGTGCGGTCAGAGAGAAGATCAACGATGAAACAGTGAATGGCACCAGGGTGACAATGATTGCCACAGTATTGGGCAGAAGATGATGAAAAATAATTCGTGGTGTGCTCGCGCCCAACACCCGTGCCGCAGCGATGTAATCGCGCTCTTTATCTCGATAAGCCGCTGTTCGCATCAATGCTGTAATTCCCATCCATCCGAATAGAATCAGGATAGTTAGAATCACCGGAAGCCCTTTGAATTGTTCTGGCACCATGCTTGAGAAAATAATCACCACAAATAAGAACGGCATGTTTGAAAACACCTCGATCAAACGATCCACCACCAAATCGAACCATCCGCCCAGATACCCCATCAACATTCCCACCAAGATTCCAATCAGGTAAACGATGGGCAGGAAAATAAGTGATGCTTTGAAATTCACCTGCAAGCCGCCATACAGATATGCCAACACATCATAACCTTGTGAGGTGGTTCCTAACCAATTTTGTTTCTCCCATATCGGTGGCGCGGAATGATATTTGAGAGACTTAAGTTTTGTCGTGTGTGATTTCAGAAAATCCTCCACCTTACCTTCACCAGTGTATTTTTCAGAAACCTTGCGCCCATGTTGATACTCTGCTGTGTAAACCCTGTCCCCGTTGAGATTCCTACCATCAACTGCTCCACTTAACTTGCCTTTACGCAAGGTATAGCGCAGATGAATTTTCCCTTTCTCAATGTCATGGTAAACCACCGCCAGCCCTGCGTAAGGAGTTCTTTTTCCCACCTCAAAATACTGGCTCTCTCGCAACACTAAGTCTCGATATCTAGCGTTCAAGGTATCGCCAGTCGCACCATATGGAATGAGCGGCATAATGACCCGACCCTTACTGATGTGCTTTTCCTTTTTCAGCGAAACTTTCAGCGCGCGATAGTCAACCGGAGCATCGGCTAATTCTCCTTCGATCCCGTATTTCGATCCCTTGAAAGGTTTGGAGGTGAACGCAGGAAAACTCCACTCACCCTTGTATCGAACGGCGAGAGCCTCATCACCAACAACCACCTGATCCAATGCTGCCAAAGCTGCGAGAAACAATACGATGATCAGCGAATAATAGCCGCGTTTGATTTCTTTAAAACGTGTCCAGCGCCTAACCGTCACGGGATTGGGTGCCGCTCCTTTGAAAAAACAAACCAACATCCACGCACCACTGATCAACAGTAGCGCGCTACTGAACCAACCAAACCATAAGAACGCGTTATCCCCTTTTCCGAAATTCAAAAGTGGCACGTCACGGCTAGCTTCAAAAAACCAACTCGCTGTTGGAAAATCCAATCCAGCTATCTCGCCGACCACTGCAAGCAGCCCGATTAATATCAACAACAACGCTATCGTTAACCGTGTCATTTGAATTTAATTCTTGGGTCAACCATCGCTACGATGACATCTGAAATCACATTTCCTAATAGCATCAAAAACGCTGAAATCGTCAGTGTCCCCATGATGACAGGAACATCCCTCGCTAGAACCGCTTGATACTGCAACATTCCAAATCCCTGAATATCAAAAACCGATTCGACAAGGATGGAGCCACTGATAAAAACTGAAATCAACCCACCCGCACTGGTCGCGATTGGGATCATTGAGTTTCGAAATGCGTGCCCGAAAACTGCCTTATTAAAACTCACACCCTTTGCTACCGCAGTCCGAACATAGTCCGCCGCCAACTGATCCATTAAATTGTTTTTGGTCAGCATCGTAAGCATCGCGAACGAACCCACGAGATAGCTTATCAACGGCAATACGGTGTGATGCGCGAGATCTTTGATCTGATCCCACGTCCCCATTTCCGCAAAGTCCGGACTCGTTAATCCAAACAACGGAAATAAACTCATCCGCGCTCCAAGGTGAACCAAGAGAATCGCGCCCAACGCGAAGCCCGGGATCGAATAGCCGATAAAAATCAGCACCGAACTCGCACTATCAATAAACGTCCGGTGCTTCAACGCCTTCAAAACTCCGAGCGGCAGACACACCGCGTATGTCAGCACTGCCGTCAGCAACCCAAAGTACAACGCAACGGGCACACGCGACAAAATCATCGCGCCAACGGGATCATTATACATCGTGGAACGCCCGAGATCGCCCTGCAGTAATCCGCTGAAACGGGTCTTATACGCCACCGCACGCGGCGCGTATGATGGCACTTTACCCGAATCAGGACTTCGCCTTTTGAAACGCTCCTGCCTCACCTTTTCGTTTTCGTAACGAATCTCCCAGCCATCATCAAAAATGTTTTTTCCGCTTTCCTCGTAATTTGCGGAATTGATTTTATCACTTTTCTTTACGATTCTAACAAGTCTGCCATCGCCTCGTAAAACCATGCTAGCTGTATTGTCAGGATCTTTCTCAGTCCCACCGATTGATTCATCACCACGCTCTCCGAACTCGCCTTTGGAAATTGAAACTTCGCGTGGCCAAAAACCCAGCCATTGCAAGTAAGCGACAGCCATCGATTTATCTAAACCAAACTGCTCCTCTAACTCTTCAATCTGCTCAGGGCTCAGTCCTCCGGATGATTGTGTGGACGACTGCTTACCGCCGCCTCGATCCGCACTTCCCGCCGCCTGTTGCAGCATCCGATCCATCGGTCCGCCGGGCACGAAACGTGTGATCGCGAAAACGAAAAAAGTGATCCCCAACAAAGTCGGAGGGATCAGCAGAAATCGTCTTAAGAAATAACTTTTCACGGGGTTCGTTACATTGCGATCAGTTCGCTTTTTTCAAATCTATCGGAAACTGAGCCTCGAATTAATATTTCTGACCTTTCTGTTTTTTCACAGCGATCACGTAATCCAAAACAGCCTTCTCGTCCGTGCTTGGAAGTCCAGCATGACGAATCATTTTGGGCATCGCGTCTTCCCAATCCATGATGTCCACATTTTCAGGAAGTTGGTAATGGTGACACTCCGCACATTTCAACATGTAAACTTCATGTCCACGCTGCAAACGCGCAAGCGAAGTTCCGCTCGTCTTAACCATCTTGTCGTCAGGATTGGGCACCTCGGAAATTCCTCCAACTGCGCCTTCATCGCCTGCTGCGATATCGCCCATCTGACTGCCACCACCGCCCGGAGCACATCCCACCCACAGTAGCGCAATACCCAATATTCCGAGCGCACTTACGATTAATTTGAAATTCTTCATTTGTTATCCTGTATTCCGCCATTTCAAGGGCTCGGAATCAATGAAAACCTTATTAGCCTAGCTAGAGAATTCCCCCCATTGATCACCAACATTGACTCCGCGCCGTTCATCGTTTCCCATCCCGCATGCCCGCTGCGGAAAAAAAATCTCCGATCTCTTCAAATCGCTGGATTTTTTCTTACTTACTTACTGAGAAGAAAATTTTCATCCCCTCGCTCATCGCGTTATTTGTCACTGCTGGTCTCTCGCTGGCTTTCCCTTATTTTCTCAAAGAGCTCGTTGGAAATCCGGTCGATTCTCTACGCAACGCCGTCCCGCCAGCGGAAATCCTCGCGAAAATCAACGAGATCATCCTGAAACTCATCGCCGTTCTGTTCTTACAAGCAACTATTGGTTACTTCCGCGTCCAAGGTTTCATCCGTTCCGGCGAATCCGCCCTCAATCGCCTGCGCAAAGATCTTTTCAAACACCTCCTGCACTTGCCGGTTCCATATTTTCAGGACCAACGCGCCGGTTCCCTCAGCAACCGCGTCTCGGCTGATCTCGCCCTTGTTCGCGAAACTCTTCTCAGCACCGTTCCCCAAGCCGTCCGCCAAACCGTCGTCCTCATCGGGGGCTTGATCTTTATTTTCATCGCCTCATGGAAACTCTCCGTCGTGATGCTGGGCTGCATCCCCGTCGTCGTATTACTCATCGCTTTTTTCGGACGCAAAGTTCGCAACCATTCCAAAGCCGCTCAGCAATCCCTCGCCGAAGCTTCAACCGTGATCGAAGAATCCGTCCAAAACATCGCGGATGTCAAAGCCTTCAACAACCAACCTTTCGAGTGCGAGCGCTATGAATCATCGCTCCAATCCTTCCTCGCCGTCACTTTGCGCGGCGCGAAAGCTCGCGGGGCATTCCTTTCATTCATCATCTTCGTGTTGTTCGGAACGATCGCCTTCGTCGTCTGGTATGGCGCACGCATGTATTCGGTCGGCGATATCACCTGGGAGAATTTCTTCTTTTTCATCATCTTCTCCATCTTCGTCGGGGCCTCGCTTGGATCGTTTCCGGAAATCATTTCTCAATTCCAACAAACCGCCGGCGCTACCGAGCGACTCCGTGAAATTCTCGATATGCAGGGCGAACGTAAAAGCGGCAACACCACCATCGCGCTTAAAGGTCAGATCTCACTTGATAACGTCTCGTTCAACTATCCATCCCGTCCTGAGATCACCACGTTGAGCGAAATTTCCCTTCAAATCCCCGCTGGTCAACGCACGGCCATCGTCGGTCCATCGGGCGCTGGAAAGTCCACCCTGTTCTCGCTCATCCTCGGCTTCAACGATCCAACCTCCGGCAACATTCGTTTCGACGGAACCGATGCCCAAGATATTTCCCTCGATTGCCTGCGCTCACAAATCGCCATCGTTCCGCAAGAAGTCATGCTCTTCGGCGGCACGATTTCTGAAAACATCGCCTACGGCAATCCCGGCGCAACCGCTTACGAAATCGAAAACGCCGCCAAGCTCGCCAACGCTCACGATTTCATCGCCGAACTCCCAAGCGCTTACGAAACCATGGTCGGCCCACGCGGAACGAAACTCTCCGGCGGCCAACGCCAACGCATCGCCATCGCCCGTGCGATTTTGGCAGATCCGAAAATTCTTCTGTTAGACGAAGCGACTTCCGCCCTCGACTCCGAATCCGAGCGCCTCGTCAACGAAGCTCTCGAGCGCTTGATGAAAAACCGTACCTCATTGGTCATCGCGCATCGCCTCTCCACCGTTCGCCACGCGGATCAAATCCTCGTAATCTCAAAAAGCAAACTCGTCGAACAAGGCACCCACGACAACTTGAACGCCGCAAACGGAACCTACCGTTTCCTCGTGGAGACGCAGTTGAGTTAGATCAAAGAATCCCACCCGGCGCATACGCCGCAGCTTCTGGCCATTGCTTTTCTAACAATTTTACATTTTTAGAAAACTTCGCGACCTGCGCTTTCGCAGCACCGACTTCTTGATCGCCTTTGCGTAAAATTTCATCGAGCTCAGCGCGACTGAGTCCGAGTCTTGGATCGCCAGCGAGGCGCTCGACCAAATTGTTTTTCTCTACCACACCCGTGCGCATATCGGCGACGGTGGCGACAGCGTGTTCCTTGATCGCTTTGTGTGCCGTTTCACGACCCACTCCGCGTTTCACAGCTTCCATCATCACGGTGGTAGTCATCAGGAAAGGCAAATAACGCGCGGTTTCCGCAGCGATCACCGCTTCATAAGCATCCATCTGATCGAGAACCGTTAGATAAGTTTCAAACATTCCGTCCAACGCGAAAAACGCATCCGGCAACATCACTCGGCGCACCACCGAGCATGAAACATCTCCCTCGTTCCACTGATCTCCCGCAAGTCCCGCCGCCATCGCGAGGTAGCCTTTGAGGATCACATGGAAACCGTTCACCCGCTCACAAGAACGCGAGTTCATCTTGTGCGGCATCGCACTCGATCCGGTCTGACCCGGCGCAAATCCTTCGCTCGCCGTTTCATTCCCCGCCATTAGACGCAGGGTTTTACAAAACGACGAAGGTCCACTCGCCAGCTCAGTTAAAACCGAAACCACACGCATATCCAACGACCGCGGATACACTTGACCCACGTTGTCCCACTGATGCGGAATACCGAGATGTTTCACGATCCTACCCTCAAGCTCAGCCACTTTTTCCGCATCGCCTTCAAACAACGAAAGCTGATCCATCTGCGTGCCGACCGCTCCTTTCAAACCCCGTACGGCGTAGCCCGAAATCACATTTTCCAAAACTCCCAAACTCGATTGCAGCTCCTCACCAAACATCGCGATGCGTTTGCCTAGAGTCGTCGGTTGCGCGGCAACGTTGTGCGTGCGCGCCGTTAAAACCACATCGTCCCACTGCTCGGCGCGCTCACGCATCCGACGCAGCGCAGCGATTGTTTTATCGCGAATCACTAATAAACTCCGGAAAACCTGAAGCTGTTCGACGTTTTCCGTCAGATCCCGCGATGTCAGGCCTTTGTGAATTTCCTCATGCCCAGCCAGCCCGTTGAATTCCTCGATCCGTGCTTTCACATCGTGCCGCGTCACTCGCTCACGCGTCATGATCGAACCCACATCCACCTGATCTTTGACTTTTTCATAAGCCGCAATCGCTTCCGCAGAGATCCCCAAACCCAAATCTCGCTGCGCTTTCATCACCGCGATCCAATACTCCCTCTCCAATACGATCCGCCCTTCTGCGGACCAAATGTCATTCATACCTGCGGAGGAATATCTTTCTGCCAGAACGTTCGGAATCATATCTGCCGAAATGAGGCGCCGACTTCTCCCCTCCTGTCCAACTAAAAAACCTCAGCTCACCTTTTCAGCAGGCTTCGCCCGACGCTTCAACACCGGCAAATGATGCGGCATGATCGCTGAAAATAGATGCACCACTGGATAAGCAGCCAAACACAACAAGACTCCAGAAACAATCATCCCCAGTAAAAAACTCGCGGCATTGAATTCCACGTCCATGAAGCTGATCTCAACCCCCTCGAAGCCCGGAACCTTAAATCCCAATGTGTTCCTCATCCAGTCCCCAATCTCAACCTGGATCAATCCAATCGGCACATTGGTAAACATATTGGAAATAAAACACGCCAAAATCGCGAAGGGTATGTTTGCCCGAAACCGCATCGCCACCACCGCCGCGAAAAGCGATTGTAACGGCAGGACTAGTAACATCGAAAAGAAACATCCAATCGCCAAGCCCGTCGCAACCGTATCACGGCAAGGAATCCAAAGGGACCGATCAAACAACGGCTTCGTCATCGCACGCCACCACGGCCGGTCACGCAACCGCCGATGCTTCAGCATCCGGTAGCTCCTTCGAACCAAACTTAAGTATTTTTCTTTCATGCCTTTGCTCGAACCCAACTTCGCATGACTTCCGCAGGGTTCAATGTCCAATACTCATATTCGTGTTCTCAAATTTCATCCAAGCCTTGCCCTGAAGCGGATCTCCTTCCACCATGCGCCCAACCTATCATGGAAATCTGGCAAGCCATCATCCTCGGCCTCATCGAAGGCATCACCGAATATCTTCCTGTATCTTCAACCGGACACCTCATCGTCGCCCAACGCCTGATGCATATTGGCACCGAAGCGGGAAGTGATAAACTTGCTGCCGATGCGTTTGCCATCTGCATCCAAGGCGGCGCTATTCTCGCCGTGCTTGGACTCTACTACAAATACGTCATCCGCATGATCAAGGGCGTGTTCGGTCAAGATCCTGAAGGACTCAAACTCGGCATCGCCGTTCTAGTCGGCTTTCTTCCTGCAGCGGTACTCGGAATACTTCTAAACGACATCATCGAGGAAAAACTTTTTGGAATGTGGCCCGTCATCGCCGCATGGATCATTGGTGGTATTGGCATCATTTGGACGGTATCTTGGCGGAGAAAAAATCCACCTCGCGGAAACGGCCGCGACATCCTCAAGCTCGCATGGCAGTCAGCCCTGTTCATTGGTTTACTCCAATGCGTCGCCATGTGGCCTGGAACTTCACGCTCCCTGATGACGATTTGTGGGGGACTCATCGTCGGCCTCTCCATCAAAGCAGCCGTGGAATATTCTTTCCTACTGGGAGTTCTAACACTTTCCGCCGCCACGTTCAAGAAAGCCATCTGGCACATCGAAGGCGCTGGCCCACAATACGAAACCTGGTTCGGCGGCACCAAACTCATGTGGGAAACCTACGGCCCAACTCCTCTCGCCGCAGGCATCATCGCCGCCACAATCTCCGCCGCCTTCGCTGTGAAATGGCTGGTCACTTTTCTCCAATCCCACGGCCTCCAAGGCTTCGGATATTACCGAATCTTGATCGGCGTCACCGTCGGCATCCTAGTCCTGACGGAAACTTTATAAATAAGTCCTATAGGACCCATAAGACCTATTTTTCATTCTTAAGCTCACTCATATGCACCCATTCCTCGATCCAACCTTCCTTCCCAAATGGTCCACCTTCACCGCAGAAGCCATCGAGCCGTCCATCCGCCACGCCCTAGCAGAAGCTGAAGAAAATATCGAAAAAATCGCCGCGCAAGATCCCGCCAAAGCAACCTACGATTCCAGCTTCCTCGCCCTCGAGAACGCGACCGAAACTCTATCGCGCGGCTGGGGTCGCCTCCAACATCTCGACTCCGTTTCTGATAATCCCGCCCAACGCGAGGCTATCAACAAACTCCTCCCCGACGTCACGGATTTCTACTCCTCTCTCTCTCTAAACCCTCGCCTCTTCAACGTGCTCAACACAGTTGCCAGTGGCGGCGGATTGCATCCGCCAAGCCAAGATCCAATCATACAACGTCACATTAAGGAGACCATCGCGGATTTCATCGAATCCGGAGCAGCATTACCTGATGCAGAAAAAACCCGCATCGCCGCCGTCGATGCAGAGCTTTCCAAAATCACCAAAAAATATTCCGAGAACGTCCTCGACGCAACCAACGCCTGGGAGCTGATCATCACTGACGAATCAAAACTCGACGGCCTTCCCGATTCCGCGAAAGCCGCCGCGGCCGCAAATGCCAAATCCAAAAACATCGAGTCCCCAGCATGGCGCTTCACGCTGCAAGCTCCCTCCATGTCGCCTATTATGCAACATGCCCATGACGAACAACTTCGCAAAACCGTCTGGCAAGCGTCGGTGAAAGTTGGCTCAGAAGCTCCTTACGACAACTCCGAACTCGTCTGGAAAATCCTCGAACTGCGGAAAGAAAAAGCCGAAATCCTCGGCCACCAAAACTTCGCCGATCTCACCCTCCAACGCCGCATGGCTCGCAACGGAGAAACCGCTCTCACCTTCGTCGAAAGCATCCACGCGAAAATCCGTGATGCATTTCTAGCCGACTCAAAACGCCTCTCTGAATACAAAGCCGCAAAAACATCCACCGCTTCCGAGTCCCTCGAACCATGGGAAATTTCCTACTGGGCAGAGCGCCAACGCAAAGAATTTTACGACATCGACGACGAAGACCTCCGTCCCTATTTCCCCGTCAGCGGAGTCATGGAAGGCATGTTCGGCATTGCCTCAAAAATTTTCGGAATCACCATCGTCCAAAAAGAAACGATCGATCTCGCTTCTAACAAAACCGATGCGCCGGACACCTGGCATCCAGAAGTGACGTTTTACGAAATCCACGATTCCAACACCCAAAAACATCTCGGCTCTTTCTACGCCGATTGGCATCCGCGCGAAACCAAACGCGGCGGAGCATGGATGAACTCTATCCACACCGGTGAACTCGGCGAGCCTCACCTCGGCCTCATCATCGGCAATATGTCGCCTCCCGTTGACGACACCCCCGCCCTGCTCACTCACCGCGAAGTTGAAACCATCTTCCATGAGTTCGGCCACCTCCTCCACGGACTCCTTTCTCACGTCCCCGTGAAATCCCTTTCCGGCACGAACGTCGCGTGGGACTTCGTGGAACTCCCATCCCAGATCATGGAAAATTTCTGCTGGGAACGCGAAACACTCGATCTGTTCGCTCGCCACTACCAAACCGGCGAACCGATTCCCGAGGCACTTTTCCAAAAAATGCTGGCAGCAAAAAACTATATGTCCGCCACCGTTTTCATGCGCCAACTCGCCCTCGGAAAACTCGACCTCGAACTCCACCTTCATCCCGAAAAATACCTCGGCCGCGACTTAGCAGAAGTCGATCGCGAAATCCTCGCCGATTACCGCGCATCGTTCAAAACCCAAGCCCCGTCCATGGCCGTGCGTTTCAACCACCTCTTCTCTTCTCCCACCGGCTACGCTGCCGGTTATTACTCCTACAAATGGGCGGAAGTCCTGGACGCAGATGCCTTCACCCGCTTCCAAAAAGAAGGCATCCTCAACCCCGAAACCGGAATGTCCTTCCGCGAACACATCCTTTCCAAAGGTAACTCCGCCCCACCCGAAGTCCTCTACGAAACATTCATGTCCCGCCCCGCCGACCCCACAGCGCTACTCGCTCGCGCTGGGTTGGCTTGACCTTGGCTATTGACTTAGCTAAGTTTTAAGCTAAGTTAATAGCTATGACTTCTACAGTTAACATCGGAGAGCTGAAAAATCATCTTAGCGTGTTCCTCGAAAGGGTCGAAAGCGGCGAAGAAATCGTTGTTTGCAAACGCAATGTGCCTTTTGCGACCATCGTTGGCATCCCACAGAGAAAAAACCGTTCCCAACCCGGCTGGGCCTCCTCTTCCCTGCGCATCCTCCATCCTATCGAGGGTCCCGCCATACCCGAAGACGACTGGAACATGCTTAACGATCAGCACGCATGAAGCTACTTCTCGACACCTGCGCCATCATTCATTTCAGCGCAGCGCCGGAGCGACTCAGTCCCGCAATCCTATCTCGTCTCACCTCACCGGACACCGAGGTCTGGTGTTCAGCGATATCCATTGGAGAAATTGCCTGCCTTCAAGAACGAGGACGCATCGAAATCGAAGGCCACTGGAAAACTTGGTTCCGAACATTGTTAGAAGTGAATGGCTGGAACCTCGCACCTATCTCTGGTGAAATCGTCGAAGAAGCATACTCCCTCCCAGAGCCTATCCACCGCGATCCCGCAGACCGAATCCTCATCGCCACTTCTCGCATCCGCCGCATGCCCCTCATCACCACCGACCGACTCATTCTCGATTATCCACACGTCGAATCTCTAACCTAAAATTCCATCTTCATTCGCGTTCATTCGCGGTAAAAATCTTTATCCATCATTTATGAAAATCCTCATCGCCTGCGGTGGCACCGGCGGCCACTTAATCCCCGGCATCGCTGTTGCCGAAGCTTTCCTTGCCCAAGGCCACGAACCCTTGCTTCTCATTTCTCAAAAGAAAATCGACTCCCAAGCATCCGCGAAATATCCGCACCTCAACTTCAAAGTAGTCCCCGCCATCGCGAAGCCGAAAACGCTTTCGCCGAAAATGATTCCCTTCCTCTGGGCACTCTATCAATCCATCCAGACCTCGAAAAAAATCATCCGCGAGTTCGGCACCGATGCCGTCCTCGGCATGGGTGGCTTCACTTCACTGCCTCCCGTTTACGCTGGGCATAAACTCGGCAAAAAAACCTTTATTCACGACTCCAACGCCCGCCCCGGCCGCGCCAACATCCTGACCTCACGCTTCTGCACCAAAGTCTTCATCGGACTCGAACCCGCCGCAGCCTTTTTCAAAACCGCCACCCATCTAACAGGAACCCCCGCCCGCCCGGAAATTCTCAACCTCCCCTCCCGCGCCGAAGCCGCGAAACATTTCGGGCTCGATCCTAACAAAACCACCCTCCTCGTAACTGGTGGCTCCCAAGGCGCGTTCCGCCTCAACCAACTCATCGCCGAAGCCGCAAACTCCCTCCCACCGGAAATCCAAATCCTCCACATCGCCGGCCCCGGCGACCTCCCGCGCATCCAAGCCGAGCATCCCCAACAACGACCCGGCTACCAACTCATCGGCTTCTGTGATCAAATGCCATCCGCCTACGCCTGCGCCGATCTCGTCGTCGCCCGCTCCGGCGCATCCACCCTAACAGAAATCTCCCTCGCTGGTTTGCCCTCCGTCCTCGTCCCCTTTCCGTACGCCGCAGACGACCATCAAACCGCCAACGCCAAAGTCTTCGCCGACGCCAGCGCCGCCAAACTCATCCAGGAAAAAGAACTCACCCCCGCCTCCCTAGCCGAGCTCCTTTCCCAACTCCTCACCAACCCCGGCGCCCTCAAAAATATGTCCACCGCCGCCAAATCCCTCGCCATCCCCGATGCGGCAGATCAAGTGGCTTCGCTTATTTTGAAGGAGATTTAGTTAATTTTCTGGATATTAGATCATTAACAAAAAGCATCAAAGTTGCTGCGCTAGACATAAAAAATGAACCGAAGAGACAAAATATGAGTAGTTCTCGCGGTGTGGAGAGATTTTCAGAAATTTCAGACAGCCAAGGTTTCTCATTTGAATAACGAATCGCGATCTCATCGCCTACTGCATAGCCTACCGCAGATCCCGCTCCTTTGTATGATGATCCTTTAGCAACGTATTCATAATACACCGTCGCATGATTTTCAGGTTGATATTTCACCACCTTTGCGGCGGCCGTTGCTGTCTCAGCAAATATCAGCCCCCTAGAGTGAAAAGATTGTCCAAGGTATATAAAGCCGAACGTTATGACCAGAAGACCTATCCATACGTAACAATATTTGGCGTGACGTTTCAGCATAAAGGCTAAGGGGAAAATTGGCTTTATGAACTGATCATAGTAAATCTTAATTATAAGCGGAAATCACAAAATTTAAATTTTCATAAACCTAGCTTTGCGTCCCTCTGTGACCTTTGCGGCTTTGCGTTGAAATATTCCCCCTTTCTAATCTCCCGCCCGCTTTCCCATTGCCGAAGCCCGCGAAACCCGCCAACTTCGCGCCTCTGAAATGGCTGCAAACGAAACACCACGGGACCTGACCGACCTCTCCAAACCGCTCAACATCCACCTCATCGGCGTTGCCGGCTCGGGCATGAGCGGACTCGCCCTTTTACTGCTTGGCATGGGTCACAACGTTTCCGGATGCGATCGCGTCACGACCTCGGAAACCGACCGCATGCAAAAGCTCGGTCTGAAATTCTTCTGCCCGCAAACAGCCGAACCCGTGAAAGCTGCTGAGCTTGTGGTTTATTCCTCCGCCATCAGCCCAACGAATCCCGCTTTCGCCGCAGCCAAACTTGCTAACATCCCGATGATTCGCCGCGCGGAATGTCTCGCGGCCATCCTTCACACCAAAGCAGGCATCGTCATTTCTGGAACCCACGGAAAAACAACGACCTCTTCGATGACCGCTCACTTGCTCCGCGAGTGCGGCCAGCAACCTTCGTATTACGTCGGCGCGGAAATACCCATCCTCGGCGCGAACGCCAAATGGGAACCCGAAGGCGAACTCATGGTTGCCGAAGGTGATGAATCCGATGGCACACTCGCGCTCTACAAACCTCGCCACTCAGTCATCCTCAACATCGAGGCCGAGCATCTCGATTTCTACAAAGACCTCGAACAAATCAAACAAGTCTTTTCCAAGCTCGCTGATCAAACTACTGGAAACATCGTATATTGCGCCGAAAGCCCAGTAGCGCACGAGATCTGCGCCGGACGTGCCAACGCGATTTCTTATGGTTGGGAAACAACCGATGACCAAACCAACTACACCGCCTCCGACATCCGGGATCTCAAAGGTTCTTCTGCGTTCACCGTAAAGAAAAACGGCAAAGCCCTCGGTGACATCGAACTCGCCATCCCCGGCGAGCACAACATTCTCAACGCCCTTGCCGCCATCGCCATCGCCGATACCTGCGGTGCTGATTTCTCACTCATCGCCCGCGCACTCTCTTCCTTCGCCGGTGCGAAACGCCGTTTTGAAACCAAATACCTCTCCAAAGATTACCGCATCATCGACGACTACGGCCATCATCCCACCGAGCTCGCCGCTACGATCCAAACCGCGCGTTCGCTCAAGCCATCACGTCTCGTCGTTCTGTTCCAACCGCATCGCTTCACCCGCACCCAGTTGCTTGCAGATGATTTCGGAAAAGTCCTGCAAGCCGCCGACCGCGTGTTCATCACCGATGTCTATCCCGCTTCCGAAGCGCCTATCCCAGGCATCAGCGGACAAACCATAGTCGATGCAATGAAAGTCCACGGCGATATTCCAGCGAAATTTCTAACTGATATCAACACCGCTCACCACATCGTCGGCAACGCACTTGAAGCTGGGGATCTCCTCATCACACTTGGCGCAGGAAACGTCCACGAAGTCGGAACACGCATCTGCCGCGATCTGAAAATTTTTGAAGAACTCCGCAACGTCGCGCCTGCCGGTGAAATCGATGGCAAACTCTACGAGCCGATGCGTAAACATACGACACTTCTAGTAGGTGGCCCCGCGCAATTCTGGTTCGAGCCACAATCCTTTTTCGCCTTCGCCTTCCTTGTCGATTCCTGCCGCGAGCGCGGACTACCGATCCGAGTCGTCGGTCGCGGTTCTAACTTACTCGTTAAAGACGGCGGCATTCGCGGCGCAGTGATTCATCCAAACGGCGGTGCGTTTTCCGAACTCAGCATCGACGGCAAAGGCCACGTCACCGCTGGTGTTGGCGTGCGTTTGAAAAAACTCGCCTCCTTCGCCGGCGCTCACGGCATCGGCGGCTTTGAGTGGATGGAAGGCATCCCCGGAAACGTCGGCGGCTCCCTGCGCATGAACGCCGGAGCGATGGGCATCGAAACTTTCGACCAAGTCGTCCGCGTCACTTTCCTCGATGAAGACGGAGTCATCCGCACTCGCGAACGCGACGAGATCGTTGCCAACTACCGCAACGTCCAAGAGCTCCGCCGCAACTTCGCCCTCCAAGCCGTTTTCAAAGGAAAAAATGACACCCACGAAAACATCAAACAACGCTGGCAAGAATCCCGTGACAAACGCAAAGACTCCCAACCCATCGCCGCTTCCGCTGGATGCACCTTCAAAAATCCTGCCGATATTCCCGCAGGTCGCTTGATCGATACACTCGGCCTGAAAGGACAAAGCGTCGGCAACGCCGCCGTCTCAGAAGTCCACGGAAACTTCATCGTCAACAACGGCAAAGCCACCGCCAAAGACATCCTCACCCTCATCGATTCCATCCGAAAAACCGCAAAAGAAAAACACAACATCGATCTAGAAACCGAAGTCAAAATCATCGGCGACGATGACACGCTGTTTTAAAAAATTTAAATCTTAAATTTTAAACTTCAAATTAGAACTAAATCTTTTCATAGAACCCGCTTTGCGAAACTTCGCGCTCTTTGCGGCTTTGCGTTGAACTCTTCCAACTAACCCCATGCCTCTCTCTAACATAAAAATCGCTGTCCTCATGGGCGGACCTGGTTCCGAACGCCAAGTCTCGCTTGCTTCCGGAAATGCCGTGCTCAAAGCCCTACTCTCCATCGGGCTCGATGCGGTTCCGGTCGATGTCACCTCCACCGAAATCGATTTACCCGAAGGCACCGGCCTTTGCTTCAACTTGATCCACGGAACCTTTGGCGAAGACGGCCAACTCCAAACCATCCTCGATCAAAAAGGCATTCCCTACACCGGAGCCCGAGCAAACTCTTCCCGCATCGCATTCGATAAAAGCCTCGCGAAACAAGCCTTTGTCGCAGGAGGCGTGCCGACCCCGAAATCGGAAATCATCGATTGCACCAACGGCCCTGTTCTTCCCTCCTTTCCCGCACCCTTCGTCGTTAAACCCCCACGCGAAGGCTCATCGGTCGGAATTGAAATCGTCAAAAAACAAGAGGACGCAGCAGCAGCCATCGCTAAAGCCTCGCAGCATTCCAAAGATTTATTGATTGAGGAATATATTTCTGGCTACGAGCTAACTGTTCCGGTCATCGATGGCATTCCCTACCCCGTCATCCACATCATTCCGCCCGAAGGCGTTTATGACATGGCAGCCAAATATCCATGGCTCAACGGCCTGAGCAAAGGCTCGCAATACATCTGTCCAGCAGATCTCGATCTCGAAACCACGATTGCCGTGCAAGCCGCAGCTGTCGCCGCCCACAAAGCCCTAGGCCTCGAAGTCTATTCCCGCGTCGATGTCATGTTGGATTCTAACAATAATCCCTACGTCCTCGAAGCCAACACCATCCCAGGCATGACCGAAACTTCTCTGCTTCCGAAATCCGCCGCCGCTGATGGCCTGCCTTTCCCAGAGCTCTGCAAAAAAATTGCTGAACTGTCGTTAGCACTTTAAGGAATTTTAACTCTACTCCCCACTAATCTGAATCCTCGCCGGGACTTCGTTGATGCGTATCCCAGCTTTGCTTAACGCATCCCAGATCTGAAGCAGGCGTTCCAATGGCAACCGCCGATCTGCTTCCAGTTCGAGTTTACGCCCGGGGTTTTGCTTTTGAAACGCAGTCAGATAGGTTCCGAGTAATCCCTCTGGAACCGCAAGTCCATCGAGCTTGATGTTTCCCAGTGAATCGACCGCGATCACCGAACGCGCGTCCGTGACTTCGCTAGAAGTGATTTCTTTCACTGTCGGTAACTCGATGTGTAATACATCACGTGGTTTTTTGAAGGACATCGAGACAATGAAAAAGATCAGCAAGATGAAGAGGATGTCGATCATTGAAACGATCGGCACTTCCGGACGTTTGCGTTGGCTTCGATAAAAATTCATCGGGAGGCTATTTGGAATTCGAACAAGCGGCGACAAAGTCGGATAAGACTGCTTCCATGCGAGCAGTGAGGAGTTCGATACGACGCATGAAATAACTATGTGCCACGACGCATGGGACGGCGATGACAAGACCTGAAATGGTTGTAATAAGGGCTTCTGCAATACCTCGTGCGATGACGAGATAGTCAGTTGTTTCTCCGAGTCCATCGAAAATGGTGACGAGTCCGGAGGCTGTTCCCAGCAACCCGAGCAGTGGAGCAACGGTGATGACAACATCGAGCACGCCCATTCCGGAGTGCATTTTTACGACTTCCTCACGAGCAACAACTTCGACCGCATGGGTAATATGTTGGATATCTTTGTGCTGATGCTTGAGGCTGACTGAAGCGAGTCGAGAAAGCGCGCTTTCATAATTTGCAAGTTCTCGGCCGACTGCCTGTATATCTCCGCTGTTATTTTCAAGGATCTCCGCGAGTTGCGCCGGAACAATCCGCTTACGGGAAAGCGCAAGAAATTTGAATCCAATGGCGGTCAATCCGGTGATGGAACAAAGCAGCAGTGGATACATGAAAATGCCGCCTTTATCCATAAATTTGAATGCGGTATCAGTGACAGAGATTGCGAGGTTATCCATTGGTATGTTGTTAGTTAAAAGTAAAAGTTGTAAATCAGTTCAAGAGAATCTCCGGCCATTTCTTTTTTGACCTCTGGCGGCATAGCTGGAATCGAAGCTTCGCGAATAGAATCGATCGTAAATCCTTTTTGAATTTCTCCACCTTCGATTTCCCCAACCAAACTGAGACTCGTGACCCTCCCCTTTTCATCAAGAAAAAACCTAGCAGTGAGGTAACCCGGCACGATGAAATCGCGACGCTTTACGCAATTCCTCTGCCATGCCAACTCAACTGCACGGCTGATCTGTGCTTGGTAGCGTCCCATGGGCGTATCCACCACATCCAGGGCGCTGCGACCCGTACGTGAAATGCTGCCACGGATCGCTGTCTTAGTCTGGTTGCCGCTAAACGCCGGATCGCGCATCTTAGCACTAGACGGGGTGGTTTTCAGCTTCGACTGCTCATCAGCTTTTTTCTGTGCCACATCCTGAGTATCCCCATCACGAGTTTTTTTTTCCTCACGTGGTTTAATATTTTCAATGACCTCGGCTTTCGGCACTTCTCTCTCAACACTATTCGGGCCCTCTAATAGTTTTTCTCTCACAGCCGTTTGGGCAACGTCTGCATCGGCAGGATCGGTCTGCTTCTCGCCATTTATTTTTTCTGCTGAAGGAGTAAGCGGATTGGCCACTTCTCCAGGCAATGTAGCTGGCTGATTGGGAACTGCAGATTGGAGTGGAGTATCGAGCCTACCATCTTGATAAACGCTTTCTGTCGTTTCAGGTTGCTCTTCGGGCGCTGCTTCGCGGCCGACCTGTGATGGCATGGTTGCATCGTCATTTGTGGGGGCGCGATCACTCGTGGCTTGAGTGTTGCGCTCGCCAATGTAGCGGCGGCTCGATGGTGCTACTGGACTGGTTTGATCTTCAGATGTGCGCACCGCTTCTTGCTCGGCGACGACTGCTTTCACCTTAGCATCTTCTTTCACAAACATATCTGGAAAGAGGCTTACGACAGATTCTGGCTGAGGCTTCGAGGGTATGATTTTCCTAGAGATTTCTGAAAGAACAGCCTTGTAACTCACCCACCCCAACAATCCCACATTCAGTACAACGGATATCAAAAGGGCCACCAACCATAGGCGAGCCTCGTCTCCATTTTGTCGTGTTCCCTTGGAAGTCACAGCCCTAGCTAGACTTTTTCGGGGACTCTTGCAACGTCTCGCTTGTTACAAAATACCGGCAAACGATTCCAGCTATTACCCCAGTAGAGAAACCGAAAACGTGGCCGAGGACATCTGTTTGGGAACCCGGCGCCGCGCCACCCAGCCAACCAAGTAAAACGAATCCCGCCAAAAGTGGTGCCAGCACTCGCACCCATGGCAAGCTAACTTTTTCGCGCAGATTCTCCACCAACCCGATTCCAGACAAAATCCCAAGTGCCCCGAAAACGGCTGTGGATGCGCCGATAGACGTAAACAACTCCGGATATGTGAGCACGGAGGTGATCGCGTTACCCACCGTTCCTGAAAGGAGAATCATCGCCCAAGCTTTCAACGGACCGATCGATTTCGAGACTAGCATGCCGAACAACGCACCGCTGGAGAGATTACCCAAAATATGTCCGAGATCCGCGTGCAGAAAGAGAGCCGTGAAGGGACGCCACCATTTTTCGCCGTTTTTCATCAAACCGATGCTGGATGATGCCGCGCGGTCCGCCAGAGAGAGATTGCTTTGTTGAAGGTAAAAAACCGCTATCAGCACCAACGCCCAAATCAGATAATAACTCCAGCCCGCAGGATACTTCGCCCAGTTCGACGGGACAATGGCCGGATATCTAAAAACTTCCGACTCCGCCTCGTATTGGCGAATCTCTTCAGAAATTTTCACCGCCGCATCTGGTTCCACCTGGAGATCGAACTCACCCGGTTGGTCGCCATGCTCCACCCGTATCGCCTCCCCCATCGAAAGTGCCACCAATGCACGTTCCTGAGCCTCATCCAGAGTGGGATAAGTCCCGACGTCGATCCATTCGTCTTCTTGTAATTCTGGTTTCATATTGGAGAGCCGTGCCTCCGGCCGGCTTTGCATTCGGGCAGCCAACGAATAGTCTCATCATGGCTTCATATAAAGCGTGAATGTATCCGGATGAAAATTCTTAGGGTTCTTCTCAATATAATTTCTCACCCACGAAAATTGCTTAGCTGATCGGATCAACCGATCATAATAGTCTCTCTGCCACAATGAGCCTTCCCGTTTTAAAATTTTGTTCACCTCACGAGCACTGAAGCTCTTCATGGTTTTAACGATGTCGGAAAGTTTATGAGGCTCCAAGGGACGAAGCAGCAGATGAACATGATTTGGCATGATCACAAAACAATTCAGGTCATAGCGCTCACCATCGAAATGCAACAAAGCCGAAGAAACGATTTCTCGAACCTCACGATACTTCAAATGACACTCGCCAATACCGCGATCCAACCACTCTTCAATCTCATCAGTGAACTGTTTTCGATACTCTTTAAAAACATAATCGGTCCACGGTTCGGGATAAAATTTGAAAAAAATCTCTCTTTGGTGCTGCCATTCTCTAATTTTAATTAGCGGTAACGAGTCAGCTAGCCGCCATGTGAGAAAAAGCCATGCATCACCTTGTTGCCAGTGAGGCAGATTATGAACTTTTACATTTGTGGGTAGATCAGGATGAAAGAATTCGGGCATAAGGGGGGGATTGGAGAGTCGGTCTCTGGCCGGCATTTTTGCTATCACGGAAGAAGCCGGCCGGAGGCGCGGCTCTCCAGTAGGCGCTAACAATTAATGCTCATGCTTCACATGCCCGCCTAACAGATCTCTTCCAAAATCATTCTTCGCATCCCGCCAGACACCGTGAAAATGGTTACCGTTGTTTTGCACGTTCGCGACTTCTACTAGAAACGTCGTTCCTTGAATGCGGTAGTAATAAGGCTCGTCCCGTTTGATCCCACCGGCCCAACCGAAGCGTAGATTTTTCAGATCTGCCTGAATGGTTTTGAGATCATTTTCCGCGAGTTCTTTGCGGTGGCGGTTCGCATACACCGCGATCAGTTCCATCAAGGCTTTTTGCTGAGTCTCCGTCATTTCCGTGGCCTTGATTCCAACGGGTTCAAGCTGCTTCACCGCGCGATCCTCTGACGTGAGAATATCCGCCGGAGCTTTATCGGAAAAGATCACTTCCTTGCCGCTTTCTTTTAAAGTGGTGACGAGTGCACGCGCGAGATCTTCTTCTTCATGGAAAGGACGCGTGCCTTTCATCTTGTGCTTGATTTTCACCTCACCCGGATTTGCCGCGAAAAACGAAGGAGTCACGCTCACCGCTTTGCCATCGACGATCGTGTAGTTCAGCGACAGGTGATGACCTTCAAATCGCCATGCCCATGTCCCAGTCGCGGACGGCTCGCCAAAGATCGATGTGAAATATGCTTTCGGATTGCGGAAGTCCGGACGTTTTTCGATCTCCGCCAGAAACGCTTCCAAGGCTATGATCGTATCGACCTTTTTCAAACCGGGATCGCTCAACGCGGTTTTCAACAAATCACGCACAAGGCCGACCTGCTTTTCATCGAGCGCTTCCAAGGAAATCCCTTTGCGCTCGCGCGGCACGAAACCCCAAGCCTCGCGTTGCTCGGAATCAAAAGGAAAACGCGCTTTCTCCGCTTGTTCTTTATTGAGTGCCGCGAGTAAAGCTTTGGCGGCATCCTCCATTTCCGTGGTCACTTTTTCTAGTTCCGTCGGCGCGGTTTTCAGCGCGGTTTCCGCATGCAGTGAAGAACAGGCAAAGAGTCCTAGGAGGAAAAAATATTTCATAAGGTGTGTCATACGTTGAATAAGATCCTGGACTTGCAACGACGTGACGGGAAGAAATTTTCCACCGAAAGGTTGACCGTGGACGCGGCTGATAAATCCGCGTATCAAGACGGGAGTGAACGATGCGTTACGAGATATTTTCGGCTTTGGAGAACTGCGGGCAGGGCAGGCGGAGGTCGTTGCGTCTTTGATGGAAGGGCGTTCCGCTTTAGCGATTTTCCCGACCGGTGGAGGAAAATCGCTCTGCTACCAATTGCCCGCCGTATTGTTAGATGGAACCGCGCTGATCGTCTCTCCCCTGCTTGCGTTGATGAAAGATCAGGTCGATGGCTTGATCGCAAAAGGCGTCGCTGCCGCGCGTTTGGACTCCACCCTCAGCGCCGATCATTACACTGAAACCGTCTCTCAACTCAAACAAGGCCAGTTGAAGCTGCTGTATGTTTCGCCTGAAAAACTCGCGAACGCCGAATTTCAAAAATCCCTCAAAGGCCTGAAAATTTCCCTGATCGCCGTCGATGAAGCACATTGCATTTCTGAATGGGGCCATAACTTCCGCCCCGATTACCTCAAGCTCGCCACGATATTTCGCAAACTCCGCGTTAGCAGAATTCTCGCACTCACCGCCACCGCGACCCCGAAAGTTGAGACCGATATCCGCCGCCAATTTCGGATCGCCAAAAAAGATGGGGTGAAGCTGAGCTTTCACCGCAGCAACCTCGACCTACGCATCAGTCCCTGCACGCCTGACCAGCGGAAAGCGTTATTGTTAGAAAAAGTTTCAAACTGCGACAGGCCCGCGATCATCTACGTCACACGTCAGGAAACCGCAGAAGAAATCGCGACATTCCTCACCAAAAACCAACTCAACGCACGCGCCTATCATGCCGGACTCCGATCCGATCTGCGCAGGGAAATCCAAGAAGAGTTCATGGGTGGAGAAATCGAGATAGTGGTTGCGACGATCGCCTTCGGGATGGGAGTGGATAAATCCGATATCCGCGCGGTGTTTCATTACAATCTCCCAAAAAGCCTCGAAGGCTATACTCAGGAAATCGGCCGCGCGGGTCGCGATGGCCAACCCGCGATCTGCGATCTCCTCGCCTGCGCTGAAGATCAAACGGTTCTCGAAAATTTTATCTTCTCGGATATCCCCAGTGAGCGCTCGGTTCGGAATCTGTTAGAGCGCGTGCTGCGTTTGGGCGAATCATTCGATGTCTCGATCTACGAACTCGCAACCACCTGTGATATCCGCCAAACCGTGATCGAAACGATTTTTACGTATCTGGAAATGGACGGGATTTTAGAGGTTGGAGGAAAAAGTTTTGATACCTATCGCGTGAAATTGCTGCGTCCATTGAAGGCTTTGCTGGCGGGTCGGAAACCGAAAGAACGCAAACACCTTGAACAGCTCTTCGCGCCTCTGGACGCCGAGTGGAAATGGCTTTCAGTAAAAATTCCTGATGTCGCGCCCGAGCTTGGGATCTCCTCTAATTCCCTGCGCGAACTCATTTCCGAACTGGAAGCGGGTGGTGATATCGCTCTGAAAAAATCAGGTTGGAGACAGGCATACCGACTCAAAAAAGCGGACGCCGATCCGAAATCGATTTCCATAGCGATGGCCGAAAGGCTCCAGATGCGCGAGACCCGCGAGCTCGGCCGACTCGATCAAGTGCTCGCGCTCGCGCAGGGAAACCGCTGCCTTACCCAAACGCTACTCGCTCATTTTGGCGAAAAAATGACCAGCCCATGCGGCCACTGCGATCGCTGCCGCGGGATCGCATCGGTGAAACTCAAACGCACCAAGCCACGCAAGATCACCCAAGCCGAACACACGCAAATCCAGGCGTTGCTAGAGGAAAAGCATGCAGCACTGGGCACGCCCCGCCAGCTCGCTCGTTTCCTCTGCGGAATGTCTAGCCCCGCCAGCATGCGCGCGCGGCTATACCGAAACGATGCCTACGGCGTCCTCTCCGGCCTGCCTTTCACCGAGGTAGAGATTTTCGCAGAGAGCTTGTTTTGATTGCCGCCGGAGGCTCTGGACTGCTGGAATTCTTTCCAGCTTTCACGCGAAGGGCCGATTATCGCAGTGTATCCTAAACACTGACATCTCCGTTATCCAACAACAGGTCGTCATATGGCTCTTGGGAAAAAGGCACCTATCCACAAAAGCTGGGAATAAAGAATCCCAGCAGTCAAAGCCTGCGGCGCAGCGAAAATTCACTCCTTGTTTTGATTGCGGCGAGGCCTTTGCTGCTTCATTTTCCCCCGCCATGTGGATTTCCAAATTTGATTTCGAAGACATCCGTTACGAGACCACCGAAGACGGTGCGATCGCCAAGATCACGATCAACCGCCCGGAAGTGCGTAATGCTTTTCGACCCAAAACCGTCACCGAAATGCTACGTGCCTTCGATATGGCGCACGAAGACCCACAGGTCGGCGTGGTCATTCTCACCGGTGAAGGCGATCTCGCGTTCTGCTCTGGCGGCGATCAACGCGTGCGCGGTCACGCAGGCTACGTCGGCAACGATGGTATTCCGCGTCTGAATGTGTTGGATCTTCAGAAAAAAATCCGCTCATTACCCAAGCCAGTGGTCGCTATGGTTGCCGGTTACGCGATCGGTGGCGGACATGTCTTGCATATCGTTTGCGATCTCACCATCGCTGCAGACAACGCCCGCTTCGGCCAGACCGGCCCGAAGGTTGGAAGCTTTGATGGCGGACTCGGCTCAAGTTACCTTGCCCGCATTGTAGGCCAGAAAAAGGCACGCGAAATTTGGTATCTCTGCCGCCAATACGACGCCCAACAAGCCCTCGAAATGGGTTTAGTTAACACCGTCGTCCCACTCGCCGAACTCGAAACCGAGACCGTGAAATGGTGCCGCGAGATGCTCGCCCATTCGCCTCTCGCGTTACGCTGTTTGAAATCCGCTCTCAACGCCGACTGTGACGGTCAGATGGGTCTGTTAGATTTAGCGGGTAACGCGACCCTGCTCTACTACATGTCCGAAGAAGGCAGAGAAGGCAAAGAAGCCTTCCTTGAAAAACGCCAGCCAGATTTCTCGAAGTTTCCGAGGGTGCCGTGAGGTGTGTTCCCGAAAGGAACCGCGATTTTCGGTCGCCGATGATGCATGCTGACGTCTGTGTAAATCGCTAAGAGTTCAACTAGGCATCACTCATTGGTCGGATTGCAATGGACTCTAAATAAAAATAGGGCGGCACATATGCACAGAAGTGGAACAGTAAGTAAGCAACCAAAAGTAAGAATCCTAATCACTTCAGATAAATTTGATTCAAGTGAAAATTCAGATATTCCTGAGCTCATTGAAGCAATTAAAACCTTTCTAAATGCTGATGTCGTTTCATAGAGACACAGAAAAAACGGAATGATGCTAAGAGGACAATATGCAAACCTAAATCTTAGCGGTAATCGCCTGTAAAATATAACTACAGCGAATATTACAAGCAGGACAAAGACAGCTATAGCGAGGTGCGCTCCGGATCCCAATTCATTCAAGACGTCTATCCAGGTTTTCTCGATAATTCGGGACATCGATTTTTATGCTTATATGGATGTGAGCGGCGTATGTTTTTGAGACTAAGCCGCATGCAAGGCGGCTCTCCGGTTAAATGCTCATCGCTTGGAAGCCGCCGTCTACGATCATTTCCATGCCGGTGATGAAGGATGATGCTTTAGGTGAGGCAAGAAGGAGGGTTGCGCCAATGAGTTCTTCGGCGTTGCCGAAGCGGGAGGATGGGGTGTGGCGGAGAATGTCTAACACACGGGATTCATCTAACACTTTTCGGTTTTGCTCGGCTGGGAAGAATCCGGGGACGAGGGTGTTGACGCGGATGTCTTTATCGGCCCACTCGCGTGCTAGGTTGCGGGTCAGGTTGTGAACTGCGGCTTTCGAAGCTGAATAGGTAAACACTCGCGAAAGTGGATTGAGTCCGGAAATCGAGCCGAGGTTGATGATGGAGGCGGGTCTCATTTCATCGACGAAATACTGACCGAACACTTGGCAGGCGCGGAAGATGGCGGTGAGGTTGGTGTCGATGATGCGGGAATATTCTTCCTCGGAAATTTCCAAAAACGGTGTTGGCGAGTTGGTGCCGGCACCGTTGACCAAGATGTCCACTCCGCCAGATTTTTCCAACACTGTATCTAACATATCATGAAGCGATTGACGTGATGTGACGTCGACAGGAACGAAGTATCCTTTACCACCGTGGGACTCGATTTCAGACAAGCGCTTCTCGGCTTTTTCTTTGATGCGTCCACCCAGAACGACGGTTGCGCCAGCGCGAGCGAGGCCGACGGCCATAGTTCCGCAAAGTTCCCCGGTTCCACCGATCACGACGGCGGTTTTTCCAGTGAGATCGAACATTTCCTTGAGATAAGCGGTCGTTGACATGTCTGAATGGTTTGCCGTGGTCGCAGATTTGCCAAGTGGAATCTCACATCAAGGTTCGCGCTATTGTACTGGGAAAGTTTTGAGGAATCTTCAAAGTCCAGACATGTTTAGTTCCAAGCAGCTCACGGCAGAGCAAATCTCAGCGATCAAAGGATGGGCCTCAGAGGGCGCGCAACTTCCTGAAATCCAAGGACGAATCCGCGAAGAGATGGATCATGCAGTGACTTACATGGACACGCGTTTTCTGATTCTCGATCTCGGCATCGAACTGCATGTAGAGAAAGAACCGGAGCCCACTCCTGAAGCAACTGAATCGCCAATTCCCGCTGACGGGATGACGCATGCGACGATGGATGCGGTTCCATTGCCTGGAAGCTTGGTCAGTGGAAAAGTTACATTCAGCGATGGTGAGTCCGGTGTGTGGACGTTGGATCAAACGGGTCGCCCGACCTTGGATTTCGATACCGTGGGATACCAGCCCTCACGCGAAGACATCATGGAGTTTCAACAACAGCTGCGTGCGTTGATTGAAAAATCAGGGCTCTGAAAAACAAAAACCGCTGAGCGATTAGCCCAGCGGTTTTAAATATTGTTAGATGATTAAACTCTTATGCGAGGCCGGCTAACGGCTTTGGCAGCGGTTTCTCTTTCTTGCTCAAAGCACGGCGCATTTTTGTTAGGGCTGAGTTTTGCAGTTGGCGGATACGTTCACGAGTCACACCGAATTCGCGTCCGACTTCTTCCAAAGTGAGTGGTTTTTTACCATTCAAACCGAAACGCTCATCGATGATGCGGCGCTCACGTTCGTCGAGGAGCGAGAGCAGTCCGTCGATTTCGCCATGCATATTTTTGTCGGAAAGCATGTCGAGTGGATTTTCGGCACGGTCATCACTGATAACTTCGCCATACTCAGTGGCTTCGCCTTCGTTGATCGGAGCATCAAGTGAGGTAGGGCGCTGAGATGCTTGTTTCAGCATCGCAAGTTTACGGCGTGGGAGACCGACTTCATCGGCCAACTCTTCATCGGTCGGCTCGCGACCCAATGCCTCTGCAAGAAGCGATGAAATGCGGCGCATCTTGGCGATTTTGTCTACCATGTGAACAGGCAGGCGAATCGTTTTCGACTGATTGGCCAGAGCGCGTTTGATGGATTGTTTGATCCACCATGCGGCGTAGGTGGAGAGCTTGCCGCCTTTTTCAGGATCGAAACGCTCGACGGCCTTCATAAGTCCGATGTTTCCTTCAGAGATAAGATCGGTCACTGGAAGTCCGTAATTGGAATAATCCTGCGCGATTTTGACAACCAAACGTAAGTTCGCACGAATCATGTGCGCACGGGCTTCTGGGTCGCCTTTGCTGATGCGGTCAGCTAGTTGGATTTCTTCTTCTACCGTGAGCAGAGGAGTCTTTGAAATCTCGCGAAGATAAATTTTTAAACTGGAGTCGGATTCGTAGGACATAAGGATAGTTTTGTAATTCTACCCTTTAAGCGTCAGAACTGACCCTTTTATTCCGAATATTCCGGAATATCTTTGAAAAAAATCTACCTAGATTCCCTACTAGATTACTCCTTGTTCACGCAAAACGTCATCCACATCGTCGTGTGAAGGCGAACCAATCCCGATGTCGCGGATTTTTTGGATTTTTCGATTCACTCCAAACTTACTGCGAGGACCTGTGATCAGACCCGCCACGCCATCGACAACAAATGGCAATAGGGCGACAACGCCAAGAATTCCTAAGCCAAGACCAACGCCACGTCTGGCATTGCTATGCATCATATCGCCTACTAATAAACCCGCTGCTGCCCCAAGAATAACTGGAGCTGCTAAAGCGCTACCTTCCACCCATACCGGCGTCGTGTCTACATGCTGATCTGACATGCGATGAAACTACCTATACAAATCCGTTCCGACAACCCAAGAAAATCATTCTACCAGAAAAGATATTGTGGCTTCCCGAAAACCCAATAACCACTAACATCCCACCCGCATGCCAACTCCTGAAAATACTTACGCTCTCATCCTTGCCGGCGGCTCTGGAACACGGTTCTGGCCTCTCAGCCGCAACGACAAACCCAAACAACTTCTCGATCTTTTCGGAACTGGAACCCTCCTCGAACAAACCATCAACCGCCTCGCTGGTCTGGTTCCTGTCGAAAATATTTTGATCTTAACCAACTCACTGCAGGTCGATGCCGTGCGTGAAATCGCTTCCATGCTCCCAGCAGAAAATATTTTCGCCGAGCCAGCGAAGCGCGATACCGCACCGGCCGTCGCTCTCGGCATTGGTTTGATCGCCGCTCGCAATCCCGATGCAGTGATGATGGTTTTGCCTTCTGACCAACTCATTAAAGATCATCATGCGTACCAAGCGGTCATGAAAGACGCACTCAGCTGCGCAGAACATTCAGATGGATTGGTCACAATCGGCATACGTCCCACTTGGCCCTGCCCGTCTTATGGCTACATCGAACGCGGCGATCGCGCAACGATCTCAGGCGTGGAGCTTCAGCATCCGCCAGTTGAAGTGAAACGATTCCGCGAAAAACCCAATCCCGAACTCGCCGAGGAATTTCTCAACGCCGGTGGTTTTTCATGGAATGCCGGCATGTTTGTTTGGTCTCTGCCAACCGTCATCCAACAACTCGCCTCTCATGCCCCACAGCTTGGGGACTTTATTTCCGAACTTAGGAAATCCAAAGACGTCCTCGCAACCATCGAAGCCCAGTTCCCGAAACTCACTGCGGTTTCGATCGACTACGCATTGATGGAAACCGCCGATCGAGTACTAAACATCGAGGCCACTTTCGATTGGGACGATGTCGGCTCCTGGGTTTCGATTGCGAAATACCTTTCCGACGGCGGAAATAACAACCGCACCAATCAATTGGTTTCTCAGATCGATTCCGAAAATAACATCATTTTCAATGCGACCGATGGCACCCACATCGCCTTGCTAGGAGTCGATGATTTGATCGTCGTGAAAACGCAGGACGCGCTCTTAATCGCAAATCGTCATCAGGCGGATGCAATCAAGAAATTATCTGATTTGTTACCGCAGAACCTGCTTTAGTAGACAGATACGATTTCAAGCAATCATGTTCAACACCTTCGAAACGGTGTAAATAAACACTACAACCAAGCAGAAGAGGAAAATTTTGATCGCAAGCTCAATGGAGGAACGTGTCATGACGCCGCCGAGGTAACGCTTCTTCATCGCTCAGCCAAGAACAATCCATCAACGAATTATGAAAAGTCGGCATCTAGTCTTCAGCCAATTCGGAAACCCCAGCTCCGTATTGAATCTGGAGGCATTCACCCTGCCGCCATTGAAAAACGGTGAAGTCCTGCTTGAAATCATAGCCAGCCCTATCAATCCCGCCGATCTCAATTTGATCGAGGGAACCTACGGAGTGAAACCCGAACTGCCCGCCACCGCTGGTATCGAGTGCGTTGCAACAGTTATCGAAAGCCAGTCGGAACTCTTTTCCCCCGGCGACACCGTGATGCCCATTTCCAGAATCGGCGGCTGGGCGGAACACGCCATCACCCATGAGCAAAACCTGATACGACTGCCGAGTGGAATCGATCCCCTCCAAGCCGCCATGTTGAAAGTCAATCCAGCCACGGCCTTCCTTTTGCTGACGCGCTTCGAAACATTACAGGCTGGCGATTGGGTCGCCCTAAACGCCGCGAATTCCGGGGTAGGCCAATGCACCATCCAACTCGCTAAGCATTTAGGCATCCGGACGCTTTGCTTTTTGAGAAATATTTCTCTCATCTCCGAGCTGAAAAACATCGGTGCCACGGAGGTTTTCGAGGACTCACCCGCTGGATATGCGTCAGCGGTTGCGGCGCTGGGACAAGACACAGCCAAGCTCGCTTTCAACGCAGTCGGTGGTGAAAGCGCCCTCCGCATGATGAAATTGCTCGGCCCCAGCGGCACCCTAATCACCTACGGCGCGATGGCGAAAAAGCCTCTAACCGTCCCGAATGGCCCCCTGATTTTCAACGATATCCGCCTCCGCGGCCTTTGGGTCACCCAATGGATCCGCGAAAGTGACCCGCTGACTTTAAACCAAACCTACGCCGAACTCGCCGAATTCGTCAGCTCCGGTAAACTCACCCAAACTGTCGACAGCACCTTCGAACTCAGTGATTTTTCATCAGCGCTAGCTAGGTTGAATCAGCCAAATCGGCACGGAAAAGTGATTTTTCTTAAAAAATTATCCCCCTCATCTATAAATTTTTAAAATTTTACGCTTTTCAAGATGATCAATGCGCGTTAAATAAATTTTATGACAAAAGGAAATCCAAAATCTGGCTTCACCCTTCTTGAAATGACGGTGGTGATTTTGGTGCTCTTAACACTTATGGGCACCGGACTATTTGTAACCAAACAATACGGTATTTGGCAGGCAGGACGCACCGCATCAGAGCATCTACGTAACGTTTACTCAGCACAGCGCTTATACTTAGCAGATAACCCAACGGTTGCGGTCGCCGACATCACGGCAGCAAATATCATTCCTTATCTCACAAACCGTGCAACGGCCCTTCCGACCGTCGAATCACTTGAAGGCGAAACCCTGACGATCAAAGTAAACGTCAATCCTCCCGTCATCGACGATGGCGCAGGCGGAGTCTATGATCCTTCAGGACAACCACTCGATTCTTTATGGGACGTAGGCCAATGAAAGCGCTGATCCTCACTCTTCTGTGCTTTCTTTCAGTTGCAGCTCACTCAACTGAGTTTCGTCATATTGGCGATTTTCTTTTACAGTCACATTTCAAGGTTACGGAATCTGGAATCACGCCCATTCCCATGAAATCGGTCGCTTTCAAAGTATACACCGATGGAGTAACGATTCGTATCAATCTCATGGAAGATGAAAAAGAAGCCTACACCTCCTTCGACATCTATCGTTCTGATGGAATAAGCCGCCAGCGTGCGGAATCCGGAGCCATTGAAGTCATCCCTGGAATCCAAGCATCTAGCAACTCAGGGGGCACCCTTCGCCACTTAAGGCTATCCCAAGAATCCTTCACACTCACCACTTTCCCGGGCGTATCCGATCAAACCATCGTGAGCCACGCGGTCATAGCAGTTCCGAAAGATTCAGAATCCTCCAAGAAACCATGAAACCTAGCTCAAGCCAAGAGCCCCGTAGGGAAGGACGGCCTCTCGATATCACTCTGGATCTGACTCCAAGAGTGGATTCTTTTTCTTATTCGAACCGGCGCAGCACGAAAACGCAACGGCTTTACCCATGGCTGCTCTGCGCCAGCACGGCAGTAGCAGCAGTGTTTTGTTTTGCTTATATCACCAAGCCCGTTGTCTACAACAACTCTACTGACTCGAAAAATTCGGTTGCTTCAAGTCAACCCATCTCCTCTCCAGAAAATTTGGTCACCAAACAAAGTGCTCCCACGAATAAAACACCCGGTGTAAAAACTAACAGCCATTCAGCTGCACCTAAGCATCAACTCCCTCCCGCACCGCTTGCATCTGGCTTCGAAGAAACCAATATCCGCATGCAGCACATTCTCGATGCGGAAAGCACGAGCGGAGATATTCACCGCATCGTCATCGATGTCCCGGTTCTCTACAAAAGCCGTAATCTTCGTTGGTCCCAAGACAATGCTGCTCAAGCACGAGTGTTGCTCCAACGCCTCGAAGCGTACCAAGAAAAATCCCGCACTCTTCGTGACGAGGGTCAACTTATCTTGGAAGATTGGAATAAACTCATGGACACATCTGTGCCAAATCACGTTCTCCGTGCGGACAGTCCATCTATTTCCTCTAACCTTCTGAAATCATCTCGCATGGCTCATGCATCTGACTCGGAAGCGGTTAAAATTCAACGCAACGAAGAATCACCATGAAATCATTCTATATCCTAAGCCTAGCGTTTGGACTGATTTCCTCGGTTCCTGCTCAAGATTCAAATCCAGAATCCATACCGGATGCTGAACAGATTCAGAAAGCCATCGATGAATTCAATCGCTCCAAAAAGAACAAAGCTAATGAAGTAACAGTGGTTTTACCTCCCCCTGGTGAGCCAGCAGAACCGAGCGTGCCGCGAGCCATAGCTATTGAAGAGGAACCAAAACCTGAGGAATCTAACAACAAAAAACCTATTCTCGTCAGCGGCAAGCCGCCAGTCGTAACACCGACTGAGCCAAAAGAAATCGAAACAAAAAAACCCGAAGAAATAAAGGTTGAGGATACGGTCAAAGAAGTTGTCGTCGAAGAAAAAACACCTGAACCGCTTACGGTCAGAGTTGAATCCATCCGAACCGGCACCGGCAAAATTGATCCTAAAAATATTGAGATCAAATCCAGTTTCCCAACGAAAGCACTGACTGAAGCACCTACTGGCTGGAAGCTCGAAACCACCGATAAAGCTCCGGCATTCTCGCGCCAAGTCGAAATCAAACCCGGAACTTTCATCGCGCTTCAAATCACCCCACACATTTTATCCCCCGTCGCAGATGGCGCAGAGGTCTTTGCCGTTACTGAGCCCGGATATGATGACCAGAAAGGCTACCAGCAGGAGCAAACCGTAGCGAATATCCTCGAATCATCTATTACTCAACTTGATCAAGACTCCCTGAAAATGGGAAATGCACTTTCCGAATTACATAGACTTCTTGCGTCCTTGCCAAAACCCGAAACTCCTGTTTCAAATACTCCTCCACCAAAAAAACCATGAACTCCACCCTACCCATTATCTGTGGAACTCTGCTAACCGCTATGGTTGGCGCTGGGTTTAGCCACTACTGGTCAGTTCAGTCACTGGTGGCAATGGTTCCACTTGCTCAGAATTCAGTTCGTATCCAGCCAACTTTGCCATCCATTAAAAAACCGGATAAAAAAATTTCCGCACCTATCGCAAACGCAGATAGATCGCCGGCAACTATCGCGAAAGCTCACACTCAAGAAGAGTTCTTCAATGAATTGCTCACTGAACTCAAACACCTCAAAAACGAAAATCGTGATCTTCGTGATTTGATGGGTGAAACCAATCGTGATGTGATGAAACTCGCTTTCCGAGTGGATACCCACTCGGAGTCGTTCAGGCCGCTTCCAACTTCTGAAGAACACCAAGTCAAATCGTTCCATTTTGCGGAAGATCCTCTACCAGGCGTCTTGCCACCTCGCGCCACTCCTGTCCAGACAGCCGGAGAATAAGAGTGAATCCTTCTTATGCGCATTCTTTTCTTGCTCATCTTCGCTTCAGTCACGCTACACGCAAACCCAGCATGGATGAAGGAAATCACTTCTTCAACGCCGGGAACACACCCAGCGATTGAAAGTTCAAAGTTAGAATTTTCGCTGAGTTGGAAAGGCATCGTTGAAGCCGGTTATCTCGATATTGAGTTCGCCCCAAAAAAGATCACCAAACCTGGGCATCTCATCATCAAATCTTCAGGTTACAGCCAAGGAGTTGCGAAAAAACTTTTTGCTTACAATCATAGCTATTGGTCGGAAATCAAATACGACACTCTGAGATCTAGATACTTTCAATCTACGGAAGCAGACTCCAAAGAAAAAATCATCACGACCAACTATTACAGTCCAACGAAAGTCGATGTCAACGAGGTCACAACTGAACTAAGTAGTTCGAAGAAAACGACTTTATCAGAAATATTCAGCCAGCCAAACACCCGCGATTTATTCTCTGCCATCCTCTTCATCCGAAGCCAAAAACTCGATGTCGGCGAGACACACACTATGGTCATCCTTCCTTTCAAAAGTCCTTACTTGTTGAAAGTCCGCGTCGAAGCCAAAGAAAAACACGAAGGCAAAAACGCCATTCGCCTTAGCTTCGCAATGCAGAAAATTAATAAGAATACCAACGAGTTAGTCGCATACAAAAAGCTCAAAAAGCCGGTTACTTTCTGGCTTTCGGATGATGCCGATCGAATTCCTCTGGAGGTACGTGCATCTGTCTACATCGGTGACGTGCGAGCTGTGCTCACGAAACATACAAAAAATCCATGAACTCGAATCTCTCTGCGTCTACACCAGAGGCAATGATGGATCTTGGTGCAGAATTTGCCGCACAATCGAAACCTGGTAACGTGTTCGCATTGGTCGGAAATTTAGGTAGTGGAAAAACTCATTGGACTAAAGGCTTCCTACGTCATTTCCAGCCAGAAACCCAAGTCACTAGCCCCACATTCAGCATCGTCAATTCCTACACAGATGGAGATTCACCCATCCATCATTTTGATTTCTATCGTCTGAAATCCGCCAACGAACTCATTGATCTCGGTTGGGATGAATACCTTGATGACAAAGCTATTGTCATCTGCGAGTGGGCGGATTTATTTCCCGAGCTTTTTCCCGATCACACTCAATGGTTAAAATTCACGCATGCGCCTGACGACAGCCGAGAAATACAAATTTCTAACCGAAAATTGAAGTGACGGGTTTTCCTTGATCAGCGATCTTGAACGGTCGCTTGGTTGGTGACATCAACACCAAATCGTGCGGCAAACCTAAACCATAGGCAATCGTTGCATTGAAATCTTGGACACTCACCAAGTCCTGCTTCACTTTATTTCCTGAAGAATCGGTTAAGCCATATTTCACCCCGCCCTTGATCCCGCCGCCTGCGAGGACACAACTGAAAGCACTCGGATGATGATCACGACCTTCCTTGTGCTCAGCTTTAATTTCAGGAGTTCTACCAAACTCCGTTGCCACCACAACCAATGTATCTTTGAGCTTACCACGTGCTTCCAAATCGGTAAGCAACGCCGCATATGCTTGATCAAACTCTTTGCAGCGCCCTTCCACTCCCGTGAAATTATCGTAATGCGTGTCCCATCCTCCTAATTGCACCTCCACAAAACGCACATCATGCTCGATCAATCTACGTGCCAACAAACAGCCCTGCGCGAAATTTCCAGATCCATACAAATTACGCGTCGATTCAGATTCTTTGTTTAAATCAAACGCCGCAAGATCCGATGATTTCATCAACGCAATCGCATCCCGATATAACTCCTCATACGCCTTCACATCCGGGTTCGGGTAGCGTGTGTGAAACTGCTGATTCAACTTATCAGCCAACGACAAACGACGATCGAAATTAACTTCCGAAACTTCCTCAGGACGCTTCGAATCTAACAAACCTTCATCGGGCTTACCAATGGGCGCCGCAGAATATTTCGATCCGAAGAATCCACCGGAAGTCACTGCCGGAGGCGTGTTGATTGCAACAAATCCCGGCAACTGCGGATGCAGCGGCCCAGCAAGTTTCAAAACCCACGAACCAAACGCCGGATGGCGTATCGTTCCTCGCGGTGCGTAGCTGTGATGCATCACATACGTCCCCTGCTCATGCGCTCCCTGCGTCGAACTC
Organism: Akkermansiaceae bacterium; assembly: GCA_031425735.1. Taxonomy (GTDB): domain Bacteria; phylum Verrucomicrobiota; class Verrucomicrobiia; order Verrucomicrobiales; family Akkermansiaceae; genus Luteolibacter. Next base: position 50,325 of record JANPJY010000002.1, on the reverse strand, counting down.
AGCGAGTTAATGATACACATCTTATCTGTGACCTGTGCCGTTTTTGGTAAATACCCACTAAGCGGAACGTCAGCCTTGCCCATGATGGTTTCCGTCGGTCCCATCACCGCTTTTTTCTTTGGCTTCGGATCAAACGTATCCAAGTGGCTCATCCCACCCGACATATACAGATAGATCACATACTTCGCTTTCCCTCCCGCACCCACCGCAGCCGGCGCCGCACTCGCCACCGAAGCACCCAACATTGGAAAAAGATGCACGCCAAGATAAGTCCGTGCCGCATTCAACATGAATTGCCGACGCGTCAGCTCGTCGGTGCGATTCAGATCATGGATATTCATTTCTGGATGGAGTTAAGGATTGGAAATTATTGTAGGAAAACAAACTCGGAAGACATTACCAAAGCCGCGACGATGTTTCGATACGCTTGATCACCCGCAGAATTGACCTCTGCCAACATCCATTCCATTTCTTGGGCGGTGGGGGGCCTGCTTAAAATCGCGATATACAATCGCCGGATTTTTTCATGTGAAGATGTCACTCCTTGCAAGCTCTTGTAGACATGCGCCTCTGGCTTATTCACCAGATTACGCTGCACGTAACCATTCATCAACGAAAGCATCTGACCCACATTCGGATCCTTACTCGCCGCTTCCACTACCTCACGATCTGATGCCCCAAACAAGTAGAGAAAATGTTCGCGCGGTGCTGGAGATGGCAACTCAGATGCCCTCACCACGGAGTCCGCTCCATACTTCTGCACGTTCTCCATCATCATCGACGCGCTACCATTCTTACCGTCCCCTTTCTTTTTCACGCGTTCTAAAAACTCATTAAAATACTTTCTCACCTGCGCTTCTGTCTTCAACGCGAGCACTTCATTCGAAAGCTGCACCATATCCATCTCACCAACCAAAACTGGCCGACCCCCGACAAAAATCCGATTATCCACGCTTCGCTTCGGCAAACGATCTGGATCGCCACTCGATAGCGTGATCAGAGAATCCCAAATCTGCTCCGCCGATAGTCGATCAATTTTACGCCCATGAAAATCATCTCCGCCATCCAACGTGGATGGATTCGGATTGGTCGCAAATTGAAAGGTTTTCGTTAGCAACAGCACATTCTGGAACGCTTTAAGATCGTAATCTAACTCATGTATCAGCGTAGCAAGATAGGTCATTAAATCAGGATAAACCGTCTTCGAAGCATCGATATAATCATCCACCGGCTCGTGAATTCCTTTTCCCATCACGCGCTTCCACAGCCGGTTCGCGATCACAGATGAAAACTGCGGCTCTGTCCTCACTGTAATCCAATCAGAAAATTTTTCGCGACCATCATCATCATCTTTACGATCTGATGTTCTAACAGATTTCCCAAACGGTGTCTTGCCGCCCAACATCTCGCCTGGCTGGCCGTCGCGGTACTGATAGTCCGATGGCAACTGGATCCGCCCATCCCCGCCACCCCCAAGAGACATGCCATAAATTCTATCCCAAAACAATTGTCCCACCTGATAATCGATCCCTCTCGCCTCACTCTCTTGAAGTTCTTCCCAAAGATTACTCATCAAGTGCTGATTTAATTGATCCTGACCATGCGTGAAGGCAGCTAAGTGATAAAAATCTTTCCGCTCCGTCTCACCAAATGGATCGTCATGGCATTGTGCGCATTCCATTCGAGTTCCAAGAAACACACGCATGGTGTTAGATAAATTATCCAACGGCATTCCTCGATCACTGGTGTAATAACCCACTGCTGCCGTCTTCGGATCCCAGCCATTTCCGCTGCTGCTGATCAACTTTTCGACAAAATCATTCCACGGCATATTTTGATCCATTGCCTGACGAATCCAGTTGCGATAGGGTTCACTATTTCCCTGACCTCCCTGCCGGTAATCTCGAAGCCGCAACAAATCGAACGCCCAGTTCGTCATGTGACTCGAATAACCCGGCGATTTCATCAAGTAAGCAACCAGTTCAGCCCGCTTATTGGAATCTTCAGTCTCGATAAACGCCCATGCCTCTTCAGCTGTTGGAATACGGCCTATCGTCACCAAAAACGCCCGCCGCAAAAACGTCGCATCATCCGTAATCTCCGGAACTGATAATTTCTGGTTCCGATAAAAATTCGCGATCAACCCATCAATTTTTGCAGCTGATTTTTTCAAGTATTCCGCATCGTCCTTCGGTTTAACCTCATCGAACGCATGCGCAGCCATCCCTAGAGTGAGACTGAACAGCACGACGCGACTGAAAATTCTTAACATGGAGTTTTAGAGCACTCCCAAATTACCTTCTTCTCTTGTTGAGTCAATCCCGTGAATGACGAACAGGCAGGGATGTTTATCCTCAAACGTCCATATTTATAGGCTTATATGAGCCATGCGGCTTCTCACCGAACTACGACCGTGAGATATGGACGCCTAGGGATAGGCATCCATGCCTGAAGAATGATTGTGAATAACTGTGAAGAATTCACACCCTGAAATTCACAAGCAATCGTTTAAATGTAAGCAAAAACCTAGGGTTTGAGACATGCCCTCAGACTCTTCACAAGTTATTCACAACGCGGTTTTGATTATTGCATCGCCTTTTCCATGAGGGCGTTCATTCGGCGGATCATCTCGCGGGCATCATCGAGAAGCCCAGCGGAAATGAGCGCATTGTCGAGCATTTGCGCGGCCACCAATTTCGCGACCTCGGGATGCGATTCACGGGTTTCCGAAAGTTTCTTGATCAACACATGACGCGGATTGATCTCGAGTTCGACTTTTACCTCGTCTTTGAAATTCTCATCCATCGCCTTCATCATCTGGCGAACTTGCGGGCTCATTCCATCCTCCGGCACCAAGGCGATCACTGGACTTTCGACCAAGCGCTTGCCGCTGGAAACTTGGGTGACCTTATCGCCCAGTTCTGTTTTCAAAAAATCACACAAACCATTGATCTGTTCTTCGCTGAGGCTGTCGGCATCGGAATCGACGTCTTCCAGATCCACTCCGGCATGACGCACGGATGCCAATTTCTTACCATCGAATTCGCCAAGAGAATCGACCACATATTCGTCGACCGCATCTGTGAAATAGATCACTTCCAAGCCGCGCGCTTTGAATGCCTCGATGTAGGGGCCGCTTTCGATTTGATCGCGGTTCTGGCCGACCAGATAATAAATTTTTTCCTGACCGTCTTTCATGCGACCGACATAATCTGTCAGACTACAAACGTCGCCGGCATCGGTCATCGAAGTTTCGAAACGCAGCAGTTTCGCCAACGCGTCTTTGTTAGAGAAATCAGTTGCGATTCCCTCTTTAAAGAAGCGCTCGAATTTCTTGTAGAACTCGCGGTATTTCGCCGGATCCGCAGCTGCTTCTTTTTCGAACATCTTGATGATGCGCTTGGTGATCACACCGTTCAACTTCCGCACCAACGCGCTGTCCTGCATGGTTTCACGGGAAATATTTAGCGGTAGATCTGCGCTATCGACCACACCTTTCACGAAGCGCAACCAATCTGGCAACAAGCCTTTCGGCTCTGGATCGATCAGCACTTTTTTGCAATAAAGCGCCACGCCTCCATCAACTTTCCCGAAGCCCATCTTCTCCGGATTTTCACCCGGTGTGAAAATCAACGCGTTGATTGTGATTGGCGCATCCGCACTGAAATGCAGGCGATACGTCGGTTCATCGAAGCCTTTACAAGCAAACTGGTAGAACGCTTTGTATTCCTCATCCGTGATCTCGGATTTACTTTTCAACCAAAGTGCCTCGACCTCGTTGACGCGTTTGCCATCGATCAAGATCGGGAAACCCACGAAATTGCTGTAGCGCTGAATCAAACCTTTGATGCGGAAATCATCCGCGAACTCTTTGCTCGCTTCGTTGAGGTGCAGCACGATTTTCACGCCGCGGGGAAGTTCGTCTACGTTCTCGATCTCGTAACCCGTCTTGCCATCGCTTTCCCAGCGCAGGCTCTCCGCATCTTCTTTCCATGAGCGACTGAAAACCTCCACTTTGTCGGCGACCATAAACGCCGAATAAAACCCCACGCCGAACTGACCGATCAACCCCGACGGACCACCGCCGCTCGCTTTGAGTTGCTCAAGAAATGCTTTCGTTCCCGAATGCGCGATCGTGCCGAGGTTACCGATCAGCTCCTCACGCGTCATACCGATCCCGCGGTCGACCAATGTCACCGTGCCGGCATCTTTGTCAGCCTCCAAGGTGATTTGAAGCTCCTCGCCTGCATCTTTGAAATGCTTTTCTGTGCCCTCAAGATGCCGAACCTTTTCCATCGAATCCGATGCATTCGAGATCAACTCCCGCAGGAAAATGTCCTTATCGGTGTAGAGCGAATGCACTACCAAATCCAGCAGTTGTTGGATCTCTGCTTGGAATACATGCTTTTCTGTCGTTGCTGTGCTCATAAATGAATGGTTTAAAAAATGACTCGGCAGGGACATAGCCGCTCCCCCACCTCGTTGTCAAAAAAAACAGCGGGAGGATGGCTAGTTATTGGCAAAAACGATTATCTGCCGAATGACTCTCCATATATCATCCTCACCCAAAATCTCCAGACCCATGGTCATGAGCTGAAATTCTTTTAGATAAAATCACTGCTCATCATCACTCGCCGGAGGCTGAGCTGTGGGAGCTGAGGAGAAGAGGCGCCGAAGGAGAGATGCAGGCGGCTTAGGAGGTGGTGTATTGCTCGGAATAGGGGGGCGGCTTGGGGCTTCAGCGGAAGGGAAAGGCGCAGGAGCTGGAGGTCCACTGGCAATAAAGGGAAGTCCTGCAGGTTGCGAATTTTCATCAGTAACTTGGGATGTATTTGACCCTGCCTGTTGAAAGGTCGGCGGCATCGGTGGTGCGATGGGACGAGAGACAGGTGGAGCCATTTCGCTGTCCCCTGGCTTTACGGGAGGAGTGCTCCATTTAACGCGGAGAACGGTAGTCGGGAGAGCAGACTGACTAACACGATGAGCGTCATCTTCGTCAGGCTTTGGAACATTAAATACGGTGTTTTCGGTGACTATCGGCGGAAGTAAAGCTGGGGCCGGAGCATCAAAGAATGGAACAGCAGCAATGACTGGAGTCGCGGCAAATGGCTCCGGATCTGTAAAGGCGGGCAAGACTGGAGCCGCTACGGGTGGCTCAGGTTCAACAAAAAACGGGACTGCAGCGGTCAAGGGTGTCGGAGCAGTTGGCTCTGGATCTGCGAAGAACGGCACTGCCGCAGTCAGTGGTGTCGCAACAGGTGGTGTCGGATCGATGAAGGCGGGAATGGTGGCCGTTAATGGAGTTGCTGCGGGTGGCACTGGATCTGCAAAGAATGAATCTTCGGCGGGCTCAGGCGGGGTACCTAAACCGGAAGTAGTGCTAGGTGTAAAAGTTGCAGCGGGTTCGGCTTCAGGAAACGGAGTGAAAACTGGTAGCACTGGCGCAACAGGAACGGCACGCGGGGCAGACTCTGGGAATACGACTGATGACGGGAAACTTGAAGGCGCTGGAGGCGCGATAGGTGTCGGGAGATTCACAGGTGCTACTGGCTCTTCAGCTTCAGGAAGTGAGGGTAACGGAGCATCTTCGCTGATGATGACGGGGGCACCGTAGTCGGCATCCAAAAGGCGGTCTTCGGGATCTGCCTGCTCGATCGGAATGGTGATGGCCGGCGGCTGGGTGATTTGCGCGTTATGAGCGGCTTCTTGCTTATAGAGATCGTGCTTCAGCTCCTCGCCCGCGACGACAGGGATGTCCGGCACATAAATCGGTAAGTTATGAAAGCGGACCTGCGAAGTCGGATCGAGAGCCTCACTCGCATCCCGTACCATCCAAGGCAGTTGTCCAAGATTCGGACGATTTTTCTCAAATAGGCCCCACATGGTGTACTCATCATCAGACCATAAAATGAAGTGCTCAAGATCAGGATTAACGAGAGTGGGATCGGAATCCAAGGCGGCACCATAGAAGCGAGCAGCTTGTAAAACCAACCCGTGATGAAGCAACGCGTTAGCCATCGCTATATTTTGAATAGCCTTCCCTTGATTAAGCTCAAGCACCGCTGTTAGAAGACGGATCGCACGGCGCGGCTGCGCTTTTGCAAGAATGTGAATCGCAAAGGCGAGATCGAGATTGGTGCTGGGAATTTCTTCGGTCGACCAAATCATTTCTGCGGCCTCTTCGTAAGCCTGTTTTTCGTAAAGCCCATGAGCGAGCTGACGACGCGTCTCCCAGGATGTTGGATCGCTTTTGAGTTTCTCTTTGAGAAATATTTCGTCGTAGGGTATGCGGTCAGTACTCACGGTTTTATGTGTAAATTTGGTTGAACTACTAAAACGCCATCTCCCTCCATTTTCGGCAAGTAAGAAAGTTGATGAACGTTCGATTTGTGGGTTCCCATTTGAACCCATCCTCCTTAATCCAGCTAGCTAGAAGCCCCTTATTTGGCTGGTAATGTAGAATCGATGTAGACTGGGGACAAGATCGGTTACTAAGATTTTTATTCTCCCGGTTTTGTCGGAGGTGCACCCCATTTAAGATGCAGGACACTGGTAGGAACTGAAGACTTACTGACAGGAGGAAAAATTGGGGCGACTTCATGAGCCGTCTCTTGTGGAGAAAATTCGCGCTTGAATTCCTCGCCAGGAGCGATGGCTAGCTCCGGCAGGCAGATCGGCATTTCGTGCAGGCAGAGGCGTGAATTCAATGTGAGCGTCTCCTTTGGATCGCGAAGCGCCCGAGGGACTTGTCCGAGTTTTGGGAGTTTCTTTTCGAGCAGTCCACGCATGGAGTTTTTATCGTCGAAACACAAAAGGAAGTATTCGAGGTCTGGGCTAACGAGAGTTGGATCAACCTCCAAAGCAGCGCCATAGAATCGGACAGCTTCCAAAACCATGCCATAGTGCATCATAGCACTAGCCATTGCCATATTATGGACAGGCTTGCCTTGATTAAGCTCAAGAATAGCTGTTAGAAGTCGTATCGCTTTGCGTGGCTGAGCTTTTGCTAAAATACGGATGGATAAAGCGATATCGAGATCGTTGCACGGGATATATTTGGCATTCCAAATAACCTCAGCCGCGTCCGCGTAAGCCTCTTTCTCATAAAGCCCATCTGCGAGGAACAAACGCGTATCCCAATCTGCAGGATTGTGCGTCAGTTTTTCTTTTAAATATATTTCGTCGAAGGGTAGGCGTTCTGTACTCACGGGATTTAAATGGGTTAGATATAATGACTAGCACGCCATTCTCCGCGCTTAATCGCAAGCAATAAAGTTAGTTGAGGTTAATTTTAGCCATTCAACAATTCTTCAACCAGCGGAACATCCGCCTCCGCCCAATCTAAATCTGAGAGCTCGGAGGGTTCGCACCAGCGGATTTCCTCGTGTTCATGGGCGTGAGGCGTTCCTTCGGTAACCTCACAGAAAAAGCCGCGTAGCCGAATGGAGACCGCGCCATCGGTCCATTCAACGATGGCAGACAGAGGTTCGCCAACCCGCACAGTGATCCCTAACTCCTCATGAAGTTCCCTAGCTAGAGCTACTTCGGGAGTTTCCTCAGCATCGACTTTCCCTCCTGGAAATTCCCATAACCCACCCAGATGCCGCTCCAAACCACGGCGGCAGGCGAGGATTTGCCCTGAGCTGTTTTTGATGATTCCGCAGACGACTTCTAGCATAGCCACTAATTTCTCTATTCTACGAAAACAAAGGCCGTAAGCAGGAAGCCTTCAGTGCGGCTTGTATCTCCAAGAACTCTTCATCATCCGTATTCTCTTCCAGAGCATATTTCAGCGCGATGATGAACAACTGGTACTGCTCATCAATCTCGACATCGAGAGTTTCAGGAAAAGCGGCATCCAAAAGAGTGACCCCGAAATCGTTAGGCTCCAACAGCTCTTCCGCCCAGCCGAGGATGGTGTCGATGGGTGATGAACCAGGAAACCGCTGAGTGACGAGCGCCAGAATATCGGTCCGATTCTGCACGTTCATGAGTAGCGCGAGGAAAAAGCGATGCTCTGGATTGACGATGAAATGACGCATCTGGGAGATCGTTTCGCGACGGAGACATTCCGCCAGAGTGTCGGGCACACCCAAAGCGAGTTCACCGTGTTTGTTTTGAAACGTCGCCAAAGCCTCATCCCATTCATCAAGGTCTTTCAGGCGCGGCATGGCGTGGCGAAGCATGTTGAATCCGCGCTCGAAATCCAAACTACCAATCATTTCATTCACATAAGGTGCGTAATTCGAATCGTCGATGGTTTCCAGCACGTCGAGCAGTTGTTTACGACGAGCTGTTAGAGAATCCGCGTTTAGCGGATTGATCGCAATGTGCGGCGGCAGGTAATTGTATTGCGGTCCCGTGCCGGGATCATGATGGGTGCGGATCACCACGGTGATGGATGGAGTATCGAGGTGAAAAAGCGAGTGAATGCATTCCCGTCCGGAGGTGATGGGAACCGTGCGTCCGGTTTCTAACAATTCGATCCGCTTCACGCGGAGATCGCCGATGCGAATGTGTGGAGTGATGGAACGGGCACCCACGAAATCGAATTCCGAATGCACGCTGGAACCTTGCATCACATGGAATGCCCCGGAAAATTCGTGCTGATGGATTTCCGTCGTCCCCTCCAGCCAGAACAGGATCTGAATGTAAAACCGCGGATCGTTGAATGCGATTAACTCAGGCTGACCGAAGCCGGATTCGCCTTGAAAAGGTTGTTCGTCATTGAAAAGGAACTCATGGATCATTTCCTCGATATCGACGTTTTCCGATGGCGGAGCCTCGTCGATCGCGATGCGGGTCAGTTCAGGGAAAACTTCGAGCGAGAAATTCTGCTCCCGCCACCGTTCCAAAACCGTCTGGCCAAGCTTTTCAAAATAGGAATTCATGCGAACTCATCCTGCGTCCAACTCGCGGTCAGGCACAAGGGATAAGAATGGGCGGAAGTAGCTAAATTAAACCACGGAATGCACGGAGTACACAGAATGGATGACATAAAACTGACCAACTACTTTAATTGTAATCTTCACTCCGTGTATTCCGTGCAATCCGTGGTTAAAAATCACCAGCATCAACTCACCATCGCCAATCCCGCGATGTGTCCGCCAGTCCATGCGGCTTGGAAATTAAAACCGCCGGTGATGCCATCGATATCGAGGCACTCGCCCGCGAAGTGCAAGCCGGGGACGATGCGACTTTCCATTCTGCGGAAATCGATTTCTTTAAGCCTCACACCGCCACAGGTGACGAATTCGTCCTTGTTGGTGGTCTTTCCTTTGACCTGAAATCGGCAATCCGTGAGCTGATTCACCAAAACGTTTTCACGATCTTTGGTGAGTTGCGACCATTGGGTTTCCGGCGCGATGGCGGTGCTTTCGAGCAAACGCTCCCAAAGTCGACGCGGCAAGCCCACAGGCACTTTGTTTTTGACTAGGGATTTTCCGGATTCCGCGCGGTTGTTAGAAAATGTTTCGCGAAGTTCTTCGGCTGAAGTTTTTCCCAGCCAGTTGATTGAAATTTCCACCGCATAATCCTGCTCGGCAAAGCGCCGCGCCTCCCATGCAGATAAACGCAGGATCGCCGGACCACTGAGACCGCGATGAGTGATCAGCACCGGACCGCTCTGCACCGGACTTTTCGGAACGATTTTCACTCTCGCATCCTGCACCGAAAGTCCGGCGAGCTCATCGAGGCGTTGATCCGGAATGTTGAAAGCAAATAGCGAGGGAACAAGCGGCTCGATGCTGTGCCCGAGCGATTCGATGGCGCGAGTGAGCGGAGAGGCTTTGAGCGATCCCGAGGTGATGCATACTTTGTCAGATCTAACCGTTTCACCATTGCTGAAATGCAGGGAAAACTTTCCGTCGGGATCGGCTTGCAGTTCATGGAGCGCGATACCGGTTTTCAAAATCACTCCCGCATCGCGGGCGGATTTCATAAAACAATCGATGATAGTCTGCGAGCTATCGGTCACCGGAAACATCCTGCCATCTGCTTCGGCTTTCAATTCCACCCCGCGCGCTTCGAACCACGCAACTGTGTCCTGTGGCTGCCATTCATGAAAGGCTCCGCGCAGCTCGCGCGAACCGCGAGGGTAGTTTTTCGAAAGCATCGCAGGATCGAAGCAAGCATGCGTGACATTGCAGCGCCCGCCGCCGGAAATTTTCACCTTGGTGAGAAACGCGTTGCCCTTTTCATAAACCGTAACCTCCGCCGAGGGATCGGCTTCGGCAGCAGTGATCGCTGCGAAGAATCCAGCCGCGCCGCCGCCTATCACAACGATCTTGCGGGGAGTGTGGGTTTTAGGGCTCATCAGGAATAGGTCGTATAGGACTTATATGACCTATTCTTTATGGTTTTTTCGATAGTTCAATCTTGCGCGAGTCATATTTTCCCGAAGTCCGCCTTTTTTTAGAAAATCATTCTCCAAACGACGGATCTGCTGATCTAACAGGTAGTTAGCTTGGTGGATAAGACATATTGCGATGTTCGCGAGAATTTCTGGAGGGCGCGTTTCCATATACGTCCTATAGGTCTCATAGGACTCATTTGTCTTTTTCCCGAGTTTGCGAACATACAGAGCTTCTTTGGAGTCCTTATCCCACATTTCCATATCACGGACTCTTAAAAAATCCTGATAGTCTTTGAGGAGTTCTTCGAGGCTGGCTCGTGCCACATTAGTGAGCTTAATTTCCATCTCGGAGGATGTCTTGGAGGCTTTACTGCCTTCCACGATGTTCTGTTTTCCCGAGCGCGCAGCCTGCACCATTTGATCAATGGTGCGATCACTACGCTTCAAGACACGCTCGCAAAATCGAAAGGTGAGGTCGTAGATGATTTCAGATTTCTGGTAAGAACGGAGTTCTTCGTAGTTGCCGCCTTTTGGAAGGAAGCCTGATGGCTCATCGGGGGAGGAAGATGACATAGGTCGTATATGTCCTATAAGACCTATTTCTTCAAGCCTTCACATAAACCTCAGCTCCCGCTTCAGCGAACTCTTTGGATTTCTCTTCCATCCCTTTTTTCAAAGCTTCTTCATCAGAAATTCCCTGAGCTGCCGCATACTGCCGGACATCTTCGGAAATTTTCATCGAGCAGAAATGTGGGCCGCACATGGAGCAGAAGTGCGCGGTTTTCGCGCCGTCCTGTGGGAGGGTTTCATCGTGGAATTCACGGGCGGTTGATGGATCGAGGCCGAGGTTGAACTGATCTTCCCAACGGAATTCGAAGCGGGCTTTGGAAAGGGCGTTGTCGCGATATTGCGCGCCGGGGTGGCCTTTTGCGAGGTCAGCTGCGTGAGCGGCGAGCTTGTAGGTGATCACTCCATCTTTAACGTCTTTTTTGTTAGGAAGACCGAGGTGTTCTTTAGGCGTCACGTAGCAAAGCATTGCGCAACCAAACCAGCCAATCATCGCGGCACCGATGCCGGAGGTGATGTGGTCGTAACCCGGAGCGATGTCGGTGGTCAAAGGTCCGAGGGTGTAGAACGGCGCTTCGTGGCACCATTCTAACTGTTTCGCCATGTTTTCCTCGATCATGTGCATCGGAACGTGGCCGGGACCTTCGTTCATGACTTGGCAACCTTTTGCCCATGCGCGCGTGGTGAGCTCACCTTGAACTTGGAGCTCGCCGAATTGCGCCATGTCGTTGGCATCCGCGATCGATCCCGGACGGAGGCCATCGCCGATAGAGAAGCTGACATCGTATTTGGCACAGATGTCGCAGATTTCATCCCAATGCGTGTAGAGGAAATTTTCTTTGTGATGCGAGAGGCACCATTTTGCCATGATCGATCCACCACGTGAAACGATGCCGGTCATGCGGCTGGCGGTCATCGGCACGAAGCGCAACAACACGCCGGCGTGGATGGTGAAATAATCAACTCCCTGCTCCGCTTGCTCGATGAGTGTGTCACGGTAAAGCTCCCATGTTAGATCCTCGGCCTTGCCGTTGACTTTTTCGAGCGCTTGATAGATCGGAACGGTGCCGATGGGCACAGGGCTGTTGCGTAAAATCCATTCGCGGGTCGCGTGGATGTTTTTACCGGTGGAAAGATCCATCACAGTGTCTGCTCCCCACTTGGTTGCCCAACGCATTTTCTCGACCTCTTCTTCGATCGATGACGCAACCGCGGAGTTGCCGATGTTTGCATTGATTTTCACCAAGAAATTCCGGCCGATGATCATCGGTTCGCACTCGGGATGGTTGATGTTGAGCGGGATGATCGCGCGACCCGCCGCAACTTCGCTCCGGACGAATTCCGGGGTGATCTGTTCGGGTATGCGCTGTGGGAAACGTTTGAAAATGTTCGGTGTGTACGGGCTATCCGGGGATTGGTGGGAGCCGGTGTGTTGTTTGTTGAGATCGTTGCGGACGATGTCGCTTTTCAGATCGGCGATCTTCGCACGACGCATGTTTTCACGGATCGCGATGAACTCCATTTCCGGGGTGATGATGCCTTTGTCCGCATACCATTTCTGAGTGACAGGTTTATCCTTCGCACGCAGCGGTTGACGGCGCTCAGCGGTCAGTCCGGGAAACTCGACGAAGCGATTGGCGCGCTCAGACTTCGATGCGAACTCCGCATGCTTTTCTGTTAGGTAACCGTTGTCTTGGGGTTGGACCTCGCGGCCTTCGTAGGCTTCCACATCGCCGCGTTTCAAAATCCACTCACGGCGCAACGCCGGCAAACCTTCTTCTGACGTTCCTTGGAAATCTGGATCGCCCCACGGGCCCGAGCAGTCATACACGCGCACCGCTTCGTTTTTCTCAATCCGACCATTGAACGCCTTGGTATCACTCAACGTGATTTCACGCATCGGCACTTTCACCTCAGGATGAATTTCACCTTGCACATAAATCCGGTTCGATGCTGGCAACGGCGCGCGGGATTCATCGTGTGTGGCCGATTCCTCACCGGCGGTTTCTTCTGGGCTGATCATGATCGTATCTGAGTTCGTGGTTAAAAATCGCGAATCAGAAAACCATCGGAAAACAAGAACACCCACCGGCATTCCCGACTCCCTACGGCGGTATGATCCGCTTCAGGTTCGAAGGGTTTTTTCCGCGCGTCGGAAAGTCTCAGCCCCCCGTTCGGAAAGCTCCCCTGTCGTCTAGGCAGAGTCGATCACCCCACCCCACTTGTCAAGAATGCGAACCGCCGGAGGCTTTGGACTGCTGAGATTCTTCTCAGCTCTTAATGTTGGGATGTTTTATCGGGTGGAAAATTGAATACGGCGCAACCCCGATTTAGAACATCTGCCCTGAAAGCTGTGGATAACCACAGCAGTCCAAAGCCTGCGGCGTAATAGCTGTCTCTTTGCTTGCCCCGCTCGCCTCTGTCCGCTACTCCAAGCGCTCACATGAGCGAAGTTTCCCAAGCACCCCAATCCACCGAAGCAGAACTTATTGCGGTCCGCCGTGAAAAACTCGCCAAGCTCCGTGAACTGGAAGTTGATCCCTACGGTGCCCGATTTGAGACCACGATCTCCCCTGCCGATCTTAAAGCAGATTTCTCTGAGGGAAAACAAGTCACCTGCGCGGGCCGCATCGTTGCACTGCGCGACATGGGAAAATCGGTTTTCTTCAGCATCGGCGACGCGCACGGTTCCATCCAAGGCTACCTCAGCATCAAGGAACTCGATGAAACCCAAGCAGCGATTTGGAAATGCCTCGACCGCGGCGATTGGATCGGGGTCTCCGGCGAAACCTTCCTCACCCGCACCGGCGAGCCGACCATTAAAGTTTCCTCCTTCACCGTGCTTTCCAAATCCCTGCGCCCGATGCCGGATAAATTCCACGGCCTCACGGATCGTGAAACCAAATACCGCAAGCGCCACCTCGATCTCATCGGCAACCCGGCCAGCGCCGCGTTGTTCATCACTCGCTCGAAAATGATCGCGGAAATCCGCAATTTCCTGCACGCACGAGACTTCCTCGAAGTTGAAACGCCGATGCTGCAATCCGTCGCCGGTGGCGCCGCTGCACGTCCTTTCGAGACGCATCACAACGCGCTCGGTATGCCGCTCACTCTGCGCATCGCACCGGAGCTTTTCCTCAAACGGCTACTTGTCGGCGGTTTCACGAAAGTGTTCGAACTGAATCGCAACTTCCGCAACGAAGGCATCTCCCGCCGCCACAACCCAGAGTTCACCATGCTCGAAGCTTACTGGGCGTTTTCCGACTTCGAGGAAATGGCCAACATGGTCGAGGAAATGACCTGCCACCTCGCCGAGAAATTCTGCGGTGGATTGAAGATCGAGCACAAAGACGAAGAGGACAACGTAATCCGCACCATCGATCTAACACGTCCATGGAAACGCGCAAGCTATCACGACCTCATCAAAGAAGTCGCAGGCAATGATTTCTTCGACATCACCCCCGCCGAACGCCGCGCGAAATGCGAAGCCATCGGCGTGCAGCTTTCTGAGAACATGGAGGACTACGAAGTCATCCAACAAGTTTTTGAGAAAAAAGTCGAGGAACACACCTTTGATCCATGCTTCGTCACCCGCGTCGCAAGCGAACTGGTGCCTCTCGCCAAAGTCACTCCCGGCGGCAGAACCGTCGAGGTTTACGAACTCATCATCAACGGCCAGGAAATTTCACCCGGCTACTCCGAACTCAACGATCCCGACGTTCAAAAACAACGCCTCGAACACCAAGCCGGTGGCGAAGAAGAACAGAAAGTCGATTACGATTTCATCGAAACCCTCGAACACGGCATGCCGCCCGCAGGCGGCATCGGCATCGGGATTGACCGCTTGGTCATGATGCTCACCGGCGCACCGACGATTCGTGACGTCGTGCTTTTCCCGCTGTTGAAGAAGAAGGATTGATCTTCCTCAATCTCTTCAGCCCCAACGGGGCGACATTCGATAGCCTAGGGCAACGCCCTAGGTGATGTGACGTAAATAATCCCCAGCCCTGAAGGGGCGCAACCCGCCTCATATGCCAATGCACCGCATATAAAAGGACTATCCCTTTTTATCATAGTCGATAAGTTTGCTTCGCCTCCCATTTTAACTGCCCAATATGAAACATAACCAATTCTCTCAACTTTATTTTCGCTCACTGCTATGCGTAGCGGCTTTTTTGAATTTCACTTCGCTCGCTATCGCACAGGATGCAAATCAACAAAAAATTCAACGGACAGGATCTGATTCTTTGGAAAGACGACGTTCAAAAAATCATTCTCCGCATCCCTCAAAAATCCACGCAAACAGAATAACGTGGAAGCAACTTAACGAACCTTAAGTTAGTCATTCCCAATAACTCGAGCCGACCCGTTCCATAAGATCTTGAGGTGAGGTGGCGGAGCCGGTCCATGTTCGTTCCGCAACGATGGGGACTCTTGGGGCGGGTCGACCATAATCAGGAAAGCCGGGACCTGTCCCGAACAGCAGCCCCTCCTGGGCCTTTTCCTCGATGTCCCACGAGCAAACCTGCGCACCTATGATTTTTTGTGGATAGTCGGATGGAGCAAACTTCTTCCAGTATTGGAATGGGTGAGGACTGCGGCCTGCCCCAAACATATACGGGGACCAGCGGGCAAGATCCTCCGGTGTTGTCATCGAGGTCTTGTCTGCCACATAAAGGGGACTCCACGATGTGTTGAGAAGCGTGTAACCGGCCTTCAAATAATCCACGGGCATTTTCCCCGCCTTTTTCACATCGAACGGGCATACTAGGATATCGCGTTCAACTAGCGGCTCGACGGTCGGTGAAAACCCTTCCCATACCAGAACCTGCCTGCCTTTCGATTTAAGAAACCGACTCATCCGGTTGATGAAATAGTGAAAGAGTTGATCTTCCTCCTTGAAGTGCTCGGATTCCATTCGTGCCAAACAACCCTTGCAACGGGTGCCCGAGTAACTGACCTCGTCGGCGCCAAGATGCCAGTAGTCGCCGGGTATCATCTCCATCACTTCGGAAAAAAGTTTTTCGAGCGATTGGTAACTAGTCTCCTGACCTATGCAGATTTTTCCTGTGCCAACATCGCAGCCGAGACCCGCTATCCCTTTGAGCAGGGCAACGGCATGCCCGGGGACATCAATCTCGGGAACAATCGCCACGTGGTAGCGCTTGGCGACCTCCACCAATCTAACAATTTCAGCTTTCGTATAGTGGCGGCCTTCGGTCGGCAGGTTGGGGAAGAGTTCGCTGGGAAGGGTGTAGCTCTCGTGGTCGCTAAAATGAATCTGATAGCGGTTGATTTTAAACGATGCCAGGCGTTTGACCATTTTGATATGAAAGTCGATCGAGTGAAAATTCCTGGCGTTATCGATCATCATCCCGCGATAAGCAAACGCGGGGCTGTCGCTAATCATACATTGAGGGATGGATTTACCCGGGCCAGCGTGCAGCAGCTGCAACAGCGTTCGCGTCCCCCAAAAGAGCCCTTGGGGACTGGAGGCCGTGATCGATACATTCTTATCGATTCGTAGCTCGTAGCCTTCTTCGCCGAGGTTTGGTTCCTTGCTTAGTGTCAGCTCAATACTTTGGCTGCTCGGGTCGGATTGCGCTCCCTCGGGAGATACTTTATAGCCACTCTCTGTGAGGTCGCTGAGAAGCACGTCCGCAATTTCTTTGATTCCTCCATCTTGAGTATAAACCAAATTGAGCGCCGCCGACGGAGTGAAGGTTCCCTCCTTGAGTTCAACCTTTTGGGGATAGGGAACCAAAGCGAGATCTCCAGCTTGAGCGAAAATGGCACTAGCTATAAAGACCGCGATAATCGCACATTGGATTTGGTGCCAGTAAGCTGGAGAGGTTGATTTCATAGGACCGATCTTACGCAGCATTCTGGCGGAACTTGCAAGGTTCGCCTTGCGATTTTTAATAGCAGAGTTTTTTAACCACGAATTTCACGAATCCGACTTCGCCTAGGCTACGACGGACAAGGTGGGCACGAATAAGAGAAAAGGGTTTAATTCTTGGTCTTAAAAATTCGAGTTATTCGCGAAATTCGTGGTTAGTCTTATTCTAGATCCGTTTGCCCATAGATCGCACTCAACGCCTCCACCACGCCGTTTCCATGCGCGGCTTTTGCGACGTAGCCATTTCTGGATTCGATGATTTTGTGGATTTCATCGACGGCGTTCGCGGGACAGGCGGCTTGGCCGGAATGTTCTGCGGAAAGCATTTCGACATCGTTGTGGCTGTCGCCCATCGCGAAGGTGCGGGCGACGTCTAACTCATACAGTCGCGTGATCTCGGATAGCGTGGTGCCTTTCTGATAATTCTTGTGACCGAATCGGAGATAAATCGAATTCCTCTGCCAGCTCAGCTCCGGCACTTCGTTCACCAAGGGAGCGATGCGATACACGATCCACTCCATTTCTTCTTCGGTGCGTGAGATTAGCCCAGCGGGATCGCCATCTAGCTCGATGTATTGAGCGCCGGTGTGTTCTTCGACGAGTTTGCGGATTTGTTTGAGCGTCTTACCTGCTTTTTTGAAAAGCTGGTGAATGTCCTTTTCACAACGAGCATTCCATTCCTGATGCGGTTGAAACCGACCAAAAGTATTCGGGAAAAAAATCTCCCGCTCACGTGCGATCACCCAATCTGGGAGAAACGGAAATTTGCTCTCCACCAAACCCTCGATCACATGCGGCATCGAACGCCCGGTGTTAATTCCCCAAACCGCGCTGCGGGTTTCGCGAAGATTTCGTATCGTTTCAAAAAACGCCACGGGCACTGGCTCAGCCTCTGCGGGATAATGAAGCGTCCCATCGAAATCAAACGACAACAACAAATCAGGTTTCGCACAGGCATCTAACGTTCTCACGCCCGCAGGCTAACCCAACCAACCCAAGGTGCAAGGCGTTTGGAAGTGGTGATGAAACATCCTCCGTTATCTCCGTTTGCTCCTGTGAAAAATATTTTCTTCACAGAAGGTAACAGAGGAAACGGAGGAGCTGCGCGCTTAACTTTTGATTTTAGAATTTGGTTGAGTAGGTTAGAGCGCATAGATGAACATTCAATCAAAGCACCTCTGATACGAATCATTCAATGGCATTACTATTTCTCATCTTAGCGTGCTCCCTGTGGGGTCTGAGTTTTCCTTTGATGAAGGCACTCAATCTCGAACAGGCAACCCGCATGCCTGAGGCTTCGAGCGTCTTTCTTTCGTCATGGTTGCAGTGTGTGCGATTTCTTTGCGCATCGATTTTGCTGCTACCTTTCGTGCTGCGACGTAATGCGATTTCCAAAATAGAATTGTCCCAAGGCTTGCAGTTAGCGTTCTGGGGCGGGTTAGCGATGTGGCTTCAGGCAGATGCTTTGGCTTACACGGATGCATCGACATCGGCATTTTTGACTCAAGCCTATTGCGTGATTCTCCCCTTGTGGGCCTGCTTGCGTCACCGCCAAGCGCCTGGCTGGCGTGTGGTTGTTGCGACGAGTTTTGTGATCTTTGGCTGTGCTATTTTATCCGGTTTCCGTTGGGGCAAGATGCAGATGGGACGTGGAGAGATCGAAACGTTACTAGCCGCCTTCTTGTTCACCTTCCAAATTCTCACTTTGGAAAATCCTAAATATCAGAACAACCGCGGAATGCCTGTGACCGTGATGATGTTTGCGGGGATAGCGCTTCTATTTATACCTATCACATGGTTGGTTGCGCCAAGTTTTGATGCCTGCATCGAAGCGGGTGCATCCTTGCAAAGCATGATGATCGTTCTGGCGCTCGCACTGCCATGTTCTGTCGGCGCGTATTTACTAATGAACATTTGGCAGCGCAAGGTATCGGCCACCGAGGCGGGTTTGATCTATACTTCCGAGCCCGTTTTCACCGCAGCGTATGTGCTCTTTATGCCAGCGATGCTCGGCGCATTTATCGGAGCCGTTTATCCTAACGAATCATTCACACTGTCACTGGGCATGGGTGGTGGATTGATCTTACTCGCAAATCTTTTGATGCAGTGGAAGCGCAAGCCTCATCTCACGCCAGTGGCGTAGGCTAGGAAAAGTCCCCCTTTTCTTAAATCCCGCACTTGCCCAAATCCCCTCTCGCGCCTACATCCTCCCCGCATGGCAACGATCAATTCCAATTTTCTCAAACTCAAAGCGGGCTACCTCTTTCCTGAAATCGCACGTCGCGTGAAAGCTTACACGGAAGCGAACCCCGACAAAGCCGCGCGCATCATCCGTTGCGGGATCGGCGATGTTACCGAGCCTCTGCCCGCCGCCGTGCGCGAGGCGATGCATGTTGCGGTCGATGAGCAAGGCGATCGCGCCACGTTCAAAGGTTACGGCCCGGAGCAAGGTTACGAGTTTCTCCGCCAGGCGATCGTCGACAATCAATTCGCCAATCTCGGAATCTCCGCCGATGAAGTTTTCATTTCCGATGGTTCGAAGTGCGACACGGGAAACATTTTGGACATCTTCGGAAAAGGTAACGTCATCGCCATTACCGATCCGGTTTACCCCGTATACGTCGATACCAACGTCATGGCTGGTAACACCGGAGAAGCCGATGAAAATGGCTCCTACGCCGGCCTGCTTTACCTGCCTTGCAACGCAGAAAACGAATTCGTCGCCGGTGTCCCATCCGAGAAAGCCGATCTCATTTATCTCTGCTTTCCCAACAACCCAACGGGTGCCGTCGCCACCCGTGCGCAGCTCACCGAGTGGGTCAACTACGCCAAGAAAAACGATGCGATCATCCTCTTCGATGCCGCCTACGAAGCTTTCATTCAGGATCCAGAAATCCCGCATTCCATCTACGAAATCGAAGGTGCGAAAGACTGCGCCATCGAGTTCCGCTCGTTCTCGAAAAACGGTGGCTTCACCGGCGTGCGCTGCGCTTACGTGGTGATTCCGAAATCCGTTTCCGGTCGCACTGAGGACGGCACGCCGATCCCAATTCACCAACTCTGGTCACGCCGCCACTCCACCAAATTCAACGGCGCATCCTACCCCGTGCAAAAAGGTGCGGCAGCGGTCTTTTCTGAAGATGGCAAAAAACAAGTTTCCGCGCTCATCAGTCATTACATGGGAAATGCGAAACTCCTTCGCGAGGCAAGCCTAGCTCTCGGCTTGAAAGTGTTCGGCGGCGTCAACGCTCCATACGTTTGGGTGGGTTGCCCACAAGGCATTAGCTCGTGGCAGATGTTTGATAAAATGCTCCAAGAAGCCCAAGTCGTCATCACCCCGGGCTCAGGTTTCGGCTCTGCTGGCGAAGGCTATTTCCGCATTTCCGCCTTCAACACCCGCGAAAACGTCGAGGAAGTCTGCCGCCGCCTTAAAGCACAAATGTCGTAATCGGGTCTTTCATCCGGCCGCTAAGCAAACTATCCTCATCCTATGTTACATCTAAAATTGGCATCCATCGCAGCCGCTTGCTTAGTTCTCTGCCAATGCGCTGGATCCGGCGGCAACGGCTCCGGATCTCCCAACATGGGCGGCCCAACTCTAGAAGAACGCCAAGCCGCCATCGCTAGCGAACCGACAGGAAATTTCTATTACGGCCGACGCTACTACGTGGAAAAAACCCGTTTTTGGGGATATCTGCGCGAGCCCCGTCAATCGGCTGAAAAGTCTAAATTGGTCATTTTCAAAGAAAACCGCAGGAAAAATCCAGATCGCCTCTCGGAAGACGGTCCTCAGGGTGCGCGCTACGGCTTTGATAACAACTACGAATACCGCATTTATGGCAACTATACTGGCGAAAAAGCTTACGATCCCAACAGCAACCAAGTCCTGCCAGTTTTCGCACTTTCCGACTACCAAGTCGTAAGCCGCCAGCCCGGTTGGTTATTCAGTCCAAAAGACCATTACCACCACCAGCGCTTCACTCTCTGGCCGCATTAGCTATGGGTGGCGGGAAATTTAGACAAATTCCCCATATAGCTGCGCTGTGAATTTGACTTTTCATCATGTCAGCCATCGAAGCTCCACAACAGTCCTCACCTGCAACCGCCGCTTGGCGCGCGTGGCTGGACGAGCACGGACCTCGACTTTTCCTCTTCGCGAGAAACCAAACGCGCTCCCACGAAGACGCCCAAGACGTCCTTCAAGACGCCATCGTTAAACTGGTTGATAAAATCCGCGCTGGTGAATTCGTCGGCGGACAGGATGCTTGGCAACCTTACCTTTACGCAACGATTCGTCGACTAGCGATCGACCTTTCCAGAAAAGACGACCGCAGAAAACGCCGCGAAGATCACGTTTCAGAGGACATCAAAACCGATCAATTCGAGGTCTTTCACCCATGGTTTTATTCCGCAGATAGCGATGACGAGACCCGCGAACAGCTTGAAGCAGCTCTGAAAACTCTGCCCGAAAAATTCTCATCCGTGATCATCATGAAAATCTGGGGTGACCGCACCTTCGCTGAAATTGGTGACGCTCTTGAAATTTCCCAAAACACAGCGGCCTCTCGGTATCGCTATGGACTTGAAGCTTTGAAACGTGAACTCGCCTCCGCCCGCAAACGTGGCGATCTCTCTATCTGAAATCTAATTTCCCAATATGTCGAAAATTCCAACCATCGCCGAACAAAAACTAGCGGATCTCCAGCCGAACAAACTCGATGACGATTTCATGTCACGGCTGCTCGCCTCCGCCGATGGCTCTCTCACCGAACTCTCCGACGCAGAACTGCAATTTGAAAACAGCCTGCGCAAATTTTCGCCACCCAAGCTTTCCTCTTCCTTCGACACCACACTGATCGACATCCTCAACAACACTCCCTTCCACGTTGACGAAAAAATCGTGCTCTTCCACAAGTCTACATCTCGTGCCAGTGAAACCACCTCGAAGTTCCGCCGTTTCAACATCGCCGCCGCTGCCGCTGTGGCGCTACTTGGTTCACTCGCCGCTTGGATCACTCCAAACCAAACCCACGAAACGGTCGCAGTTACGCCTCAGCGCTTCGTCCAACAACCCTCAACAATCACCACCCCCGCTCCTAGCTCTTTTGCACCCGCAGGTTTTCACAGAAATCTAAGCGATACTCGCGATGAAGGTGTGATTTGGAATCAATCCAACCGCCCACACCGTGTCATGCGCTTCACTTACATGGATCGCGTCACCCTCAAAAACGAAAAAGGTGAATCCTTTCAAGTCGAGCGACCTCGCGAAGAGTATGTGATCATTCCTGAAAAAATTGACTGATCTTTTCACACATTCATCAAACCAATCATTCGTCATGAACTCACAAACCCCATCACCCATCCTTACCGCTGGTGTCATCGGCGTGTTTTCATTGTTCGCCATCAACACCGCATTAGCTATCGACCCGCAGCCAGATAACGCGAAGCCACCCGCGGCTCTGTTAGATGGCGTTGACAAAATCGACGAGGTTCAGATGAAATTGCCATTCATCGGCGTAGTCACCGCATCGCTCCCCGAAATGGTTGCGGATCATCTCAATCTCGCACATGGCACTGGCGTCATCATCCGCACCGTGATGCCGAACAGCCCAGCAGATCTCTCAGGTATCAAAACCAACGACATTATTCTCCACATCAATGAGACTGCCATTAACGATCCGGAAGCATTCAGCGCGAAAATCCGCAGTTTGAAAATTGGCGATAAACTTAAATTAAAAGCTATCCAAAAAGGTAAGCCCTCCACTCTCGAAGTCACACTCGCCGAGCGTCCGGCTGGTCAATTGGCAGACCCTCAAAATCGAGCCCCGCTACTCGACGGCGTACCAGATGGCCAAGCACTGCGCTTGCGTGATTTAATCGAACAAAATCTCGGAGCACTCGGCGAAAATGGATTTGAGGAATTACTCGTGCCAGATGCACCCATCGACGAAAGATTCCGCATGCTTCGCGAGCGCATGAAACGCGCCATGGAAGAAGAGCCAAAAATCAATCCCGATCAGGCTCAGAACTTCCAGCTCCAGCGTCAATCAACTATCCGCATGATGGATAACCAAGGATCGGTCGAAATCAAATCCACTGGAGATAACACCGAAGTCACCGTCCACGACTTATCCAACAAGATCATTTGGTCAGGCCCCTGGGATACGGAGCAAGACAAAGCCGCCGCACCCGATGATATCCGCGAGCGAATCGAGAAACTGAATATCCAAAAGGGTAAGGACTTCTCTCTCCGCCTCGGAAAATAAAAGCTCAATGTGGGCTAATCGGGATCGATTCAGAGTTCGACTTACAAAATAATTGATGGCAGCTTCTTTGGCGAAGCCGTGAAATTTCCCATCATCATTTTCCTAATTGCAGGTTCCATGCTCAGCATGGGGCGTCAAATTGAGCGCATTTGGACCGACGATCAGGGTCGAAATATTAAAGCGCTTCTCCTGCGCGTGGAAAACGGTAATGCGATCTTACAACTACCAAGTGGTAAGGAGACCCCATTCCCCATTGCGAAACTATCCAAGGACGACCAGTTATGGATCGAAAAATTCAGCGCGGAAAAAGAACAGGTCGCAACTGAGAAACCAGGTGAAGAAAAACTGAATTTCGATGCCCCTTGGCCAGAGCGAATCAAATTTGACGAAGACCCCCAGATCGTCACGGTCAAAGAAGATAAAGATGCCAAAGAGTTCGTCTACGAGTCGGCTAACTATCGCTACAATTGCGATGTCCGGCTCGGCAACTCCGTCGTTAAAGGTTTCGCCGTCATGTTTGAAGCTACCCATGAATTTGTCCGAGAATTACCTCTAGGAGTTAATGGTGGTGCTAAAAAAGACGGAAAATATCAGATTATACTTTTTGAATCCGAGGCTGATTACTACAGCGCCGGCGGCCCTCCAGGAAGCGCTGGAGTTTATATTGGGGGGAAAAATATCGTCATGGTTCCACTCACGAGTCTTGGAGTGAAAAAAATGGGCAGTGGATACATGTTGGATCGCGATAAATCCTCTAAAACCCTTCCCCACGAACTCGTTCACCAGTTGACCCCACGTGAATACTACGCGCAGGGTTCAATGGGTTGGTTCACCGAAGGACTCGCGGAATACGTGGCAACCACACCTTATTATGCGGGTGGATTATTTAACGTAAAAGGCAACTCAAAGGCCATCATCGAATACGCCACCGGCTACGGAAAAGACGGCACAGGTGGCCGAGCATTAGGCAAAGAAATTAAACTGGGTTCGCTCAAAAGCTTCATGCTTCAGTCCTACTCAAATTTCGTTGGCAACGCGCAGATTAACTACGGCTGCGGTATGTTGATCACAAACTACTTCTTTCACTTGGATCGAGAAGAAGACGCTGCGCGAATCAAAAAATTCCTCGTCGCTTTGAGAGAGGGAAAACAAGGAGAAGATTTGCTTACAGTTCTGTTAGACGGACAAACATGGGCAGAGCTGGAAAAAGACATCGCCAAGGCCTACTCGGGCAAAGGGGTTAAATTCACCTTCTCGGAATAGATCACGATGTCCGAGGCTTTACCGATCCCCAAACAACCCGCGTTGCCTGCCTTGCCAGGGCTTTCATCGCAAGAACTCTCGGAGTGGCTCGCTACCAATCACGAACCGGCATTCAGAGCCAAACAAATCCTCGATTGGGTCTGGAAAAAAAAGGTCACCTCGTTTGATCAAATGACCAACCTCTCAGCCGCGTTGCGTGAAAAAATCGCCGCTGCATTTCGGATCACCGCCCTCACCCACGCACAAACCCAGGGAAGCGAAGACACCACCCGCAAGTTCCTTTTCAAACTCCACGACGGCCGTTACATCGAATCCGTTCTCATTCCTGCGAACCCCGCACTCTACGGTGAAAAATCGGATCGACGCACGCTGTGCGTTTCATCACAGGTCGGCTGCGCCTACGGTTGCAAATTCTGCGCATCAGGTCTCGCCGGTTACACCCGCAACCTCGACGCCGCAGAAATCGCCGGCCAAGTCCTTGCCGCGGAACAAATTTCCGGCGAGCGCGTGGACAACCTCGTGTTCATGGGCATGGGCGAACCCATGGCGAATTTCAACAACTTGATGGCCGCGATCGCTTTGATCACCGGACCCGAAACCCTGCACCTCGGCGCGCGCCATCTAACCATTTCCACCTCCGGCCTCGCTCCGCAAATCCGCCAGCTCGCCGATCATCCCCAGCAAATCCGACTCGCCATCTCCTTCCACGGCGCAACCGATGAAGTCCGGAATCGCATCATGCCGGTGAACAAAAAATACCCGGTTGCGGAATTGTTGGATGCACTCGCCCATTGGAACGCGACCAAAAAACAAAAGCTCACTCTAGAGTATATTTTGATCAAAGGAGTCAACGACGATCTCGAACAAGCCGCCATCCTCGCCCGCCACGCACGCAACATTTCAGCCAAAGTGAACTTGATCCCGTACAACACTGTCGAAGGACTCGAGTGGGAACGCCCCGCCCTCTCACACTGTCGAGCTTTCCAAGACGTTTTAAAACAAGCCGGAGTCACCGCCACCCTGCGTATCGAAAAAGGCCACGACATCGACGCCGCCTGCGGCCAACTCCGCCTAAAACAAGAGACGGCTGAGGGGATCGTCTAATGCTGGAGAGCCGGTCTGCGACCGGCTGCATCGCGAATAGAACTCGCGCAAAGCCGCTAAGACGCGAAGAAAGAGGAGTAATATCCACCTCCCTATTCAACATATCATCCATAGCTTTGCGCCCCTTTGCGATCTCTGCGGCTTTGCGTTGAAAAATTGAAACCAGAAGGCTTGTGAGACTGGATTGACAGGGCTCGGTGGATTGCGGAGGGTGCGGGCAGTAATGATTTTCAAAAGTATCTGTAGAGACGTCGGGATCGGGGCAAATTCCTATTTGCTGGATGCGGACGGGGTAAGAGTGATTCTCGATGCCGGAATGCATCCGAAAGAAGAAGGCATGACCGCACAACCGCGCTACGACCTTGTCGAAGACGATACCGCAGACGCAATTTTCGTTACCCATTCGCACTTGGATCACGTCGGCACCCTGCCGGTTTGCGTGGAGCGCCAGAGACGTGCGAAAGTGTTTCTCTCCCCAGAAACCGCAGAGCTTGCCTGCGCGATGCTGCACAATTCCGTCAACGTGATGGAAAGCAAACGCACCGAGCTAGGGATTACCGAATATCCCTTTTTCGTGCACGGTCAACTGGATCGCATGAAAGGTATTTTTGAGCGCCGCAATGTCGGGCGGAAATTCGATGTCGATGATAAGGGAAAACTCAAAGCGGAATTTTACGACGCCGGCCATATCATGGGCTCAGTGGGCGTGATGTTTGAGGCGGAAGGGAAAAAAGTTTTCTACACGGGAGACGTAAATTTCGAAGACAGCACCCTGCAAAAAGGCGCGGTATTTCCGGAAGAGCAAGTCGATGTACTGATCGTGGAAACGACCCGTGGCGAACAAGCACGACGCGCGGATTACTCCCGCCGCGAGGAGGAAAACGAATTCGCTGAGGCGATCAAGCGGGTGTTGAAACGTGGCGGATCGGCGTTGATTCCCGTGTTCGCTATGGGAAAAACCCAAGAGGTTTTAGCGATGCTCCAGCGCTTTAAAGAAGAAGGACTCATCGATGAGAAAGTACCGGTTTACATCGGCGGACTCAGCACCAAGATGACCACGATTTACGATAAATTTTCCGACGTCTCGCGTCGCCATCGCCGTGGCTTCAAATTCCTCAACGACATGGAATTAGCCGGCGGCAATAAGAAGCGGGTCGGCCCCATCCCTTTCAACAACGGCTGCATCTACGCGCTCTCCAGCGGAATGATGAGTGAAAAAACCGTTTCTAACAATTTCGCCCGCCAAGGTGTGCTGGAGAATAAAAAGCACGGATTGTTCTTTGTGGGTTACGCAGATTCAGAAACTCCCGGTGGAAAAATCCGCGCCGCGAAACCCGGCGATATGGTCGAGCTCGATTCCGCTTACCCACCCGTGAAACTCAACTGCGAAGTGCGCATTTTCGATTTCTCAGGCCACTCCACCCGCGACGCGATTGCCGACTTCGCAGTCCGCGTGAAGCCAAAGAAAATTTTCCTCGTCCACGGCGATGAAGGAGCGATGGCGTGGTTCAAACAAGAACTAGAAACCCGCTTACCTGGCACCGAAGTGATTATTCCCGAGCCGGGTGTGGAGTTTGATATTTGAGAACCGCTCCATCACAAAGGCACAACCAGCCCCTCGGCTTGGGCCAATTTTTTCTGATTGGCATCGAACGTTAGAAATTCATTTGCGCCTAGTTGAAGTGCTGTTGCGACATGAAGGATATCCGCCAAACGATGACCTTCCGTGACGGTGTATGCGTGACTCAACACCTCAGACCGTTGATGCACTGCCGCCCAATCGGCTGGAGTGACCGTGAGAAGACCCGCATTGAGATCGATCTGTATGTCATTGAGCATGTGCTGTCCTTCCTCCTGCGTGAAACCTTTGCTCTTGTCGTTTAAATGTAGCCGCGTTTGAAGTCGCACGGATTGACGAAATTCTAGCAAAAGCAGAGACGAAACCGTAAGACTTCCACGAAGCTTATGTATGTAGCGATCCGCCAATGATGAATTCACTTGAGTGCGATACAGAGCGCACAAGAACGAAGTGTCAGGAAAACAGATCATCCTTCTTCTCCTTCAAGTTCATACGCGCGCATGGCAGCTACTTCTGCCTCTGAAAACACACGCCCTCCCCAGATCGCCCGTCGACGCGCTTGGAAATCCGGTTTCGCGGCTTGTTCGGTGGCTTGGGGTTGCCATGCACTAAGCAATCCAATCGGCTGCCCGCGCCTTTCTATACAAATGGTTTCACCTTCCGTAAGCCACGCCTCAAGCTTTGGAAAAGAGTTACGCAAATCTCGCACTGTGACGGTTTTCATGATGTGGACAAATTATGTCCACATACGAATATCGTCAAACATTTTTTAAAAGTAGCAAAAAGGGAGGGCCAATAATCATTAAATGCCGACGAGGGCGTCGGCGCTCCCAGCGGAGAGACGGGGTGATACTTGTTATCCGAGCGAGATGCATGGGACGTGTGTCTCCCCATCTGTTCCGAAAAGCCTTCCCATCATTCATTTACCCTTCTCGAGGAGCCAACATCACGGGAAAACAGGGAACATTTCTTCGAATGGAGCATAATTCGTTTTATTGGTGATCAGTCGGCGGCGGTTACAGGTATTCTATGACCGACCAGATTCGCGGCGCCGGTCGGTCGTCGGCATTCACAATGAAGAGGATCTTGCGGATTTTCATGTCATTCCGCCAGACGGTGCGGCAGAGCGGACGCAGGCTGGTTTCCCCTTCGAGCAGGCAATCGATCGCCACGGGGTAAGCTCCAGCTTGGCGGAGAGGTGCCTGCAGGACAGCGGTTTTGCCGGGGCTGACCTTGAATTTCACCTCACCCAGGGTGCCTCCAACTGTCGCATTGGAAAGGTTCAGGCAAAACATCTCCCCGGGTTTGAAAGAGTCTATCGATCCATCATAAGGTAACACTTTTACGGGAAAAACCTTGTTTGCGGGATCGGGAAAGAACAGGAGCAAAACCCGTGACCAAGCTGCGGGAATTTTCACTGTGGGTGCGCCGGGCGGGATCGGGCTACCTACGGCAGGGGGATTTGGCAGCACCGCCATAACAAGGTCACCGGCGGGTAGCGCAGCTGGATCCGATAAATTCATAGGGGGAAGAGAAATCGGGGTGCTGCCGCCGGCATGGACCAGCACTGCGGTCTTTGAGATCTCCACAGGGCGCTTAAAAAAAACGCAGCGGACGCTGCGGTCAGACGCCTTTTGAGAATAAGCGGTGATCGGCGCGAGGGCGGCAATGGTCCAAAGAAGGACTAGGGTTTTCCGGAGATGGGTCATAAAGTGCAGTGGGTGTGTTAGATTTCACGGGGATTTAGCCAACGGAAGGAGATGAGACGGAACTCACGGCCGAAACGGGCGTTGATCTGAGCCTGAAGAAACTGATCATTGGCCGAGTCGGTTCCGACAACGGGAATGTCCGTGTCAGCATCGCGCGAATCTACGTAACCAGCGACGCGCTGCACGGTGGCTTCGCACCATGCGCGGGCGGTAACCCTGCCATTCTTGTCGCGCGCATCACCGTAAGCACGGATGACGAAAGTATCGTCGCGGACGGATAGGACCGGGGCAAGCGGCCGGAGGATGTCGGCTTGGCGGATCCAGCCCGGCAAGCCATAAGCAGTCCAGCCCAAGGCGGCTTCAGGGAAAAGGTACTTGGCCTCAGCTATTTCAGGAATAGCATTAACGACTGCCTCCGTGATGCGTTTAGAGTTTAATTGAAGAGTACCGTATGGATTTTCCGGATCAGTCGGGCCGCGGGCGGCAAGCGCAGCGAGGGCTGCCTCCACCGCGCCGCCAAGCGCGAGGTCTTTTTCGCTAGCAGAATCGGTAAGCCGCCGGTTGATGAATTCAGAAAGCGAGAGAAAGGGACCGCGGCGGCGGATCTGGGTTACGATTTCACCTGCCAACGCCTCGATTTGCTGATCAGTGAGCACACGGTGCCCTGAGAATCCCATCGCAATGCTGGAGACTCCTTGGGGCGGCGCATCGAGACCGACGGCACCGGCACCAGCGACACTCATGCGGCTTACAACATGATCCCGCTCGGGAGCCAGCTTGGCTTGCCAACTTGCGCCGTCATCAGCAAGGTAGGGTTGGCGCTGGCCAAGTGCATGGCCTAACAACGCTTTCCATGCCTTTACCGAGACGCTGTTGACGTTGAACATCCCATCGACGGTAAGTTTTGCGGCAATGTGACGGTAGGAATCGGCGGGCCTCACGTCACGGTCGTATGCCGTGGCAATGTCCGGACCAGGGGCTTCCAATGTTGGCCGGTACATGGAATTTGGCAAAGGTGTGCCGCTAGTCGAATCTTTGGAATTGGCCAGGAAATCCTTATAAACGCTCTCCAAACTGCGCTCGTTTTGATTGGTCCAGTCCCTGATGTCTGGGGCAATGGAAGAGACGAACCAATCATCAAAAAATGTGTGGTTCAGGCAGTAGGAGTCGTCGTACTGCAGGCGCGTTGCATCGGGAAAATCGGGCCGCACTACCGCATTGGGCGGCAGCAAGGGGAGTGCATGGCTATTGCCGAAAATATTAAATTGGAATGGCGGCACGGGATTGCAGTTGCGCAGATCGAAGTGCTGAAGATCGACAAGGCTCTGGATGGGGCGCGTGGGGATTTCGGCCGATACGCAGTTGGTTAGTCCGGACGCGCCATCGATGCCGCCGACGACGTAGCCGCGGTTGGTGGATATATCAATGGCCAGATCTTCACTGTTTTGCGCACCGTGAATGAACTGTATGTCGAGGCTGGAGTTCACGGGGTGCCTAATGCCGGCTCCTAGTTCGCGCCCCGTGACGCCCAGATCGTTTACGCTCCTGAGATCATTGTAGTAGTTGAGCGGATTGGCCTGCAAATAGCCCTTGCCGGGCATCATGGTATCGTTGGCTGTGCGGTGGCCTATCACGCAGGTTATAAACTTGCGATGTTGACTATTTCCCTCGACTTGGGATAGTGTCACAGGCCCCCCCAGGTCCTCCGCGGAAATGGGTTGCCATAATGCCCTTGCGATTGTTGGACTAAATGTGATGTATTGGCGGCTGGCGCGTTGGCCATGTTGGGTATTGTCGCGGCCTTGGGACCACCACGAACCAAGTCCGTCCCCCGTATTGGCATTCTGCAAAAAGGTCAGATCCACTTTGAATTCTGTGTTCGGTGGGAAGGATTCCTCGGCTCCCGCCGTTTTGAGCCGGGTGAACAATAAACCGCTCTCCAGCCGGTAGCCCGGATAGAGCATCATGGCACCACTTGGACGACGAATATCATTGTGACTCAGGCTAAAGACACGGGTTTCACCGGGATTCAAGGTTATGGGTATGGGCGATGCGCCTGTGCTTCCGTGCAATTGCATCGAGTTGTCGATGGTACTTGTCTGTTGACTATTAATTGTCTGGAGATCGCGGACTGGATAGGGTGTTTCCGCGCCAACAGTGAATTGGAATTGGATAGGTGAGATTCTATTGCCATAATGAATCCTATAATAATTCGGGCTAGCAATGGTGATTCGGACGTTGTAGGGATTCCACAGGACAACTACCGGGGTTAGGACAAGGCCTGGTATGAGTTTGCCGGGATCCAGAGGATCTCGCACGGAAGCGTAAGAGAACGTGAAATGGACGCGGCTGAATGCTGGCCAGCGGCGTGGCTGATCAAGAAACTCGTAGCGATACGCCCTTTGAGCGCCACCGGGATCTTTCCAGAAGCTTTCCTTCGCCCACGGCATGCCCACCTGCCCTTGGGAGGGGTTGATATTTATGAGTGAGCGGTATTGGACGCAGGCATTGCGCAGATAATCCCAACTGACAATGGGCGGGATTTGCCGATTGGTATCAAAGTTCGGTTGCCCCGCGTATTGGGACCACCAGTAAAGCAGCGGGTTAACTGGATGAGTGGATGGGGTTGTCTGCGGTGGCGCGGCTTTGGAGTAGCGGAGATTCGAGCCAGGCTTGAGAGTGAAAAACGGGAGATTGGTGGAGGGTAGTTCGTCCCATTTTTCAGTCATTAATGAAAGATCGCGCTTCCATCCACCATTGGCGGCATTGGTCAGCAAACCGGACGACCACACTGTTAGATCATGAAAATTGCCAGCCGCAGCCACGCTGTCATCAGCCATAAGTTCGAGTGTATCTGTGGAAACCGCCTGGGATTTTAGCGATGCCGTAAACCCGAAGTCCTTCGGCGAGGGCACAGCGTGGGCGCGTGCATACTGCTGCCAATCGGTCATCGAGGAATCGGACGGCTTAGGATCTGGGGCGACATTGGCCTTGGTGTTTTCACCACTGGTCCACCACGCGATGGCTCCAGCCGAGTCGTTGACTAACGTGGGTTCTACGAATACCCGGCGTTTGGGCTCTTTCACGCTATGGGATGAGACGAGTGGTATGAGTCCGCTCGCTGGTTCGCTGAAAAGGCCGGGAACGGACCGAGGATCCGGTGTCGTCCCCGCTCCAGTAGATGTCAGCCAGCCGAGAAAACGTCCACTGCCCGCGGCATCTGCCGAAGCGGCGGGGTCGCCAACTTGCCTCTTCGCATTATAGTCCGGCGCTTTCGGCCTGCCGTTACTATCGTGGTCCGATCCCTCCCAACTGCGCCACACGCCCATGGCCGGAGTCACGGAATCTAGCGGATCTGTTAGATTTTCCGGCACACGCGGCGCGGTGATGCGCGTGTCCGGGCCAGCCAGCGATTGCAACTGGCCGATGGCTAGTTGCAGCGAGAGCCGCGCGTTTGCACGCGCGTTGTTCGTCGCCATCGAGGAGGAGGACTCACGCAATGAGCCCGAGCTCAAGCTGAGAAAACTTAATATAATCACGCACAGCAGCATCATTAGAGAAAGCGTCACGATCAGGGCGAAACCCCGCTCGACTCTGCGCTCTAACTTGACGCATGAAGCGATTAAAAATTTCATTGGGTTTTGGGGGCTTAGGGTTTTGGTGAAAATATACAGCTCACTGTTCTTCACAAGCTTACTAAATGTCGCCACCTGTGGGTTCAGATTTTTTCCAAAGGATGGAAGTCAGCGACTTTCATCAAGTTAAACAACATCGAAACCGTTTAATATCAAAGCAAAATAGCAAAATCTACAATCTAATATCAAAAACCTAAAAACCCCATGCATGAAGCTGTAACGCTTGCCGGTATTGATAAAATGCAACCAAGCCACATCGCTTTAGTCAAATCAACCCCACCCTGCCTGAGGCAACACGATCATTATACTGGAATTGAAGCATGAAAGCTGAGAGCCATTCCTAACAGATTTCAGCGAAGTGACTATGATGAGAGATTTATGATGCACCTTTACTATATAAAAAAATGATACCACCTGTTCCGAAATCAACCGATAACCTGAAACCCGCCCATCACCCCCCCTTCGCTTTCATGATCAGTCGATGCATCAAGCCAGCTGCGATGGTGGTGCTTCTCGCTGGATTGCTTCCGGTTTCCGCCCAGGACCACCGTGCCGCGATGGAGGATCGCGCACAGAAGACCTATGCGGCGGCGCTGGCTCAAGCGCGGCCGAAAACCCAGAACATCGCGTTTCCATGGCTGGCGCTTTGGCATCTGCGGCGCGGCGAGAATGAAGAAGGCCTGCGCCTCGTCTACGAGTTACTCGACTGCACTCCGCCCGCGAACCAAGGGCACCCCTTCCTGTCCTACGGTCTCGCTCATCTCTGGCTCCATTACGGACATCTCTACGACGAAGCCCACCAGCAGAAATGGAAGGATCTTGTCCGCGCGCGTTCGACTTATTCCTACAATCTCGACCCCTTTCCTAACAACTACGCCACCACCAACCTGCGGATGACCGGATCAGTCACCTGGTATCTCAGCAACCTCGGCCTGAAACCAGATGAACTCCCGCAGGGATACGCGCCCGCCGATGATCCGGACCGGTCGAAGTATCTGCGCCGCTCAATTCACCGCATCGCACGAACCGGCATGCCAGAGTTCGGCTCCCGTCCGTACGGCGGCCTGAATGCGCTACCGCTCTTGTGCCTCGCCGATCAAACGGCGGACAAGGACCTGGCTCGCAGAGCGGCGGTCGTTTACGAGGCCTATCTCGCCACCGTTTCCCCCACATGGCTGCAAGGCCACTGGGCGACGGCCACGCAGCGGAGCTATACCGACACGATGAACCAAAGCACCCGCGGCGGCATCAACTTCCTATGGACTTATTTCGGCGGACTACCCGATGACGGCAGTACCAACGGCATGGCCGGAGCCGCCATGGCCTACCGCCCGCCTGGCTATCTCACGGAAATCGCCAATCGCAGGAACCGCCCCTATGAAGCAGTTACCCGCGCCTCGTGGAACAAGGATGATGATCCAGATATCCGCATTGAACCAACCGGCTTTCTCCAAACCACCTGGATGGAGCCGACGTATGCGGTTTACGCCCAAATGACAGCGCCCCGCACCCGCCTTCAGGAGTTGCAGATTTATGGCAACGGAGTCATGTGGGTTGACCCCGAGCCAAAGGTCACCAGTTGCTTGTGGGTCACAGTGCCGACAGGAGGAACCGGCCACACCCACGGCAGCCCAGAAATTGGTGCGGAGTATGTGCATCATGAACGTTCGCTGCTCTTTGTGGCCAAGCTCGAAGAAGGCGAGGCGTTTCCGTGGATCAAGGGCAACGTGCCAGCCAACCGGTTGGCGATGATTGATGACAGCGCCAAGGACGGCCGGCTCTATCTCGCATACCACGGCGTGCTGATCGCCATCACGACTCCCTCACCCTTCAACTGGAATCCGGACGATCCGATCCAGCTCGATCATGTGACTAAACCCAAAGTGCGCAAGCCCGGCGACACCACGCCGGTGGATGGTTTTTACCGCATTACCTCGGGCCCGCTCGCCGTGGCCATCGACACCATGCCTCCCGCCGATGCCAAGGGCTCCACTCCCGCCGAGCGCCTCGCCTGGTTCCGCGAAAAGGTCCGTGCCAAAACCCGTCTAACAGCCACTGACGGCTCCGCCGAATACCGCAGCCTCGGCGGCGGCGTGCTACAACGGACGATCGGCAGCTCAGCCGTCGTCAATGGCAGCCCGGTGAAAGTGGAGGAAAAACCGTTTCTCTCCAACCCGTGGATGTCCCAGCCCTATCAGCAGGATCCGGAGCAGCCCTGCACACTCACTGTCAGCATCGATGGCCGCACCCACCTTTACGACTTGAAGGACTTCACCATCACCCACCACGACGGCCCGGCCCGGCCGGTCGGCCTAACAGCTAAGCCCGCCAAAGGCCGCGTGACGTTGGAATGGTCCGCAGGTCCCGGCGAGCCGGAGTCCCACGCCATATACCGCGCCGAGGGCGACGGATCATTTGAGTTAATCGAAAACACCACCGCCACCCAATGGCAGGACACCAAGGTCACCGACGGAAAACGCTACCGCTGGCAGGTGACCGCACGCAACCGCGGCGGCGAAAGCCCGCCGTGCCTACCCGTCTCCGCGACGCCCGGGCCGGACATGCCCGCGACGCCCGCCGATCTAACAACCGCTGAGGCGGAATCCCGCATCGACCTCACTTGGAAGCCGGTCGAGGGCGCGACCGGATACCGCATCTGGCGTGCTTCCGGCCCCGACCAGGAACCAGTTCTACTGGCCACCGTGGAGAAACCCGCACACCGCGATGAAAACCTGAAAATCGGCACCTCGTGGTGGTATGCCGTCGAAGCCGTCTCCGCCGCAGGCACCGGCGGGCGCAGCAAGTCGGTGCGTGCGATGGCTCGTCCGCCGCTGTTGGCCGCCCCTCAGGGACTCACTTGGGAGCGTGGGGAAAAGATCATCGACGGTGTGGCGAAACCAGGTGTTTCCATCCGCTGGAAACCGGTTACCGGTGCCGTGCGCTACAACGTGCGTGTGGCCAACATCAAGCGCGGCCTTTACATCAACCGCGGAGCCGTGCGCGACGATCCGACATGGTTCCTCACCGATGAACTGGCGCGCGGAGTCGCATGGATCCGCGTTTCAGCGGTCAACGCCGCGGGCGAAGGGGAGCCTACCGAATCCGCCTTGATGCCGGTCGAACCCGTGCAGAAGCCTAACTGATAGATCATCCATCAACCACATGATCACCCGACTCCTGCCCATCCTCAAAGTCGAATCCAAGCCATAAGATGAGGGCTATCCTACTCAAACTCGCCGGCCTCGCGGCCACAGCTTTAGCGGCTGAGCCACCATCGAGCGCCGGCGGCGTGTCCGCAGCTTTGCCGATCCCGGCCGCGCATGCCTCCGACCTTTCCTCCTTCGAGGGCAGGAGGAAGGCGCTGCTGGAAACCTTTGCCAACGAGGGCAGCGAGAAGTTCATGCGCGCGGCCTGCCTCTTTGCACTCGGCCGCGAGCGAGAAGGCAACGAAATGCTCAACAAGGGCCTCGACGCCCTCGAACCCGGCAACAAGATCAATCGCTGGATGCACGGCGGCAATACCGGCTTCATCGCATGGCCGGGCATCGATTGTTATATCCGGTACGAGCGTTTTATCGATGCGCCGACCCGCGAGCGCTACCGCCGGATTTACACTGGCGGCGTGTTCTATGCGAAGCTCTCCACCAGCAACCACAAGATCATGGCTGCGCTCACCCGCTATCTCGCCACGCAGGTCTGGGGACCAGACTCCTTCAAAGCGGATCCGTATTTCATGGAGAAGGATCCTTACATCCAGGAAATGACCGGCAAAATCAAAAAACCGATGCCTGGCCAAGTCTGGGGTACACGGTTTACCGGCGGCGATGAATCCGGCGAGTTATATCTTCGCCAGATCATCGACTCAACCGTGCGCGGCGGGCCGGGCGAATTTGCCTCCCGGCCCTATGGAGCGCAGAACGTGCTGCCGCTGCTCAGCCTCGCCGACTGTGCGAAGGACAAGGATTTAGCCAACCGCGCCCGTATCGCCTACGAGGTTTGCCTCGTGCAGATCGCGCCAGCGTGGCTGCGCGGCCACCTCGCCACCTTCGCGCCGCGCTCGTATCCGGACATCGAGTCGCAAAAACCCTGGGGTTTTGCGACCTTGCCGTGGCTCTACTTCGGCGGCGTTTCCCCTGATCTCCAGAAAGCCCAGGCAGCCGCCTCCGCGGCGGTCAGCGACTTCAGAATTCCACCCGTCATCACGCACGCAGCGGCCGACCGCAGCGAGCCCTACTTCTACCGTGCCCGCATCAATGGCTTCGCCCTCAATCATTATGTGAATCGCGACTACGCCCTGTTCTCCCGCTCAGCAAAGATCGGTGGCCGCCCTTGGCAGGGGCAGAGCTATCCCTGCGGCGTCATGTGGGAGGAACCCGATGCCACCGCGAAAGGCAGTCATCTTTGGATCACCAATCCATCCGCCGACAAACCGGACGAAATGGGCATCCACACCCACGGCGTGCGCACGTTCGAACAGGAGGTCCTCGGCCGCGACGCCCTGCTGTTCGTCTTCCAGATCGAAGAAGACAACCGCTTCCCCTACGCGCTCGGATACGTGCCCGGCGGCCACCGAGCGATGATCAACGACAGCAGCGAGTCCGGTCGGATCTTCCTCCACTACGGCAGCGTGCTCATCGCCGTTTCCTCTAGCGAGCGCTTCGATTGGAATCCCGCCGCCGGCATCCTCGCCCCAGCATCAACTCCACGCGAGGGCGATTCCGAATTCCGCGTCAAAGCCCCGGCACTCGCCATCGCCATCGAAACCGCGCGGCCCTCGGAGTTTCCAGCCGCCACCGCGCAGGAAACACTCAACGAGTTCCGCAAGAAAATCCTGGCCAAGTCCTCTATCAGTCTTGCACAACCGAAGCCCGCCTCCGGCACCTACCGCAACCGCCACGGCGATGTGCTCACCTGCGTCTTCGACGGCGAGGATACAGTCAACGGCGATGCCATCAACTACGCGACTTGGCCGATTTCCGAGAGCCCGTGGACCTCGCAGAAAAACGAATCCACCCTAACTGTCACCGACGGGCGAAGCGTCCGCACCTACGATTTCGAGCGCTGGTCCGTTACCGAACGAAACCGTTAGATCTAACATCCAAAGTTCCCGATCTTGAAATTCATCGCTCGGGCTTGCTCTGGAAGACCTCTAACAAAGCCTTAGCCCAGAGCTTATAACCTTCCGCGCTAAGGTGCAGTGCGTCGATAACACCCGCTGGCAAATAGCGGCGGATAGCCGATGCATAATCTACAAATTCAAATCGATTCATCGGTATACGTGACCCAGCTTATCTCTAATAGTTACAAGGTTCGGCAAAAAACCATTTATATCGGCAACCGAGGCTTAACTGGAGCTTACGTCTCCTAACCTTAGTCGACTTCCGGTCCGCCAACTTCCCCCTCCATTATTAAAAATCCAAATGAAAAACCACATTAATCCAGCGGGCGCTTTCTTCGCCATGTTTCACCTAGTTCTCCCCTCAGCTTTTATCAGTTGTTGCATTCGCGCTCGCTTCTGCCCGTCCCGCTCCTTCCTCCAGCACTGTTACCTGTGCGCACTCTGGGCGACTTTGTGGTGGTGCGGAGTGACTTCCGCGATTGCGCAGCACGCACCCGGCTATAACAATGGCTATGTGTGGGCGCGGGCCACAAATTGGACATTAAACGGATCCTCTCCAGCCGTCTCGAGCAAACTGGATGATCAAGGAGCCTCCGTCTGGAATTATACGTATGTATCCGGGGGGAGTCTCATCAATGACGCAGTCACGAACAAATGGTGGATCAATGCACGCACGCAGATGACGGCGGGGGATTGGTTTGGCAATCCTGTGTTTCTAAGTGGCTCGAAGCTGCCCTACTTTAGTCAAACAGCCGCCCAACTCTACAACAACGACATTGCCAATGCACCGCTCGCGGTCTGGACATGTCCGCTGGATAACGCCGTCATTGAGATCGGTGGAACGGTTGCTTGGCGAGGTGGTGGCGGAGTCAATACCGCCGCAGTGGATTATGTTCTGGCCTTGCGGCGGGCAGCGGACAGCAGTTGGCAGATCCTGGACTCCGCTGTTTTTGTGCCCAATGGGGGGACTACACCCGGAAATATCCGCGATTACTCAGGAGCACAGGCGCTGGTTCCCTTGAGTCTCTCGCAGGAAGATCAACTGGTCTGGGGCTTCAAGCGACATGCAAATTTCACCAGCACGGGTTCTTGGATCAATATGAATGACAGCCTCACGTTCACATTGGGATACTCGACATCCATTGCCGTGGCGACAGGTTTGACGGCGATCCCTCTGGGACCCTCGGGCATTGATCTTTTTTGGAATGAACCCAGTAATCTTCCTAACGGTTATCGAGTGGAGCGGTTAAAGGCTGGAGGTAACTGGACCCTGTTATCCACCCTCCCAACCGGGACGAATCGCTATCGGGACATCTTCGTCGAGCCGAACACCACTTACAGTTACAGGATAACTTCTTTCTCTTCCGTGGCGTCAGCCTCCTCCTCGGTGGTTCAGGCCACATTTACTTCCAAGGTAAATACCTTGCTCCCCGCCGCTTTTGCTGCGGTCCGTGACTACGGCACCACTTGGTGGACCGGTGGCGCACGTGGACAAGCGGTGTGGCACGTGCAAACGAGTCGTTACGCCATGACCTTTAATAGTGGTTCACTCAGTCTCACCTCGATATTCCCGCTGGAGGAAAGGCTTCCGGAAACTACGGCATTGGTTCAGCCGCAGAGCGAAAGTTTTCCAGCTTCTGCACCGTCGTCCAGTCTCACGACCACCTTGACCGCATCGGGTTCAACCGTCTCGATTCAGCCGAATGCGACCAACACGAAAAACACTCAAGTGCTGAATAACGGAAAATTTTACCAACGGCGCTGGGTGAAAATTAAAACCAACTCAGCTCCCGCCCTTAATACCCTTAGAAGTGGCTACGAGATCATTGCCTGGCCCGACCGGATCTCCATCATTTGTCGGGTGGTCCCCACCGCATCTGTCACTGGGGGCAAGTTGAAAATGACCTTGAATCTGAACAGTATTTTCGACGAACTTTCGAGCCGCGGAGTGGCGCAGGCTCTCTCTGCGGACGATGGCAGTGGCTATGTGGTCTTCAAGAGTTCCGCAAGTGGTTCGATTAGCGTCGATCCATCCAATTCCAGTGTCACTATCGAAACCGATGCGGGCACATGGAATGCCGATCAGGACCGTTCTGTTGGTTTGGTCATCTATCCATCCAACAAGGTGGCGCAAACCCTTCCCGAGGCCGACCAAATCGAAAGCCGCAGCCTGACCGTTACGGCGTCCCAGACGGCTCCGACCTCCGCCACGCTCACTCCGAGTTACAAATTAGATTATGGCTATTTCGAAATTCCGCTACGCACCAATGTGAGTGGCACTGACTCGAACCGAATTGAGCGCACCCGGGTGACGCTGGCAAACACCACGAATTCCCCTCAAATCGCACGGCTTGCGTTCACCAAAGGAGACTTTCCTAACGGAGCCGGCAATTCCTGTTTTCTGAGAGATATGGATGGGAATCCACTGGGTATTCCCGTTCAGCATTCGAAGAACTGGCACACAAGTACCACCGACCGCTGGATAGGTGGGTGGTTCAACGCATTGACCATGCTGATCGTGCCGCCCAACGCCACACTGCAATTCGAAGCATACATTGTCGGACAAATTATGCTGGGGTACCGGCGGTCACTCATGCCCAGCTCTGTTTGGTTGGTTGGGGCGGCACGGGCGGCGACCACCAGTGGGATGAATCCGCCATCGGCGCCTGGGGAGAAAATCTGGTTTACGATCCGGATTCGGCACTGGCCGGTGCCATCGGTACCGATTCACGCCCAATTCTCCTTTTAAGTGATACCGGAGCCCAGAAACAATGGACGGGGAATTACGGCGGTTGCGATTTCTTGCGTTACCAAGATGCGGGGAATGTAAGACGTTACCATAAACGGATCCGCAGCCACTATCAGCGTTATGGCCCCAATCTGACGGATGTCACCTATGCGGGGGAAACCGACAACTCCCTCATCGATTTCAAATACAGCACCAGTATCTATCGCTCGAACGACTACGTCCGGGGCCGTCACAAAATCCGCTATGACGTGAAAGGCGACGCTTCTTTTACCAGGATGGTTTTCTTTCAGATGGCTGCAGATAGTTACAACTATAATGGCGGCTCGGAGCATGCATACGGCTACGCTGGGAATTTGACCCCGACCACTCAATGGACCACCGGCGGGCCCTCCACTCCGGTTCAACTGACGGGCAAGCTCCCCTGGTTTTCCACCCTGAATTGTCGTGTTGACCCATATGTCAAAAGCCAAACCGGAGCTCAACGGGGGTTCATTATTCGCTCTTGGAAGGCGCGTATCAATGGGATAGACAATGTGAGCCCCTATTTTAAGGCCAGTGGTTCTCGCGTCGATCTGGTTCCGCCTCCGGGTGTGACCGCTCTTAAGGCGGGTGACTACATCGAAGCCGAGATTGAGCGCGTTTACTTCGGGCAGGCTGCAAGTGCCTACTATGGAGAGGACGAACATTTTCGCACCGCGATGCAGAATTATGGCAACCAGCACAGCATGGTCATGCGCGAAGCTCTCGGAAACGATCTGTCGGTGAACGTGTCCACCGGCTCACTGGAAAAAAGCTATCCGGTTCAAATTCAGGCATCGAACAATACCGCTGAATTCAGCATTACCGGTGGAATCGGTTATGTGCCCATCACCCTGACTGGGATTTCCGATTATCGCAGCCCATTATTGGAGGAATACAAAGGATCTGCCTGGGTCGCCCTCGACTCGACAACCGGCGGCGGCAATGCCTGGCAGGCCGATTACGAACCTGAAAGCGGCACTTGGCAGTTGACAATTAACGTGCGACTCGACAGCGCAGCTTATCAGGATATCCCGGCTCTACGCGACAATGCCATTACCCGAACTTTTCGCTTCCGACAGGCCGGGGCACCCTCCGTCACGGTCGCGGCAGCCGATGTCGCGGTGCCTGGTGTGCCGATGGCCTTGGCACTCACGCTGTCCTCCTCGAACTCCGGCATCTATGCCGTTTCGTCGAACAATATGCTCATCCCGAACCAGAATTTGATTGTGACGGGAAGCGGAACAAACCGCATCCTTACCTTCACTCCGAATGCCGGAATACAGGGATCTGCTCTTATCACCGTCTATATTGTCGATGCGAATGGCCAGGTGATGGTCAAGTCAGTTTCGGTCAATATCAATGCTCGCCTGGCATGGCAGACAGCCTATCTGGAAGGTATTACAGATCCCAACATTATCGGCAATGACAAGGACCCCGACGGTGATGGCAGGATCAACTCATGGGAGTATGAGGCGGGCACCAATCCACTGGACGTCTCCGATTTCTTCTCAATCTCAAGCTTTGAGCCATTCGTGCTGCCCAACCTCAATCGGGTCACAGTCTCCGCCCGTGCGGGCCGTGTCTATCATCTTGAGCGCACATTCAACTTGTTAGCGCCGACCACATGGATGAACATCACACAAACTGCAACCTTGCCAGGCGACCAAATGATCACTCTGGAGGATCTCGA
Organism: Akkermansiaceae bacterium; assembly: GCA_031425735.1. Taxonomy (GTDB): domain Bacteria; phylum Verrucomicrobiota; class Verrucomicrobiia; order Verrucomicrobiales; family Akkermansiaceae; genus Luteolibacter. The sequence continues at coordinate 8,370 of JANPJY010000002.1, read as the reverse complement.
TCCTCCAGAAAGCGGAAGTTTATTCTATCGTGTGCGAGTCTTTGCTCCTTGAGGCACCTCAACGGCATCCACACTTCGGCCAGGTTGGATCGCTTTACTTTTAAAGAGTTTGGAGGCAAGTGTTTCGTGAATGAGGCGTTGGAGGGGGCGCGGGAAAGGTTCACTGAGAAGAGGGCGGATGGTGCGAGAACGATGCGGGGCAGCGGTGCCCCTGCAAAAGCAGTGTTGTGGAGTATGCGGGGATTTGCGGGTGGGGGGTTGAAAAGTTGGACGGGGGTGGAAATGACCACAGCAGTGCATACTTACGGTTTCCACGCTGGTGAGTGTCCAAATGAAATCCCTGCCCATGCCGCCGCCGCAATAGGCCACCGTGTTTACCTCGGTTCACCCACCTCGCTGGTGTTCCAACTTTGGGCACGAAGTTCAACCAGCGCCTTGGCCGCAATGGCTGGCTTGGATGTACGGATCATTTCCCGGCCGTAATTTTGAACCTGCGGAGCAGCCGGTCGATACTCGCCACGCTAATCTGGCAAAGCCCAACACCGGTTTCCTCCGGGCAATCCATCTGACTCGCCCACGATAGCCCTCGCATAATCTACAAATTCGAATCCCGACAGTTGGGTAATTATCGCCACCAACCCTGGTGTCGTCGGCCAGACCGTCACCGTCGCCGACCCAGTCAAAATTGCCGACGCCGACCCGCCGCGTCGCTTCCTCCGTATCCGTGTTTCCACCCCGTAAAACAATTAGAAGCGGACCTCATGAAAAACTTCACCATCGCGTGACCTCTCTTCTTTTCGCTGATGGCTGTCCTTCTTGCGGCGCTGACGCCGCGCTAGCAGCTTCCACTAGCAGGAAACACTCAAGGACCGCTGGCTCGATCCTTGCTTTCTCGATGCGCAGCACGCGGACGCAGTTCAAATTTTGCGACCATGCCAATCCAGTTCTCTGCATGTGATCGGTCACGCTCTAGGCGATGAAACCGAGATTTACACCCAGCCACATCGCCACGCCGCGCCGGTCATCGCTCGGGCTTGCTCTGGAAGACCTCTAACAGGGCCTTGGCCCAGATCTTATAACCTTCCGCGCTGAGATGCAGTGCGTCCGGCATCAGCGCGGGCGGAATGATGCCATCCTCAGGAACAAATTGCGGTGCGAGATCAATGTTGATGAATTTTTGTTCCTCCGAATAGGTGCCGATGAGTTTACTAAGATCCGCAATAATCTTGCGCCGACCATGAGTTGGGTTGCGCTCGCGCGGGAAGACTGACATCAGCACGACGCGGGCTTTGGGGGTGCGCTTCTGCACCTCGGCGCAAATAACACGGATGCCGGACATGATCTCAACGGCAGTGTTGCCATCGTTGAGATTGTTCGTGCCGATATTGATGACCACCCAATTGGGGTTGATATCATCGATTTCGCCATTTTGCAGCCGCCAGATGACGTGCTGGGTGCGATCATGGCCGAAGCCAAGATTCAGAGTGCGGTAGGCGCCGAGGTCCGATTTCAGGACCTTCTCGCCATCCCGAAGGCGACTGCCAGGCTGGCCGCCCCAATGATGAGTGATCGAGTCGCCGATGAATACCACTTCGGGGTTGATTTCTTTTTTAAGTGCAAGGATGGAGGCATGGCGACCCGGATAATCGTAGCTCTTGCAGCCCTCATACTTGAGCGGCTCGGCGGGATTCCAGCGCACTTTGGCAACCTTGGGCGGGGGTGTTGGTGGCGCGACGGCTTCCTCCGCGAAGGTAAGATTGGGACACGCAACGAGGGCGAGCACGAGGCTAGTAAGGCGGAATAATGATTTTGTGGAATTTGTCATATAATTGGTTAGTGAGATTGTTTGGGAGGGAATTTAATCGTCGGATTTGATCGTTTCTTCCTTTGTGTCGCTGGTGAAACGCAGGGCGATGGCCATCAATACCAGAGCCACGGCTCCGAAGACCAAGGCACCTTGGGTTTCGATGATCGCATTTCCAGCGGCGTCCGGTCTGTTGAGAAAAAAGACTAACACCCCGGCAGCCATCACGGCCGCGGCGATCAGACGGTCGCCGATGTTGCGTTCCTTAAACATCAGCCATCCTAACAAGACCGACCAAATCACCGCCGAGCGCTTGATGCTGACGACCACAGCCGCCACGGCAAACTGCATCGCGACGAGCATCAGAACGAGTACCAGTGCCTCGAGCACCCCTGCCATGATCAGCCACATTGGCGACTGGCGCAACACGCCGGTCCATGGGATCGCGGCGACCGAGCGGGCCCGGCGGACGCCTTGATTGACGATGACAAGCAGGATGAAAAAGATGGCGAGCATCACGCACTTGCCGACCGCCAGGGTGAGCGCGAGTTGCATCTTGTCGGCAAAGGTAACGGCACCACCGTCAGAAACGAGGAACCACTTGGCGAGCAGGTTGGTGACGGTGAGCAGCGCGGCGACGATGACCATGTAGCGGCTGCCGGGCTCGCGGATCATGGCGCGGAGCGGTTCGAGCGGACCTTTGGCAAACAATTGGCGATTAACCACAAGCGAGCCAATGACCACGAGTGCCACGCCAACGATCATTCCACCGGAGACGGATTCACCCAGGAAAATCACCCCTGCGGGCAGCAGGAAAACAGGCGTGAGCGCCATGAAGGGAACGCAGTAGGAAATCGGCGAAACCTGCAGCGCGCGGAGGTTGAGCAGGATCGCGGCGCCTTCGATCACGGCATTGATCGTGATATAAATCAGGAAGGCGGTGAACGTGGAAACTCCGAACTTCGCACCGATGTTCGGCATCCGCGGTTCCGCCTTCCAGAAAAACGCCACCAGGGCGATGACGATAGCAAAGAGGAGGCAACTGATGATTTTGCACCAAACACTCACCAGTCCAGCATCCGCACCCTTGTCGAGGACCTTCTTGCGGGACGCGTCGGTGAACGCCATAGCGATGGCGTCGAGAGTGGAAAGAATGAGACCTAACATAGGATCAGTGAATTGGGCAGAGACGGATGTGGCGGAGCAGTGAGTGGAGTGCTTATTGATACCTATAAGCGCTCCCGGACGATATAGAAGTTTGCGGTAAAAATTTCAGTTTTTGAATCATTTAGCGAGCATCTTTCACTGACACCCGCTGAACCACGGCCGCGGATAGCCGATGCATAATCTAAAAATTCTAATCGATTCACCGATAGACGATGAACCGGCTCATCGCCTACAATAAAAAGAATCGGCTAAAAACTTTTCGAGTCTTCATCCAGCGCTCCGAGGCCTTGTAGGAGCCTAAGTCTCTGTGGTTAGTCGATTTTTAAACCCACTATCCCTCCATTGTTAGAAACCCATATGAAAAAACCCATTGTTATACCGGGCGTGTCCTTCGACATGCTTCACTCTGCTCTTCCCTCCTCTCGTTACCTATGCGTCCTGTGGGCGATTGTGGGGTGGTGCGGAGTGACCTCGTCACTGGCGCAGTCCGCTCCCGCCGCAGTCGTCAAGGTGGTGCCATCCGGCCAGAACATCTCGACATCTCCTCACCAACCCATCCTCGCATTGCCAGCAAATGGTTCCGCGTCGGCGACGCTCACTGCTACAGGATTGGGCTTCACCCCGACAAACTACTTATGGACGCAGACCGCGCCAAGCGCGGTGAAGGACCAGCACATCCACGCCGCACAGGCCACTGTCACTTTCTCCGCCACCACAGGGGCGCAGGTCACCGCAAGCTTCCCCTCACGCGGCATCTATCAACTTGTCCTGACTGCCAAAAACAGCACCACCACCGTCAGCACCCAGGTATGGGTCCACGTATGGGACCGTCTAACAGGACTCAATCCGCTCCAAAAGGTCGGGCGCAACCCCGGCCTTTTGCCTCCCTCTTCCGTCCGTCAACTCTCCCCCGATCCAGGCCCATACCAGCACCCGCGCCTCCTCTTCACCGACGCCGACTGGCCCGAACTCAATGCCAAATCCAACGCTTCCGCCGAAGTCTCTGGCGCCATTGCCCGGCTTCAAACCGCACTCAATAACAACTTCGACAAAACCTCCGCCCCTGTCGGCTCGCTGCGCACCTATGCAAATGCACTCACTGCATGGGCCGATGGTGGCTTTTCAGACTCAACCTACTCCACCTCGGTCGAAACAGTCCGCGTCTTCAGCGAGCGCAAGCAAGTTGGTGCCTTGCCTTCCAACCATCTCCCCGATGCCCTCCTGGTGGCATCTTATGTCGTCTGGGTCCGCAACAATCCCTCCCTTGCGCAAACCGCTATCCCCGCCGCCGACCAGTCGCGCTTCCAATACCTGGCCAAAGTCGCCGCAGCCGCCGCTCGCGCGGAACTCACACGAGTACGCCTCGGAATCTCCACCACGACCACTGCCGCGCCCGACATGGCTGTCGTTTACGATTTGCTTTACGACTGGATGACACCCTCCCAACGCACCGATTTGCGCGACTATCTATACACCATCGGCTATGGATTTTTCAACACGGGGACGGGCGGCTTGAGCCGCAGCGGCACCCCCCCAACCTACAGGGCTAACGGCGACTTCCCCAACCTCGTAGATCCCTGGATTCTCGCCGCCCTTGTCATCGAAGGCGAAGAGGCGTCCGTCACTCCGTCCGTAGTCGCCGCCAACACCCCCACGGCCGCGGCCGCCACCGGCCCAGCTGCCTGGCCCAACGCCTCTCCCGCCTCTGTCTGGAATCTAAACCGCATGATGCGTTGGTATTCGGAATTCTATGTCACTCCATGGGGCTCTCCGCTCCACCATCACGCCTACTTCGAGGCCAGTTCCGGCATGTCTGGTCCTGCCATGCTCGCCTTCGCCCGCCGGGGTCAAAACGGCTTCGTAACCACCCACTTATACCAAGCGTCCTTTCACGCTTTCAACAACCTCAATCCAGAGTCTCCCACCACTCCACCCGTTCTCTGGGATCACCACGATGGCATGGGCTACGGCAACGGCATCGGCGGATACGCAGGGCGCTACCTCGCCCGCTACATGTACCCTGACGATGCACTCATGGATTACATGTATCCCAACTACCGACGGGAGGTGAACATCGATTTTTACACCGCGCTTTTTCACATTGACCGCCCCGCCAAAACCATGGCTCAGGTCGCTACCGAAAAAGGCCTCTCCCGCACCCACTTCGACCCCTTCCGTGGTGCCGGCACCACCCGCAATACCTGGGGCGAAAACGATCTCTCACTCTACTTCGAGTGCCGCCCCGATATCCAGGGCCACATGCACGCCGAGGCCAACAACTTCTCCCTCTACGCCCTCGGCCGCCCTTGGAGCACACCGCCAGGCTACCACGTCACCATCAACGATGCCGCCGCCACCGTCCTGATCCAGGATCCGACACTCGCGTCCGACCCCGCCACGGAAGGCTACATTGGCCAGAGCCCGAGTGCCGCTACCATCACCACCAGCCGCAACCAGTTTCCTACACCTTCCGGCAAAGTTCTCGAAACCACTGAAGACCCCTCAGGCCAGTGGACAGTCTTTGCGGGCGACGCTTCCGCCGCCTACCAGTTCGCATTCGAGGGCGGCATCGCCAGCACCTTGGACAGCGGCAAACGCAAGCAGGATTTCTACTATGGCGAAGTCCTTTCGCACATGTATCCCGACTACAATCCCTCCGCTGACACCTCCACCCTCAAGGTAGGAAACTTGTCCTACAACCCCGTAGCCTACGCCTACCGCAGCATTTTCTCCGCCCGCGGAGCCCGCCCGTACGTTCTGGTCATCGACGACATTGCCGCCGATGGCAGCACTCCCCGTAACTACCGCTGGAATATGCCCGCTTTCGGTCGCACCGCAGTGAACACCCTGCGCATGCAAGCCGGTGCCACCGCAACCGATGCCGTGCTCTTCCACCAGCCCGACGCCACCTCCGGCCCCCGCCTGCTCGTGCGTGATCTCTCCGAACAATCCTCCACCGGCCAATCCGCCATCTTCCTCGACACTCGTCTCAATGGCGACGGCAAACCCCAGCTCGACATCGGCTTCGACAACAACTCCGGCCGCTACACCACCGTCCAAAGCAACCGACTACTCATCACCCGCCAAAACGTGGTCAGTCCCAAATTCAAGGTACTCCTTTTCCCCCACCAATCCACCGAGGACTTGCCGCTCACTTCCTGGAACGCGGAAAAAACCATCGCCTCCATCGATCTGCGCAACGGGTTCACCGACCGGATCACCTTGGACGCATCGCATGCGGACAAACGCACGAGAATCGTAACATACACCCGAACCGTTAATGGACGGAGCGCGCCAACCCTCACGCTGCCTGCGAACATGACCCTACAGGCCTCGGCGGCAGCTACCGCATTCACCGGCCAACCGGGCGCTTCCGCCACATTCAGCATCGGAGCGAAAAGCGACAGCGGCGCCACGCTGATACCAACGGTCAGCTCGCCATCGGGCACCGTGTTTCCAGTGGGGGAAAACGTGGTGCATGTCACAGCGGTTGACTCGCTCGGACAGGTGAGTTCGCAGAGGTTCACCATCACGGTCATCCCCGCCGCTCCTGTCGTGAAAGTGGTCTCGGCCACCAATCTTGGAGGTCATCCGCAGGGCATCGGCTTGCAATGGCAGCCAGTGGCGCGGGCGACCGCCTATTCGGTCAAGCGGGCGCCAGCCGCTGGCGGAGTATTCACTGTGGTCTCGAACCGTCAGTCGGCCGAGGATCTGGATTTCGATGAGTCCGGCCTACCTGCCGGAAGCTATCGATACATCGTCAGCTCTTGGTTAGATGGCCTCGAGGGAGCGCCTTCCGCGGAGATTCCGTTGGTGGCTCCCACGGGTCCTTTCAACGCGGGCATCATCGGAAGCCAGCTTCCCGGTAACGGGGCCTACCGCGATGGCGATTCCTATCTGCTGACATTCACCGGCGGGAGGATCGGCGGCTCTTCCGAACAAATGTCCTGTCTTACCATGCCTTGGAGCGGTGACGGAGTGTTCACCACACGCATCGTCTCGGTGAATGGCATCGGAGGAGCGGTTAGCCAGTTTGGCGGCTACGGCATCTTCATGCGCCAGAACACGTCCGCCAACGGGCCGATGGCGGCTTCATGCTTCAACACTTTCGTCAGTCCCTTCTTCCTATCCGTCCGTGCCACAGCGGGTGCTACAGCCACTTCGACTGGGCCCTTCACACAAACCGGCGCGCACCCAGCTCCGGTTTGGTTGCGCCTCATCCGGTCGGGAAACCAATGCACCGCGCTCTATTCAAAAAACGGTTCTGATTGGACGCAAACCGCACCTTCCGCCACTGTCGAATTCTCAGGATCGACTTTGGTCGGCCTCGGCGGAGGAGGGCAAAACGGCACACTCACTTCCACGCGCTTCGACAATGTGGTTTTCCTAAAAACCCCGATCTCATCCCAGCAGGGCGCGAGCGTCACCCTCAACTGGACCGGTTCCGTCGCAAAGCGTTACGCGGTATCCAGGGCGACTTCAGCCGCAGGACCATTCACCGTCTTGGCCGATGATCTCACCGGAACCACCTACACCGACGAATCCGCTGCGGGAGGCCAAAATCATTACCGCATCACCGGCTACGGTGAGTCCGGCTCATCCAGCGATTCTCCGGTCCTCCAGGTAACTGTGGCCCGCATTGACATCACCGTGCCGTCATCCATCACCGTTCCGGCCACAGGGTCGGACGGTGCGAAAGTCGCGTTCACCGTCCAGGCCATCGACACCATTGACGGGCCCTTGGTTCCAGTGGTTTCACCGCCCTCAGGCAGTACGTTTCCGCCGGGCACCAGGCTGGTGTCGGTCACCGCGACCAATTCTCAGGGCATCACGCGATCCGTGAGTTTCCCCGTCACCGTATTGCCTTACTCTCCGCCTCCCGCCACGGGCAATTGGACTCTATCACAGATCGGAAACCAGCCCGCCACACCCGGAACCATGAGCCAAGATCCCGCCACGGGCGCCATCACCATCAGCGGCCGGGGCGGCACAGGCGGGGTCAGTGGTGATATCTGGAGCGGCTTCAGCGAAGGCTTCACCTATGCCGCTTTACCTTGGACCGGCGATGGAGCATTCACCGCGCGCATCGTTTCCTTCAGCTCTTCCGATGGCTCAGCCAAGGCCGGCATCATGTTTCGTGACCAACTCGCGGTTGGTTCAAAAAACAGCACCGCCTACATGCTTCGGACCGGAGCATCTTTTTTTCAGAACAAGATCGCGTACAAGGGAAGCGTCAGTTACTCCACCACCAGCGGCAGGGGAGTTCCCGAATGGATCCGCCTCATCCGCAAAGGTCAGGTGTTCACCGCGTTCTTCTCTAACGACGGCGTGAACTGGTCCCAGCAAGGTGGTCCGGTCACCCACACCATGGTGGGCACGTCGCCCATGGTAGGCCTAGC
>JANPJY010000001.1:0-18027 GCA_031425735.1 Akkermansiaceae bacterium | reverse complement strand
ACCTCTTTACCTTCCACCCTACAGCCCAGATTTTAACCCGATCGAACGCTTCTGGCAGCATCTTAAAAGTCATTATCTCGCCGGATACATCACCCGCCATGGTGAGGAACTCAATCAAAAGCTATTTGATGTTATTCAGTCGCTACTCCAAGACCCAGAAACGATTCAATCCGTCTGCCGCACTCACTCCGAATAACGGAAATCATTTTTGGCAATTGGTCTAGGTCGTATTGCTCGATGTATTGAAGACGTGCTTCGAGACGCTCATCCGCCTTGTATTAAAAAGGGACAGTCCTTATATACGAATATCTTGTTGCAATAATGGGTTCAGGAGTTAAAAAGAGCACATGAGACGCGCCCGTTGGATATTGTTAAAAAGGGACAGTCCTTATATATGACTTTCCTGTTGCAATAATGGGTTCAGGAGTTAAAAAGAGCACATGAGACACGCCCGTTGGATATCGCCTTGGAAGGATTCGTTGGAGAAACCCTCGATTTACCACTGTATTAGCCGGGTTGTGGAGCGGCGGTATGCGTTTGGGGTGGAGGAGAAGGAAAAATTCCGGATGTTCATGCGGATATATGAGAATTTCAGTGGGTGCCGGGTTTTGTCCTATTGCATCATGAGCAATCACATCCATCTGCTGGTTGAGGTGCCGCCTAAGCCGGGAGATGGAATCCGAGATGATGTGTTTCTCAAGCGTCTCTCTGCTTTATACAGCCAGGCGTTTGTTGCGGATGTGGCCTCACAAATTCATGAAGCAAGGCATGAGGGTGGTTTGGAGGGAGGGAATCCGGAGCGAGTTGAGGAAATTAAAGGTCGGTTCACGCATCGGATGCACGATCTGAGTCAGTTCATGAAAGGATTGATGCAGCGTTTTACTCAGTGGTTCAACGGTCAGCATAAGCGAAAGGGTCGGTTGTGGGAGGATAGATTCAAAAGCGTGATCGTGGAGAGCGGCACGGCGGCGCGAGTGATGGCGGCTTACATTGATTTAAATCCTGTTAGGGCGCGGATGTTGGAAGATCCTGCAGAATACCGTTGGAGTAGCTATGGCGAAGCAGTGGGCGGAGGCTCGAGGGGAAATGGGAAGAAGGCGCGTGAAGGGTTGGTGAGAGCGATGATGTCGGATCGTGATGTGGGATTTGATGCGACGATGTGGAAACAGGCATCGCGGCAGTATCGGAGATTGATGGGAATGGCGCTAGAGCGTAAGCCATCGAATGCGAAGATTGTGAGATCTGAGCAGATGGATGACAGCTTGGCGCGGGAAGCGGGGAGCGGAGAGAAAAGAGGAAGATCGGCGACCGAAGATCGCCGTTACGATGAGTCACGCTTACCTGAGCTAGGACTGGCGAAAATCTTGACGACGCGAGTGAGATATTTCACCGATGGAGCGGTGATCGGTAGCAAGAGTTTCGTGAACGAAGCCTTTGACGCGGCAAGAGAGAGATTTTCAGAAAATCGAAAAGACGGAGCGCGGAAGATGCGCGGGATAGGGAGAGATGCGGGAGCGGGGGTATTGTGGAGTTTGAGGGATTTGCGGGTTAGGGTTTGAGACACCTGTCCCCTTTCAGACCGCTTTCAGTTTCATCGCTAATCGTGGTATTCTACGCTGTGAAACCTTGTTTACTCAATCGCACAGTTCCCCCAGACCCCGAAGCCTACAAATTGGCTCAGTCGTTGATGAAATGAGTAAAAAGCAAGTTTTCGCAAGGGTTGCTTGACCCTGCGGCTTGGAGGGGTCTAGTTTCGCGCGGTTTTTTGCCTGACCTTTTTTCTTATGAATATCCACGAATACCAAGCGAAGGAATTGTTTGATCGTTTTCAAGTCCCCAGTCCGAGAGGAAAAGTGGCAGCAAGTCCTGAAGAGGCTGCGGCTGCAGCGAGAGAATTCGCCGGAGCAAAGCTCGTCATCAAAGCTCAAGTCCATGCCGGCGGTCGTGGTAAAGGTCATTTCAAAAATGGTTTCCAAGGCGGCGTGCATTTGATCGATAGCCCGGAGCAAGCTGCTGAGTTCGCCAGCAAAATGCTCAACGAAACTCTGGTCACCGTCCAAACTGGCGATGCAGGACGCGTGGTGCGCAAGGTGATGGTCGCGGAAGCGGTCGATATCACTCACGAATATTACCTCGCGATTCTGATGGATCGCGCCACTTGCGCGCCAATCATCGTGGCTTCCACGGCAGGCGGAATGAGCATTGAAGACGTCGCACACGATACCCCAGAGAAAATTTTCCGTCAGGTTGTGCATCCGCTTCTAGGCTTACAAGCCTACGAAATCCGCAAGATCACTGCAGAACTCGGTCTCACCGGCGATATCGCCAAGCAGTTCGCCAAGCTTCTTAAAAATCTCTACAAACTTTTCCTCGATTGCGATTGCTCGATGTTAGAAATCAACCCGCTGGTCACCACTCCCGATGGCCGCGTGCTCGCGCTCGACGCGAAGTTCGGCTTCGATGACAACGCGCTCTATCGCCACCCGGATATCGTCGCGATGCGTGACAAGGAAGAAGAAGATCCACGTGAAGTTGCGGCCTCGGAATACGATCTCAACTACATCGGCCTTGATGGAAACATCGCTTGCTTGGTAAACGGCGCAGGCCTCGCGATGGCGACGATGGACATCATCAAGCATTACGGTGGCGAGCCAGCAAACTTCCTCGACGTAGGTGGCGGCGCTTCGAAAGAACAAGTCACCGCAGCTTTCAAAATCATCCTCGGCGATCCAAACGTCAAAGGCATCTTGATCAACATCTTCGGTGGTATCATGGACTGCAACGTCATCGCAGAAGGCGTGATCGCTGCTGCGAAAGAAACCGGACTTCCGATCCCGCTCGTCGTTCGCCTCGAAGGCAACAACGTCGAAGCCGGCAAAGCCACACTCGCCGCCTCCGGACTTGATATCGTCTCTGCCGACACGATGGCAGACGGCGCAGAGAAAATTGTGAAAGCAGTTGGCTGAAATCACTAGATAACAACTTTAAAGAAATACTCATATGGCCATTCTCATTGATGAAAATACCAAAGTCCTCGTCCAAGGTATCACAGGCAGCTTTGGTGCGAAACACGCACAGCTTTCCCTCCAATACGGCACCAAACTTGTTGCGGGCGTGACTCCCGGCAAAGGCGGTCAGAAATTTGAAAACACCGTGCCGATTTTCGATACGGTTTCTCAAGCAGTCAACGAAACCGGCGCCACCGCTTCTGCAATTTTCGTTCCACCTCCATTCGCAGCCGATGCGATTCTCGAAGCGATGGACGCAGGTGTGGAGCTCATTGTTTGTATCACCGAAGGCATTCCTGTGATGGACATGATGCGTGTGAAATCCGCTCTCCAAGGTTCCAAATCCCGCCTCGTCGGTCCAAACTGCCCAGGCCTTGTTACACCGGGTCGCGGTGAAAAAAGCCATGGCGGTTGCCGCATCGGCATCGCGCCGGGCTACATCCACAAACGCGGTAACGTCGGCGTGGTTTCTCGTTCCGGCACACTCACTTACGAAGCCGTTTTCCAACTCACTCAAATGGGCTACGGCCAGAGCACCTGCGTCGGAATCGGTGGCGACCCAATCAACGGCACCAGCCATCTCGATGTGTTGAAAATGTTCAACGAAGACCCTGAGACCGAAGCGATCATCATGATCGGTGAAATCGGCGGCAACGCAGAAGTCGAAGCTGCACGTTGGGCGAAAGATCATTGCAAGAAGCCGATCGCTGGCTTCATCGCCGGTGCGACTGCGCCTCCAGGACGCCGCATGGGGCACGCCGGTGCGATCGTTGGTGGCGAAGAAGATACCGCTGCAGCGAAGAAAAAAATTCTGGCAGAATGCGGAATCGCCGTCGCCGAAACTCCAAGCGACATGGCATCCACGCTGATGATGCGTTGGGGTAAGTGATTAAGCGCCGCAGGCGCCCTCGGACTGCTGGGATCATTCCCAGCTCTTAGATAGCGCGCCGATCACCGCAGCGATGGGTGGTTAATACCAGTTTTCTCCGTAATACATAACCTCCCGTAAAAGCTGCGGATCACCGCAGCAGTCCAGAGCCTTCGGCGGAATAGCTTTTCAATCGGGCTGTTTCTTGTTAGATCGAGCCATGACCACTCCCCCTTGGCCACATGCTCCCCCTCATTGGTTATCTAATGCTGGTTACTATTTCGTAACCGCCTCCACCTACCACCGTGAAAAACTTTTCGATTCATCAGAGAAGCTCAATGCGGTAACAAAAATACTCATAGAAACCGCCGAGAAATATGGATGGAACCTCCGCGCTTGGGCCGTCTTTTCTAACCATTACCATTTTCTTGCTGACTCGCCTAAAGGAAGCGGCGATTCACTACGAGAATGGCTTTCAGAGTTCCATCGAAGTTCTGCCATTCTGATCAATCAAATCGATGGCACTGAAGGTAGGCGGATTTGGATGAATTTCAGGGAGAGTCTGATCACACATCAAACTTCGTTTTTAGCTCGGCTGAAGTATGTGAATGAAAATCCGGTGAGACATGGGTTGGTTGATGTCGCTACGGACTATCGATGGTGCAGCGCCTCTTGGTTCGAGAAGTCCGCGCCCGAGAGTTTCCGGAAAAGTGTTGATCGATTCAAAACGGACCGAATGAATATCGAAGATTATTTCTAAAAGCGCCGCAGGCGCCCTTGGACTGCTGGGATTATTCCCAGCTCTCACCCCGTGCGTCGATCACCGGGGCGATGGATCACAACTAGTTTATCCATGATCCATAATCTTCTGTAAAAGCTGCGGATAACCGCAGCAGTCCAAAGCCTTCGGCGGAATATCAAAGATTCAATGACTCGCGTGATGGATCGCGAGGAGTTTCACCAATAGATCCTCGATAAATTCTAACGGAATCTGGTTCGGTCCGTCGGACATGGCATTCGCAGGATCGGAGTGGACTTCCATGAAAAGCCCTTCGAGTCCGGTGGCGACTGCGGCGCGGGCGAGGACAGGTGCGAGTTCGCCATCTCCGCCGGTGGCACCGCCGAGTCCGCCGGGGCGTTGCACGGAATGGGTGGCGTCAAAAATTACGGGGATGCCTTCTTTCCGCATGATGTAAAGCGAGCGCATGTCGACGACCAAATTGTTGTAACCAAAGGTCGTGCCACGTTCCGTGATGAGGAAGCGATCGCAACCAAACGCACGCATTTTATCGGCGATGTTCACGCAATCCCATGGTGCGAGGAACTGGCCTTTTTTCACATTTACGACGCGGCCGGTTTTTGCGGCGGCTTCGAGGAGATCAGTTTGGCGGCAGAGGAACGCGGGGATCTGGAGAAGATCGATGTATTCCGCTGCGATCTCCGCTTGCTCGGCGGTGTGGATATCGGTGGTGACGGGGACTTTGAGTTCCTTGGAAATTTCACTGAGGATGCGGCAGCCTTCGACGATCCCGGGGCCGCGGAAGGAATTCACGGAAGTGCGGTTGGCTTTGTCGAAAGACGCTTTAAAAACGAAAGGAATGCCGGTGCGATCCGCGATTTCTTTGAGCGAGCGCGCCATTTCCCATGCGAAAGTTTCCGACTCAAGCGCGCACGGGCCGAGGATGAAAAAGGGGATGGGTCCACCGACGGGGACTTGGGCGATTTGGAATGGGGTGAATGATTTCATGAGATTAAGCTTCGGAATCGTTGAGGACGGTTTTGTAAAGAGGGATGAGGTTTTTCAGGGCTGTCTCGATCAGCTTGGTTTCGTGCTCGGTGAGGTTTCCCGCTGTTTTATTTCTCAACATGCCGAGGGAATCGATTACGGATTTAGCGGCACGGAGATTCACAGATTTCTCGCCCGTCACAGGATTTGGGATCTGACCGAGAAAAAGGCCGGCGTTTTGTGCTTGGAGCAGGATAAATTCGTTGAAGCGAGGATCGGCTTCGGTAGGACTAGGCATGGACTGAGAATTGGTTCCGAAGCTGCGGGAAGCAAGTTCGGAAAATCAACAGATCAAAAATGCAATGCTTGACGAGGTTCGCCATGGATTCCTACCCTTCGCAAGTGATGGAGTCGCGGTGACTCTGTCTCAAATCAGATAAATCTTTAGCAAACTGTAACTGTGGACCTCCAAGAAATCCGAAACATTGTGGAATTGATGAATGAGCATGGGCTCACCGATTTCGATCTCTCCAAAAAAGATTTTCATCTCAAACTCAAAAAAGGCCCTGACATGGAAGCGTTGAGCGGACTGTTGGCAAATATGCCACGGGTCGCTGCTCAAGCCGCTGCACCCGTCGCCGCCGCTGGTGCACCTGCCGCCGCCGCACCTGCCGCTCCCGAAGGAGCAGATATCACCTCGCCGATGGTCGGAACTTTCTACCTCAAGCCCGCACCAGACGCACCGAACTTCGTCGAGGTCGGCTCCACCGTTTCCGAAGGAGAAACTCTCTGCATTATCGAAGCGATGAAAGTCATGAACGAGATCAAAGCCGAGCGCTCTGGCACGATCTGCGCGTTGGTTGCTACGGATGGAAATCCTGTGCAATACGGCGACGTTCTGTTCCGCATTAAATAATTTTCATCCATCATCGAAATGTTCAAACGAGTCTTGGTAGCAAACCGTGGCGAGATCGCCCTGCGAATCATTCGCGCTTGTCGCGAACTCGGAGTAGAATCTGTAGCCGTCTATTCCGAAGCGGATGTCGATTCCATGCACGTCCAACTCGCTGATGAAGCGGTGTGCATCGGGCCAGGCCCAAGCAAAGACAGCTATCTGAAACCGGATCGCATCATTGCTGCTGCGGAAATCACCGGTGCAGATGCGATTCATCCGGGTTACGGATTTCTATCAGAAAACGCACGTTTCGCGGACATCTGCGAATCATCCGGCATCGTTTTCATCGGACCTACCGCAGACGTGATCCGCATGATGGGCGACAAAGCCACCGCTCGCGCCACCGCAGTCGCGAACGGAGTGCCAATCACTCCCGGCTCAGAAATCATCAACGATCCCGATGAAGCTTTGGCGAAGGCGAAAGAAATCGGCCTGCCCGTGATGATCAAAGCCACCGCCGGTGGCGGCGGACGCGGGATGCGCCCGTGTTTCAAAGAAGAAGAATTCAAATCTTTGTTCCAAGCCGCCTCTAACGAAGCGATGTCATGCTTCGGAAATGGCGATTGCTACTTGGAAAAACTGGTGCTCAATCCGCATCACATCGAGTTCCAAATCATCGCAGATTCGCATGGAAATTTCATCCATCTCGGCGAGCGCGATTGCTCCATGCAACGCCGCAACCAGAAGATCATCGAAGAATGTCCTTCGCCTTTGATCTCGCCTGAAATGCGTGAGCGCATGGGCACAGCATCGGTTTCATTGATCAAAGCGATCAATTACCAGAACGCAGGTACCATCGAATATCTCGTCGATGAAGCGGGCGAGAATTTCTACTTCATGGAAATGAACACTCGGATCCAAGTTGAGCATCCTGTGACCGAAGAAGTCATGGGCTGCGAGCTCATCAAAGAGCAAATTCGTGTGGCAGCTGGTGAGCCGCTTTCACGCCACGTGTTAGAGGCAAGCCCGCGCGGTCACTCCATCGAGTGCCGCATCAACGCGGAAGATCCTTACAACAAGTTTATGCCGAGCCCCGGCACCATTTCTCTCTGGTATGCACCGGGCGGAAAAGGCGTGCGCGTCGATACCCACGTTTACTCCGGCTACTCCGTACCGCCGTATTACGACTCGATGATCGCCAAACTCATCGTCACCGGCGCAACTCGTGAAATCGCGATTGCTCGCATGAAGCGCGCGCTCGGTGAGTTCATGATCAAAGGCATCAAAACCACCATTCCTTTCCAACAAGAAATCCTCAATCATCCGGATTTCGAAAGTGGAAAATATGACATTGGTTGGGTGGGTCGTTTCCTCGAGGAAAAAGGCCTGTGAACCAAGATCAGCGAAGAGCAAGACTCGCTCACGCCCGCCTCTACGGGATCGTCGATTTTGGCTACGTAGCTCCTTGCGATGTTGAGAAAGTCACTCAGCAACTCCTAACAGGCGGTGCTGACGTGATCCAGTTGCGCGCCAAAGGTGCGGAGATAGATCAAATCATCGACGCTGCAATACAAATCCTCCCACTGTGTAAATCGGCAGGAATTCCTTTTATCCTGAACGACTTCCCAGAACTCGCCATCGAGCTCGGCGCGGATGGCGTTCACATCGGCCAAGACGATGGATCGATCTACGATGTTCGTCGTAGTATCGGCGAAGACATGTTGATCGGCCGCTCCACGCATAGCTTGGAACAAGCACGCAATGCCATGGATGACGGCGCGGATTACATCGGCTTCGGTCCCTTGTTTCCCACACCCACCAAAGCCGGCCGACCCGCCATCGGCTTGGAAGAAGTTTCAAAAATGGAAACCGAGGTCGGCCAATTCGTCCCCGCATTCTGCATCGGCGGAATCAAGATGGAAAACCTCCCGCAAGTCCTGGAAGCTGGTGCGAGACGTTGCGTGATTGTATCGCAATTACTCACCGCAGCGGATGTTACAAAAGCAACGGCGGAAGCGAGAAAAGTCATCACCTCCAGTGACGTTCGTTCATCCGGATTCTAACAGACGCTTAACGTCTCCTCACTCCCGCCAACAGGGCACCTTTGAAACCAAATTCCTCGAGGGCGGAACCATGGACCCCGCTAAAGGATCTTATGAATCGATGATGTGAATAGGATGCCATGATTACCGCTCTTTCCGCACCGGCCCAATCGTGCCACCAAGGACAAGCCTTACCTTGCTTGTGGTCTTCCGACAGTCGTCCTTGCCGCGTCCGATGTTGTCGGCCCATCTTGCAACGCGGTTGATGACCGGAAGGGAATCCCACGCAATGTGGGCGATGCTGGGATGGCACCATTCGAAGGAATCGCTCATGTCGGCGCATGCCAGCGAGACATCGGTGGGAGCGGTGAGCTTGAGGCGGGACAGGTGCTGGAGCAGTGCAACGCACAGCGAAGGTTGGTCAACGATCAGGGCGGTGGGCGGTGTGTGTCGGAAAAGGGAATCGAGAATTTGTGCGAACTCCTTTGGGCTGCCCCCCCAGTCCGGGAAATTATAGTGGCCGGTCGAGATGCCTCGTTCTTCAAGACGATCCAGAAAAACTTGTTCAAGGTAACCCGGAGTCGGTTTACGGCGCTCCTCGCGCGCCAAGAACACGATGCGTCGGTGGTCGAAATCCACCAACAAGTCTACGAGTTCGATCAGGGCATTGGCCTTCTGGAGCGACAGGCTTGCCAAAGGCGTCTTGTCGTGTCGGCCGAACAAGGCAAATGCCGGGATTTTACTCTCGACGAACCATTCCAGAATGTCCCGTGAACCGGCCATCACGACCCATGCGTCGGCCTCACTGGCTTCCACAAAGCGGGCGACTCGTGTCACGTTCATGCCCAAGTCGCGCAGGGTTTTTTCCGCGAAAATTGCTTCATGTCCGGTGTTCTGGAGATGGTGCAGAAGATTCACCATGTAGTTCGCGTTGCGGTCGGTAGACTCGTAAAGCAGGATCATGATCCGCAACGCGCGGGGCTTCGGCATGATTTCAGAAAGCACGATTCGTCGGCGGCTCCCGGCACCAGGAGTGACTAACATGCCTTCCTTGGTCAGTCGCTGGATGGCTTCCTCCACGGTCCAGGGACTGCACCCAAGCTGGACGGCCAACTGTTTGCGGCCCGGCAGCTTTTCCAGCCACCGCCCCTCCACCATACCCTGGCGAAGTTGTTCGGTTACCTGATCGGTGAAGGTGGAAAATGCCCTACTTGCCATGTCAAAAGCTGACTGGAGTACGGGCAGGATGACAAGAACATTGATGCTTGAGGTAACACCATAGAGCTTTAGAGATTTCAGTTGTAGATATGTATCAGGCCTATGGACCGGTGCGTTTCTGACGCGACATTTAGCTGATTGTTCCAATCAGCTAAAAAACCCAAAAACCCTCCATGATGACCCTGTTTTCGCCTTCTCCGGCATTCCTCGCCTCCCTTAGCTGCCTCGCTTTCCTAATTCTGCCCGTCTCGACCCAGGCCGCCGCGCCAGACCTTACCGCGTCTGGAGTCATCCCGACTATCAATCGCAGCGAGACCTACAACCTCGGAGCCACCGGCCTGCGCGGTTGGATTTACCTTAGCGGCGGAGCAGGCAACACCCACGGTCAGGATGGGACCATGACCGGTGAAAGTCGCCAAATCCTCGTCACGGTTGCTAGCGCTCCCGCTAACGCCGTGCTGGCGGTGGACGATGTCATTCTGGGTGCCGTAGCGGCCAGCAGCGGCACCGTGCCCGCCTTTTCCTCAGACGCCCGCAAAGCATTCGGAGCAGCCATCGGTGACGCCGAAAAAACCGGTGCCGGCACCCTGCGGGTAAAACGCTGGCGCGCCGGAACTACCACCGACGTGAACATTCCCATGACCATCATGGGAGACTACTCCGCCACCGCCCCTTACTCCTGCGCCAAGTCCGCGCTCATCCTGGCAAACGCCCGCAACAAGCTTGTAGGCCAGCTACTACTTGCAGACTCTTATGTCCTCACCAACAACTGGAGCGGAGCGATCAGCGGACTCGCACTCCTCGCCGGAGTTCAACCGGGCGATCCCGACTACGCTGCAGTGCAATCCCGTTTGCACACCTACGCCCGTGCACGTGCATCCGCAGGACCGATCAACCAAGGCCTCCCGCTTTGGGATTGGGCCTACACCGGCTTGTTTCTCGCTGAATATTACTTGGCAACCGGCGACGCCAACGTGCTGCCGGGCATCAACAGCTATACGCTCAAACTTGCCCAGTCCCAAAGCATCCAGGGCACCTTTGGCCACGACCCCTCCGTCTTCAGACCCGATGGCTCCGGCCGCCGCGTGGGCATCGGATATGGCCCGGTCAACGCCGTCGGCATTGTTGCCAATTCCGCCATCGTCATGGGCAAGAAGGCTCTGCTAGCAGGCGGTCAGGCAGTAGATCCAGAAATCAACAGCGCGATCCAGCGCGGCTCCGATTTCTTCTCGTTTTATGTCAACAAGGGCCCCATTCCCTACGGCGAACACCAACCCTTCATTGGCGGCCACTCATCTAATGGCAAGGACGCCATGTGCGCCGTGCTCTTCGGTCTGCAAGCGGGTCGCGCGACGGAAACCGAATACTTTTCGCGCATGTCCATCGCCAGCTACAATGGCCGCGAATACGGCCATACCGGCCAGGGTTTCAGCTACCTCTGGGGTGCCTTGGGTGCCAACATGGGTGGATCCCTTGCCGCCGCCGAACACCTGAAACCGGTCCGCTGGCATCTCGATCTTTCACGCCGCACCGATGGATCCTTCG
The DNA here is from genome assembly GCA_031425735.1 of Akkermansiaceae bacterium. GTDB lineage: Bacteria > Verrucomicrobiota > Verrucomicrobiia > Verrucomicrobiales > Akkermansiaceae > Luteolibacter. The sequence goes on along the minus strand of JANPJY010000001.1, from coordinate 6,725 downwards.
CCTACGACGGTGCCGAGCAATTTGGTGGCGGTTCCACTTCGGACGGCAGCTATCTGGGAGTCAGCAGCTACTACGGGCTTAACACCACCGCCAGCTACGTCCTCACTTACTCACTGCCGCTGAAACGACTCTACATCACCGGGAAAAACGACACTCCCGCCAATCCTTCTCCGCTCGCTCTGGATTCCGCCACGGTCGCGCATGCCGTCGCTGCCGCGAACATCCCTTTGAACGTTGCCGGATTCACCACCGCGCAATTGATCACTTCGATCACCGACTACGATCCCGTGGTCCGCCACTACGCCGCTACCGAGCTGGGCAAGCGCACTCTCGGTTCCACGGACCTCACCACCCTGCGCAACATGCTCACCGGCTCCGATGCCAACGGCCGCATGGGTGCCAGCCAAGCCCTTGGCCATCTCCAAGACACCACCTCCCTGCCGACCCTCGTTCAGCGGCTCGACAAAACCACCGAAACCGACCTTTGGGTGCGCGCCAAAGCCGCCTCCGCGATCCGCAGCTTCACCCCCGACACGGCCAGCACCTACCGGGACCAGATGATCACCGCCTTCATCGCCAACGCCACGGATCCCGAGGTCATCGTATGGAACGACCCGATCCAAATGTCTAACGCTTGCCTCTCCTCTGCCATTTTCGGCGATCCCATCTCCGGCGGGAACAGCATCGCCAACTACACTGTCACTGCCGCAAAAAGTCTGCTCTATCCAGCGGTGCAAACCGGATTGAAACAACCCGATTCTTACCCGCGCGCCGGTGCCGCCCAATTCTGCTACGACCACCTGCCGCTGGCGGATGTGCAAGCCCTCTTCCCGGATTTCTTAAAAGTCGTCGAAATCGAATGTCTCGCCGACCGCATGTGGAGCCCATTCTCCCGCTCCTCGGGAATCCAGACACTTTCCAAATATAGCATCAGCGAAGGCATTCCCTACGCGATGGCCATGCTGGAGATTCCAACCGGCTTTGAATTTGGTGGCGATTATTTACGCAATGGCAGCCTCAACGCGCTGGTCACTTATGGTGACGCCGCCCGCTGGACTTTGCCAAAGCTGAGAAGCTATCTCGGGAAATGGAACCCAACCTCCAGCGAATACACCACCCTCGTCAGCACCATCGCTTCCATTGAGAATGCCATCACCGCGCCCGCACTGGTTCCCGGTCTGGCCGTGGCAAATTCCCAAGTGATTGCCACCACCGGACCGAAAGCGATCACCCTCTCCGGATCCTCGCCCCGCTCTTCCTTCACTTTCACTAATGTCACCGCGCCCGCCCATGGCACACTCACCGGCACCGCGCCCAACCTCACCTACACCCCGGCCGCGGGCTACATCGGACCCGACTTCTTCACGTTCCAAGTGATCGACAACCTGGGCGCGTCGTATCCCTCCGCCCCCGGCACGGTGAGCGTCATCGTCGGCACCGCTGGCACCGGCTTGAAAGGTGAATATTTCGACAACAGCGACTTCACCAACCTGAAGCTCACCCGCATCGATCCGCAGGTGAATTTCGACTGGGCCACCGGTTCACCCAACGCACTGTTAGGCTCGGACACTTTCAGTGTGCGCTGGGACGGACTGTTGCTCGTTCCGGAAACCGGAACCTACACCTTCTCGACCCTCAACAGCGATGGCGTGCGGCTGTACGTGGACGGAGTGCTGGCGATCGACGATTCTACCGACCATAACACCGCTTGGAAAGACAGTGCGTCTGTTCATCTAACCAAAGGCCAATGGGTAGACCTGAACCTGCGTTATTATGAAAACACCGGCTCGGCCGTCGCCAAACTCAAGTGGACCGGCCCGTCGTTTGCTGGCAAAAACGGTTCCATCATCGGCAGCCAGTGGTTGTTCGACGGCACGGGCGTGACCCGCACGCCCTACGCCCATGCCCAAAGCTTTACAATGCTCCGCAACACCCCGCTGCCCATCACCCTAACAGGCAGCGGCGGCACACTCACCTACACCATCCTCACGCCACCCGCCCACGGCACGCTCACCGGCACCGCCCAGAATCTAACTTATACTCCCGCCACCAACTATAGCGGCGCCGACAGCTTCACCTTCCTTGTCAACAACGGCAGCGGAAATTCAAGCCCCGCCACCATTTCCTTTGGCATCTGGGAAGGCCAACCCGTCGATTTCTACTGGGCCGCCGCCGCGTCCGGCAACTGGAGCGGGGCCACTTCTTGGACCAACTCCTCGAACGCCACCGTGGTCCCCAATCCGGCCGGACAAGCGATCTATCGAATGTTTTTCAACCAAACTGGCACCTACACCGCCACTCAAGATTTCAACACCGGATACATTCTCAACCAGCTTAACACCTCCGCCGCAGTCACACTCAACGGAACTAACAGCCTGATATTTTCTGCCAACGGAACCGTCTTGCCGCAGTTCAATCAAAACAGCTCCAGCGAGGTCACCCTCAGCCTGCCGGTTACCCTCAACGCCACCACTCAGTTCGGAGGCAGCGGCAACGGCACGATCACGCTCAGCGGCCTGATTTCCGGCACGGGTGGCCTGACCAAGAACAATATCGGGATGCTGAGAATTACCAATCTAACCAACACCAACAGCGGCGGAACGATCATCAACACGGGCACGCTTCTTTTGGATGCAGTGGCAGACGCCGGACTGGGCACCGGCCCCGTCACGCTCAACGGTGGCCAACTCTATTTGCAGCGCATCAACGCTGCCAATGCCATGATCGCCAACGGTGGCGAAATCTATTCCGATAACGGATTTGGCAACAGCTGGAACGGCCCCGTCACCTTGAATACCAATCTCATCATTCTAGGTCCCAGTTACGCCAGAATGACTTTCAATGGAAGCATCAGCGGTGTCGGCGGGCTCACGTTGAAGGGCGATGCCCCGGTCGTTCTCGCAGTGGCTAACACCTACTCGGGACCCACCAGCGTCACCGCCACCACTTTGGAATGCAATCACCAGAACGCGCTCGGCAGCGGCGCATTGAGCATCAGCAACACCGCTAATTCCAAGGTGATGTTGAATTACACCGGCACCAAAATCATCACCTCGCTGGCTCTTGGCGGTGTAGCGCAAGCAGCGGGCACCTACGGCTCCACCGCCTCCCCTGCGACTTACAAAAATGACACCTACTTTTCCGGGACAGGCACGGTCACCATCCAATCGCCTCCCCCCTCTGCCAAGCTTTCGAGTTTGCAGCCTAGCATGGGAATGTTGAGTCCGGGGTTCAACGAAACCACATTCAATTATACGACCGTGATCCCCTATGCGGCGACCAGCATGACCATTATACCCGTGGCATCGGTTCCCAGCACCACGATCAAAGTAAACGGCGTGACCGTGGCCTCGGGCTCTCCCTCCGGTGCAATCAACGTGAGCTCGGCCAGTAGCGTCATCAATGTTGTGGTTACTTCCTCAGACACCACGGTCACGAACACCTACACCGTTACCGTGACGCATATGCCCGCCAGCACGAACGCGAACCTCTCCGACCTGGTCCCCAGTGCCGGGACTCTGAATCCGACCTTCGCCAACGGCACGACCAGCTACACGGCAACCGTGCACCACGCAGTGCAAAGCCTCACCCTCACGCCCACGGCGGCGCATTTCAGTGCCACCATCAAGGTGAACGGCACCTCCGTAGCTTCCGGTGCTGCCTCTGGGAGTATCCCGCTGAATATCGGAAACAACGTCATCACCACCGTCGTCACTGCGGAAAACCAAAGCATCACCAAGACCTACAGTCTAACAGTCTATCGGACGGCCAATGCAGATTTGAGTAGTCTGGTGACCAGTGCTGGCACTTTGTCGCCCGCCTTCGACCCTGCGACCTTCGACTATACCGCGACGGTTCCCTTTGAAACGACCAGTCTGACCCTGACGCCGACCGCATCAGACCCTGCGGCGCCCATCACCGTCAATGCCGCCTCGGTGTCCTCCGGCAGTACATCCAGTCCCATTTCGTTGATCCTCGGCAATAATGTGATCTCCACGGTGGTCGTCTCTCAAAATGGAAGCACGACCAACACCTATACTCTCAACGTGACACGACTCCCCCCGGATTCACGCTGGTGGGATGGCGGCACCACGAATATCGCCGGCAACGGCAACGGCGCCAGCAGTGGCGGCGCTGGCACATGGGACACCACGATCCAAAATTGGGACCAAGGCAACAATCTGCCCTATGCGCCATGGTCTAACGAAGATAATGACATCGCCGTTTTTGCAGGCACCGCGGGCACGGTCACCCTCACGGGCAACGCAACCGCCAGCGGCTTACGTTTCGATACGGCCAATTACATTTTGACCGGTGGAAACCTGACGTTGAGTTCACTGGCCACCATCACGACCAACGCCAATGCCACGGTCAGTTCCGCCATCGCGGGAAGCAACGGCCTCACCAAAGCAGGCACCGCCACTTTGACCCTAAGCGGCACTAACAGCTTCACCGGTAACGTCTCCATCAATGCCGGCAGCTTGACGTTGTCGACGCTCAACGCCTGGGGTGGAAGTGGCCGGAACGTCACCTTCGGTGGCACGGGCGCACTCACCTCCACCGCTGACAACTACATCGGCGGCACGCTTGCCGTGGGCTCTGGAGTAACGGCAGCTCTCGCGGGCGGAGCCGGAACCGCTGCGGGCGCGCATTTGACCTTCGCCACCACCACCGGCTCCGGGCTCATTAGCTGGAGCGGCGGCACCGCCAACGGCAACGCCAAAACACTCAAACTCGGCAATGCCAGTGGATTCACCGGTAGTCCGGCACTGAGAGGACATAATGGCGGCTCAATTGAGTTTGCAAGCCTCCCCGATACAGCCGGTTCGTCGCTCCAGTTCCAGACGATCAGCAATGGTGATGGGGGCCAATCGGGAACGATTGCTTACAACGGCACGTCAGCTTTGACCTTCAATAACCGCCAGGTCCAGATCCTTGCTAGGGCTGGGGGTAGTTGGGATCTTCGTGATAACATCATCGCGAACAACAGTGCCAACGCGGCGCATACGTGGACGATCAACACCCCTATCTCTAACACGGTAAACGGCCCCGGCCGATACTTCGTTCTTGGGGGAACCAATACGGGTGAAAACGCGTTCAATGGCGTGATCAGTAATGGCTCTAACACCGTCGGCGGCTTACTTCTGGACAAGGCAGGCGCGGGTAAATGGATCCTTGGCGGCGCTAACACCCACACTGGCGGCACCCGCATCAGTGCAGGCACTCTCGAAGTAACCAGTCTCGCCAACGGCGGCCTCGCCAGCAATATCGGTCAAGCGTCGAGCTCACCGAATGGGTTGCGCCTGAACGGTGGAACGCTCCGCTACACGGGTAGTGCTGCCAACATTGACCGGAACTTCGCCATCGTGGCAGGTATTACTTGCACCTTGGATTCTTCGGGTTCAGGAGCACTGGTCTTCAACCAGACTGACGTCGTGTCGCCCGACTACGTAACGCCCGGCACCGTCACTCACGATGGCTGGAATGGCCTGACGGTGACTGACCCATCGAAGCTCGCAGTTGGGATGCGCTTTTCGTCCACAGCGGGCGTTGCCGGAACGATCACGGCCATCAGTGGGAATCAAGTGCTTCTGAATGCTAACGCGGGTTCTACCGCGGGGACTGTTTCCTTCGGCTACAACACCGCCCGTACCCTTACGCTTTCGGGCAGCAATGCCGATGACAATACAATAGCCGGCGTCCTTCAAAACTCCAGCGCGGCCGGCGCTGGCGTTCTTAGCCTCAGCAAAACGGGCCTCGGCAAATGGGTGCTCAGCGGTGCGAACACCTACAGCGGCGCCACCACAATTTCGGCAGGCACCCTCGTGATCAACGGCAACTCGGGTTCCGCCACCGCCAACGTTGCGGTCAATGGCACAGCGACCCTCGGCGGAGGCGGCACGATCGGCGGCACCGTCACCGTGGCTGCATCCGCAAAATTGGATCCGGGCAATTCGATCGGACTCATGACGATCAATGGCGGACTTAACATCTCCGCGATGGCTGGCGGCGCAGGCACCATCAAATACGACCTCGCCACTCCGGGAGCCAGCGACCGCATTTCCGTCGGCGGCACCGTGACTATCGGCAGCGGCACGCTCGGCATCGAGAATTTCGTGTTCACCGGCGCTTTAGCCAGCGGCACTTATACCCTGATCAACGGAGCGGCCATCAGCGGAACCCTCAGAACCGGCTTCCTCACCGGCCCTGTCGGCAACGGATGCACCGGCACCCTGCAACTCAATGGCCCCAACCTTGAGTTGGTGGTGAGCGACACCACAGCGCCAACCTTGGCTGCGGCGGACATGGTGGACAACAAGGCGGGTGGACCCATCTTCCTAAATACACTGGTGAGTTATACTATCACTTTCAATGAGGACATGAATGCCGCGACGGTGACCGCTGCCGATTTTGGCAACACCGGTTCCGCCGCCGTGACCTTCGGCACGATCGCCGAAATCACGCCCGGAGTGTTCACAGTGCAAGTCACGCCAACCACCACAGGCACCCTCCAACTGCGGGTGAACGCGGGCGCGGTATTGGCCGATGCCGCAGGCAACAACCTCGATACCACCTCAGCCATCGCCGACGATACCACCATTGCTATTATCATCCTGTTTGATGACTGGGCTGTGGCCAGTGGCTTGACGGCTGGCATTGCCACGATGACGGCGAATCCCGACGGTGACTCTCTAACAAATTTGCAAGAATACGCATTTGGCACC